>JBNKRZ010000045.1:0-10919 GCA_050297015.1 Alphaproteobacteria bacterium | reverse complement strand
CAAAACCGTATTTGAAAAATCGACTGTACGTCCCTGCCCGTCGGTCAGGCGCCCGTCATCGAGAACCTGCAACAGCACATTAAAAACATCCGGATGCGCCTTTTCTATTTCATCGAACAGAACCACTTGATACGGACGGCGGCGTACGGCCTCCGTCAAGGCACCGCCCTCCTCATAACCGACATAGCCCGGCGGCGCACCGATAATACGCGCCACGGCATGTTTTTCCATATATTCAGACATGTCGAGGCGAATCATCGCGCTGTCATCGTCAAACAGAAATTCCGCCAAAGCCTTGGTCAGTTCCGTTTTCCCTACGCCCGTCGGGCCGAGGAACAAGAAAGAGCCTATCGGACGGTTTTGCGCCTGAAGCCCCGCGCGTGAACGACGTACGGCATTGGCCACAGCGGTCACCGCCTCATCTTGCCCGACGACACGCTGCGTAATTTTATCCTCCATACCGAGGAGTTTTTCACGCTCGCCTTCCATCATTTTATCAACAGGAATGCCCGTCCAGCGGCTGACAACCCCGGCAATATCGTCATTGGTCACTTCTTCGTTAATGATGCCTTTTTCACCGACTTCGCCGGCCTGCTCCAGCTTTTTCTCCAATTCCGGAATCTCACTGTACTTGATTTCCCCGGCGCGGCTCCAATCGCCTTCACGCTCGGCCTTTTCCAAAGCAATGCGGGCGTGATCCAGCTCCTCCGTCAGTTTCTGCCCGGCATTGAGCTTTTCCTTTTCCGTTTGCCACTGGCTCGTCAGGTCCGCGGATTTCGACTCCAGCTCCTCCAGCTCGCTTTCCAGCTTTTCGAGACGGTCTTGCGAGGCTGAATCCTTTTCCTTCTTCAGCGCTTCTCGTTCGATTTTGAGCTGCATAATCCGGCGATCGAGTTCATCAATTTCCTCCGGTTTGCTGTCCACTTGCATGCGCAGGCGCGAAGAGGCCTCATCCATCAAATCAATCGCCTTATCCGGCAGAAAGCGGTCCGTAATATAGCGATTTGAAAGCGTCGCCGCCGCGACAAGCGCACCATCCGTGATGCGTACACCGTGATGCATTTCGTATTTTTCCTTCAGGCCGCGCAGGATAGAAATCGTATCCTCAACAGTCGGCTCCTCAACAAAGACCGGCTGAAAGCGTCGTGCCAGCGCCGCGTCTTTTTCGATATGTTTGCGGTATTCGTCCAAAGTCGTTGCGCCCACCATATGCAGCTCGCCGCGCGCCAGAGCGGGTTTAAGCATATTCCCGGCATCCATTGAACCCTCAGCCTTCCCGGCCCCCACGAGGGTATGAAGCTCATCGAGGAACAAAACGATTTCGCCGCTATGCGCCTTAATTTCATCAAGCACAGCTTTCAAACGCTCCTCAAATTCACCGCGGAATTTCGCGCCCGCCAGCAACGACCCCAGATCTAGAGCCATCAAGCGTTTATTTTTGAGAGATTCGGGCACGTCACCCTTCACGATTCGCAAAGCCAACCCTTCGATAATCGCGGTTTTCCCAACGCCCGGCTCCCCGATCAATACCGGATTGTTCTTGGTACGACGGGAAAGCACTTGCACCGTGCGGCGAATTTCTTCATCACGTCCGATCACCGGGTCCAGCTTTCCGTCACGCGCCACTTCGGTCAGATCACGCGCATATTTAGCCAGTGCATCGAATTGTCCCTCCGCATTGGCGGTATCAGCGGTACGCCCCTTGCGCATATCGTTAATCGCCTGATTCAGGCGCGCCGGCGCCAAACGCGAATCCTCGATCAACCCCTCAATATTGGTGGCCTTGGCCATAGCCATAGCCTGCAAAACGCGCTCTCCTGTCACAAATTTGTCGCCAGCTTTTTCAGCTAATTCCAATGAGTTATCAAGTATTTTTGAGAGATCGGTTGAAATGCGAAGCCCGCCGGCCCCGCTGCCCGTCACAGCCGGGAATTTAGCAATCGCCTCATCCACATCCGCGCTGAGGCGCTCCACATCCCCCTCCGCCGCGATAATCAATTTACGGATCACACCGTCCTCATCATCCAGCATCACACGCAGCATATGCTCCGGCTCCAGCGATTGATGATTGCGCCGCATCGCCAAAGTCTGTGCTTTCTGCAAAAACCCGCGTGTTTTCTCGGTAAAGCGTTCAAAGTCCATGGAAGTTCCTCTCCTTTGAAATGATTGGTCCGCTATTGTGACTCTATACGCCCGCGGCAGGCCCTCAGATCATTATAAAACATCCGGCCCCATAAAATAAAGGCGGGAAAACCCGCCTCTACAATTAATCCTGAAAAGTTGACGAGCGTGCCGTTACGCGTCCTCAAGAACGGGAGCTGTCGTTTCAACAGCCGCCCCAACAATGCTAGCGGGAAGCGCCAGATCATCAGCATCCTTAGTATTCCCGTCAACGGCCTCAGGCTGCTCCGCCTGCGTAGCGGGAGCAGAAGCCGCGCGCGGCGCCATATTTTCTTCCCAGCTATTAATCAAGCGCTGGTAGTGCTCCGCATGCTGCAAGTAGCTTTCCGCCAAAATCAGATCGCCCGCACCGTAAGCATCCTTGGCCAAAGCCGTGTACTTCTCAAAAACCTGATGCGCCGTGCCGCGAATACGTACATCCGGACCGTTGCTGTCAAAAACCTGCATCTTGTTTTGATTGCCCCGACGGTTATTGCCGCCCCTGTTTCTTGATCGCCTGTTTGAAGCCCCGTGTTTCATAGTAAAGGTCCTGCCTTCTTAATTTTATCCAGAAGTTTTCAACAAAGTTATCTACACGTACATAGTCTAACTGATTCACGTACACCCGGCAAAACTCTTTTTTTACCGAATCCGGTTTTTCCCCGATTCAGCCTCACAGCTTTTTGCTCGCTCGTGAATAAAAAGCAATCTATCCCCGCACCCCGATTCCAATCAAGCGGGTCCAGAGAAAAAAAATCATTTATCCCCATATGAGATTTCCACAACCCGCGGAATCCCGGCAAGATCGGGATATATGCGACTCAGATTCGCGCCAGTATCCTTCGCGATTCGCGTCACATCATCGGCCTGTGCATAACCGACCTCTACAAACACGCGTGCGCCGGGTTTTAGAAATTGTGGAATTTGCGAAAAAATCCTTTTATAGGCATTTAGTCCTCCCTCACCCCCGGCGAGAGCAAGAACAGGATCATGATTCTTTACCTCAGCGCTCAAAGATTCGACATCTTGATTCGGAATATAGGGCGGATTCGAGACGATCAGATCAAATGGCCCGGAGAGTTTTTCGCACCAATCACTCTGCACAAACGTGATTCGGTCATCAACGCCGTTCATTTGCGCATTTTCCTGCGCCACAACCAGCGCCTTTTCTGAAATATCGACCGCAACGGCCCGCGCATTCGGCCATTCATGAAGTAGCGCAATGGGAATACAGCCCGTCCCGGTCCCCAGATCGAGGATCGTCGCGGGCGGATTGTCTTTAAAGCGCTCCAGCGCCGCCTCCACCAACGTTTCCGTATCGGCGCGCGGGTCGAGCGTATCAGCCGACACCTTAAACGGCAGCCCCCAGAACTCCGCCCGTCCGAGAATTTTGGTCACAGGTTCTCCAGACAGACGGCGTAAAACATATGATTCGAGCAACGCGTCCTGTTCCGTCGTGACCTCCTTATCCGGCTGCGCGATCAAATCCGTTTCACTGACGGCACAGACAGCCTTAATCAAAATGCGCGCGGCCAGCGCACCGTTTTCAACCCCGGCATCCGTCAGGCGATTTTTCGTTTTTGAATAAAGCGTTTGCAAGTCCAAGGGATCAAACATCCAATTCGGCCAGTTTTTCGGCCTGATCCTCGGCGGTGAGCTGGTCGATAATTTCGTCCAGCGCCTCACCCGCCATAATTTCATCCAGCTTATAAAGCGTTAAGTTCACGCGGTGATCCGTCACACGGCTTTGCGGAAAATTATAGGTACGGATACGATCGGAGCGATCGCCCGTCCCCACCTGGCTTTTACGGTTTGCTGCGCGCTCCGCATCCAGCGCTTGGCGTTGTGCATCGTACAGGCGCGTACGCAGCACCGTCATAGCCTTAGCGCGGTTTTTATGCTGGGAGCGTTCATCCTGCACCTCCACCACCACACCGGTGGGAATGTGCGTAATCCGCACGGCGCTATCCGTCGTATTAACGTGCTGCCCCCCCGCCCCTTGGGAGCGATAGGTATCAATGCGCAAATCATCGGGATTGATGTCGATATCAACGTCCTCGGCCTCCGGCAAAACGGCCACAGTCGCCGCCGAAGTATGCACACGCCCCTGACTTTCCGTCTTGGGCACCCGCTGGACCCGGTGCGCACCGGATTCGAATTTCAGGCGAGAGAACACATCGCGGCCCTTCACCTCCGCCACGATTTCCTTATAGCCGCCCAGATCGTTTTCCGCCGTGGACATGACCTCCACCTGCCAGCCGCGCTGAGAAGCATAGCCCTTATACATCGCGAACAAATCGGCCGCGAACAAAGCCGCTTCATCCCCGCCCGTCCCGGCGCGAATCTCAAGAATCGCGTTTTTGGTATCGGCGGAATCTTTCGGGATCAGAGCCAACTTGATTTGCGCCTCCAGCTCCGGGATTTTCTTATCCAGCGCGCGGAGCTCTTCCTCCGCCATCGCCTTCATTTCCGGGTCGGCGAGCATTTCGGCCAGATCTTCTTTTTCCTTGAGCGCCGCGTCATATTCGCCCACAGCCTCCACAATCGGGGACAGCTCGGCATATTCGCAGGACAGCTTGGTGAATTCATCTCCCGACAGCCCGCCCGCGCTCATCAGAGCGGCGAGTTCTTCGTGCCGGGCTTTCAGTGGTTGTAATTTGGCTAACAGGGACATGGGTTATTCCGATACATATTGCTGAATTTCATTTTTCAGCTCTTTTATATCGAGTTCATGGCGCACGTCAATGTAATCACCATGTTTGCTGGAACCGTCATTCATCCAGATTTTTTGGGGCACGGCCTTGTAAACACGGCGTACATTCGCTTCAACAAATGTGTCATAAGAAGAAAATGAGCTGCCCGCCCGCCTTTTTAACAGCAGGTGCGCCTTGTGGCGCTCTTCCTCTTCTTCTACAACGCATGCCTTGGCCTGTATATAAACCCCCTCGCCCGTCCCCGCCGGGGATCGGCTGTCATACAAAACCAGAAACACATCGCCATTATGAGCGACATTTTGGGAATGCTGGTTTTCCACCCACGATTTCCAGTAAAAATTGAGATCGCTATCATAGACCGTGTAAACAGGCGAGTTCCATGGCGTGCCATCCGGGCAGACGGTCGCAATCGTCAGATATTCAATCGTATCAATAATCAGCCCGGCGCGTTCGACGTATGACATCCCTTAATCCCTTGCGGCTTTTAGCCCCTTTAAGGCCGCCGCTTCTTTAAGCGCCTCAATCTCCGCGGCTTTATCCTCCACCATACGGACGAGATGATCGATGATGCTCTCATCCCCTTCCTTCAGGCGATGGGCTTTATCACCGGACAGGTAAATCTGGTGCGTGCCGTTACCGCCGCCGGTCAGACCGATATCGGTCATGAGCGCCTCACCGGGGCCGTTCACAACGCAGCCAATCACAGAAAGTGTCATAGGTGTGGAGATATGCGCCAAGCGCTCCTCCAGCACGGCAACCGTCTTAATCACATCAAAATTCTGCCGGGCGCATGACGGGCAGGAAATGACATTCACACCCCGGTGGCGCAGGCCCAGCGATTTCAAAATCTCGAACCCGACTTTGACTTCTTCCGTCACATCAGCGGACAGCGAGACGCGGATAGTGTCGCCGATCCCAGCCCACAGCAGGTTGCCGATCCCGATGGCCGACTTCACAGTCCCGCCACGCAAACCGCCAGCCTCCGTAATCCCCAGATGCAGCGGATAATCACACGCCTCGGCCAGCATTTGATAAGCCGCCACAGACAGGAACACGTCGGACGCCTTCACGGAGATTTTGAAATCAAAAAAATCATGGTCTTCGAGAATTTGAATGTGGCGCTGCGCGCTTTCAACCATCGCCTCCGGACACGGCTCCCCGTACTTCTCCAGCAAGTCGCGCTCCAGCGATCCGGCATTCACACCAATCCGCATGGAACAGCCATGATCCTTGGCGGCTTGGATAACCTCCCGCACGCGGGCCTCATCACCGATATTACCGGGATTAATCCGCAAACACGCCGCCCCGTTTTGCGCCGCTTCGATCGCGCGTTTATAATGAAAGTGGATATCTGCCACGATCGGCACGCTGACCGCCGGGACAATCTGTTTCAATGCTGCGCTGGAGGCTTCATCCGGGCAGGAAACACGGACAATATCAACGCCAGCCTCCTCCGCCGCTTTGATCTGGTTGATGGTCGCCTGCACATCGGTCGTCAGGGTATTCGTCATGGTCTGCACCGTAATGGGCGCATCGCCGCCCACAGGCACATCACCGACCATAATCTGGCGGCTTTTCCGGCGCTCGATCATGCGCCACGGACGAATATGTGTATGATCGCTACTCATCGAAAGCTCTGACCAGCTCCGGGTTAATCAGCTTTTCTTCCAGCACGAGCGCCTCTTCCGGCGGGACGCTGGCTTTCAACTGCACAGGATCAAGAGCAAAATTACGCTTTACATCCCCATGCGCCCCCAGCGGCGGCAGACTATTCCCATCAATCGAAAACGCCAAAGCGCCCATATTTCCGGTATCCATCATCATTCCCGGCTCACGCGGCACGGTATAGCTGTCTCCGGCCTTCAAAATGCGTGAAAGCAAAACTTTTTTCTCCGGATCACGCACTTCAATCCATACATCATCATGCGCCTCTATCACGACTTCAGGAAAAGCGTTTTCCTCTATCCCGGCGGCGGTTTCGATGCTCGCCAAGAAAGCAGCTTCCAAAGGCGCATTTTCAAGAGCGGAGAGAATATCTTTGTGCAATTCAGCCTTAAGCATCTCTGGGACAGGCGGAATTTCCGCCGCACTCACCGTACGTACAGGCTGCTGTTTGCCTGCCATCAAGAAAACAAACGCTCCCACGACCAAAAGCAACGCCACCGCAGAAGAGCTTAAAATAAAGGCGCCCGGCACTTTGCTCTCCGAGGCCGGAACAGGAAAATGTAATTCTGCCTTTTCCGCGGCATTGCCCGCTACTTGTGCTTTGAACAAATGAACCATGTCATCAGGCGGCAAACCTAAATATTCGGCATAGGCCCGCACAAAACCAATGGCATAAACACGCCCCGGCAAAAGATCATCGCGCCCTTCCTCAATCGCCGAAAGCTGACACGCACGAATACGCAAGACCCGCTCAACATCATCCAGAGATTGGCCGTAATGCTCCCGCGTCCGGCGCATAATCTCGCCGACCGGCAATCCGGCACTATGATAGTCCCAGTGCGGGGACTGGATTTCCTGCGGCTGTTGTTGAGTCATAGCCCTACCTATAGGGGAATTTTCCCTATTAATCCAGTGTAAATACGGTTTCTATGCGCCCTTATTTTCGCAAGCCCCTTCAAGCCCGTAAGTCGCATGCAAAGCCCGTACGGCCAATTCGCAATACTCTTCCTCGATCAAAACGCTGATCTTGATTTCTGAAGTCGAAATCACGTGAATATTGATTCCTTTATCCGCCAGCGCGGCAAACATTTTTTGCGCCACCCCGGCATGACTTTTCATCCCGATCCCGATAACCGAGATTTTAGCCACCCCCGCATTGGAGAGTATTTCTTTACAATCCAAAGCCTCGCACTGTTCCAGCAATTCAATGGTCCGCTGCAGATCCTCCTTGGGCACAGTAAAGGTCATATCGGTCACGCTGCCATCACGGGAGACATTTTGAACAATCATATCGACATTGATATTATTTTCCGCAAGGGGAACAAATATTTCCGCGGCAATCCCCGGCTTATCACACACCCCAACCAATGTCACTTTAGCTTCATCCTTGGCGCAAGTAATGCCGTTTACAATTTCCTTTTCCACAATATCTTCCTCTCTGGTTACCAGTGTGCCGGGCAGATCGCTGCCGACCGGCTCTTCAAATGTTGATAGCACCTGCACCGGCACGCCGCGTTTCATCGCCATTTCGACGGAACGCACCTGCAAAACCTTCGCGCCCATTGAGGCCATTTCCAGCATTTCCTCATAAGACACCACAGGCAGCTTGCGTGCTTTCGGCACAATACGGGGGTCCGTCGTGTAGACACCATCCACATCCGTATAGATATCACAACGGTCCGCTTTCACCACCGCGGCCAACGCCACAGCGGATGTATCAGAGCCTCCACGGCCCAGCGTCGTAATGCGGTTATCTTTGCTAATCCCTTGAAATCCCGCCAAGACAGCCACTTCTCCGCTTTCGAGAGATTCACTCATCGCCTCACCGCCAATCCGGCGAATGCGGGCCTTTCCATGGGAATCATCACAACGGATCGGCACTTGCCACCCCTGCCACGAGCGCGCCGCGATATTACGTTTTTGGAGCGCCAAAGCCATCAGGCCGGAAGTCACCTGTTCTCCGCTCGCCACGACGGCATCATACTCGCGCGCATCATGTTCGGGGGTCACCTGACGGCAGTATTCAACGAGCTGATTTGTGACGCCAGACATAGCAGACACAACGACAGCCACCTGATTGCCGCGTTTCACCTCTTCCGCAACCTTATCCGCCGCCCGTTCTATCTTCTCGATATCGGCAACGGAGGTCCCACCGAACTTCATTACGATTCGTTTCATTGCACTTGCACCCTCAATAGACTATTTCTATCTTTACTGAGACTATCCGGTAATTGCAAAGGAAGATTTATGACCACCGCAAACAATAGCAGTATCGACCCGCAAGAGATTGAAAATTTCGCGAAGGATTCCGCATACTGGTGGGATCAAAGCGGCCCGTTCGCCCCTTTGCACCGTATGAACCCGGTACGTATGGGCTATATCCGCTCGCAAATTGAGACGCATTTCGCCCGCCCTTCAGAAACGGCGCGCCCTTTCGAAGGGTTAAAAGTCCTGGATATCGGCTGCGGCGGCGGACTGGCTTGTGAATCCCTCTCCCGGCTCGGCGGCGAAGTATACGGTATAGATGCCGATGAGAACGCTATAGCGGTCGCCACCGACCACGCCGCACAAAACGGATTGGATATCGCCTATCGTTGCGGCCCGGCGGAAAAATTCCTGCCCCGCGAGGAAGGCACATATGATGTCGTCACAGCCCTTGAAATCATCGAACACGTCGCGGATTTGGATCGTTTTGTAAAAGATTGTGCAGCCCTGTGCAAACCGGGCGGGCTCTTGATTTTCTCCACCCTGAACCGCACAGTGAAAGCCCGTCTTATGGCCGTTACGGCCGTTGAATACATTTTACGCTGGGTGCCCAAAGGTACGCATAATTGGAATAAATTCGTGCGCCCTCATGAACTGGCGGCGGCCCTACGGCAAGCAGAAGCAGCACCAAAAGATGAAAAAGGAATAATATTCAATCCTTTGTCAGGTGAGTTTAAACTATCGGATAAAGATATGGACGTGAATTATTTCATGACAGCAGAGCGCTAGAACCCCCAGTATATTTATAATCGTTTCGCTTTTCTTTTTACACAAGGCATGAGGAGCGAAGCGTAGTTAAGCCTACGAGAGCGACGATATAACGAAGCTGTAAATGAAAATGGAAATGATTATAAATTATGTTTCCGGCGGATCGCCGTCAAAGACAGCCCCTTCAATATTCGCACCGGTAAAAGAAACCTTGGTAATATCAGCGCCGCTAAAATCTGCACCACGCAAATCGGTTCCGGTAAAATCAGCATAGGTTAAATCTGCGTCCTTAAAAGAAACATCACGAAAACGCGCGCCTGTGGCCTTGGCATAACGAAAATTAGCCCCCTCCATATTCGCAGGACTAGCCTGTTTTTTTCCGCCATGTTCAAAGTAAAGCGGTGAAAAATCGGCGTTGCGCAAATCGGCGTGACTAAAACGAGCTCCCTTCATAGAGCTCGCCCGGAAATCCGCGCCTTTAAGAAAACAGCTGCGAAAGTCAGCCTCATTCAGAATCGAGCTTTGCAGGTGAACATCCGTTAAATCCATTCCGCAAAAACGCGCCCCCACAGCCTTAAGCGCCGTTAGTTTTTCCCCCGCCAGAGAAAGCAGCATACGCAAATCATAATCGCTCAAATCAAGCTGCCGCCCTTCTTTACCAACAGAGGCTACCCAGTTTCGATGCTGTTTAATCAACTGCGGCAAGGGATTTTCAAGTTCGTTCAAAGAACGGCCGGCATTTTCATCGGTAATAGTGTGATCCAGTTCAACGCCGCTGGCACGGATATCCTCCAGCTCAACCCCGGTCATAATGGCCGCACGCAAATTAGCCCCTTCGAAATGCGCACCCTTAATATCGGCTTCGGTCAGATCGGCGCCTTCAAATGCCGCGCCCGTTAAGTCGGCATCCTTCAAATCAACCTTTGACATGATGGCATCGGAAAAATCAGCATTATTCGCCAACGTTCCCGACAGACGCGCTCCGGCAAGGTTTGCGCCCCGGAAATTCACATTTTGAACAGCATGAGAAAAATTACCATCCTCAGCCCATCCACCGCTCCGCAAATCAGCGGAGTCCAAATCAGCTTCCTGCAAATCGGCATTCTCAATATGCGCCCCCCGCATATCAGTACGCACAAAGCAAGCCTGGTTCAAATTGGCATGACTCAGATCACAGGCATACAAACATGCTTCCTGAAAATCGGCGCCGGACAGATCCATCCCATACATTTTACAACCGCTAAAATCAGCCTGCCGCAGCTTACGGTCTTTCAAAGACAATCCCGACAAATCAATTTTACGCAGAATCGCACGCTGCCCGCCTTGACGGCCCCTTACGTACAATTCGTGCATATTCACGATTTCATCGAGTTGCTCCTGAGTCAGAGAACTAACTTCAACCTTTTT
>JBNKRZ010000044.1:0-14577 GCA_050297015.1 Alphaproteobacteria bacterium | reverse complement strand
CGCCTTGGTGATGGCAGCGGCCTTGATATCGTCAGCGCCATCCGTAAAACCGTCCCCGACTGCCGGATGGTCATCATGACAGCCTTTGGCAACATCGCCACCGCCGTATCCGCCGTGAAGGCCGGCGCAATTGACTATCTGGCCAAACCGGCCGACGCCGACGCCGTGGAACAAGCGCTAATTCAGCGCGAGGGCGAAAATCTACCACCACCACCAATGGATCCTATGCCCGCCGATCGCGTACGCTGGGAACATATTTTACGCATTTACGAGCAATGCGACCGCAATATCTCGGAAACGGCAAGACGCCTTAAAATGCACCGCCGCACCTTGCAGCGCATTCTTGCCAAGCACGCGCCACAAGAAAGCGATCAAGCCTAAAGCCGCATTCTAAAAAAGCCGTCCGGCGAACAACATCGCCCCAATCAGGGAAAAGATAAACAACAAATGCGCCATCAAAATAAGGTATAGCGCCCGGTGCAAATGCCCTTCGACCAGTTGCGCGGTTGCGCCGCTTGGCCCCGTCCATGCGCGCTTGAGCGCATAGCCGTCGATATCCTGCACCGCGCCCCCCAGCGAGACATCAAGAACGTAAGCCATGGCGGTCACGGGCAGGCCACCCTCAGCATAAGGTGCCTTGTTCCCGGCATATAAAAGAGCGCTCAAGGCGCGGCTCATCCCTCCGGTCGGGGTCAATAATCCCGCCAGAGCAATCAACACGCCCGCCATTATATGCGGCACGAACCCCAATAATTTTTCAAGCCCCAGAATAAGCTTACCAAAGGGAGAGCCCTTCCCGTCGCGCCCGTACTGCCATGCCAGCGCCGCCAGCGCCGCATAGATAAAAGCGCCCGGCAATCCCAAGAGCAAATACCAGATCACCGGCGCGACACACCCCTTATCAAAGCTACGCGCGGCAAGGCTCATTCCGGCGCGCGTAATGGCATAATCATCACTTTTAACAAGATTTAATCGTGCTGCGCGGGCGAGAACAAAATAGGAGCCCTCTCCAACCTTTTTGTTCTTTAGCGCATCATAAAGCTTTAAAAGCGCGAACCAGACCGCACCGACTGTTAAGCTCATCCCCAAAAATAGAATCTCACTCAGCCCCCCCAACGGTATGCGGGCGGATAACCGCACCGCAAATAGTGAGGCTATATAAGCCATCAGAAGAGAAAGAGAAACCAGAAGAATAGCGCGAAACATCAAATCCGCCGCCTTACGGTGCGGCCGGTCGAGTTTAGCGCCTATCCATCCCGTTAAAGTTTGAATGATCTGCCAACAGGGAGGCGTGGCATTTTTATAGCGCGGCCCCGTCAACAAGCCCAGGATGGCGCCCAAAACAATCGCCCCGATCGCGGTCAAAAAACGCTCAGGATTTAAGAGTTGCTCGTGGATATCCGTTAAAAGATCAAACATTTTTGTTATTTTGCTGGTATTTAAAAAAGATGCTGCATCGCAAAAAGCAGTTTCACTTCCCCCCAATATAGCGTAAAATAAGACAGGAACATAGAAGGAAAGGATTTCCGTGCTTTATCATCTGTACGACCTGCAACATGCTTTTATGACTCCGGCCCGGCTTTCGGCCGAAGCAACGGGAATGTTTTACCGCCATCCATGGAATCCCCTTTCCTATACGCAAGCCGGGCGAACAATCTCGGCGGGGGCGGAATTGTTTGAGCGTTCAACCCGCCGCTTTACCCGCCCGGCCTTTGACTTGCCTGAAACCCGTATCGACGGCCGCAAAGTTAAAATCACTGAAGACATTGTTCTCGAAAAGCCCTTTTGTAACCTGCTCCACTTTAAACGATCCGTCAAACGAACCGACCCCAAAGTTTTAGTGGTAGCCCCCATGTCCGGGCATTTTTCCACCTTGCTGCGGGGAACGGTTGAGGCGCTATTGCCTCATCATGACGTGTACATCACGGATTGGGTTGATTCCCGGCAGGTCCCTTTAAAGGACGGCAAATTCGACCTTGATACTTACATCGCTTATTTGATGGAATTCTTCCAATTCCTGAAACCGCCCGTTCACACGATCGCGGTTTGCCAGCCTGCCGTTCCGGTTTTTGCAGCGGCGGCCTTGATGGAAGAGATGGGCGATAAAAACGCACCGGCCTCTATGACCTTGATGGGCGGGCCGATTGATCCGCGTATATCGAAAACGCAAGTAACCGAGCTTGCCGAACAGCGGCCTTTGAGCTGGTTTGAAAACACGGTCGTCAGCCGCGTGCCGTTCTATTATCCCGGCGCACACCGCCATGTTTACCCCGGCTTTTTACAGCTCGGCGGCTTTATGTCTATGAACCTCGACCGTCATGTAGGCTCGCACCTGAAGTTTTATCACCACCTCGTTACCGGGGATGGCGAATCGGCCGAAGGGCACCGAAAGTTTTATGATGAATATCTGTCCGTCATGGACATCAGCGCGGAATTTTATCTCCAGACCGTGAAAACCGTTTTCCAAAAGCACGATCTGCCACGCGGTAAGATGATCTGGACAGACCCGGCCACCGGCAAACAGCACAAAGTCGATCCGAAACAGATAAAGAAAACGGCGCTTTTAACGATTGAGGGCGAGCGCGATGATATCTCTGCGCACGGCCAGACCACAGCGGCGCACGATCTGTGCAAGAACCTGCCGGCCAACCGCCAATACCACCACTTCCAAAAGGAAGTCGGGCATTACGGGATATTCAACGGGCGGCGCTGGCGCGGTCAGATCATGCCGCGTATCAGGCACTTTATCCGCCAGTTTGAGACGCGCAAAATTTCCGCCATCCCGGAGAAAGACCTTGCGCTGATTCCCGATCAAAAAGCACCCCAGTGGAACAAAGCCCTTCACGGCATCGACGCCATCCGCGCCCGCCAGCGCAAAGAAGCCGAGCGCGAAGGTCGTATGGCCGATATTATAGACTCCCACGAATAAGGGGAATAAGGGACTTCCCGCGCGCCGATCTTATGGCTAAGATAGAAACCATGATCCCGCTGCCCCTACGCATCAACACGACCGAGGAAGATATCCTTGCGCTTTCGCCGCACCTCATTATCCGGCGGAGTAAACGCGCGCGGCGTATGGCGTTGCGCATGGATTCGCATGCGGGGAAGATGAATCTCGTCTTGCCGGAGCGCGCCTCTCTCAATAAAGCCTACGACTTCGCCCGTCAGCACCGGGACTGGATCGCCCGCAAAATGAGTGATATCCCCGCCGCCGTTCCCTTTGCGGAAAGGGCTGTTATCCCCCTACTCGGCCAGAATCGGGAAATCCGTTTAAGCGCCACTGTAAAGACAATCACCATTGACGGCGATTTTCTGTTTATCCCGCCGGGACGGGCGGCTTTGAACACGCGGGTAAAGCGTTTCCTGCGCGAAGAGGCTAAACAAACCTTGAGCGCTCTGGCTCATGAGAAAGCCGCTACTATAAATAAGAGCATCAAGAACGTTTCTGTCCGCGACACCAAAAGCCGCTGGGGGTCGTGCAGTGCGGACGGCACGCTATCCTTTTCATGGCGACTGATATTTGCGCCGTGGGGAAGCCTTGATTACGTCGTTGCCCACGAAGTCGCACACCTCACCCACCTGAACCATAGCAAAGATTTTTGGGATTTATGCGGGGAACTCTCCACAGATTATGAAACCGGGAAAAAATGGATCCGCACCCACGGGCATGAATTATCGCGTTACGGCTTAACAGAGGAAAGATAATCCACCGCGCCCTGCAAAATCACCTGCGCGGCGAGTTTATCTATGAGTCCGCTATCCTTTGCGCCACGGCGGGTTGCACGTTTTTCCACCACTTCATCCACAAACTCTTCCACGGAAACTGTGGATAACCGCTCATCCCACAGCGCGATCCACGGATCGTCGCCAAAAACATCAGGGTGCTTCGTCATCTCATCGGCGAAAGCCCGCACACGGTCACAAGAGGGCCCTTCGCTGCCATCCATATTCACCGGCCAGCCGAGCACATAGCCACCGATTTCGTAGTCGGTTATAACGTTCTTTAACGCCTGAATATCTGCCGTGAACTTCGTGCGCTTGATCGTCTCCAGCGGCGTGGCAATGCTCAAAGCGCTATCCGATACAGCCAGCCCGATGGTCTTTTTCCCGATATCCAGCCCCAACAGGCGCGCCGGGCGCGGACATTGGTCGGCGATATCCTTCAAGCCCCCAATGGCCATCTATTCCAACACCCATGCTTTGGCAGCATCAATTTCATCGCCCTTAAAGAGCCTTACATGCCCCATCATCAGGAAAGACACGCCGCTCACCATCATGCGCAGCCATTCAACATCCGTGACGATAGCGATGCGCTCCCACGCGGTCAGGTGAGCAAACCCCACTTTCGCATCATCCCACATCGCGCCGGCGTCATAGCCGGTAAAGTCCGGCGCGGTGACATAAAGCGCGCGCACTTTATCCTGTTTTTCCAGCATCTTGTTAACGGCAGGAATTAAGACATTCTCGTAATCCTTGGCCGTCACGATCCCATCGGCAACGATTCCCAATGTTCCTTCCGGCATGTCGTCCATTAATGTCAGCATTTTTGAAAACTCCTGTCTTGCGTTGCCATCAAAGCTAGTGCTAAAAAACTTAAGCTCAAAACAAAGGAAATACAAGTCATGTCAATGGATGAACAAACCGTACGTAAGGTGGCTTCTTTGGCCCGTTTAAAAGTAACGGATGAAGAAGTCGCCACCCGCGCAACGCAGCTTTCCAACATTCTGGGCTTTGTCGAACAGCTCGGCGAGGTCAACACCGACAATGTGGAACCTCTGCCCTCCCCTGTGGATATTAGCCTGCGCCTACGTGCGGATGAGGTAAATGACGGGGCCTGCGCTGATAAGGTTCTGGCCAACGCGCCGGAGGAACTGGAAGATTTTTACGTTGTCCCGAAGGTGGTCGAGTAATCGCCCCCCTGTCATCCTGAGCATAAGCGAAGGACCTTAGGATGACCCGGCACAAAAGAGTCTTCGCGGCGCTCAGAATGACGAAACAAGAGAAAAAACAATGACCGATTTAACACATTTAACAATTACCGAAGCCCTAAAGGGATTGGATGCCAAAGACTTCACGTCTGTTGAGCTCACGCAAGCGCATATTGACGCGATGGAAGCGCACCGCGACCTCAACGCCTTTATCACAGAAACACCCGACATAGCGCTTGAACAAGCCAAAGCGTCCGATGATCGCCGGGTCGCCGGGAACGCCGGGGCGCTGGACGGCATTCCCGTGGGCATTAAAGATCTATTCTGCACTAAGGGCGTTAAAACCACGGCCGCCAGCAACATTCTCGGCAATTTCGTGCCACAATATGAATCAACCACGACGCAAAAATGGTTCGATGACGGCGCGGTTATGCTGGGCAAGCTGAATCTGGATGAGTTCGCAATGGGCTCCTCCAACACGAGCAGCGCCTTTGGCAACGTTATCAACCCATGGCGCAGCCAGAGCAACCCCGATGCCGATCTAGTGCCGGGTGGTTCCTCCGGTGGGTCGGCGGCTGCCGTTGCGGCGCGTCTGTGCATGGGGGCGACGGGAACGGATACGGGCGGCTCCATCCGACAACCAGCGGCTTTCTGCGGCATTCCGGGTATTCGCCCGACTTATGGCCGTTGTTCACGCTGGGGCATTGTGGCCTTTGCCTCCTCCCTCGATCAGGCCGGTGTTTTTGGCCGGACGGTTGAGGATTGCGCCCTGCTCCTGAAGTCCATGGCCGGGTTCGATCCGAAAGATTCGACCTCTGCCAATATTCCCGTTCCCGATTTTGCATCGGCCATCACGGGAGACGTACGGGGCTTAAAAGTTGGGATCCCCAAAGAATACCGCCTTGACGGCATGCCCGATGAAATCGCAAAACTGTGGGCGCAAGGGGAAGAATGGCTACGCGATGCGGGCGCGGAAATCGTCGAAGTCTCTCTGCCTCACACGAAATACGCGCTGCCGGCTTACTACATCATTGCCCCGGCGGAGGCCTCCTCCAACCTTGCACGTTATGACGGGGTGCGCTACGGCCTGCGTGTTGATCCGGACGGCGATCTGAAGGATATGTACGAAGCCACCCGCGCCGAAGGCTTCGGGGATGAAGTCAAGCGCCGGATTATGATCGGCACGTACGTCCTCTCTGCGGGCTATTATGACGCCTACTACGTCAAAGCTCAGCGCGTCCGCCGTTTGATCCAGAATGACTTTATCGAAGCGTACAAGCAGTGCGATGTTCTCCTGACCCCGGCCACGCCAAGCGCGGCCTTCCCGATTGGTGAGAACGAGGACGATCCGCTAAAAATGTACCTGAACGACGTGTTCACGGTGACGGTCAACATGGCCGGTCTTCCGGGGATGAGCGTACCGGCAGGTCTGTCTGCCGATGGTCTGCCACTCGGCTTGCAACTGATCGGCAAGGCATGGGACGAAGAAACCCTGTTCCGTGTCGGCGGTGTCTTGCAAGAAGCGGCAAACTTCACGGCTCTGCCCGGGCTGGTGACAAAGAAAGCGGCATAAAACACAGATAATCTGTAACCGGCGCGCGATGGCGTGATGGATGAAAAATAAACCGAAAGCTGAGGAACAAAATGGCTGAACTCATTAAAGGCGAAACAGGTGAATGGGAAGTGGTGATCGGGATGGAAGTCCATGCCCAGGTCATTGCTAACTCCAAGCTCTTTTCCGGGGCATCAACGGCATTTGGCGCCGCGCCCAATTCCCAAGTCTCTCTTGTGGATGCAGCGATGCCGGGCATGTTGCCGGTCTTGAACGAATATTGCGTGGAGCAAGCCGTGCGCACGGGGTTGGGGCTAAATGCACAAATCAACACCACATCCGTTTTTGCGCGGAAAAACTATTTCTACGCCGACCTGCCTCAGGGCTACCAAATCTCTCAATTCGACCAGCCGATCGTCGGTGAAGGGATTGTCGAGATTGATCTGCCGGACGGCTCCACGCGCGAGATCGGGATTGAACGCCTGCATCTGGAGCAAGACGCGGGGAAATCCCTGCACGACCAGCACCCGACCAAATCCTTTGTTGATTTGAATCGTAGCGGCTGCGCGTTGATGGAGATTGTCTCTAAACCCGATATCCGCAGCTCTGACGAAGCCACGGCGTACCTGTCCAAACTGCGGATGATCCTGCGTTATCTCGGCACTTGTGACGGAAATATGGAGGAAGGCTCCATGCGGGCCGATGTGAACGTGTCCGTCCGCAAGCCGGGGGGGGAACTCGGCACACGGACGGAGACCAAAAACGTCAACTCCCTGAAAGCCGTTCAGCAAGCCATTGAATATGAATGCCGCCGCCAGATTGAGCTGATCGAGGATGGCGGCGAAGTCGTGCAGGAAACGCGCCTGTGGGATCCGGCCAAGATGGAAACACGCTCCATGCGTTCCAAGGAAGAAGCGCACGATTACCGCTATTTCCCGGACCCTGACCTCTTGCCGCTGGAGATTGAACAAAGCCTGATCGACGAGGTAAAAGCCACCCTGCCCGAACTGCCGGACCAGAAAAAGCACCGCTTCATAGACGCGTACGGCCTCAGCCTCTATGACGCCAGCGTCCTGATCGCCGAGCGCGCACGGGCCGAGTATTTCGAAACCGTCGCCAACGACAACGATTCAAAACTGGCCGCGAACTGGGTGATTAACGAGCTGCTGGGTGCGCTAAACAAAGACGGCAAGACGATCAAAGATTCGCCGATCACGGCAGAGCAGTTAAACGGATTGATCGGCCTGATTTCCGACAACACGATTTCCGGTAAAATCGCCAAGGATGTGTTTGCGGAAATGTACGCCTCCGGCAAAGATGCCGCCGCGATTGTTGAGGAAAAGGGCCTGAAACAGGTCACCGACACCGGCGCGATTGAGGCCATCGTGGATGAAGTCATCGCCGAAAACCCCGGCCAGGTCGAGGCCTACCGCGGGGGGAAAGACAAGCTATTCGGCTTTTTCGTCGGGCAAGTCATGAAAAAATCGGGGGGCAAAGCCAACCCGGCTATGGTGAATGAGTTGTTGAAAGCGAAGTTGTCTTAAATGACGTCATTCCCCGAATCTGCGTTAGCAGGTTCTAGATGCTGTAGTCACGAGTTATGCATATTTCTGTTCGTTTCACGAATTCAGGGGATGACGCGATAAAGGAGAAAAACACCCATGACCCCCCTCCTCGCCCACGCGGTACGTACTACGTGATACGTATCGCGTACCATCAACAACCATAAAAAAGCAAATAATGCTTTGCACGCAGGCATGAATAGGCATATAATCCTTCAACAAAAAGCACGGCCCGGATGGAAGGAGCACAAAAAACAGGGGAAGAAACGGACTAATAAAAAACCCTTTAAAATCAATAAGGCACCACCACCCTATCGCCCCAAATGAACAACGAACTATAGAACTATATAAAGGAATACAGGATAAAATCATGACTCAAAAGTACGAATACAAAGTTGTCATCTACCGCGAAAGCATGCTCGGCTCGCTGTTCCTGGGGGGATCAAAGGTCGACCCGGTCAAATTTTCGGAGTTCCTGAATAAAAACGGGGAAGAAGGCTGGCGCGTTGTGACGATGGAACGCGAAAGCCGCCGCATGTTGCTCTTCTTCGACCGGGAAGCCTTCCTCGTCGCTATGGAACGCCCGAAATCCTAGAAGGAGCCCCCCATGCATCAATTCCTCCTGACCGCCCTGATTGCCATCGCCATAACTGCCGCGGGCCTGTTCATCGGCCAGATATGGTTCGACTTTCTAAGCTGGGCTATCCTGTGGAAAGCCTTTCTCACTCTAGCGGTTTTGTTCGTGCTCGTAGGTTTCCTGATGGTCGTCAAACACGATTTCGGCATGCACAAAAAGCTCAAAGACGAAAATTATCTGGATTAGGTTTTCTTATACTTGATCTGGCTGGCGATAACTGGTAACTCATACCTTCCCTGTGGACACGTGGCCGAGTGGCTGAAGGCGCTTCCCTGCTAAGGAAGTATAGGGGTAACTCTATCGTGGGTTCGAATCCCACCGTGTCCGCCATTTTCCTTGGAAAATCCAAACGCTTACGATGGCTCTTTTAACGCCGGAGCGATCAGACTGCGCGCTGTCTGAATAAAGCGTTTCCCGGTCTTTTCGCCCCATGAAGACAAAAGATGTTTTTGTAAAAACGGATCGGAGGGCTGATACACCGTCATATTCCCAGGCTCATTAACACGAGAAAGCGCCTTATCATAAGCATAACCGTCAGCCAACAAAGATGTAGCTTGATATATCGGAAGAGAAAATCTTTTCCCCTGTTCCAGCAAAGGATTGTGAGAGACATCATCAATCATCAAAAGATTCATTTTTTCAGAAATTCCGGACGTCACAAGTTTTCTGAGAACCTTGTTGCAAGAAACCGTATCTATATCTCCGGCAACTATCAATTGGGGCAAACCTGTTTTGGGAAGTCCGTTTTCAAGCAACTCATCATATAATGATTCACCGTGCCGCATAAGTTCAGCAATATGAACATGGAGAGGATTCTTATCAGAGCTTGTCGTTAGCGGCTCCCTCGCCACACGACACCACAGACGGTGCAAACGATCAAATCCAAGCCCTTCATCCATATAGCGCATTTCCTTGTGAACGGGATGGTTGGCGCGTCCCCTCATATAGAAAAAACGCCGGGCCTGATTAAGCAAACCTATCTTTGAAATATTGGCTGCGCTAATGAAAGGCGCCAAATGAACCGCCGAATCAATGCACGATGCTATTTGATGCGCTTTTTCCGGATCCTTATGACGGTTCAAAAATAACTGCCCTGCCGTCGAATGCGTGTAGAGAATCTTCGGCGTATAGGGATGTTCGTCCATAAAATCTGGCAATACATCACCATAAAAGCTCTCCGCTATTTTGTGATAAAGCGGCACAAAGCGATCTTCGCCTTCCGGGACTGGGGGTAAATCATCTGGCGACGGCAAGCTCTGCATCAGGACGGAAGCGCCCATTTTGTTATGTTGTTCAACAAAATTTTTATAAAACCCCGGCGTCGAATTGAGTCCGGTACATAAAGTTAATATTTTATTCTGTCGGTCAGCCGGTGCCCAATAACAAGGCACATCAACACCCTCAACCGTGAAATAGCGGTGTTCCCAATGGCGTGGGATGGGCGGAGCCGTTACATTCGGTTCATATAGATATTTTTTATGCCACTCCTGAGAAAGAGACTCAATTCTTCGCCTCCCTTGAGAAATGAGGTGCGCGCCTTTATAAGCCGCACCCCGAAATATTTGAGCATACTTCCCCAAAAAACATCCCTTTTAAAGTCTTATTATTCTGGATTCATTCTTATGATTTCCAATAAAAATGTAAAGTTTGATCCCCTGTTCATCCACATAAGATTCTTCTATACTGAGCATTCAAAAATGAGCAAACGTCTTTAGCTATACAGGTTTTCGCATGTCATCCGTTCTTTTTTCCGCTTCGCCTTCTTTTATCTCCAGCACGAAGAAAAAAGCCGTGTCCATTATTCCTCTTACGGCAAAAAAATTCAAAAGCTGGGAAGCCAAACAAACCAAAGCGCTACAAACGCAAATCAGTGAAGAAGATTTCACAGCCAAACCGGGGCAAACTTTGTTAGCCTTTGGAAAGGACGGCACACTCTCGGCTCTCTTGCTGGGCGTAGCCTCTCCGGCGCAATCCTCTGATTTTTCCGCCGCGGCTTCTGTAATCGAAAAAGCTATGAGCCCTAATTTCATCAAAAAAGCCGTATTTGAAATTGAAACGACACATCTAAAGCCAGAGGAACAAACCGCCGCCTGCATCGGCTGGGGATTGTCCGCCTACCGTTTTGACCGCTATAAAAATTCCGATTCCGTTGCGCCGCGCCTGCTCTGGCCGAAAGAGGCTGACAAAAAACGTGCTCAGACTTTGATTGAAGGAATATGTCTGATCCGCACGCTCATCAACACGCCCGCTAACGATATGGGTCCGGAAGAGCTGGAGCAAACCGCCCGTGCCCTCGCCGAACAACACGGATTAAAGATCAAAGTAACAAAGGGCGCGGCACTGGAAAAGGGATTCCCCCTTATCCATACCGTCGGGAAAGCCAGCCCGCGCGCGGCACGCTTGATTGAAATAACAGCCGGCGCAAAGGATGCCCCGCTCGTCACACTGGTTGGTAAGGGCGTATGCTTTGACACGGGCGGACTGAACCTCAAGCCCACAGGGGCGATGTCCAAAATGAAGAAAGATATGGGCGGCGCGGCGCATGTTCTGGCCTTGGCCCATATTCTCTTGGCAATCAAATGCCCTGTACGTGTACGTGTCCTCATTCCTGCCGTGGATAACGACGTGTCCGGCGGCGCTTACCGCCCCGGCGACATCCTTCCCAGCCGCAAAGGCCTAACCGTAGAAAACACCAACACGGATGCGGAAGGGCGTCTGGTCCTCGCTGATGCGCTGACCTATGGCTGCGAAGACGCGCCCGACCTGCTGATCGACTTTGCCACACTGACCGGCTCAGCTATGGCGGCGCTGGGCAACGATATTGCCGCGCTATTTTCAAACAACGACAAACTGGCAAAGGCGGCACAAAAACTGGCGCAAGACACAAAAGACCCGGTCTGGGCCATGCCGCTTTGGCAACCTTATAGCAAGCTGATTGAAAGTCCCGTTGCCGATCTGGTCAACAGCGCGCGCGTACCCGGCGATTTGATTTACAGCGCCCTGTTCCTCGAAAGTTTTATTGATGAAAAAACCGACTGGATACACCTCGATATCTACGGCTGGCAAGACACCGCCAAGCCCGGCCGGCCGCAAGGCGGCACCGATCACGGCCTGCTAACCATGTTGGCCCTCTTGGAAGAACGCTACGCCAGTTGATCTAAAATCGTCTGCGCAAAATCGCTCAAGGTGTCATCACGCGCCCCCATAACGATCACACGATCGCCGCCGCGCGCATTTTCCGCGATGTAGGGTATAATTTCATCGCGGGTTTCAAAGAAGCGCGCTTGCTGGCCGCCCGCAAGAACGCCCTCGATGATATCCCGTGAAGAAACCGTCTTCTCCGCCGTGCCGCCTGCGTAATATATCTCCGGCATCAAGAGAATATCATCCTCACCCATATTGTTAAGAAAAGAGTATACAAGACTGTTTTTCAAAAGTTTTGTTGGTCCATATCCATGCGGCTGGTAAATGACAAATACACGCCCCGAAAACTCCTTCAGGGTTGAAAGGCTGGCGGCGATCTTGTCCGGGTTATGAGCAAAATCATCAAACACAGCGATCTCATTCGCCGAGCCAAGTAACTCCAGCCGCCGCCGCGTTCCCTTAAAGGTCGATAAGGCCGCCGCCGCCTTTTCCAGCGAAAGGTTCAAAAGACGCGCCACCGCCAGCGCAGCCAAAGCATTTGCCACGTTATGACGGCCCGGCACAACCAGAGAGACATCAATATCCCCCAAGGCAAACGATATACCGTCCGGACGGGGGCGCAAATCCGTCGCATTCAAGGTCGCCAAAGCATTTTCAATTCCGAATGTCAGCGTTTTAGGGTGTACGTCTTTGAGAGGTACACTCTCCGGATCGTCTAAATTGAGAACGCAGCCTGTTTTTGCCTTTCCTAAATAATTACGGAACAAAGGCAAAAGCTCATCAATCGGCTTATGATCGAGGGTTATATTGGTCAAAACCGCTATATCGGGAGTAAAAAGCGCGATTGAACCGTCACTTTCATCCAGTTCAGCGACAAAATCAGCCTCTTCACGTTCAGAAATAACGCAGTTAGAGGGAAAATCGCCCCTCTCACCGGGAAAATTAAGCATCAGACCACCATTAACAATAGTCGGATCGCGCCCGCATTCCGCGAGCATATGACCGATCATCGCCGTCACGGTTGTCTTACCACTCGTCCCGCCAATTCCGATTCCCCGCCCGGCATTAAACAAGTCGGCCAAAAGCTCCGCCCGTTTGCGAATCGCAACACCACACGCACGCGCCGCTCTCACATCGGGCACGGTTTCCTCCACCGCACTGGAAACGATCAAAAGATCAACATCCGCCGTTACACCGCTGCCGTCCTGAGGAAAAAGCGCGACACCCTCTCGCTCAAGCCGGGAAAATTTCTCCAGACTCTCGCCCCGGTCGTAAGCACGGTCGGAGCCCCTAACGCGCGCCCCTTGCGCCAGCAAAAGCCGCGCAAGAGCGCTGACACCGCTGCCGCCGATGCCACACAGAAAGTAAGTTTTGGTGGGGTGCGTCATCGCGCCATCAATATTCCGGAGTCAAAGCGGTTGGCATGCCTGTACTGGCCGGAACCTCATACCCCTGCGAATCACGCTGGACGCCACCATAAGACGGAGAAACAGAAGTTTCAGAAGCCGACGGCGCGAAAACCTGCGGATTCATGGAATGCGTTAAGCTCTCGGCCGTCGATTGGCTTTGCGATGAAGAGCTAGCGGACGAATCCTGCACGGTAAAGGTACCGCCCGTGACGTCCGTCATTTCAGAGGTCTGCTCAATTAAAGCACCCTCACGGTCGATCCGCTGCAAGGTCGGTGTTTGCTGGTAACGGTCACGCTGAAGCGCGCTACGGCCGGGACGAAATTCCTCCATTTCCATCAACATCGGATTTTCATTCAAAAGCTGTTGATAGGCCGGCAAGGGCATCCGCTTAGCCGGAACGTCGGTGAAATCGACGCTTACGACTTCCGGAAACTTATACATAGACGCCGTTTCATAATCGACAAAAAGTCCCGGCAAAACGCCCGTTGCTATATTCCCTATAGCGTTTTCAGAAATCTCCGGCTCTAAAACAATCGTCTTTTCACGGTTACCCGGCGCCAAGCACCGCACGTTAATCGGCTTTTGCGTCTTTGTAATCATGATCGTATCCGGCGCGCGCACCTTATACTTCATATCCCGGTTTTCAAGCATACAAAGCGCTTCTTGCGCGCCCGGCGTTTCAATCGTAATTTCCTGCTGTGATTTATCAATCACCGTGGAACAGGCCGACAAAAGCAAAAGAGAAAACAAAGTTGTAATATGACGCATGAGAATAGTCCTTGAACAAGGCAAAACAGATTTTCCTGATGAAGTCTAACATCAAGAGACGATCATACCAAGGAAAAGCTTTTCTCCCGGTTTAAGCCGCCGATTGCGTGCCGGACACATCGCTTTTGACAGAGAATTCAAGCTCATCCCCCTTGATGCCAACATCAATTGTTGCACCATCATTAATCTCGCCCTGCAGGATCATTTCAGCCAAGCGGTTTTGCAATTCCGTCTGAATCGTGCGTTTCAATGGCCGCGCGCCATAGGCAGGCTCATACCCCCGGTCGGCCAGCCAACTTTTAGCCTTATCATCAATCGTCATCGTAATCCGGCGCTCATCAAGCAGCTTACGCAAACCGGAAAGCTGGATATCGACGATTCCCGCCATCTGTTCGCGGCCCAAACGGCGGAACAACAATGTATCATCCAGGCGGTTCAGGAATTCCGGGCGGAAAGAAGCGCGCACCACATCCATGACCTTATCGCGGGCTTCTTCAACATCTTGCCCCTCCTCCAGAGTCACGAGATGCTCCGCCCCCAGATTCGAAGTCATAATCAAAACCGTATTTGAAAAAT
>JBNKRZ010000043.1:0-9256 GCA_050297015.1 Alphaproteobacteria bacterium | reverse complement strand
AAACAAATCCAATCAATTCGTCATTCACAAAACCGATAATCGGAAATTCCTGTCCGGGTATCGGCTGACCATGAATAGTCGCATAAGTCCCCCGCACCACATCACCATCAACAATCAGGCGCAAGGCTGATCCGCCATCCGTCTTCCATACTCCAGACCTAATACCTTTACACACATCTTCCATAAGGGGCGCTTGTATCATAAATCCACAAAAGAAGACAAGTTCCAACTGGAAAAGCACGCAAAGACGTGCTAGGTACCGCCCATGGCAAACAAAACACTCCACATCATCGGCGCGGGGCTGGCGGGCAGCGAAGCCGCATGGCAAGCAGCGCAGGCGGGCATCTCCGTAATCCTCCACGAAATGCGCCCGGAAAAACTGACCCCTGCCCATAAAACGGGCGGCTGCGCGGAACTTGTGTGCTCGAATTCTTTCCGCTCCGACGATCCGGAGAATAACGCCGTCGGCCTGTTACATGAAGAAATGCGGCGCTGCAATTCCCTGATTATGGCGATGGGCGATCAAACGAAAGTCCCGGCGGGCGGCGCAATGGCCGTGGACCGCGACGCCTTCTCCGATGCCGTCACAAAAGCCTTGAACGACCATCCGCTGATTACCATTGAGAACGGCGAAATCTCCGACATCCCTGCCGACTGGGCGCATGTGATTATCGCGACGGGGCCGCTGACCAGCGATGCGCTGTCTAAAGCCATACAGGATATGACCGGCGCGGAATCGCTATCCTTTTTCGACGCCATCGCCCCAATCATCCACAAGGAAAGCATCAACATGGATGTGGCGTGGTTCCAATCGCGCTACGACAAGGGCGAAGGCGCGGATTACATCAACTGCCCGCTGGATGAAAATCAATATAACGCCTTTGTGCAAGCCCTGCTCGATGCCGAGAAAATCGAATTCAAGGACTGGGAAAAGGATACACCCTATTTTGAGGGCTGCATGCCCGTGGAGGTTATGGCCTCCCGTGGCCCGGAGACATTGCGTTTCGGCCCGATGAAGCCCGTTGGCCTGACCAACCCGCACACTGGCGCGCCCGCCCACGCGGTGGTTCAGCTCCGGCAAGATAACGCGCTGGGCACGCTCTATAATATGGTGGGTTTTCAGACCAAGATGAAATACGGCGACCAAGCCCGCGTCTTCCGCATGATCCCCGGTCTGGAGGAGGCAGACTTCGCGCGTCTTGGCGGCCTGCACCGCAACAGCTTTATAAACTCCCCGACTTTATTGGACGAACAGCTCCGCCTGAAATCCCGCCCCGCGATCCGTTTCGCCGGACAGATTACAGGCTGTGAGGGCTACGTGGAGAGCGCGGCCGTGGGCCTCATGGCCGGACGGCTGGCGGCGGCGGAAATCAACAACACAAACACAGACACCCCGCCCGCGACCACGGCGATGGGCGCGATTCTAACCCACATCACCGGCGGCGCGGATGCCAAACATTTCCAGCCCATGAACGTAAATTTCGGCCTGTTCCCGCCGCTGGAGCCGCTCCCCGCCGGGCCGAACGGCAAACGCCAAAAAATCAAAAAGAAAGAGCGCAAACCGGCTATCGCCGCCCGCGCCCTCCGTGATCTTGACTTATGGCTAAAAGAAAAAGAAGCGGTCTAGAGCCAGCCCACTAAGCAACGCGCCCGTTGCTGAGACTAACATCACTTTGCTCAAGCTGGCCGCGAACTTGCGCCGCGGTGGCACGCGCTTCCTGTTGATCTTTCAGTTTTGCGCTTTCTTCAACCTTTTGCTGGGCTGCTTTAGATATCTCGACGATATCCTGAGGCACGGATGAAGATGATCCCCCATCCGTTTTCTTCGCTTCCAAAGCCGGCTTTTGATTCTTCTGAACCCCGGAAACCGGTACGTTTCCGTCGATCGGTGTAATGGCCATTTTGTGAACCTTTCCCGTGTTTACTTCCCAAAACCTGTGATTATTGTAAATACAAATATTTTACAAAAGGTTACCTGGAAAGATTTTTTTCATTTTCTGATATCGTCATTGCGAGGAGGCCCATAGGGCCGACGCGGCAATCCAGAACCTTTCCTTGTGGCTCTGGATTGCTTCGGTCGCCTTGCTCCCTCGCAATGACAAAGATCTTTTGTCACATTTTTCCTTGCCCTTTGTTCAAAAAATAATAGTTTATGAGACAGATTATCATTACGAACCAACAATGGAGAGCCCCATGCCTTTGGAATTACCGGAACTGCCCTTTGCCTATGATGCCCTCGAACCGCATATGAGCGCGGAAACGTTCGAATTCCACCACGACAAGCACCACGCCGCTTACGTCACGAACGGTAACAAGCTGCTGGAGGGGACAGACCTCGCCACCAAGCCGGTGGAGGAGATCATCAAAGCCACCGCGGGCAATGACGCGCAGGCCGGAATTTTCAACAATGCCGCGCAAGTCTGGAACCACAGCTTTTTCTGGAACTGCCTTTCCCCGAACGGCGGCGGACGTGATCTCCCTGCGGCTTTAGCGGCCAAAATCGACAGCGACCTCGGCGGCTATGATGCTTTCCGCGAGGCATTCATCAATGCTTGCGTAACGCAATTCGGCTCCGGCTGGGGCTGGCTGGTGCAGGATGATGCCTCCGGCAAACTGGAAATCATGAAAACGGCCAATGCCGACACGCCGCTGGTTCACGGCAAAACGGCGCTGCTCACCTGCGATGTGTGGGAACATGCGTACTACGTTGATTACCGCAACGCTCGCCCCGTTTATGTCGAGAAGTTTCTGGATCACATGGTGAACTGGGACTTTGCGGCCTCTAACCTGAAATAGGAATCAGCGCCGCCGCTACGCTACGCCCTTCGGGCATCAAGACATTATATGTCCGGCAAGCGGCGGCCGTTCCCATCATTTCGACGATAATGCCCTTATCGCGAAACTGTTGCCGTATCGCCGGATCGAGCGGCTGCATAGCTTTCCCCATACCAACCAAAAGAATTTCCATATTTCTGTCATTCTGAGCGCAGCGAAGAATCTTTTCGTAATCCAGAACGGCAGATCCCTCATCCCTGCGGTCCTCAGGATGATACGTTAAAGGAAATGTCTCCTCCGGTGTGACCAGCACAGGCCCGCGCCAAACCTTTCCCGCGATACGAAAGAAGCCGGAGCCATAGCCGTCAATGACCTGCTGGCCCTGTTTGATAAGAGGAGTAATGTCCATAAAGGACGATTATAGATTATTTACGCACCGGGACAAGAGCGGGCTGCGCCGAACGATCGGAAAGGTAATTCATCCCCTGACGCACGACTTCCCCGATAACAGCGGCGGCGAATGCTTCAGCAACAAATGACATGATATTACCCTTTCCCTTGTTATAAACCTTACGCCTATAACTAAAGCAAGGATATTAACAAAGGGTTAATTTAAGCCCCCTCAGCAACGGCCTCCGGCTCATCCGGTGTCTGACCGCCATCCCGCCGCACGTTCAGGAAGAGCAGCATCGGTGAGGCCACATAGATCGAGGAATACGTCCCGATCACAATCCCGAAGACCAGCGCGTTCACAAAGCCGCGGATAACCTCACCCCCGAACAGCCACAAAGCGATCAGCGCCAGCAGCGTCGTACCACTGGTCAGAATCGTCCGGGCCAGCATTTCATTCGTGGACAGGTTGAACAGCTCCGTCAGGGGTTTCTTTTTATAGCGGCGCAAATTCTCGCGCACCCGGTCGAATACCACCACCGTATCGTTGATCGAATAACCGGCGATCATCAGAACCGCCGCCACGGTTGAAAGGTTAAATTCCATACCCGTAATGGAAAACAGCCCCACAGCCGCGATCGTGTCATGGGCCAGCGCCGCCACAGCGGCCACACCGAACTGCCATTCAAAGCGAAGCCAGATATAAATAAGTATCCCGCCCAGAGAAAACAGGATCGCCATCAAGCCCGCTTTCTTTAGCTCTTCCCCGACCTGCGGGCCGACAAATTCGGTCCGGCGGTATTCTACCTTATCTTCGCCATACGTTTCGTCCAGATAACCCCGCACCTTTTGCACGGCGATGTCCTGCGGGCTGGGGCATTTTGCCGTATCATTTTCAGACTCGGCCAGACAGGTTTTGCGCTTTTCTTCCTCTTCCGGCGTTTCGTCCTGTTTGGGCAGGCGGATCATAAGATCCTCCGGCGCGCCGAATTCCTGAATAGAGACCGCGCCCATATCCAGACCATTCAAAACCGTCCGCATAGCGCTAAGGTCCGGTGCTTCGGGGGTGCGGATTTCCATCATCGTCCCGCCGCTAAAATCAATCCCGAAGTTCAAGCCGTTAATAGAGAAAGACGCAAACGAGCCCAAAACAATAAACAACGAGAAAGCAAACGCCAGATAACGCTTACCGATAAAATCAATATCCGTATCGTCAGGGATTAAACGAAAACCTTTCATTGTCTTTCACTCTTTCTTTTTCTTTTGTCTTTGTTATTCACATTTTTAAAGCGGCAAGCTGTTCGGTTTCTTTTTCTGGAGCCAATGCACCACCATCAGGCGCGTGACCCAAATCGCGGAGAAAAACGATGTCACAATCCCGATCCCCAGCGTTACGGCGAAGCCCTTAATCGGCCCCGTACCAAAGGAAAAAAGGATCAACGCAGCAATCAGCGATGTTAAATTGGAGTCAATAATCGTCGCCATCGCGCGGGCATAACCGGCATCTACAGCGGCCAAGGCAGAGCGCCCCTTGCGCACCTCTTCCCGGATACGCTCAAAAATCAGGACATTGGCATCCACCGCCATCCCAACGGTCAGGACAATCCCCGCGATCCCCGGCAAGGTCAATGTCGCCTGCAACCCCGACAGCAGCGCGAAAATAAGCGCCATATTCACCACCAAAGCACCATTTGCCATGATCCCGAAAAGGCCGTAAGAGCTACCCATAAACAGCAAGACAAAAACAAGCCCGACAAGGCTGGCGATTTTCCCGGCTTCCACCGAGTCAGCGCCCAGTGACGGGCCAACGGTGCGTTCTTCCAGAATATTCAGCGGCGCCGGCAAAGCCCCGGCCCGCAGCAAAAGCGCCAGATCGTTGGCTTCCTGCACACTGAAGGAACCGGAAATCTGCCCCGCACCCCCACAGATCGGCTCATTAATGCGCGGCGCACTCACCACTTCGTTATCCAGAACAATCGCAAACAGCGCACCGGAATGTTCACGAGTCACGCGGCAGAACTTCTTGGCCCCAATCCCGTTCAAATTAAAGCACACAGCGGACTGGCCATATTGTGTCTGGCAATATTGCGCATTGGTCAGCATATCGCCGCTTATCATCGGACGGCGCTCAACTTTGACCTTCTCCGCCGGATTTTCAATAGAAGGCAAAGAAAGCGTACCCGCGGAACGGCCCGTATTGTCCACCAAATGGAATGTCAGCTTCGCGGTCTTTCCCAGAATTTTTTTAACGTATTGCGGGTCTTCCACGCCGGGAAGCTGTACAATAATCCGGTCTTCGCCCTGACGGGTAATGACGGGCTCGCGCGTTCCGGTTTCATCAACCCGGCGGCGTACGATTTCAATCGATTGACCGATCGTTTGATCCTGAATTTTCTTAAGCGCAATATCGTTAAACGTGGCCTCCAGCGTTTTGCCATCTTCGCTAACCAGCACCTCGATATCCTGATCGATGTCCCGCAGGATTTTTTTGACCTTTGACTCATCGGCGGTATCGCGCAACGCAAGGCGCAGCCCGGTCGGCAATCCTGAAATACGGGTATAACCGATTTTTTCCTTACGAAGCTGGCTCCGTGCCTCGGACAAAAGCCCTTCGGCGCGTTCCTTAACTACGGCGTCCGTATCGACTTCCAACAACAAATGCGAACCGCCTTGCAAATCCAGCCCCAAGCTCACCGTTTTGGTCGGCAACCAGCCCGGCAAATCCGCCAGCTTGGCACGCAAAGCGCTTCCCATCATGTTTGGTGCGGCATACAAAAACGCCAGCACACAGAGGGTCAGAATTAAAATCGCTTTCCAGCGGGGAATTTGGATCATGGTTGCAATAACCTTACTTTTCTACCTTGTTTTGAACCGTTGAACGCAAAACCGTTACAACGACGCCCTTGGCCAGTTCGACCGTCATTTCTTCTTCACCGGGAACGACTTTGTCGATCTTGCCGACCAGCCCGCCGGCGACAATCACCTTGTCGCCTTTTTTCAGCTCATTAATCATTTCACGGTGTTTTTTGAAACGCTTTTGCTGAGGCATAATCATCAAGACGTAGAACAAGCCCACCATCACGACAACAACCAGCATATTCATCATAAACGCTTCTCCCGCGCCCGGCGCAGCAGCAGCAGCCACATCCGCCCCGGCGGCATAAGCCTGTGATATCAGCATAATATTTTTCCTTTTTTCTCTTTACTTTTGGAAACTGTACGGGACTATAAAGAGATACGCTCCAAAGGCAAGAGCTTACGAAGGAAAATTCACACCTATAGGAAGGAAAGCGGCATGCCCTATTTACTAATCCAAACAAACGTTCACGAAGATGCCGTCTCTCACGCTCATTTTGTTGAAGCGGCCTCCAAAACCGTCGCCGCAATTACCGGCAAACCGGAGAGCCGAATCATGGTTGCCCTGCAAACCGACATCCCCATGAGCTTTGGCGGCGAGACCGGAAGCTGCGCCTTCGTCCACCTGAAAAGTCTGGGCCTTCCCGAAGAGGACGCGCCCCAATACATCGCGGCACTTTCCGATCTGTTGCACGAAAGAATGCACATCCACCCGGATCGTATATTCGTGCAGCTTTCCGGCCATCCGTACCATTTGTGGGGCTATAACGGCGTTCCCGTGGGATAGAGCCTACCGCCGCCGGAGCCGCCGCCTTACTCTGGAAACATTCCACAAAGTCCACCATATGAACAAAAAACCCACCCCGGCCAAAGCGCCGGGCACGGTCCAATTCCATACCCCACGATCAATCCATGCCTTTTCGGGAGCCGTCGGATCGTAGAGCACCTCTACAATGTCGCCTCTTTCATGAGAGGGCGGATTGCTCGACACTTTGTCACGGAATTCAATCTTTTCGCCTTCCTGCGTGATATAGGAAACAATCGAGCGATACGTCACATCACCATCAGAATCACGTTCACTTTCCAGCCGCACGACTTCGCCGCGTTCCTGCACTGCGACCGCGAGAAAGTCTTTCGTATCCTGCCAAACGTAGGCACTCCACACCAGAAGTCCTATAGCGATTAAAAAATTCACCGGTGACCACAGCAAAACCCGGAGGTCATGTTTACGCAGGCGCACCCGCACCTCATGCTCCTCAAGCATCGTGCCACGCTCTTCTTTTTCTTCATCATGCTCTTCCTTCATGCGGGCAATAAACTCTTTCGGGCTTTCCCATCGATCATGCGGTTTAAGAAGTTTAGTCACTCTAAAAACCATCACCCCGATAATGGCCAAAAAGATCAAAACCAAATAAATATTGAATTCAAAATCGCGCAATGCCATTGAAAGCAGAAAAACACCCGGCGCAGCGAAAAACGCACCGAAAATGAACAGGATCACACCCGGACGGCGCACATCATAAGGATCCTTCGGGTTGACCAGCAAATTAACATCTGTTCCGGGAACCTTATCACTCAGCATACTGCTACTCGATCCGGCGGCGGACCGGATCAGTTTACCGTCCGGGCCGGGATATTCAAAAACGGCTGTGTACATCGTACCGTTTTTGCCGCCCTTCTGCTCTCGGACCCCGGCAATGCGCCCGCGTACACGCACCCATGCCCGGCGCGTATAGACAGCATAGCCAATCATCGCCGCACCAACCCCGGAAAAAACCAGCCCCATAATCAAGAGCATCACCGCGTTATAGGCCCCCACAGCATCAAAAGCCACATCAAACATCACTACCCCTTCTTATCAAGATAGAGCTGCGGGTTCAGGGCTTCCGTTCCCCGGCGCACTTCAAAGTGCAACTGGGACACCGGAACATTCCCGGTCATTCCCACCGTGCCGAGGCTTTGCCCGCGCTTGAGCGTATCCCCCCGTTTTATGAGCACACGATCCATATGCGCATAAGCCGTCATCCAGCGGTCGGCATGGCGCACGAGAACCAGATTGCCATACCCCTCCAGCTCGCGCCCGGCATAAACAACCACGCCGTTTTCCGCAGCGCGCACCGGCGCGCCTTTCGGGGCTTTAATATTCAGTCCATCATTGTGCAGACCGCCCTTTTTCGGGCCATAGTCGGAAATAACCGCTCCCTCAACAGGCCAGCCGAATTTGCTGGAGCTACGGGCCGGGGTGCTTTTCGTGACGGCCACACGCGCTTTTTTAACAGCGGGCTTTGTCTCCGGCTTCACAGCCGAAGCCCCGGAGGGTTTCGCCAGAGGCGTCGGTGCCGAAGACGCAGAAGCCCCCGTTGAAACACGCGCAATCCGTTGTGTCGTACGTTTATGCATAGTCACCTGCGAAGGCAGCCGCAGACTTTCCCCCGGATGAATCACATAAGGCGGCGCAAGGTGATTTTGCCGGGCAAGCTGCGTTGCGCTCACATTAAAAGTCCGGGAAATCGTATAGAGGCTATCGCCGGGGCGCACCTTGTAAGTCGTCGGTGGCGGCAGCTTCAAGCGTTGCCCCACGGCCAGCACATAAGGCGGGCGGAGTTTGTTCACGTAAATCACATCCTGCATCGACAGGCGGTAACGCTCGGAAATATTCCACAGCGTGTCCCCCCGGCGCACAGCATGCGCGCCGGCGCTATCCGCTCCGCCATGTGTCCCGTAATGCGTATAGGGCGCAGGCGACTGACTCCCAAAACAAGAAGCCAGAAAAAGAGAACAAAAAACAGTGAACAAGCGGAGACGTATCATGCCTTTAAAATACACGCTTCACATTTGAGAGTAAACGGGTTGATCCGCAGCCTTTTCGCTCGCCGGGGCCAGATTAGGCAAGAGCGGCACAAAGCGCACAGGCATTATATCCTTCACCGCGAAGGTATCGTCGCCTTCCTTTTTGTAACGGCGCAGGACTTGCTCCCCCTCCAACGCGACCGGAATAATAAGGTTCCCACCGATTTTAAGCTGTTCCAGCAAGGCATGCGGCGGTTCTCCCTGCGCGCAAGCGGTACATATAATCGCATCAAAAGGTGCCTGATTGGGCCAGCCTTTCATGCCGTCTCCGGCGATGGATGTGATATTCCACAATTTTAGCCGCTCGAACATTTTCTCCGCGAGCAAGAGAAGCGGCTTATGGCGCTCGATCGTGTAGACCCGGCGGCACAGATGAGCAAGAACG
>JBNKRZ010000042.1:0-16116 GCA_050297015.1 Alphaproteobacteria bacterium | reverse complement strand
GTCCGATATTGCCTTCCTGAATCAGGTCGCCGCGCGGCAAGCCATAGTGACGAAATTTGGCCGTCATCGCGATAACGAGGCGCGCATAAGCGTTTACAAGACGATGAAGGGCTTTTTTGTCGCCTTTCTCCTTCCATCGTCGTGCCAAGCCTAGCTCTTCTTCACGCTCTAACAAGGGGGCGTTCATAGCGTGGCGAATGTAGGACATATTTGATTCGCGGGTTTGTATATCGTCTATGTAGTTCATTTTTTTGTGCCTTTTTTAGGGTTAGGGCTTTTAAAATAATATAAGACTATATTTGTTCTCTTTTGTTTGTAGTTTTTGTACGCGCGCTTACAAAGGCTGGATCACAAAATAAAAAATTTCTTTTGGGGGTAGGGAATTAATCTCACTGTTCTTTGAACGGCGGAGATATTTAAACCCTTCGTTTTTTATAGAGAAAGGGTATGTTTAGACTTCCAGCATCTCATAAAGCGTGCCGTTTGGCTCAAAGCCCGCGCAGGTGAGGGGGCCGCCAAAGCCGCAGCCACCGTCGATAGTTGCGGTCACACAGTTTAGATGGACGCCTTTATGCGAGGGGTCGAAGCCGCGAACAACCTTTTGAAAAGGCTCATATGGAATGACGATATCGCTGAACATTTTTCCGGCCCACCAAAAAGAATCCCCTTGATCGTTTAGGGCGCGGGCAGGGTTTATCCCTGCATGGACGAAAAGCATGGGGTAGGCTGTGTCTTGCGGTGTAAAAGCGGCACGGCGCATCTGTGTATAGAATGTATCGTGCCCCGGCTGGCGGCGTAAGGTATCGCGTATTTTGCTGGTCCAGCGTGTTAAGCTCATAACGCCTTCCTGCGCGGCGATGATGCCGTCATGGGGACTGATCCCGTATGATTCAAGCGTGTGACTTAGTCCGTTGCCGAGCATCCATAAAAGCGCATCCGAAGGGTGCGGGGCGAATTGCAGTTGGAGAAGCTTAAGCCAAATTTCTTCTTGTATGCCCCGTAAGTAAACGATGTCATCAATTCTCATTCCCGGCAGGGATAAAAGGAGGCGGCGGAAGGTTAGTAATTCATCGATGGTTGCGCGGGAGGCTAAGCCGTAGCCTGTATAGTTTCCGAGATAGACGAGTCTGTCGCCGGGGCAAAAACGCTCTAGTAAAGCATCGTGGATAGCTGTGAGGCGGTCCTTATCTCCATGAATCGCCGGCACAGCCCATATGCGCGCGGGCTTGCCGAGTTTTGTAAAGCGATTGTCTGAAAGTTCTTGATACACGAGAGTGAAGAACCTGATAAAGATGATGTCAAAAGCAAAGGGAGAAGAAGTTCCCAGAATCACCTTCATTATACAAGAAAATCAGATGCATACAAAATATATCCACAGTTGTGGATTTGTCTCTTTATGTTGCGTCATAAAAAAAGCCCCCATCGGAAAATAATGAGGGCTTTTGAAAAATAAATTTTTGTAAAGCGGCTTGTTAAGCGGCAGCCTTGTCGAGACGGCCCATCATTTCCTCTAGCTGTTCAGAGGCTTGGATTTCCGTGATTTTTTCAACAGCGGCAACTTCGCGGGCCAAGCGTTCCAGAGCGGATTGGTAAATTTGGCGTTCGCTGTATGATTGCTCAGATTCATCATTGCTACGTTTCAAGTCGCGTAAGACTTCCGCGATGGCAACCGGATCACCCGAATTAATTTTTGTTTCGTATTCGGCTGCACGGCGGGACCACATGGTGCGGCGTACGCGGCTGCGGCCTTTCAGAGTTTCAATGGCGTCTTTCAGGCGGTCTTCCGTGCTCAATTTACGTAGGCCAACGCGTTCAACATTCATAGCCGGAACTTTCAGGCGCATACGGTCTTTTTCGAAGGAAATTGTGTAAAGCGTCATGTCCATGCCGCCGATAATTTCTGTTTTCACATCATCAACCCGACCAACGCCGTGTGCCGGATAAACTACGTAATCACCAGTGATGAATTTTGCATTATCGTTATCAGCCATTTTTTTCCCTTTTTTGTTTTGCGGTTTTGTTATGCCTAATATTTTTCGTGTTCACAAAAAATAATATATATCGCAGAGTGATAACTTCCTCTTCTGAAGTTGTATATTAACTTCAGTCAGGCCCGTTTATAACGGTTTGAGAAAAAACCTCTTGCATTGCATAGGGGGGCAGTATAGTAAAAAACTTGTAAAAATTCAACTTTTAATTCCGGAAATGGGCAATTTAGCGAATCGGGCTTGCTGACAAAGGCTTCCCGTGGGGCCGTTTGTTCTCTTAATCACCTTCACCGGGGTTGGGGCTAAAGAAATCTTCATATTTTCCTGGCTTGCCTTTTAGCTCTTCGGCCTCGGGCATAGGGTCTTTCTTGCGGGTGATGTTTGGCCAGGTTTCCGAATATTTGCGGTTTAGCTCAAGATATTTGTCAGCGCGGGAATCTGTGTCCGCAACAATGGCTTCGATGGGGCATTCCGGCTCGCACACGCCGCAGTCAATACACTCGTCCGGATGAATGACCAGCATATTTTCCCCTTCATAGAAACAATCGACGGGGCACACCTCTACGCAATCGGTGTATTTGCAGCGAATACAGTCATCAAGAACCACAAATGTCATCGGTCTTTCATCCTTCTTTTTTTAGTCAAACGTAAGGTGCTTTATGTCACATTTTTTACAAAAATTCCAGAGGCTAAACTGTCACAGGAGATTCTGTTAGTTCCAGCGTTGCGTGATTATGATCCGCAACAAGGCGCGCTGGGCCTCCGATGGGGAGGGTGTAGAGGTGCTCTCCGTGCCCGAACGGCGCATTCATAACCACTGGGAAGTCATACCCATCCGTATGTTCCCGAATGATCTCTTCGAGCGTGAAGCCGAACGGTGTGTTGCCCGTATCCAGCGGCTTGTCAAAATCGCCGAGGATGAGCCCCGCAATTCGGTCGAATATTCCGGCATTCTTTAGATGGATAAACATCCGGTCGTAACGGGACATTTCATCACCAATATCTTCAAGGAAGAGAATTTTACCGTTCATCTCCGGCATAAACGGTGTCCCGATGAGCGTTATGAATGTGCTGAGGCTGCCACCGGCAAGTAAGCCTTTGGTGTCGCCCGTTCGCACAGTGCGGATATCGGGTAGAGGAACCGCCAGATTCTCTCCGGATAAGACCGCTAAGCATTGTTCAGTCTCTTCTTTCCTCATATGACCAAAGCCTAGCCAGTTCATCATAGGGCCGTGAAATGTGATAAGGCCGGTTTGCGATGATATCGTATTGAGTAGTGCTGTTGGGTCGCTAAATCCGATCAGGATTTTTGGGTGTTTCTTTATGAGATCATAGTCTAACGCGGGGAGTAATAGACCGCCGCGGTTGCCGCCGCGGGCAAACATGATGGCGTTAATGGCGTTGTCGCTTATGAGATCGTTGAATGCCCGTATCTTTTCTGCGGGGAAGCCTGCCGAGGAATGATCGGTTGCATAGGTCTGCGGATGAATATGGATATTATACCCATAAGATTCCAAAAGAGCCGCACCACGCTCGACAACCTCACGATCTATGCGGCTTGACGGCGCCATAACGCCGATGGTATTGCCAGGTTTGAGGGCTGGAGGTTTTATCTTGGCAGGCATGGTAATCGCCGTCAGCCGTCGGCGTTGATTTTCTCAATCAATTCCTGCTTAACTTTTTCAGCTTTGAGATTGTCAATCTGGCAAGTCCCGGCGGCATCGTGCCCGCCGCCGCCGTGTTCGAGACAAAGTTTACCTACGTGCGTACGACTGGTGCGGTTCAGTATAGACTTCCCGATGGCGAAGACAGTGTTTTGTTTGTTGCGGCCCCATATGACATGGATTGAAATATTACATTGCGGGAAGAGGGCGTAAATCATGAAACGGTTTCCGGCCCAAATGGTTTCTTCATTACGCAGATCAAGAACAACAAGATTCTTTTGTATCTGTGTGCAGCGTTGAATTTGTTCTTTGAATTTTTCATGATGCTCGAAGAAAAGGTCCGTCCGCTCTTTAACGTGCGGCAGAGCGAGAATTTCTTCTATCGAGTGTGACTCGCGAATATAGTCAATGAGCTCCATCATGAGTTGGTAGTTGGAAATTCCGAAATCGCGGAAACGGCCTAACCCCGTCCGGGAATCCATAATAAAGCTGAGCAGTTCCCAGCCTTGCGGGTTAAGGATGTCTTCCTTGGTGAAAGCGGCAGAATCAGCTTTATCGACGGCAACCATCATTTCTTCCGATATATTCTTCATCAGAACATTACCATCGAAATAATTGTATACCACGCGCGCCGCGGAAGGGGCATCGGGATCGATCACGTGGTTCGGCGCACGATCTCCCAAACGTTCGGTCTCACTTTCGTGGTGGTCAAAGCAAACATAGACGCCTTCGACATAGGGCAGGTTAGTGGTGATATCACCCGGCCCCACTTCGATTTTACCATCCTGCATGTCTTTAGGGTGAACGAAGGTTATTTCATCAATCATGCCGAGTTCTTTGAGTATGACGGCGCAGACCAAACCATCCATATCGCTACGTGTGATCAGACGGTATTTTTTCTCAGGGTCGGGTTTAATCAGGATTTCGCTGGTCATGAGATAGAACTCCTTGTGCGTATGTCTCTCAGAGTAGAAAATGTTGAAAGAATAGAATAGCTCCCCCAATCATAATACAGGGTTAATGAGAGGGAAAGGGGGAAAGGTGTTTAAGCCTTTGCCGCTTCCTTGTCACCATCTTCATCCTTGTCCTTGTCATTGTCATCTGATTTTTTAGAGGACTTCTTTTTCTTTTTGTCGGAGAGGACCTGTTTCGGGGCTTTGCCATCGGTAACTGTTGTTTCTTCGACAATAACCTCCTCGATCCCTTCTATATCCGGCAAATCGAACATCGTGTCGAGAAGCAGATTTTCAAGGATCGAGCGCAGTCCTCGTGCCCCGGTTTTGCGTTCGATCGCTTTTTTGGCAATTGCGTGCAGGGCGTCCTCGGTAAAGCTGAGTTTGGCGCCCTCCATCTCGAACAGGCGTTGATACTGCTTAACCAGAGCGTTTTTCGGCTCTGTCAAAATTTGAACCAGCGCCGGCTCATCGAGGTTTTGCAGTGTCGCAATAACCGGCAGACGGCCAACAAATTCCGGGATAAGACCGTATTTGAGCAAATCTTCCGGTTCCAGCTCTAACAGCAATTCCCCCGTGTCTCGTTCTTCTTCGTCGCGGACATCGGCACCAAATCCTATTGTAGTGCCGCGGCCCTTTTCAGAAAGAATTTTGTCGATTCCGGCAAAAGCCCCGCCACAGATGAACAGGATATCCGTCGTGTCGACCTGAAGGAATTCTTGTTGCGGGTGCTTGCGTCCCCCTTGCGGCGGAACGGAGGCGGTCGTCCCTTCCATCAATTTCAAAAGGGCTTGTTGCACGCCTTCCCCGGATACATCGCGGGTGATGGACGGGTTGTCGGACTTGCGGGAAATCTTGTCGATTTCGTCAATGTAGACAATCCCGCGCTGCGCACGTTCAACGTTGTAGTCGCTTGCCTGTAACAGTTTGAGAACAATGTTTTCGACATCTTCACCCACATAACCGGCCTCGGTCAGGGTCGTCGCATCAGCCATTGTGAAGGGCACGTCAATGATGCGCGCCAGTGTTTGAGCCAGAAGCGTCTTACCGCAACCCGTCGGGCCGACAACAAGGATGTTGGATTTGGTCAGCTCGACATCATTGCTGCCTTGCGCGTGTTCCATACGTTTGTAGTGGTTATGGACGGCAACGGACAACACCCGCTTGGCGTTTTCCTGACCGATGACGTAATCATCAAGGATCGCTTTGATTTCCGACGGGGCAGGGACGCCGTCACCGGAGCGCACCAGAGATGTTTTATCTTCTTCCCGAATAATGTCCATGCATAGCTCGACACATTCGTTGCATATGAAGACGTTTGGCCCGGCAATAAGCTTGCGTACTTCGTGCTGGCTCTTGCCGCAGAAAGAACAGTAAAGCGTATTTTTGCTGTCTTCTTTATCTTTGCTCATTAAAAACGTCCTGTCTTTTACCGTTTAGAATCAATTTCCTTCAATCTAGCCAACCGAAGTGAAGCCGCGCAAGCCCCTTCCTTCAGGAAATGTTATTTATGTGCACAAAAGCTTTGCTTCTCTCATCGTCATATTATAATCAATGCCTGCAAAATCCTAATGAAGTATGAATCATGACGTTAAAAAATCTGGATGAACTCGTAGACTCTTTTTCCCTGTTTGATGATTGGGAGGACCGTTACCGTTACTTGATCGACTTGGGTGCCTCTTTGCCGCCGATGGCTGAAAGCTTGAAAACGGAGGGAAATATTGTCAAGGGATGTACATCGCGTGTTTGGCTGGCGGTGGAAAAGAATGCGGATGGTACGTTTCACTTTATCGCGGACAGTGATGCCCAGATTGTGCGTGGTCTGGCTTACCTCTTGCTTTGCGCGTATCAGGATAAAACCGCGGAGGATATTGCTTCCTACGATATCGACACGGCTTTTGAACGGTTGGGTTTGCACCAGCATCTTTCCCCCAATCGCCGTAACGGCTTTTTCGCGATGGTAGAGAAAGTAAAGTCTGTGGCTTAATAGGCCGACGGTCGAGGCGTCGCAGCTTTTGCTCTCTTTGGTGCGGAGGTCTCATCGTTTAATGTCGCTATCAAGTCGTCCCACACGCCGCTGGCGCCAATGCGGAAACGGTCCGCTGTTATTTCTTTTAGTCCCATAATGTCTCTAGCCAGAGTCATATAGAGTGCCGCGTCATCCGTGCTTGACACGCCGCCAGCGACTTTTACGCCGGTGGCTGTGGCTTCCATCAGTGTTGCTGCCGTTTCTGGTGTGGCGCCACCGTTAGGATGTTTTCCGGTGGAGGTTTTTAAAAATTCGGCATTTGTTTCCCGTGCGACGCTTAGTGCGGCTTCATGCAGTTCGTTGTAATCGTCAAAGGCCGCGGTTTCCAAAATGACTTTCAGTGTCACGCGCTTACCATCCGGCGTGTTGCAGGCCTCATCGGCAGTGCGAAGCAATTCTATAGCCTTCGATTCTTTGCCATCTTGAAAGGCCGCATAATCCAGAACGATATCAATGTCCGTAGCGCCGTCGGTAATGGCCTTTTGTGTATCTTCGGCGGTGGTTTCTGGTGTGGCATCTTCGGTGGCGTGATTGCCGCTTATCAATGTTCCCGCCGTTCGTTTCGCGCCGAAGGGAAAATTAATGACCGTCGTAATCCCGACTCCGGTGCCGTTCAGGGCTTTGGCCGCTTGCGCCACGAACTCAGGGTAGACGCAGATCGTGGCAACATGGCCGTGTTTCGTGACAGCTTTGTGAATCAGCGCGTCGATTTTTTCCGGCGTATCGTCTTTGTTAAGCGAGGTAAGATCGAGCGCTGTGAGAGCTGTGCGAGCCTCTTCCTTATCACCTTTTGCCCCGTGTGCTGCGGTTATTGCGTTATGGAGCGTGTTCGGAAGATTCTTGAGCATTGTTGGAACTTTCTTGTGTGGTGGAAGCGCTCTCATCTTTTTTCTCTGTCGTTTCAGAAACGGGCTTTATGCTTTGCAGTATAGTTGAGAAAAGCTCGTCGGCGGCTTGCGGCGGGGTGTCGCCGATTAGCTCCGCCTCGACTGTGAAAACGGATTTTTTGCCGATCATCAGGTGCGTGCTGTAGAGCATAGTGCTGGCGCCAGCCGTTCCGGCGGCGAGGAGTAGGGCATGCCTGTACTCATCCGTTTCGTTGAGGTGTGTTTCGACTTGCTCCAGATTGCGGCTGCGGGCCATCGCGGCCAGTGTAGCGCGCATGATGTCGCCGCTGTAGGCATCATACATTCCTTCGTCGGCGGGATTGCATGTGATGTTGAAGTTGAGCGTGGCGGCCATATCAATCACTTCTGTGTAGCTGGTGATTTTGTTGCACTTTGATGGTGCGTCGGGATCGCAGCGTGTGGCTGTGTACGGTTCGCCCGGAAAGGTGATTTGAAACTCACAGCCGTCGGGGGCATAAGTGTATTCCTCGGCCAGCGCAGGAAGAGATAGAAGCACTGTCATTGCGAGGAGCAACAGCGGCGAAGCAATCCGGAAACGCAATGATGTTCTATTGTTCATCGGGCGTCCATTTCTGCGGGTTGGCTTCGGCTTGCTCGTGCGTTTTCATGCATTTTACTTCATGTTCGCCTTCGGCATCGAACGGCGGGAACCAAACGTACGGAATGCCTTTCTTCTCGGCGTAGGCCAGTTGTTTTTTCAGCTTTTGCGGCGCGTGGTACATCTCGACATTAAAGCCGCGTTCCCGCAGCGTTCGGGCCGTTTCGGCGGCGAGCGCGCGCTGTTCTTCATTGGGCAGGACCATCATTATATCGGCCGGGCTTTTTGGGCCGACGGGCAGCTTGCCTTGCGCTTCAAGGCGGGAGAATAACCGGGAAAAGCCGATCGAAATCCCCACGCCGGGCAAATGCTTGGCGATGTAGTTGCTGGCCAGATCATCATAGCGCCCGCCGGAACAGATCGAGCCGTAACCCGGATCGTCCACAAACACGGTCTCATAAACCGTCCCGGTATAGTAATCTAGTCCGCGGACGATGGACAAATCAGCCACCACCGCCCCTTCGGGCAAGTGGGAGAGTTGATTCATCACGAATAACAATTCATCAATGCCTTCTTGTAACAGGCTGTTGTTTAAACCAACGATATGCTGTGAAATTACGGAATTGATTTCGTTAGGAGAGGCTTTGCAACTGACAAGGGAAAGAATGGAATCTATATCAACGCCACTCATGTCAAGCTCATCAGATAAAATTTCTCTGACGGCGCTTTCTCCAATTTTCTCTATTTTATCTACCGTTCTTAAGACATCCGGGTGTTTGTCGTAATCTAGATCACATTCATCCAGCAGCCCCATCAAAATCTTCCGGTTGCTGATGCGCATCTGGATGTTTTCATTTTCCATGCCGGGCAGGGAGGAAAGGATTTCCCACATGACGGCAGGCATTTCAGCGTCGAAGTGCAGCGGCAGGCCGTCAACACCGATGACGTCAATATCGGCCTGATAGAATTCGCGGAAGCGGCCGGCCTGCGGGCGGTCGCCACGCCAGACGCGCTGCATCTGGTAACGTTTGAACGGGAAGGTTAGCTCGTTGAAATGCTGGGCGACGTAGCGCGCCAGCGGCACGGTCTGGTCAAAGTGCAGGGCGAGGCGCGCTTCTTTATCCTCGTCCGGGTCGGCTTGCAGGCGCTCCAGCACATAGATTTCTTTGTCGACTTCACCCTTGGCGGTAACGACGTCGATTTCCTCCACTGACGGGGTTTCGATGTTACAAAAGCCATAGCTTTCAAACACTTTGCGGATATGGTCGAACCATTGCTGTTCCACCATGCGGGTTTCGGGGAGCCATTCGGGAAATCCGGAAATGTGTTTGGGCTTATATATTTGTTTCTTTTCACTCATGTGTTTTGTTTACGGGAAAGCGGAAAGGGAGGCAAGAGGCAGTGTGGTGCAAATGTCATTCTGAGGCGTAGCCGAAGAATCTTTAGATCCTTCGCTTATGCTCAGGATGACAGGGAAGAAGAGGGATTTTCCCAAATTATTTTTGGAAAAATCAAAAATTTTGTTGCAAGCGGGTAAGGATTGTTTTTATAGTTACGGCAACAGGTAATTAAATTACAAAAAATAGAGGGAAAATGAAATGCATTTGATTTCTGAGTTTACGCAAGCTGATGTTGATAGGACAAGACCGGCAGATCATAATGGTATGGGGACGGCGGTTTTTGGAGAATCCTCCGCTGCGGTGATTGGTCAACAACACGCTACATTATGCTCCCGTAAGCCTGAGGCTTCTATGATGGGAGGGGGGGAGCTGTTCGATCCCGGCAGCGGTAGCGATTACAAAGGACCGAAGTCCTCTCCCGCTTAATTACCCGCTTAATCATCAAATAATCCTATTAATTCATTGGTGAGCGTCTCCGCGAGAGTGGAGGCGTCTTCTATTGTAACGGCATGGGAATAGTAGCGCGTCACATCGTGGCCGATTCCAATCGCTAGCAATTCTATTTTTCCTGATTTTTCAATCCATTGTATTACATTTTTAAGATCAAGCTCTAAGATGTTGGCCGGGTTCGCGGACAGGGTCGCATCATCCACGGGGGCGCCGTCAGAAATCACGATCAGGATTTTACGTTGTTCGGGGCGGGCGGACAGGCGGTTATGCGCCCATGAGAGTGCTTCGCCGTCGATGTTTTCTTTTAATATGCCTTCTTTCAGCATCAGGCCGAGATTTTTGCGCGCGCGGCGATAAGGGATTTTGGCGGATTTATATATGATGTGCCGCAGATCGTTGAGCCGTCCGGGCTCCGGCGTGCGGCCATTGCATATCCAAAGCTCGCGGGACTTTCCGCCTTTCCATGCCCTCGTCGTAAAACCGAGCACCTCCACCGCGACATCGCAGCGCTCCAACGTGCGGGCGAGGATATCGGCGCACATGGCGGCAATGGCGATGGGCCGGCCGCGCATGGAACCGGAATTGTCGATCAGCAGCGTCACGACTGTATCTTTAAAGCGGGTTTCGGTTTCCTGTTTATAGACGAGGTTAATGGTCGGGTTGGCAATAAAACGCGATAGCCGCGCGGTGTCGAGGATTCCCTCATCAAGGTCGAATTGCCAGCTCCTTTGTTGCCGTGCGAGAAGCTTGCGCTGCAGCTTGTTGGCCAGCCGCGTAATAGCCCCGGTCATGTGGGAGAGTTTGCGGTCGAGTGTGGCGCGCAGGCGGTCCAGCTCCTCCGGCTCGGCAAGATCGGCGGCGTGGACGATTTCATCGTACCTTGTGGTATATATCGTATAGCGGCCATCCGGTCCCGGTTGGAATTGGGTATCGTCACGCGGGCCGCCTTGTGGATTCTGGTCGGATGATTCGGCGGCGCTGCTGTCTTCCTCTTCAAGGCCCTGCGCGGTTTCATCGGCGCCCGTGCCGGTTTGCCCGCTTTCCTCATCAGAAGCGCTTTCATCACTTTCGGATTCGGAGGATTGCTCCGGGGATGATTCGGGCTTTTGTTCCGGTTGTTGTTGGGCATCGTCGGCGCTGCCCTCATCGGCATCTTCCTCCGACGGTTCGTCCGTTTCATCAGATTCGCTTTGCCACAAACCGAGTTGGTTGAGTAGCGTGCGGGATTTCTCGGCGAAAGCTGTTTGGTCGGATACGCTGTTCGCTAACGTGTTGAGGCCCTCAGCGCCCAGCTCTTCGGCAAGCCACGGTTGCCAAAGTTCAGCCAGTTTGGCCGCGGCGGCGGGCGCATCTTCACCCGTTGTGGCAAGGCGCGCCATGACATAGAGGGCCTCTGCTGTGTTCATGTCCTTGCGCTCGGTGATGTGAGCGTAGGCTTCGCAGCGGCTTTCCAATTCCTCATGCAGGTTTTGGGCAACACCCTTCATCTCTCGGTAACCCAAAGCCTCACAGCGCGCGCGTTCCAGCGCATCGAAGCATTCCCGCGCGGTCAGGGATAAAGGCGCGTTGGCGCGGTGTACAGCCGGGTTGTGATGGCGTAGATGAACGGCGCGCGCATCGGCCTTTCCCCGCGATTCAAGCGTTTCCGCGGCGGGCGTTTCGTCCTTTTTTCGCCCCAGCGCGCGGATCGCGGCCGCCGTAGCGGACAGGAATGTCTGGTCTTTGTCAGTGTTCATTGCGGACGGTTGTAACTATCTGATTTTATTTATGTTTTAGAGTTGTTCATTTTGTTTGTAATTTTTTAGGGGGGGGTGGGGGCTTCCTTTTTTCTCGTTTCAGCCTTGCGTTTTTCGTCTCTATTATAGGACTACATTCCTTTACAGGCAAGGAAAAATGGCTGATAATATTCCTTGTTTCTAACCCAGCAAATCCACCCCGAAGCAGCGCTGGTAATATTCCGCGAGTGTCGGGCGTTCGGCCTCGTCGCATTTATTCATGAAGGTCAGGCGGAAAGCCATATCACGGTCTTTGAAAATATCCTCGTTTTCGATCCAGCTAATGACGGTACGCGGGCTCATGACTGTGGAGATATCGCCGTTCATAAAGCCCTGCCGAGTCATATCGGCCATTTTAATCATGGCATCGATTTCCTCACGGCCTTGCGCGTTATCACGGCCCGGAAACTTGGCGAGCATAATGTCCATTTCATGATCGTGATCCACGTAATTGAGCGTCACCAAGATGTTCCAGCGGTCGAGCTGGGCCTGGTTCATTTGCTGCGCGCCGTGATACAGGCCCGTGGTATCACCAAGGCCGATTGTGTTGGCCGTAGCAAACAGGCGAAAGGCCGGGTGCGGGCGAATGACTTTGTTCTGGTCGAGCAGGGTTAAGCGGCCCTCAGCCTCCAGTACACGCTGTATCACGAACATGACATCCGGGCGCCCGGCGTCATATTCGTCAAACACCAGAGCCACCGGGTTTTGGAGCGCCCAAGGCAGCAAGCCCTCTTTATATTCGGTGATTTGTTTGCCTTCTTTCAGGACGATCATGTCCTTGCCCAGAAGGTCAAGGCGGCTTACATGGCTGTCGAGGTTAATCCGCACGCACGGCCAGTTAAGGCGCGCGGCGATTTGCTCAATGTGGGAGCTTTTCCCCGTGCCGTGATAGCCCTGAACCATCACGCGGCGGTTATGCTCGAACCCGGCGAGAATCGCGAGCGTCGTTTCCGGATCAAATTGGTAAGTTTCATCAAGCTTTGGAATGTTGGGATTGTTGTCATCGGTAAAGCCGTTAACCTGCCAGTCGATGTCTATGCCAAATGTTTCCCGGACATCGAACTTGCGATCGGGGATAGAGGTATGTTTGCCCTCCTTTTGCTTGATCGTCGTCAAGTCAAAAGAGGCGGCTATGGGTTCTTTGTCTCGATTGTCAGGCATATAGTCACCTTCGACTCTGTCTTAGTTGCTCATATTATTTTTGTCATTCTGAGCGTAGCGAAGGATCTTGAAAATGGCAAAAGATTCTTCGCTTCGCTCAGAATGATATTCAGGATTTGGGAGGTAAACTATCAAATTTCTCCCACGCCAGCTTTAATATCGTGTAGGCCATGTTGATGCGTTTGAGAAGTTCTTCGTCTTCGGCGCTATTTTTGTTCAAATCCGGGTGGTGTTTTTTTGCGAGTTCACGATAGCGCTGCTTGATTTTATCGAGCGATAAGGGCGGTTCCAGTCCCATCAGCGCCATGGCTTCATATTCCGGGGAGTGTGTCTTGAAAGGGGAGCCGGCCTCTGCTGATTCTTTCGGGGGTTCTTTGTCGGTGTAGTGATAGCTCTGCCAAGCCCGGCGATAGAGGTGATCTTCCATCCCTGCGAAACTGTCATAGCGCCAAGTCGGACGGTCGCCGGTCATGGAGCTGACGATATGATCTTCGATGTCGCATTGCGCCATCCCGGAGAAGTAGTTCCATGCCCGGTTATATTCGGCGGCATGTTCCTGGCAAAACCAGTGGTAGTCGTTCAAGGAGCGGTCTTTGGGGGCTCTGTGATCGGCGTGCTGCGTGCAATCAGGCATATCGCAGGAACGCTTTCTTTGTGGCGTCTCTGACGGATCCAGAAATTCCGGTGATTTGCTTTTCAGGTATATTCTTGGCATCCTTTATATTATGGGGTTTATCGCCAGTTCTTACAAGTTTTCAAAGTGGGTGATTATTTCAAAAAATACAAAAATGTGCATCTTGGGGTTGCGCATTCCTGAATTAAATATATTATTACGTGTGTGTGGTTGATATTTTAATATGTATTTCAGGAGGTCACTCTATGTCTGTGGGGGAAGAAAGGGATACGTTTGATGATGCGATAATGAGTTCTCTTATTAGTCGCAATATTACCGTTAATGGGCGCCGAACTTCGGTGCGTTTGGAACCGGAAATGTGGGATGCTTTACGGGAAATTTCGCAGCGGGAAGGGTGCAGAACGCATGATATTTGTTCTCTTGTAGCGCTACGGAAACGAAAGACGACATCTCTGACGGCCGCGATCAGGGTGTTTTTGATGCTCTACTACCGTGTGGCCGCAACGGAGGAGGGGCACAAAAGAGCCGGGCACGGTTGTTTTAATAAAATGCTCCAGCGCGCCCGTGTGCAGGAAAGTGTGCTTTTCCCTCCGAAAGAGCCTCCGAAAGAAAATGAGGAGGGGCGCGAGAAAAAGCGCAGAAAGCGGGTTGCGGCTAACGGTTAATGGGTGTGTGTTATGCGGCTTGCCCCATTTTCAGGAATTTTTGATGGCGGTCTTTTTTTAGTTTCGCGCTATCTTTTCCCTGTAGCTCTTTCAGGGATTTTTCCAGCTGTTTCCCGACGGCGGCGATGGCGGCTTTTTTGTTGCGGTGCGCTGCCCCCAATGGTTCGGGAATGATGCCGTCAATCAGGCGCTGTTCGTACATGTCTTGCGCCGTCAGTTTCAAGGCTTCTGCTGCATCGTTGGCGTGATTTGCGCTGCGCCAGAGAATAGAGGCGCAGCCCTCCGGTGATATGACGGAATAAACGGAATGTTCCATCATGAAGACCCGGTCGGCCGCCGCAATAGCAATCGCGCCACCGGAGCCCCCCTCACCGATAATCACAGAGATGAGCGGCGTTTCAACCCGCAGGCATGTCTCGATTGATTTGGCGATCGCCTCGGATTGCCCGCGTTCTTCGGCGCCGACACCGGGATAGGCGCCGGCTGTGTCGACCAGCGTGATAATCGGCAGGCTGAATTGTTCGGCCATGCGCATCAGGCGCTGAGCCTTGCGGTAGCCTTCCGGGCGGGCCATGCCGAAATTGTGCTTGATACGGCTTTCTGTGTCTGAGCCTTTTTCATGGCCCATAATAACGCAAGACTGCCCGGCGAATCGCCCTAGACCACCGGGGAGAGCCATATCCTCGGCAAAGTTTCTGTCACCGGCCAATGGCGTGAAATCCTCAATCAGGGCGTCGATATAGTCCGCAAAATGCGGGCGGTCCTGATGACGGGCAACCTGAACCTTTTGTTGGGGCGTGAGTTTGCTGTATGTCTGTTTAAGAAGGCGCTCGGCTTTGTTTTGCATGCGATTGATTTCTTCGGCGATATTCACATCACCATCGCTATGGACTTTTCGCAACTCGGTAATTTTCGCTTCCAGTTCCAAAACCGGTTTTTCAAATTCAAGTTTCGTGCTCATGAAACGATTCACACCCTATATTATTTGTGGAAGGATATAGATAGCAAATCAGGCAGGTGATATCAAATCAAATGCCTGCCTGATGTTGTATCTGTCGTGGATAGGACAGCTTTTATTATTTATCGGAACCGGTTTTGGAAAGCGGATGCTTTGTCTCAACCGTTTCTTTTGCCTTTTCGCCAATGATGTGCGTGTAGATTTGCGTGGTCGCAATATCCGCATGTCCCAGCATTTTTTGAACGGAGCGCAGGTCCGCGCCGCGTGCCAAAAGGTGCGTGGCAAAAGCGTGACGCAGTACGTGCGGGCTGACTTTTCCATGTTCCATGCCGGCCGCATCAGCCAAGTCTTTCAGAAGCTGGGCGAAACGCTGACGGGTCAGGTGGCCGCTTTCTGATGTGCGTGATGGGAACAGCCACTGGGCTTGCGTGCCTTTATCCTCTTCGCCGATAAATTGGGCACGTGAGTCCATGTAAGCTTTCAAGGCATTTTGTGCCGGCTCTGAAAGGGGAACCATGCGCTCCCGCCCGCCTTTACCTTCAACCATCAGGAATTGAACGTCTTCACCGATCGCGGACATGGGCAAGCCCACCAATTCGGATACCCGCAGACCCGTCGCGTAGAGCATTTCCATCAGGCAAACCAGACGGATACTGTCATTGCCGCCACCTTGGGCCGCGGTTTTAATCAGCGTGTTCACTTCGTCTTCGCTCAGCGTTTTAGGGAGCGTCCGTGTTTGTTTCGGACTTTCCACCGTAGAGGTCGGATCGTCCTTACGAACGTCTTCGGAGATCAAATAGCGGTAAAACTGGCGGAGAGCGGAAAGACGGCGTGCTACCGTGCGGGTCGCAATTTGTGCCTTGTTTTGCCCCTTGGTGTGGACTTTGCTGCCCAGCTCTTCAAGGTAGGCTTTAATTTCGCCCGTAGAGGAATCAACGATTTCCTTTTGTGCTTTTCCACGCAGCCACAGGCTGAAATCCGCAAGGTCACGCC
>JBNKRZ010000041.1:0-38449 GCA_050297015.1 Alphaproteobacteria bacterium | reverse complement strand
TATATGTCAATAAAAAGGGGTGGTGCGGGCGGGGGGACTTGAACCCCCACGATCAAAGATCAACGGATTTTAAGTCCGCAGCGTCTACCATTCCGCCACGCCCGCACGAAAAAGGACTTAACCATACTTGGATCACGCGCGCAATCTTTGCGTATCATTTTCGGTAAGAATATCCACGAGGCTGTCGATTAACGCCCGGCCTTGCTGTGTTAAGGTTATTTCTTTTTTGCGGCGTTCCTCTGCAGAAATGCTTGTTTCCAGCAGGCCGTAAGGTTCCCCGTGCTGGCGGTGAGAGGACAGTGCCCCAACGATGCGGGAAACTGTGGAAAGCGGCATGCTTGTACGCCGGGCGAGGGTGGTTAGGGATAGCCCTTCATCCAGGGCGACTTCGTGGAGGCATATGACGTATTGCAACGGAAATTCAGCGTCAATCTTCTGCAATGTATGCAGAAGAGCGAGAATGGTCCTGATGTTTTTGCTCATCGTTTTTGTATCTCCGGTTGCGGTCTATGCGCTTTGCCGGTGTCATTATGATCCGGCAAAAGGGCATGTCAATTATGACCTCTTCCCGGAAGCGGTTCACAGAAAATAACGGGGTGGGCGTTAAGTCCCGTGCCCATTCCATGTATATCGCTCCCAGAGGTCTGAGATTTATATATAGCATCATATCTTAATCCACACACAAACCGGGATATAGTTATTCACAACATAAGGTTGATAGGGAGTGTTTTAGGCTATCTTTTTACATATGTCAATATTTTGTTGTTCGGGACGAAGGGGGATGAGCGTATGCAAGAGAGCGGCGTTCTCCCGGTAAAAGGCACGCAATTCTTCATTCTTTTCAGGACGAGAATTGTCGTCTGCGTCGGCGAATGTTTTGCGCCATGCGGAAAAAGTGCGCGCATGGGGGCCTATTTTCAAATGTTGGTCCATCAGGATAACGGGATAGGTTAGTCCTTCTATCACCACGGGCGGGCGAGAAAACGGGCAAGGGGTGCCGTCCGGGTTGATGAATTGGCAAGAGTGCAGACTTTCGGCATCCCGGAATGCGAGGTGAAATGCCGAAAGTGTAGAAAAGCAGCTGTGGTTGATTTGTGCGCCGGTAATATCTGTGCCGCCGAACAGGGCGCCTTCAAACAATGTGTGTTGAAGAGAAGATTCACACAGGCAGGTGTTTTGCATCTCAGCGCTGGAAAAATTTGTGTAGTCCATTAGAGCTTCGGATAGATTGGCCCCCATCAAATTGGCATGATCCAGACGGGCGTGGCGCATCTTTATATTGTCAAGATTGGCATTGACCAGATTGGCGTGGCGCAAATCGGCGTAATCCAGATTAATGTTCTGTGCGGCGGCTTGCTCCAGACAGCGGCGGAATGTTTCGAATCGCCCCTCGTAAAGTTTTTTTCCTGTGTTGTGGGTGGTGATAGTAAATGTTTTCATGGTTTTCTGTCTTCTCCCTTATTATATATTGCAATATTGCAACTATTTTCACACATCTGTTCGTTTTGTAGAATTCAAACAGTCAACTAATAGTTGATAAAAATATGGAAAAGTCAAGCCTAAATTGTATATACGTTTCCGGCGTCGTGTGAGAAATGTAGACGAAGTGCCGGACTTGCCTTACATTTTCGGGATTATGAGTGACGATGAAGGAATATCATTAACGCGCGGGGCGGATGTGATCCGCGATTTTGTGAAAACGCTGCCGGATCAGCCGGGCGTGTACCGTATGCTGGATGAGGCAGGGGAGGCGCTGTATGTCGGCAAGGCGAAGTCTTTAAAGAAACGGGTGCTTAATTATACCCATGTGGGCAAGTTGCAACCGCGTCTCCAGCGTATGGTGGCGGCAACGCGCGATATGATGTTCGTGACAACCCATACGGAAGCCGAGGCACTGTTGCTGGAGGCTAACCTGATTAAAAAGCTGAAGCCGCGCTATAATATCTTGCTGCGTGATGACAAATCCTTTCCTTACATATTTGTTACGGGCGACCATGATTTCCCGCTTTTGACCAAACACCGCGGCGCGCAAAAGCGCGGGGGGGATTATTTCGGTCCCTTTGCGAGCGCCGGGGCGGTCAACCGAACGATTACTATTCTGCAAAAGGCCTTTATGTTGCGGAATTGTTCGGATCATGTGTTTGCCGCACGGACGCGGCCTTGTTTGCAGTACCAGATCAAACGATGCACCGCGCCGTGTGTCGGTCTGTGTAGCAAGGAGGCGTACGCCGATCAGGTGCGGCAGGCGCGCGGTTTTCTGTCCGGTAAAAGCAAAGCCGTACAAGAGGAGCTGGCCGCCGCTATGCAAAGGGCGAGTGATAAGCGGGATTATGAAACCGCGGCGCAGTTGCGAGACCGGATCAAAAGCTTGAGCGCTGTGCAGGGGCAGCAGGATATTAATATCGCCGGAATGGGGGATGCCGATGTGCTGGGGCTTTATCGTGCGGGGGGGCGGACTTGTGTGCAGGTATTCTTTTTTCGTGCCGGGCAAAATTTCGGGAACCGGGCTTACTTCCCGCGTGTGAGTGATGAAGAAACGGACGGCGCGGTGCTTAGCGCCTTTGCTGCCCAGTTCTATGAGAACAAGCCCGCGCCGAAGCTTGTTCTGTTTTCGCATGAACCGGACAATGAAGAATTGCTTTCCGAGGCTTTGGGTGCGGCCTTATTGAAGCCGCAGCGCGGGGCGAAAAAGCGGCTGATTGATTTTGTTGTGCGGAATGCGCATGAGGCGCTGGATCGTGAAGCGCTCAAATTGGCGGGCGAGAAAAAGAATATGGAGGGCGTGGCGGCGCTGTTTGATATGTCCGCTCCGCCGCAACGGATTGAGGTATATGATAATTCCCACATTTCCGGGACGAACATGGTTGGCGGGATGGTGGTCGCCGGGCCGGAGGGGTTTGAAAAGAAAGCGTACCGCAAATTCAATATCCGCACCGCCGGGGAAGGGGATGACTACGCCATGATGCGTGAGGTGATGACCCGCCGTTTTTCCCGCGCGTTGAAAGAGGGGAAGGGGCCGGGTAGCCCGGAATGGCCGGACTTGCTGTTGATTGATGGCGGAAAGGGGCAGCTTTCATCCGTCATGGAAACGTTGGAGGAGCTTGACGTGGCCGGGGATGTCACGGTGGTCGGGATCGCCAAGGGGCCGGACCGTAATGCCGGGCGGGAGCAGTTCTTTATGCCGGGGCGGGAGCAATTTCAACTGCCCGTTGATGATCCGGTTCTCTATTATCTTCAGCGCTTGCGTGATGAAGTGCACCGCTTTGCCATCGGCGCACACCGGACCCGGCGCAGCAAGGATATCCAGAAATCGCCGTTGGATGATATTCCGGGGATCGGCGCGAAACGTAAGAAGGCGTTGCTCCTGCATTTCGGTTCGGCGCAGGCGGTGTCAACGGCAGGCTTAAAGGATTTGCAAGCCGTTGAGGGCATATCAAAGGCGGTTGCCGAGAAAATTTACGGCTGGTTTCACGAGAATTAAAAATCACGCAAGGCAATGAGCGCTGCAATTGCGCATAGCATTATAATCCAGAACGCCACAGTCAGTTTAACCGACTGTTTCGATTTTTTGCGCATGTACCATGTGCGGGGTTTGATGCCCTTCCAGAGGAAAACCAGTTGGGCAGATAGGGAAACACATATGATGTTGGCGGCGAGTAGTAACCCGGCACCGTAGGCTTCCGGTCCGTGCCCGGCGCCGAGCATCAGGCCGAATGTGACGGCGGGCGGCATCAGGGCGACGGCGACCATTACCCCCACCAGCGCGCCGGATAGGCCCGTAATCAGCGATAAAACTGCCGCGGCGCCGGAGGCCAGAGCCAGCGCAATACTATCAAAGCCGACGTCCGTGCGGGCTAGCAATTCCGCGCTGTTGAGAGGGATTGGCAGGATAAAGCCTGCGAGGGTGCTTAATGATAATGTTAGCCCTAGTCCGATCATGTTGGCTTTAAGGGCTTTGCCCATCAGAATTTTATCGCCGAGGGCTGCGCCGAATGATAGAGCGAGATTGGGGCCGAGCAAGGGGGCGATGACCATGGCGCCAATAACGACAGCGACGTTGTTTTCGATTAGGCCAATGGCGCAGACGAGTGCCGCTAGTATGACGAACAGTATAAAGTTGGTGTTGAGTGCTGTGCCTTTTTCAACGTCATTATAAAGTTCTTCGCGCGTGAGGTGTCCGCGTACGATATTGCGTGCTTTGCTTTTGCTTTCCGGCTCGTTGTTTTCTTCTTGCCGGGGGATGGTGGCTTCTACCGGCATGACGGTAATGCGCCAATTATCGGTTTTGTACAGGGCCTTATGCAGGGCATCGTTGAGCGCTTGTTGTTGTTCGAGATGGACGAGAATTTTGACGGCGCGCCGCCCGTTTCTGTTTTTGACGCCATACCAGTGGTCAATGGCGCCGTGTTCTTTGGCGAGTTCCTGAATTTTGGAACGGTGCGTATCGGGGGCGGTGACTTCGATCATTCGTAAAGGCATATTTTTTTATGAATTAAAAATCTTTTTAAATCAAATGGTTTTCTTTTGTTTTTGAGTTTTCTTTTAGGAGAAAATGATTCTGTGCTTGCGGTTTTAAAAATCCGCTGATAATGTCCGTGCTATTCAATGATGTGTGAATAGAAATAATTTCAGGACGTAGCGTTTCGTATTTTTAGGCTGCGTTTTTGGAATTGGGTAAAAGATTAAAGCAAGAAGCAAGAAAGGGGATCGACCTATGTTTCATCGTCCTAAATCAGACGAACAGGAAAAAGGGGTAGAGGAGCAACAGGCCGCGCAACAAGCTCCGGCGGCTTCGGCCGATACGCAATCGGCCGATACGGATAAACAGACTCAAACCAAAACAGAGGCGACAGAGGAAAAAGCCATGAGCACGCAAGATCAAAACCAAGACAATCAAAATCGTTCCATCGACGCACCGGCAGGCAATGCGGCTTTCCCGCAGCGTGCCGCCCAACAGGCGCAAGCGCCGCGTATGCCGGGCACCAGCTATGGCAGCTCTTACAGCAGTCCGGCGTCGGCTTCTTCTTCTCATCATGATTCAGATGAGCGTAAATTGGTCATTGGCCGCGGGATTACGATGTCCGGGGAAATTGATTCCTGTGACACGTTGATCGTTGAAGGTACGGTGGAAGCCGCTTTGCGCGGTGCCAAGAACCTGGATATCGCTGAGAGCGGCGTCTTTTATGGTACTGTTGAAATCGAAGAAGCTTTGATTGCTGGACGCTTTGAAGGAGATATTACGGTTAATGGGCGCTTGACATTGGCGTCAACAGCCTCTATTACAGGGTCGATTTCCTACAAGGAAATGGCTATGGAAGCCGGGGCCATGATTGATGGCCAGCTCTCTCCTTTGGGACAGAGTGCCTCTTCCGCGCAGAAAGCGCCGAAGAAAAAAGCTTCCAAATCGGCAGCCGGAGCCAAAAATGATAATGCAGGCGATGATAATGAATTGCCTTTGGCCGCTGCCGAATAGGGCAACGTACAAAAAATAGAAGGGTGAGGCACAGCGGATTCCCGTTTGGCGCGCTACAGGAAAAGCGCGGATAATACGAATGAAGGTGAAAACGGGGATCCCCTTCAGGCCATGCAAAAAATTTCAAAACATTTTAACGGGTTTCCACCGGGCGCGCGTGCGTTCCGGTTTGTGCGTTCCGGCAAACATTCAGTTGGCCGGCGGGTTCACTTGGGCATGACGGGTATCTTCCTGTCACTATGCCTGCCGTTCTTGCTGGTCGGTAGTTGCGATCTTTCACAAAGCCGCAGCCGTGCTTATGCGGCGACGGGGGAGCAGACTCTTGTCTTGAATGAGGAAAATAACCGTTCTTCCGCCGCCAATCAAAAACGTTATCGCAAGGTTATGATTAACCGCGCCCGTCAGGATGTTTCCACGCTGGCGGGGATGTCACCGGATGATGTATTGATGATTCTGAATGAGCCGGGTCTTCGCCGCACGGAAGGTGCTGTGCAGGTTTGGCAATACCGGGCCAAGGCTTGTGTTCTGGATGTCTATATTGGGCAAGATGATGCGCCGGGTGTGGAGAGCGTGGTTCACTATGAATTGCGCTCGCGGATCAGAGCCGCTTGGGATCGCCCTTATGATGCGCCGGAGCCGACCCTTGACGAGGCGCGGTGTTTCGCTTCCGTTTATGCCGCGGCGCAAGGGCGCGGAACGCTCTTTGCCAGCCTGTTTTAAGCCGTTTTATCTTTGAAATCACATAAGTCGCGCACCGGGCAGTTACCACAGTCGGGTTTGCGTGCTTTGCAGATATAGCGCCCATGCAAGATCAGCCAGTGGTGGGCGTGATTCATGAATTCATCGGGGATCACCTCCAGAAGTGCCAGCTCGGTTTTCTCTGGTGTTTTGGTTTTGACCATCCCGGTGCGGTTGGCCACGCGGTGGATATGCGTATCCACGGCCATTGTCGGCTGCCCAAAGGCAACATTGAGTACGACATTCGCCGTTTTCCGCCCAACCCCCGGCAGCTTCACCAGTTCTTCCCGGTCTTGCGGGATTTGGCTGTCATAGTCGTCAATCAGCATTTTTGACAGGCCGATAATGTTTTTAGCCTTGCCCTTGTAAAGCCCGATGGTTTTGATGTGCTCACGTACCCGTTCTTCGCCGAGTGCTAGCATCTTTTCCGGCGTGTCCGCTGCGGCGAAAAGGGCTGGCGTTGCTTTGTTCACGCCTTTGTCCGTAGCTTGCGCCGACAGGACAACCGCGACCAAAAGAGTAAAGGGGGTGGTATATTCCAGCTCACTTTTCGGTTCCGGATTGGCCGCGCGCAGGCGGGCAAAGAATTCATGAATTTGTTTTTTAGTCATGGGAAGATTTATAGCGCATAATGACGCCTATGAAAATCACTTACGGCTTATATGATGATGAGTTGCTGAGGCGCTTGATGGTAGCGTCTTCCCCGGCGGGACTGTGTTTTATGGGGATAGCGGATGAGGAGACGCTTTCCCGGCGCTTTCCGCGGGCCACACTACTTCACGCTCCGGAAAATGTAAAAGTGCCGGCTGAACAGGCGTTGGCGGCATGGCGCGGAGAGGTGCCTCTTCCGGCACTGGATTTATCCGCAGGAACGGTCTTTCAGCAAAAGGTCTGGCGGGCGCTTCTTGATGTGCCGTGGGGGCAGATATGCCATTATGGCGATATCGCCCGCATCATAGGACATCCTAAAGCCTGCCGCGCGGTGGGGAGCGCCGTGGGCGCCAATCCTATTGTGCCGCTGATCCCGTGCCATAGGGTGTTGCCGAGCGGCGGCGGCGTTGGGAGTTATGGATACGGCCCGGAAATGAAGCGCCGTTTACTCGCGGCAGAGAATTATGGTTTATAACCCCAGAACATCCCGCATGCTGTAGAGGCCGTAGTCTTGCTGCGCCAGCCAAGGGGCCGCCCGCAAAGCGCCGTGGGCAAAAATGACCCGGTCTGTCGCACGGTGGGTTAGCTCAAGCCGTTCGCTTTCCCCAAAGAAGTTAACACTGTGCTCGCCCGCTACGTCGCCGCCGCGCATCACGGCAAATCCTATGCTATCGTCCTTGCGCAGGGCCTTTTTGCCGTGCCGGTCAAAAACGGCATGAGCGTTCAGGTCTACGTTGCGGCCGTGCGCCGCCGCTTTCCCCAACGCCAACGCGGTGCCGGAGGGCGCATCGAGCTTATGTTTGTGGTGTGTTTCGACAATCTCGATATCCCAGCCCTTGCCAAGGCGTTTTGCGGCTTGTTCGACCAGTGCCGCCAGCAAGTTAACACCAACGCTCATATTGGCGCTGTAGAGGATCGGGGCTTCGCGTGCGGCGTCATGAAGCTCTTCTTCTTGCTGTGCGGAAAGGCCCGTAGTCGCGACGATCAGGGGTTTGTGATGTTTGGCAGCGTGCCACAAATTTTGCGCCGTGGAGTCCGGGGTGGTGAAATCAATCACAAGGTCGGAAACGGCGAATAGCTCATCCGGTTTTTCTGTGACAAAATAATCGCCGTCCGGTCGCGGAAAGCCGGGCTTGATGGAGCCGCCTGCGAGCTTTAGTCCTTCCCAGTGGCCGGAGAGAATTTCCCGCACCAATATGGTGCCGACGCGCCCCGTGCAGCCCGCAACGCCTATCTTCAAAGGGCCGGGCAGGGGCGTTGCTCCTTCATTGTCGGAGGCCGTACGGATGGATTTTGATTTGGTCATGGCTATAGATTCCTTATCGCAACGGTCAGGCGGCTGGTGCAGTTGAGCTTGCCTTCATCGGTGAAAATGTCTGTATTCCAGACATGCAGCGTACGCCCGATATGGACGGGTTTGCAAATCCCGGTGACGAGGCCCTTAGTCACGGGGCGGATATGGTTGGCGTTGATCTCAATCCCGACGCCGCGCTGTTTTTCGGGATCGACGCACATCCATGCGGCGACGCTGCCCAGTGTTTCCGAGAGTACACATGACGCGCCGCCGTGTAGCAAGCCAAAGGGCTGCACCGTACGATCGTCAACGGGCATGGTGGCTTTCAGGTAGTCATCACCGATTTCCGTGAAAACAATGCCCAGGTGTTTATTGATATGCTCCTCCCGCAGGCCGCGCGCGGTGTTCAGGTCGTCGAGTGTGTATGTGGTGTGCCAGATGGACATGGCTTTTTACTCCGTCAAATCGTCCCACAATTCTTTGACCTTGCCGATGAAGCCGCTGGATTCGGGGGAATGTTTTGATGCTTCTTTTCCGCCCATCGTTTTGTCGAGCTGGGTGAGCAGGTCTTTTTGCTTGCGGGTCAGGTTAACTGGCGTCTCAACGCGCACTTCGATATACATATCGCCGAATGAGTCGCTGCCCAGAACCGGCATCCCTTTACCGCGCAGGCGGAATTGCTGGCCGCTTTGTGTGCCGGCGGGGATTTTGACCTTGGTATTCTTGCCGTTGATGGTCGGAACTTCAACATCGCCGCCAAGTGCCGCCGTGGTCATCGGGATCGGTACATGGCCGAGGAGGTTCGCGTTATCGCGCTGGAAAAATTTGTGCGGCTTGATGGCGAGCAAGACGTAAAGATCGCCGTTTGGCGCGCCGCGCATGCCGGCCTCGCCCTCACCGGATAGGCGGATGCGGCGGCCCGTATCAACACCGGGTGGGATTTTAACCTTAAGGGTTTTTTCCTTGCGGACGCGGCCTTGCCCTCCACATTTTCCGCAAGGCTCACGGATGATTTTACCTTCGCCGTTACAGGTGGCACAGGTGCGCTCAATTGTGAAAAAGCCTTGCTGGGCACGCATGCGGCCTGCGCCGTCACAAGTCGGGCAAGTCTCCGCCGCGCTGCCGTCTTTGGCGCCGGAGCCGTTACAGGTTCCACAGCTTTCATGCCGCGGAATTTTGATGGTCGCTTCCTTGCCCTTATAGGCTTCCTCCAGTGCAATTTCCATCGTGTATTGCATGTCTGAGCCGCGTTGTGGCCCGCCGCGCCGTCCACCGCCCGCGCCGCCGGCCCGGCCCATAAAGTCGCCGAACATGTCTTCAAAAATGTCGGAAAAGCCGCCGCCGAATCCGGCCCCGCCAAAGCCCGCACCCGGACCGCCGCCCATGCCGCCTTCAAAAGCGGCGCTGCCGTACTGGTCGTAAGCGGCGCGTTTTTGTTCGTCCTTCAGGACATCGTAAGCTTCGTTGATTTCCTTGAATTTCTCTTCCGCGTCGTGATCGTCTTTGTTTTGATCCGGGTGATATTTCATAGCCAGCTTGCGGTACGCTTTTTTGATTTCGTCCGCGCTGGATTTCCGGTCGACACCGAGGGTTTTGTAAAAATCTTTAGACATGGTTGTCCTTCTGTTTAGGGGCGATCGGCCACAAAATTTCGCTCAGGTTACTTAAGCCCGTGCGTATGAAACGTTGCGCCGCGTTGTCGTTTTGCGGCTTGCGATAGGCCACAGGTTTACGGGGACGGATCGCCGTCCGCCGCCGCATGGCCGGTGTTTTTATAACGGCCTGTGTGTTCTCCTCAGCCGTCAGTGCGCGATAGGCGACAATGACCTGCCGCAGCTTTTCCGTCGCAAGTTGTTTGTATTTTTCCGGCACATAGTCCGGGTGGTAGCGCTTGACCAACGCCCGGTACGCACGCTTCATCTCCTCCGGCGTCGCACCGGGGGAGAGGTGAAGGGTGGTGTAATAATCCGCGTTGGTCATTCGTTATTCATTATTAAATACCGTCATTCTGAGCGAAGCCTGCTTTGGCAGGCATAGCCGAAGAATCTAAGATCTTTCAAGAGGGGAAGATCCTTCGTTTCACTCAGGATGACAGTTTAAGTGTAGTTACTTCTTATCCTCTTCGTCGTCTTCCAGCTCCATTTCGGATTCTGTGAAGTCGGCGTCGATCACATCATCATCGGCAGCGGCGCTTTCCGCGTCGGCGGCTTCCGGCGCATCGGTTGCCCCGTCGGCGGCTTCGGCTTCCTGAGCCTTGCGATAGGCCATCTCACCCAGAGCCATAGACGCTTGCATCAGGTCATTGGTGCGTTCGCGGATGGCTTCCGGATCGTCGCCGTCCAGCACATCTTTAAGCGCCGTCATGGCCTCGTCGATTTTGCTTTTCTCATCGGCGGGAACGTCAGCGCCCAGATCCTCCAGCGATTTTTCTGTCTGGTGGATCATGCTTTCGGCCTGATTCTTGGCTTCTACCGTTTCACGGCGTTTTTTATCTTCGTCCGCGTGGCTTTCGGCATCCTGAACCATTTGGTCGATGTCGGCATCGGATAGACCGCCGCTGGCCTGGATCTGGATTTGTTGTTCCTTGCCGGTGGCTTTATCCTTGGCGGAAACCTGCACGATACCGTTGGCGTCGATGTCGAACGTAACTTCGACTTGCGGTACGCCGCGCGGCGCCGGTGGAATACCCACCAGATCAAACTGACCGAGCGCCTTGTTGTCGGCGGCCATTTCGCGCTCCCCTTGGAAAACGCGGATGGTCACGGCGTTTTGGTTGTCTTCCGCTGTTGAGAACACTTGAGATTTCTTTGTCGGGATCGTTGTGTTGCGGTCGATCAGACGTGTAAACACACCGCCCAGCGTTTCAATCCCCAAGGAAAGCGGGGTCACGTCGAGCAGGAGAACATCCTTCACGTCACCTTGTAGAACACCGCCCTGAATGGCCGCGCCGTTGGCGACAACTTCATCCGGGTTTACGCCCTTGTGCGGTTCACGTCCGAAGAATTCCTTCACCGTTTCGATGACTTTCGGCATGCGGGTCATCCCGCCGACCAGAACCACATCGTCAATGTCGCCTGGTTTCAGCCCCGCATCTTTCAAGGCCGCTTTACACGGCTCGACCGAGCGCTTGATAAGGTCTTCAACAAGGCTTTCGAGCTTGGATCGTGTGAGCTTGATGTTCAAGTGTTTCGGGCCGGAGGCATCCGCCGTGACAAACGGCAGGTTCACTTCCGTTTGGCTGGTGGAAGAAAGCTCAATCTTGGCCTTTTCCGCGGCTTCTTTCAGGCGTTGCAAAGCCAGCTTGTCATCACGTAAATCAATGCCGTCGGATTTTTTGAACTCATCGGCCAAGTAGTCGATAATCCGCAGGTCAAAGTCCTCCCCGCCGAGGAACGTATCCCCGTTGGTGGATTTTACCTCAAAGACGCCATCGCCGATTTCAAGAACGGAAATATCGAACGTTCCGCCCCCAAGGTCATAGACCGCGATCGTGCCGTGATTTTTCTGATCCAGCCCGTAAGCCAGAGCGGCGGCCGTCGGCTCGTTAATAATCCGTAGCACTTCTAGGCCTGCAATTTTACCGGCGTCTTTTGTAGCCTGACGCTGGGAGTCATTGAAGTAAGCCGGCACGGTAATGACGGCCTGTGTCACGCTCGCGCCCAGATGGCTTTCCGCGTCTTCTTTCAGCTTTTTCAGAACCATAGCCGAGATTTGGGAGGGCGCCATTTTTTCGCCGTCAACCTCAACCCAGGCATCACCGTTCTCACCTTTAACGATGTTGAACGGGGCTTTGTCTTTCATTTCCTTCACAGCCGGATCGTCAAAGCGGCGGCCGATCAAACGCTTAATAGCGTAGAGCGTGCCTTCCGGATTGGTCACAGCTTGCCGTTTTGCGGGCTGGCCTACGAGGCGCTCGCCATCTTTGGAAAACGCGATCATGGACGGCGTGGTCCGCGCGCCTTCCGCATTCTCAATAACTTTGGGCTCTTTGCCGTCCATCGCGGCAACACAGGAGTTGGTTGTACCGAGGTCGATACCGATTACTTTACTCATATTTATTTCCTTTCATTGGCAAATATACGAGGCAGCCCTTCATGAGGCGCGGCCTACAATTTCCATTTTTGACGTTTGCCCCCGTTATAACACAACGAAGGACAAACGCTAGTCCTGAGATAGCAAAAACCCCCAATATTTGGCAAGTCTTTAGCTACTCATTTCTTTCTACGGCGGAGGATGTTTTTTGGATCACACTTCCGTGTCCAGCGTATGGCCGGGGTTGCCGGATGGTTGATCGCCTTGATAGCTACCGTCATCCTTGGCGACGCCGACCCGGGCGGGGCGGAGGAGACGATCGTGAATGACATAGCCGGTTTCTATGACTTGCATAATCGTGCCGGGCGGTTTTCCGGTGCCGGGGACTTCGAACATCACTTCATGGAAATTGGGATTAAAGACTTCATCATCTTTGGGGATGATTTTGTTTATCCCATTATTTTCAAAAGATTTTTCCAGTTCACGGCCTGTGGCTTCGATCCCTTCCAAAATGGGGGTGATCTGTGCGTTTTCGGCTTTCATCTCCGGCGTAACAGCCTCCAGCGCGCGGGAGAAATTATCGGCCACATCCAGCAATGAACGGGCAAATTTCATGATCGCATATTTCCCAGCCTCTTCACGGTCTTTCAAGCCGCGCTTGCGGGTGTTTTCAGCTTCGGCCAAGGCGCGGAGCATTTGGTCTTTGGCTTGCGCCAGCTCGCCCTCCAGCTGTTCTATGCGCGCTTCGGCCGCGTGGTTGTTGCTGTCCTGAGAACTTGCAGACATCTCCGGTACGGTTTGTGGAGAAAAGGGGGCATCCGTATTGTCGTCCGTGTCGTCAGCAGAGAGCTTTTCCTGCGGCTGTTCTTTTGCCTGTTGTTGCCCTGTGGTATTTTGTTCCGGGAAAGGGTTTTCCGGGTTTGTCGTATTCATCAAAGACCTCTAACTATAATAAAAAATGCGGTGTTCGTACGATTTTGAAAATTATTCATACCGCCGCGGCGTTCTTGCAAAAACTTTTTTCGGGCGTTGTTCAGTGTAGTTTTCCTCTAGCCCGTATATGGTAACGGGTGCAGGAAATTCCCCTAAAATGAGAGGCTCTTCCTGATCGGTGAAACGTGCGCTTTTGTCTACATAATAGTAATGGTGTGGGCGGTCCACCGGTGAGACAAAATGAGGCAGAAATGTTTCTAAGGGGACAACCCCCCGGTGCAAAGCCAGATCTTCCAATTTATCTGATATGTCTTCGTCGGGGGCCGCATCCGGAGCGTATAAAATGACCGTGCCTTTTGGATAGAACCAATGGGTAAGCGTATCGTGGACAAAGGGCAGTTGCGCGGGTTGCACATAGGGGGAGGCAGAGGTGGGGCGTTCTTGTTGCATAGTAATAACATTCTGCCCAAGGCTTACGTTGTAATATTCTATACCGTATGGCGTATGGAAGCGGATGGTTCTTGTGCCATGCCGTTTTAGTGCCTGATAGCTTAAAAGAATGTCAGCCGTCGGTGTTTGTTGGCGTGTATCGCAAATTCCAGATTGGTTGTCCACGCTGAGTCTGTAAGGGCCTAATTTAATGTCCAGGAAAATATCTTTAAATTCTCCCCGGTATAAAATGGGTCCTATTTTTGGGCATCCGGTGACGGTATTGCGGGCCGTAAGGGAGAGTATGAATTGACCGAGTTGTAAATCGGGGGCACGAACCAACGCAATATCCAAACCGCTGGGGGTTATTGCTTTTGTGGCGCTTCGTGCCGGAGACGCCGGGATCATCAGCATAAGAAAAGCAAGGCACGATAAGAAAAGAGCTGTTAACGTCGAGTGTTTTATCATCAGGAATATCCGTGTCGTAAAAGGAATCTTTTTTCCGCAAATCCAAGTTTAGCGGTAAAACGGGGCGCAGGGCAATCCCTGTTTGACAATTCCTGTGTACACTTTAAAGTCGGGCGGCACAAAAAATGAGGAGAGCAAAATAATGAACAGACCGTCCGGCCGCGATGCCGATGCCCTGCGCAGTGTTGAATTGATTACCGGCTATTCCAAACACGCGGAAGGGTCTTGCTTGGTGAAGTTTGGCGACACGCATGTGCTGTGTACCGCAACGGTAGAAGACCGCGTGCCGGGCTGGATGCGTGGGTTGGGGAAAGGCTGGGTAACGGCGGAATACGGTATGCTCCCGCGTTCGACCAATAAACGCATGGATCGGGAAGCGGCCAAAGGCAAGCAATCGGGGCGGACGCAGGAAATTCAGCGTTTGATTGGGCGGGCCTTGCGCGCGATTGTTGATGTTGAAGCGCTGGGCGAGCGGCAGGTGCGGGTCGATTGTGACGTGATACAGGCCGACGGCGGGACGCGCACGGCCTCCATTACCGGAGCCTATGTAGCACTGTATCAGGCCTTCGAGCATATGCGGGACTTGCGCATTCTGGATGCAATTCCCTTAATCGACAGTGTGGCGGCGATTTCCTGCGGCATTCATCAGGGTGCGCCCGTTCTCGATCTCGATTATGCGGAAGACTCGGAAGCCGAGACGGATGCGAATTTTGTGATGACCGGCAAGGGCGGGATTGTTGAAATTCAGGGGACCGCCGAACAAACGCCGTTTAGCGAAGCGGAATTTTTACATCTTTTGGAATTGGCTAAAGCGGGCTGCGCCGATCTGGCGCGCTTGCAGAAAGCCGCGCTGGGGATTGAGGAGGCATAGGGTGCATGACTAAAATTCCCCATCTTGTTCTTGCAACGCATAATGCCGGAAAAATTGCGGAGATAGCGGGATATCTGTCCGATTATGTGGAGAAGGTTTCCGGGGCCGGGGCGCTCGGCCTGCCGGAGCCGGAGGAAACCGGAACGACGTTCGCCGAAAATGCGATTTTAAAGGCGCGGGCGGCGGCGAAAGCCTCCGGTCTGCCTGCGCTGGCTGACGATAGCGGTTTGTGCGTTTATGCGCTGGACGGGGCGCCAGGGATTTATTCCGCGCGCTGGGCCGGGCCGGATAAAGATTTCCCCATGGCTATGCAGCGCGTTCATGATGAGTTGGGAGATAGCCCCAACCGCCGTGCGGCCTTTGTGTGCGTGTTGGCGCTGGCACAGCCCGGTGGTGCGGTTGAAACCTTTGAGGGCCGGATTGAGGGCGCGATTTGCTGGCCTGTGCGCGGTGGGGGCGGCTTTGGCTATGATCCTTTTTTTGTCCCGGAAGGGGAAAGCCGTACATTCGGCGAAATGCCCCCGGAGGAAAAACGCGCGATGAGTCACCGTGCAAAAGCGCTGGATAGTCTGCGCTGTGTGTTGCGTGCGCGGTAACAGGTGTCTTGCCGTTCGGATGTAATGGTGCTAGTACGGGGGAATGATTAACTGTGAATCGTATTGGGAGGTTTGCTGATGAAGAACATCATAAGAAACCGTTTTTTACACTGTCAGGCTGCTTTTATCGTTACAATGTGGGCCGGGGCACGCGATGCGCGGGCGAATAATTTTAGCGATATCGCTGAAAATATTATTGATTCAATCGCCGCGCTGCCAAGTCTTTTGGCGTCTATTGCTTATTTGATTGGTATATTGTTTGGTTTTCTGGGGGTCTTGAAGCTGAAAGACCATGTTGATGATCCGAACGGTACACCGTTGAGGGATGGTGCCATTCGTTTAGCTGGTGGTGGCGCGCTTTTGGGGCTTCCGATTATTTTCGAAGCGATGCATAACACGATTGGTGAGACGACGACGATGGTGCGTCCGGTGGAAATGCCTACTTTGAAAATAAATGTCCGTTGAATCCAGAGAGGTGGCGGGGCCGTCGCTTTCTCTTTATGTTCATTGGCCGTATTGCCTGTCGAAATGTCCGTATTGTGATTTTAACTCTCATGTAAGTGATGCGATAGATCATGCGCGCTGGCGTGCGGCTTACGGTCGGGCGTTGGCGCATTATGCGGATTTGATGCCGGGGCGTACCGTTCGTAGCATTTTTTTTGGCGGAGGGACGCCTTCCCTGATGGAGCCGGAAACGGTGGCTCATGTGATAGAGACGGCGCGCAGCCTTTGGCCGATGGCTGAGGATGTTGAAATTACGCTGGAGGCTAATCCGACTTCGGTTGCGTTTGAAAAGTTTTCCGCTTTTGCGGCCGCCGGGGTCAATCGCGTATCTATCGGTGTTCAGTCCTTTGATGATGCGGCGTTGAAATTTCTGGGGCGGGAGCATAATGCGGCAGAGGCCCGGCGCGCTCTGGAAACGGCCAGCAAATATTTTGACCGTTATAGCTTTGATTTGATTTACAGTCGCCCGGATCAAGATGTGAAAGCGTGGCGACAAGAGCTTGAAAATGCTTTGCAATATGAAGGGGGGCACTTATCGCTTTACCAACTGACGATCGAACCGGGGACGCCGTTTGAGCGGCGTCACAAGCGGGGAGAGTTTGAAGTGCCGGCCGATGAGGGGGCGGGATCGCTTTATGAAACGACACAGACCGTATTGCAAGAAAAGGGGCTTCCCGCTTACGAAATCTCTAATCATGCCAGAGTGGGGCAAGAGTCGCGGCACAATCTGGCGTATTGGCGTTACGATGATTATGTGGGGATTGGACCGGGGGCGCATGGCCGCTTGACGTTGCCAACGGGAGAGAAAGTTGCGACGCGGGCTCATCGCGCGCCGGATGTGTGGCTGTCAAAGGTTGAAAAGGCGGGGGACGGTGCTTATCCGTTTGAAACCCTGTCGCATGAAAACAGGCTTGTGGAGACAGTGATGATGGGCATGCGCTTGCGGGAGGGCGTGCCCTTTTCGCGCCTTGAGCGGGAGGGCGGAGAAATATGGCGGACATTTTTAGATTTTGAAAAGATCACGGCGCTCAAAAACGAGGGATATCTGCTTGATACGGCAGAGGCGCTTATTGCGACGGACGCCGGACGACAACGCTTGAATGCCCTTTTGGCTTATTTGCTCTGAGCGATTTGGCCTAAAAGGAGTGATATATCTGTGTTGTTGAGCGTGAATTTTCCTTCTTTATCAAGGGCTAGGTTATAAGTGTTTACAGAGGCGCCTTGTGCATTCGTCTCCGGTGTGCCCATCATTTTAACCATCCCCAGAACGGTGCCAAGGACCATGATTTTTTGTTTGTCATCGGTGGCGGTCTCCGGTGTTTGCACTTGTTGTTGGAGGGCCTCTGAAATTTTGTCGATTCCGTTGATTTCCAATTTAGCATGTGCGGTAGCTTTTCGTGCGGCGCTTTGGTTTGTTTGTGCCGCGCCGTTTATCGTTACTTCATAGTTATCATTTTTGAAAAAACTGTTTTTTAGAGCCGCTTGTGTTTGTGCATCAGAGAGAATACCGAAAAAAGTGTCGGGGCTGTTCGCTGCCGTTTCGATCATTTTTCTTCCGGCTTCGCCTAGTTTTTTAAGTGGCAGCTTGTCGAGCGTCAGGTCGATTTTCATTTCCTTCGGGAGCAGAGTGTCGAACAGAGGGGTGGTTGCCGGAATGTTTAATCCTGCGTAGCTCAGAGCGGTGTGAAGCTGTGCATTTTCAGTGTCAAAACCGTCCATCCCAAAAAATAGATTAGTGGATTGCAAGGCGAAGGTTGTCTGATTTGCGGAGGTGCTTTCCGTTTCTGGCTTTGTGAGAGTAATGCTCAGACCGTTAAGGGTCATGCGGCTTTGAAAACTTTTCATTGTATCGGTGAGTATACTGAAAACCGTGTTATACAGGGGGGTGATATTTTCCTGTGTGGGGAGGGGATTGCTGCTCTCTGCGTTTTTGGTGAGCGTGTCTAACGACTGGATGAGCGTTTTTTGATTGCTGTGGACTTGTTCGAGAGCTAGCCCGTCGATTGTGGAATCGAGTGATATATTTTCGAATTGCGTTGTGATATCTGCAATCTCCAAACGAGGCTTGTGGATCACGAGCTTATAAGGGCCGGACCATGTACCATCTTTATCTTCCTTAAAATTGTAGGCCAAAGCCAAAGAGGGAACAGTCAGCTTTGTAGGCTGCGCGTTGTCATTGGTTTCAAAGGCGATATTTTCATAGTGTATATTCATTCCCAGAAAATATTCATACTGCGCGTGCCAGATTCCGCCGAAGCTTTGTGTACCGATGGTTGTACGGGAAAGTTCTTGCCCCTCTTTGTTATAGGTGATGATCGGCATCGGCAGTGCCATGGTGAATTTCCACTGATCCTTTTCTTTGGCCGGGAGCATGTTCAGGGTAACAATGCCGTAATCGGTGCGGATGCCGTCCGGTGTGATCGTGCTGATGAAGGGCAGTGTCACGGCGTAGTAATCGCCAGCATCTTCGACCATCAACGAACCGTCGCGCAGCAGTGTAATGCCTTGTGCTTCCATGATTTCGGCTTGGTCGTCCATAAAGTTCTGTACGATCTGCTTCAGCTCTTTTTCATGACCGGCGGCTATGCCCTGATGCGGAACAAGGATGACGGCAACCCAAAGAAGGGCTGTACATAAAAAGCGGCGGGCAAAAAACATCATGATTATATTCCGGTTAGTTTCATTGCAAAGGTTCCGTTATGTTTATGGCATGAGACTGTCTGACAAAAAAGGATAAATACAATAATTGCACATAAGGAAACTTCGCCTTATATTACGCCGGACTCCTTGGGGGGTGCCCTTAACAAAAAGAGGCTTTTTATGCTGGATGCAAAAGAGACACAGTTTAAGATTAACGATGAAGGGATGATTAGCTATCAGCCTAACCCAACCAATCCCTTGCCGGGGACAGTGCTTGCGCGCGCTGTGAAGGGGGATGTGCTTTTGGCGCCGGGGGTGGAGCTGCTTGATGCGACTTTGCCGGAAGGTGTTGAGCCGGCTGCCGCGCAGGAAAAGCTTCGGGGTTGGCTGCGTTCTCACATTGCGACGGTCTTGGAATCTTTGACGGCGCTGGAAGATCAAGAAGGGCTCTCCGATCCCGTGAAAGGGATTACAAGCCGCCTGCATGAAGCGATGGGGATTATCCCCCGTGCCGATATAGAAGACATGGTCGCGGGTTTAAGTGAGGAAGACCGCGCTGCCCTGCGCCAGCGTAAAGTGCGTATGGGGCCTGTTTTGGTGTTTCTTCCGGCGCTGAATAAACCGGCGGCGGTGCGCCTGCGGGGGCTTCTTTGGGCGCTGTGGCACGACAAGTCTTTGCCTGCTTCGGTGCCGGCTGACGGTATTACGTCTTTATCGTTGGCGGGCAAAGATGATGGGGCCGACCCGTTGTTCTACCGCTCCGTCGGTTATCCCGTCTATGGCGGTCGTGCAATCCGTGTCGATATGCTGGACCGTTTAATTGGCGCGATTTACGATAGCGCCGATAAGGGCGTTTTTAAAGCGCGTCACGATATGGCTGAATGGCTTGGTTGTCCGATTGCCGATCTTTATGCTGTGATCGAAGCGCTGGGGCATCAAAAGATAAACGACCCGGAAGAGCAGAAAAAAGCTGAAAGCACGGAAGAAGGGGCACAGCCGGCTGATACGGATGGGGAGGCGGAAACGCAAAAAACGGTAGAAACGGGCTCTTCTTCTGAAGCTGAGGGAACGGCCTCCGCACCTGTGGAGAAGCCGGAATTGGCGACTTTCCGATTGAAGCGCGGCAAGGCTTACGGTGATGCTCATGGTAAACGCACCGGGGGTAAAGCGCCTTTCAATAAAAAAGATGATGGGGCGCACAAGGCTGCGCAAAAGCCGCGCAAAAAAGATAAAGCTAAGGGCAAACAACCGCCGCGACCAAAGGTTTATTCCACCGGGCCGGAACGTAAGATCGAAGATTCACCTTTCGCGATGCTTCAGCAATTAAAGGTAAAGTCTGGTGAAGAATAAAGGGGCATGGCTGAGGAGCACTTTGTTGCTCTTGATTGTTTTGGTGGTGGTGATCTCCCCGGCGGATGCGGCGCGCTTTAGCGGCGCTTATTTGCTCCATGTTTGTGAGATGGATGATAAAGGGCGGGAGAAAGTCAAAGGCGGCCATACGGCTTGTCAGGCTTATATCGCCGGGGTTATTGACTATCACAATGTTTTGCGCTCGATGAAACTGGCGCCCAAGGTTGATATTTGTATTCCGGCCGAGATAAGTCACGGTGATCTTCACCGCGTTGTGCTCGAATTTTTGCGCAAGCATCCGGAGCATGACGGGTTTGTGGCCGCCCCGGCTGTGACGATGGCACTGTACGAGATATATCCCTGTAAGTAGTGTTTTAGGCGGAAGGCTGTGTTAAACTGTAGCGGCAGGGGGCGGACCTTATGGATTTAGATATCACTTTTCTTTTTACGGACGAAGATCCCGGCAATGACGGGGTTGTGAAGCTCAGAGTTTTCCGTGACCGGGCTGGCGCTGTCGTGGGGGAGCGTCTTTATAAAGAGCGCAAATCAGGCGCGGCCAGCGTCCTGTCCCGTTCTATGCCGGATGTGTTAGAGGACTCTTTGCCCGAAGCGCTGGATTTTTGTCGTCAAAAAGGCAAGGACGCGCTCTTGATTATCGATCCGGATGGGGATTTCGATATGGGATTGATGAATGCGTGAAATAAAATGGCCACGGAATATGGAGAAGGAAAATTATTCTGGGGCACATACTTAACGCACTGAAAACTATAAGGAATCACATGAATTGGTCGGGATGAGAGGATTATCTCGCTGACGCCCGCGCTGTGTGCGCGGGCTTGCTCGTTGCAAACGCTAAGTTCACATGCGTTCACTAAGCTTTTTGTCGAACCTCTTTGTCGGTTCGTGTCCTCAACTGCAAAAAAATTAAACCGGACTAAACCCGTCGGGCCTACTCCGGTTTAATTGGTCGGGATGAGAGGATTCGAACCTCCGGCCTCCTCGTCCCGAACGAGGCGCGCTACCAGGCTGCGCTACATCCCGACACTGTTTTCTAAGGACGAAAGACCACGTTTATAAGGGATGAACAGCTGCTTTGTCCAGCGTTAAGTTGCTGTTGGGTTGATAAAAAAACCGCCTGATCTTTTTGCGAAAGTCAGGCGGCAGAGTTTCTTGAAGGTAGAGATATAAAAACTACGATGGTAAAGCGTCTAGATTGTAGGCGGGAGCGCCCAGTTCGGCGAGGTCACCGCCGAGGTCCTCTTTCGACCAATGGAGACGGATGCCGATGGTGTATTTCATGGCGGCCCAGAGGATTAGGCTGGCAACGCTGACGAACAGGCCGATAGCCGCAACTCCGGTAAGTTGGGTTAAAAATGTGGTTTCTGTGTTGGTGATCGCTACGGCCAGCGTACCCCAGATGCCGGCGCCGAGGTGAACCGGAACGGCGCCCACAACATCGTCGATTTTCAGTTTTTCCAGCCCTGCTGTAACAGCGTACATCACGATAGCGCCGACAGCGCCGATGACGGCGGCCATCCCGATACTTGGCGTCAGTGGTTCTGCAGTGATCGCCACTAAGCCGGCCAGGGCGCCGTTCAATGCCAGTGGCAGATCGATTTTACGTTCGATAAAGTGGCTCATTGCTAGAGCCATCACAACGCCGGCAGCAGCGGCCATATTGGTGTTGGCAAAGATTTTGGCTACGGCCAGCGCATCTTCGGTCGAGGCAATCGCGAGTTGCGATCCGCCGTTGAACCCAAACCATCCAAACCAAAGCACAAAGGTTCCCAACGTCACCAGCGGCATAGAGGAGGGGTGGATGGTTTGAGGATTACCCATTGTGTCGAAGCGGGCACGCCGGGCGCCGAGAAGGATCGCGCCACTCAGGGCTGCCCAACCGCCGACGCTGTGTACCAGTGTGGAGCCTGCGAAATCCTTAAATCCCAACTCTGAGAGCCAGCCGCCGCCCCAGACCCAGCTTCCGGCCATGGGGTATATGAACGCGGTAAGGATCACGCAAAAAAACAGGAACGGCATCAGCTTGATTCGTTCGGCGAGTGCGCCGGAAACGATGGAGGCCGCCGTGGCAACGAATACCATCTGGAAGAACCAGTCGGCGGCAGCAGCATGTCCGGCGGAGAAATCCCCACTCAGCGCTGCCGCATCATCGGGATGAAACAGTCCCACCTGGCCGAAAAATCCGCCGTCGACGCCTTCATACATGAAATTGTAGCCAACGACATAGAACATCAGGCTGGCTATAGCGTACAAGCTAATATTTTTGACAAGGATCACGCCGACCGACTTGCTGCGGACCATGCCGGCCTCCAGCATGGCAAAGCCCGCGGCCATAAACATAACGAGCGCGCCGCAGACCAGCAGGAAAAACGTGTTCATGATAAAAGCTGTTTCCGTCATTGGATTGTCCCTCAATCAAGTTATGCGTTTAACTCATATCTAATATGCAATATTAGCATAACGCAAAAGAGTCAAGCAAATTTTAAAAATGATGGGGGTTTTGCACCGTTTAAAAACGGGCAAAGCAGAAAGAATGGGGGACGGGAGCTTAGTAAGAGCGCTCGACGGTGAAGCTTACTACGTCGTCTAAAACACTGCGCAGGGGGCTGTCGGGTGCCTCGGCAAGGGCAAGCCGGGCTTTGGTTGCATAGCTTTTCGCAAGTTCGAGGCCGCGTTCGACGGTGTTGTGTTTGTTAAGAATTTCCTGCGCGTGGGTGAGATCTTCTTCTGTTTGATTCCGGTCGCTCATGGTGCGTTGCCAGAAAGCGCGTTCTTCATCACTGGCATTTTCCAGCGCGATCAGGACCGGGGCTGTCATTTTTCCCTCACGGAAATCATCGCCGACGGTCTTGCCAAGCTTTTCCTGTTTGGCGCTGTAATCGAGTACGTCATCGACAACCTGAAAGGCCAGCCCCAAATTCATGCCGAATTCACACATGGCGCTCGCGGCGTCTTTGTTGGCCTCCGCTATGACAGGGCCGATCTCGCAGGCAGCGGCAAACAGGGCGGCTGTTTTGGCGGCAATGACTTGCTCGTATTCTTCAAAGGTTGTTTCGATATTGTTTGCGCAAGCAAGCTGCATCACTTCGCCTTGTGTGATAATCGCTGAGGCATCGGAGAGGATGCGCAGCACATCCAGAGAGCCGTCCGCGACCATGAGCTGAAAGGCGCGGGAAAAAAGGAAATCCCCGACGAGGATAGAGGCTTGGTTGCCAAAGACAAGGTTTGTGGCTTTGCGGCCCCGGCGTTCCGCGCTTTCATCGACGACATCATCATGGAGGAGGGTGGCCGTATGGATGAATTCCACCGCCGCGGCCAGAGCAAACGGGCGCGGGCCGTCATAGCCGTAAAGGCGCGTCGCCGCCAGCGTAAGAAGCGGACGAATGCGCTTTCCCCCGGCGGCGATCAGATAACCGGCGAGCTGCGGGATCATCGGGACATCAGATTTCATGTGCTCAATAATCATCGCGTTGACTTGCTTCATGTCATCACCCAAAAGGGCAGATAAGCGGTCAAGCGGATTTTCGGATTCTGTGTCTGTTTTGTCTTCGGTCATTGGCATGGCTTAACGCTTAAACCAGCTGGCGATCAAGGGCAAGAGGGAATCGTTTTACGGCTTAATAATCATGGGTGCGAACCGGTACAGGTTCTAATTGCTCAGTTGCCAACGGCTTTTCCGCAAAGCGGATATAGCGGTTATGGATGATAAGTATCATTGTTACGGATGTCAGGAACAGGTTGACCCCGGATGTAATGCAAAACATTGCATCTAATTAATAGGCCACGATTCTGGCCAGCGATCAGGCGTGATAATGAGTGTTTTCCGCCGGGATGGCATCGGCTATTGTTTCGGTCATCATGGCTTCCGGTATGATATCGGGAAAGGCGTCGGTTATCGCTTCGGCAACTTCTACGAATGAATCGGGGGTGGCTTCGCTGATGCTTTCCGCTATATCTTCGACGAACGTGGTAAGGGGACGAAAACGAAAGTATTTATTGTATAAAATCAACACGATGGTCGCCGATACTAAAGCGAGTGTCAGGCCGGAAACGATGCAAAACATGGTATCGTTCATATGAAGAAGACCGTAAAAAAGGCTGATGGCGCTGCTAAGCCACCACATAAGCCATGATGAGGTGGCAAGTTGTTCCGGTGGGCTTTGGGCGAAGATAAGCAATTTGATTTGCGGGAGATACGCAATCACAGAGATAATAGCCACCATCGGGTATAAAAAGACAGCGACGGATTCCATATCGTAAACCCTCAAAAAATAACACACTCTACGTACTAAAATAATACGCCGGGGGTAAATAAGGGATTAATTTTTTATGGTCAAGAGCATTTTTTTTTGCAACAAGATGTGATGATGAGTGAAGAGATTTATGTTCTTGATAAAAAAGTCAGATTGCTGCAACCGGCGGCGGGTTTTCGTACGTCTCTGGACAGCGTCATGTTGGCGGCGGCTTGTCCGGTCAAAGACGGGCAAAGCGTGCTGGATATGGGCTGCGGTGTGGGCGGCGCGGCATTTTGCGTGCGGGAGCGCGTGTCCGGCGTGCATGTGACGGGCGTTGATGTGCAGGCGGATTATGTGGCGCTGGCACAGCGAAATATTGCACTGAATAATGCCGAAGGGCAGGCGGCGTTTGTTTGCGCCGATATTCGTGATTTTAAACCGGAGAAGCGCTTCGATCATGTGATCTGTAACCCGCCTTATATGGAGGCCGGGCACCACACCCCGTCACCGGAGGAAAGAAAAGCCATAGCCAATGGGCATCTTGATTCTTGTCATTCTGAGCATCGCGAAGAATCTCAGGAGGCGGGACAAGATCCTTCGCCAATGCTCAGGATGACATTGCAAGTTTGGCTTGATAGCGGGTTTCATCTTCTTAAATCCGGCGGTTCTCTCACAATGATCCATCGGGCTGATATGACCGATAAAATCGTGCAGGGGCTGGGACGGCGCTTCGGCGCGGTGGAAATTATCCCTCTGTGGCCGCGCGCGGGGCAGGTCGCCAAGCGCGTGATTATACGCGCGATTAAGGACCGTAAATCCCCGGCAACGCTTCATTCGGGCCTGATCCTGCATGAGGAAAACGGCGATTATACGGCAGCGGCGGAGGCCGTTTTGCGCGGTGGGACGGCGCTTTATCCGAAAATTTCCTGATAGGCTTTTTCACTAAAACCGAGGCGGATATCATTCCCGATGAGCAATAGAGGGCGTTTGATGATACCGGGTTTTTCCAGCGCGATGGCCAGCGCGTTTGTTTCATCCATGCCCGCTTTCACATCGTCTGGCAGCTTGCGCCATGTCATGCCGGCGCGGTTAATGACTTTTTCCCAGCCGTGCGCGGCAAAGGCTTTTACGAGGATATCCTCATCTGCGCCGCCTTTTTTATAGTCGTGGAAGTCGTAAGCCACGCCGCGCCCGTCCAGCCAGTCAAAGGCTTTCTTCATCGTGTTGCAGTTCTTGATGCCGTAGATTTGCACGGTGGTCATGGGTTACCCCATCTTTTTCATTTCGGCGGCCATGTAATCGACGACATGATCCATGCCGATGCGTTCCTGCTTCATGGTGTTGCGGTGGCGCACGGTGACGGAATTGTCTGCGGCGCTTTCATTGTCGACGGTGAAACAGAACGGCGTACCGATTTCATCCTGCCGGGCATAGCGTTTTCCGATATTCTGCTTGATGTCGAGGTCGACATTGTAGTGTTCCCGCACGTCCATATAGAGCTTCGTCGCCAGTGGCACGTGATCCTCTTTCGCGGTCAGGGGAAGGATCGCGGCTTTCTTCGGCGCGACGGACGGGTGGAAGTCCAAATATACGCCCGACGGCCGGTTCGGATCGGGGGTGTAGGCTTCGCACAGGACCGCCAGCACGCCCCGTGTGAGTCCTGCTGCGGGTTCGATGACATGCGGTAGATATCTCTCATTGGTTACCGGGTCCATGTATTCCAGCTTTGAGCCGGAATGTTCCTGATGCTGCTTCAGGTCATAGTCTGTACGATAGGCAACCCCCTCCAGTTCGCCGAAGTCGGGGGCTGTAAACGGAAAACGGTATTCAATGTCATATGTGTTTTCTGAATAGAAAACTAACTCATCAGCATCATGTTGCCGCATCAAAATATTGTCACTTTTGACACCGATGCTTCGCCACCAGCGCTGACGTTCTTCAATCCAGAAATTAAACCATTTTTGGGCCTCGTCCGGGTGGCAGAACCATTCCATTTCCATTTGCTCGAATTCGCGGGAGCGGAAAATGAAGTTCCGCGGCGTGACTTCGTTACGGAAAGCTTTCCCGGTTTGGGCAATGCCAAATGGCACGCGCACGCGCGTGCTGTCGAGAATGTTTTTGTAATTTACAAAAATACCCTGCGCCGTTTCTCCGCGAAGGTATGCTTTATCATCTTCCGTCGCTGAAACCCCCAGATAAGTGTGCATCAGAAGGTTGAATGTAGATTCCCCTTCCAAAGCGCCGCCGCAACGTGGGCAAGGGTCTTGAAGTCCGGTCGCGTTGAGCTGTTCTGTGGCAAGGTGGGAAAGAATTTCCTGAACATCAGGGGGCGTGTCCGGCTGACCGTTGATGCGCGTTGCCAACCATGAGAGTGTAACTTCCGGATTTTTGACGAGAGCCAGATTGGGCGCTAGTTTTTTGCCTTTTGATCGTGCCCATTTTACAAGGGCGTCTGTATCAATTTTGCCAGTGTGTGGCTCGAAGGCTTGCAAGAGGGAATTAACCCATTCGCTGTCTGTTACCAGAATATCCCACAAATGATCGGCGCGTGTGAAGTGACCGCAACAGGGACATTTGCGCATCGGGTCGCTAAAGCCCCCGACGTGGCCGCTGGCTTCCCAGACTTTCGGGTTCTGGATAATGGCGCTGTCGAGGCCGACGATTTGCAACGGTTCGCCGTCCGGGCCGATCGGCGGGGTGAGAACCATGGATTTCCACCACAAATCACGGATGTTGTTTTTCAACTCAACGCCCAGTGGGCCGTAATCCCAGAACCCGTTGATGCCGCCGTAAATGTCGGAGGCCGGGAAAATAAAGCCGCGGCGTTTGCACAGGGCCACGAGGTCTTTCATATCAAAGGATTGTTCGGTCATTTGGTTGTCCGCCGGTTGTGGTTGGTTCATTCTAGTCGCTTCCATTTTCGTTTTATCACATGTCATTCTGAGCGTTAGCGAAGAATCTTGAGAGAAACTCATTAAAGATCCTTCATTCCATTCAGGATGACAAAAAAGAGACATGTAAAATGCCCCAAAAGTGGGGCATTCGTAAAGGATTATCTGGCTAATGGCGGAGAAATAGTGCGCTCTTAACTGTGAATAAGCGCACTACGTTTGTTACATCCTTGCGGGTTGGGGGGCATCGACTATTTTCTTGAGAGCGTTCGCTTCAACAGTAACGGTGCCCTCGGGATTAACCCGGTGCTCTATGCCTGCTGTTTCGAAAGAGCGGACTAAAGCTGTGTTGCTTAGCTGCGATGAATCCAAATCAATAGTTGCTTCTTTAGCATTGTAAGCAAGATGGCCTAATGTTGTTTGGGCTATCGTATTGTTAATATAAACTATTTTTTTGATTGAGTCGGGATTGGAGACGCATATGGTGCTCAAACCATTTCCTTCATTCGTTTGGTCGTATTCGATGCCATTATGATCAAGAAGACTTTTCAGGTTCGCCGTTGTGTTTTCAGTTTGAGGGCGTGATTTCAAAAAAACACCACCCGCTGTATTATAATGTGAAGTCCATGGACCCTGTGCAGCGATATGTTGCCAATCGCCAGGAAGACCTTCCGCCACCTCTTTAAAGGTTGTTTTGTTAAATGATGTCATGTGTTCCAACTCGTTCTTGGTTCTTATCTTGTGAGATTTTATACAAAAATAATTAATTTCCCTTTAACGGGGGGCTAGACGATCCCCGGTGGAGTGTGTTTTTGTTGTCGCGCGCTTCGGACGTTCATTAAAGTGAGCCATGCTTTGTGTTGTGCGCTCGTGCGAAAATCGTCAGATCCTTTGATTATGCCCGTTCCCCCCAGTGTTTTTGCTGCGGGTAAATAGTTTTCAGAAACGTGAGCGGTTATTTGGTTTTGCAATTGGATGATCTCTCCCGGTTCCATCTTGAAGTGGCTAGCGAATATTTTTTGAATTTCCAGCTGACGTAATGTGTTTTCGTTTTTACCGTCGTTAAAAGCCTCATCGAGTAATATTTTAGACAGCTCCCATGTGCAGGCTTCAAAAAGATTGGTGTGGCGGTTCACGGCGGTGTGCACATAGTTTTTATTGTGGTACCTTTCCAGTGTGCCGCGCCAGTGATCTTTTGCCATGACGCAGGAGGCGTTAGCCAGTCTTTTCCGCACCTCTTTGTCTATCCCTCGTACGGGGCTATCGTCACGCTCATTGATGTCCGATTCAATCCACCGGGCTGTGCGGTCAATGTCGTCTACGAAACTGTCGAAAAGATTATCCAGCTGTTGTTGGGTAACAACATTGTCCCGTGCGGTGGAGATAAAAGAGCGTAAATGTTGATAAAGATTCCTTTGGCTCCGCAGTGTCTCTTGACGCGTTTGTTGTGCCTCTTGAGTTTCTGGGGCTGTTCTTTTCTGTGTGGCGCGTTTAATGCGGATATCCAGAAAGGTGCTGATATCGTTAAGGCAATCGTTCAAAATCAGGCTATCCCGGGTTTTATTTGGGGCCTTCTCGATTTTTGTCAGATCCTCTGAGGCTGCTTTTGTTTGTTTTAAAAAACGTCCTTTTAACATGCTCTTGCCTTTTTTCTTTTGTAATGAAACGATTGCCTGTGTTCGTCACGCCGTTTAATAGAGGGGTGAATATAGAATGATCCATAAGTTATGTCAATAAAAAGGAGGAGCCTCAGGCCATGAGTGAAATTCTTGTCCATCAAGCGTGCAGGGCGGATGTTCCCGCGCTGGAGGCCATTAACCCCGCGGAAGAACCGGGCTATTTTGAGCAGTGCTTTATCGAACAGGTCGACGGTAAGCGCGAAACCTTTATTGCCGCTCTGGGTGGGCAGGATGTCGGCTATGGGTTTTTGAACTGGCGGCCGCGCTATCCGCTTTATAAACGGTTGAAAATTCCTGAAATTCAGGACTTGAACGTTTTGCCGGAAGCGCGCCAAAGGGGCGTGGGCAGCGCGATTATCGATTTTTGCGAAAAACGGGCGCGGGAAGAGGGCTATGACATGATCGGGATTAGTGTCGGTCTTCATAAAGACTATGGCCCCGCTCAACGGCTCTATGTTAAGCGGGGCTATATTCCTGATGGTTACGGCGTTGCCTGTAACCGGGATACGATTACGCCGGGTGCATTCCATGCTGTTGACGATGACTTGTGTCTGATGATGGTGAAACAGCTTTAAATATGCATTGCCAATTTTTTTTCTTCTTCTCGAATCAATATATTCAGCGGTTCGTGCTCCGTTGATGCGATGTACGCGGCGTCGCTTAGTTCTATTGTTTCCAACTCTTCAGAATGTTGGGAGTTCTCTGTTGCCTCAACCCAGTCTGCGAATAAAGTATAGAGCTCATTCATTGTTTCGGGGCTAACATTGCCTGCTGTGTTTTTAAGGCCCTGAGTAAGGTAACTTACGGTAAAATTACGTTTATCTTCCTCTGTTGCATCGGAGAATGAATCAGTAATTACCCCTTTTGCTTCAAGGTAGAAGTTTTCAAAAATATTTTCGGCTTGTTGTTTTTCTGGTGTTTGGTTTGTCATCTTTTCACCCTTTCTTGTTTTTTGCTGAAGTTTTATTACATAAAAATATAACTTAGCGCAAGCTTTTTATTTTCATAACGTTCGTTTCTTTCCATCATTCCGAGCATTTCTCAGTCATCCCGAACGTATGTGAGGGGTATTTGGCGTTTGATGTGGGGTAAGATTTCTCGCATGTGCTCGAAATGACGGTATAAGCCGTATTCTTGGCTTAATAAAATAGCAAAAAGACGTAAGATAGCGCTTGGTTTTTGTCCGTGAAAATGTGTACGCTATAGCCCATAGAATCACTTTGCAGACGGGGGCGATCATGACCAAATGGGTGTACAGTTTCGGGGGCGATAACACGGAAGGCCGGGCGGAGATGAAAAATCTGCTGGGCGGGAAAGGCGCTAATTTGGCGGAGATGGCGTCGCTGGGGCTGCCGGTGCCTCCCGGCTTTACCATTACGACGGAAGTTTGCACGGCTTTCTATGAAAACGATAAACAATATCCGGCAGAGCTAAAAGATCAGCTGGAAGCCGCTGTCGCGCAGATGGAAAAAACACTGGGGATGAGCTTTGGCGATCCCGAAAATCCGCTGCTCTTGTCCGTGCGTTCCGGGGCACGGGTGTCTATGCCGGGCATGATGGATACGGTTTTGAATCTCGGCTTGAATGATGAAACGGTGCAGGGGCTTGCGCAAAAGGCGGGGGATGAGCGCTTTGCGTGGGACAGCTACCGCCGCTTTATCCAGATGTACGGCGATGTGGTGCTGGGCATTCCGCACCATGATTTTGAAGATATTCTCGACTCCCACAAACGCGATGAGGGCGTGACGCAGGACACGGCGATCACCGCTGCGGGCTGGAAGGAAATCGTTGCGGCTTACAAGGAAATGGTTGAGCGCGAGCTGGGGCAGCCTTTCCCGATGGACCCGGCGGCGCAGCTTTGGGGCGCGGTTGGTGCGGTGTTTAGCTCATGGATGGTGCCGCGGGCTGTGGTGTACCGGCAAATTCACGATATCCCGGGGGACTGGGGAACGGCTGTGAACGTGCAATCCATGGTGTTTGGCAATATGGGCGATGATTGCGCGACGGGCGTGGCCTTCACCCGCGATCCGGCCACGGGAGAGAATTATTTCTACGGCGAATATCTCGTCAACGCGCAAGGGGAAGATGTGGTCGCGGGCATCCGCACGCCGCAATCTCTGACCCTCAAGGGGAAGGAGAAAGAGGGCAGCACACTTCCCGCGATGGAAGAGGTCATGCCGGAGGTCTTCGCGCAGCTCGACGATGTGCGGCACAAGCTGGAAAGCCATTACCGCGATATGCAGGATATCGAATTTACGGTGCAGCAGGGCACACTTTATATGCTGCAAACCCGCACCGGGAAACGCACCACGGCGGCGGCGCTCAAGATCGCGGTCGATATGGTGGATGAGGGGCTGATTACCAGGGAAGAGGCGTTGATGCGCGTGGAGCCGCAAGGGCTGGATCAACTGCTGCACCCGACACTCGACCCGATGGCGCACAAAACGATTATGACGAAAGGGCTGGCGGCTTCTCCGGGCGCGGCTAGCGGTAAGATTGTCTTTAGCGCCGATGCTGCCGAGCAACAGGCCAATGATGGGGAGAAAGTATTGCTGTGCCGCCGGGAAACATCGCCGGAGGACATCCACGGCATGCACGCGGCGCAGGGGATTTTGACCACCCGCGGCGGGATGACCTCTCACGCGGCTGTGGTGGCGCGCGGTATGGGCACGCCTTGTGTGGCCGGCGCCGGGGAAATCCAGATCGACTACGATGCCAAGACCATGACGATCGCGGATAATGTGCTGCGCGAAGGTGATATGATTACAATCGACGGGGCGACCGGGGAGGTTATGCTGGGCGAGGTGCCGACAATCCAGCCGAAGCTGTCCGGGGATTTTGCCAGCGTGATGGCGTGGGCGGACGAGGTGCGGCGCATGGCTGTGCGGACGAACGCCGAAACCCCGGCGGATGCGCAAACGGCGCGTGATTTTGGCGCGGAAGGGATTGGCCTGTGCCGGACGGAGCATATGTTTTTCGACCCTGACCGCATCCAGAATGTACGGGAGATGATCTTGGCGACCAGCCCGCAATACCGCCGTGATGCGGTGTTAAAACTCCTCCCCGCGCAGCGCGGAGATTTTGCCGCATTGTTCGAAATTATGAAGGGGCTACCGGTAACGATCCGTTTGCTGGACCCGCCTTTGCATGAATTTCTGCCGCATAGTGATGAGGATATCAAAGCTTTTGCCGCTACGGCCGGGATTGAAGAGGCCAAAGTGCGTGCGCGTTTGCTGGCGCTGCACGAAATGAACCCGATGCTGGGGCACCGGGGATGCCGTTTGGGTGTGTCCTATCCGGAGATATATGAGATGCAAGTCCGTGCGATTTTGGAAGCGGCGTTAGAGGTTGGCGGCGGTATCGAGCCGGAAATTATGATCCCGCTGGTCGGTACGGTGGGTGAGTTTTCGATCATGAAAAAACTGGTCGATGATACGGCTGCGGATGTGTTTGAGACGGCGGGTAAGCGCTGCGAATACAAAGTGGGCACGATGATCGAATTGCCGCGGGCGGCGCTGATTGCCGACAAAATTGTGGAGGCCGGGGCGGAGTTCTTCAGTTTTGGCACCAATGATTTGACGCAAACGACGCTGGGCCTGTCCCGTGACGATGCGGGCTCTTTCCTGCCGACTTACGTGAAGGAGGGGATTTTTGAAAAAGACCCGTTCACGACGCTGGACTGCGAAGGCGTGGGGCAGCTCGTGCAAATGGCGGCGGATAAGGGGCGCGGCGCGCGTGCCGACATGAAGCTGGGAATCTGTGGGGAGCATGGCGGTGACCCGGCTTCCATCGCATTTTGTGAAGAAACGGGGCTGAGTTATGTATCTTGCTCACCCTATCGTGTGCCGATTGCCCGTCTTGCCGCGGCGCAGGCGGCTGTTTGCGCAAAGCAAGATGAAGATCAGAGAAAAGCGGCCTAGAAAATATCAGCCTACCGTGTGGGAGCGGGACGTGGATCACTTGATCTATCGTTGATGTGGTGTGCATATGTTTGCGCGTCATCGCGTAGATAGTCATTAAGGGTGTCGGTTATTTTGTCGTAGTTGATAACGTTATGAAGGGCAACGCCGCTGGCTGTCGCGATGGTGAATGTGTCCAAAAGGTCTATGCCTGAAACAAGACCGCCGATCCCCGTTAATGTTGTGGCTGTTCCCGCGATGAGGTCAGCTTTTTTAGAATCGCCTAATGCGGTTAAGGCTTTTTTTGTGTTATGAAGGCGCCCTGCAAGGCACTCATTCACAGTATTCATATATTTGTTGAAGGTGTCAGAAAGTTTTTTTATTTTTTGACGGGCATACAAGGTATGGCCTAGCGCGCCGCCGGTAAGCAGGGCTGCACCAATTTTGATTCCTAACGGTGCAGCACCCCCGGCAAGAGCCATGCTGCAAAGCATGACAGCAACGCTGCTAACAGTGTTTTTGTTATTTAACCGTGTTAGTTTCCGTTCCGTTTTTGTTAGAAGGGCTGCGGTTGCACGGTTTTCTGAATCGCTTTTTGTTTGTTCATTCATAACTATACCATCTTTTTGCTTTTTAATATGTAATCCGAAACTGTGGCGAGTCAATGAAAACCTTGTTTAAAGGGCATTTGGAAAAGGTTTCGTTTTTTGTTTCGCTACGTCCTGACCACCTGTGACGGCAGTGTAGGTCTGTTTGGCTATGGTATGTTGACTACGCAAGAGCATATGGTCGGCGTAATTTTTTACTGTGGCGGTCATTGATGCACCGTAAGTTATTCCCAAAGCAACAGAGCCGCTGTACAGGCTAAAAAGAGGGGAAAGAGACGCAAAAGCACCAGCACTTAACAGATTTGTTTTTTTCTGCGCTTCCGGCGAAAACATGTCAAAGGCTGCTTTTTGAATGACGAGGGCTTCTTGAGCCATGGGAGACAGTGTTTGATAATGTTCGTTAAAATCTTTTCGCAGTTGCGATGTTTGCATGTGGCTTCTGATCGCATTTGTTAAGACGGTTGCGGCAAAGATGGCCGCTCTGTATTTTGCAGGAATTCCGGGCACGAAGAGAGAGGGAAGTACAATACCAAGGTGAGCGATATAGTCCGCTTTTTTTAAACGGGCTGTTTTTTGAAAGGCTGTCCATGCGGTGTTGGCGACCTGTTGTCGGGCCGTTTCTATTTCCTGTTCTATCGTTTGTTGGCAGTCTTCTTTCATAGGTAATCTCCGGTTTTTCCGATTTTAATGTGATCTGTTATATGAAAAATAAAATTTTCTGTTAATGAAAATCATCCGTTTTCAAAAGGCGGCGGACCTGTTAAAACGTAAAGACAGCGCAAGGAAAGGAATGGACGATGACCGACAAAAAAGGCGAGCTAAACGACGAAAGTCAGACCTTCGACATTTATCACTTTAAGAGCCGTCTGGACATGTTGCTGGCGGCATCTGTGATTATTATCTTGTTGCTGCTTGTTTTACTGTATTCTATGTGGAATGCGCCGGGGCAGATTTAGAGGCATTGATGAACATCCTTTTTATTACATCCAGCCGCATTGGCGATGCTGTTTTATCGACGGGGCTTCTGGCACGGACCGCGCAGGAGCACCCGCAGGCCCGTGTAACGATTGTGTGCGGCGGCCTGCCGTCTTCCCTGTTTGAGGCCTATCCGCTGTGCGAAGAAATTATTGTGCTGAACAAGCAAAAACATCACAAGCATTGGTGGGATTTGTGGAAGCGCGTTTCCGGGACGCCTTGGGACATGGTTATTGATCTGCGCGATAGCATTGTATCCCGCACGATCCGGGCGAAAAAGCGCTATATCTTCTCCAAACAAATTGACAAAAGCCTGCATAAGGTTGAACAAGCGGCGTCCTTGATGGGGTGGTCGGATAATATTCCCGCGCCGCACCTTTGGTTTACGGATGCACAAAATGATAAGGCGGCGGCTCTTATTCCTGATGGGGAAACGCCGGTTTTGGGCGTTGGGCCGACGGCGAACTGGATTGGAAAGACGTGGCCTGCCGACCGTTTTATTGAGGTGGTGGAGACAGTGACGGGCGCGGGAGGCTTGTTGCCCGGTGCGCGTGTGGCTGTGTTTGCCGCGCCGGGGGAGGAAGAAGACGCCCGCAAAGTGTTGCAATCCGTGCCGGAAGAAGAACGGCGCATTGATGTTATTGCGAAAACGGACCCCGGAACGGCGGCGGCGACATTGGCACGTTGTGATTTGTTTATCGGAAACGATTCGGGGCTAACCCATTGTGCGGCGGCGGCGGGTATCCCAACGGTTTCTCTGTTCGGGCCGAGTTACGATAAATGGTACCGGCCGTGGGGGGCGCATGCGACGTTCGTGCGCACGCCGGAAACGTTTGATGAGTTGATAGATTTTCCCGGCTATGACCCGAAGACGCTGGATCATACGCTCATGAACAGCCTTTCAACAGAGGCGGTCTTGACGGAAATACAGACGTTTTGGGAGCGGCAGAAAAAAGCGGCTTAGTGGCGAAGAAGGAGGCCGTGGTTTTTCACGGCTTCAATCTCTAATTATTCAAGTTGCCAAAGTCGCCTTCTTTATTTCCTTTTGAGTCGGATGGCTCTTTCCAAGCGCTGTAGTCTTCACCCAAAATCATCTGAGCGTAGTCATCCTGAGCCTTTTGTGCCGTGTCGTAAGGAACGGATTTAATGCGCTGCCAGCCCTTGAAGTTCATGCAGCTTTCAAAGTCATAGTAATCCATATGCTCGGTACGCAAAGCACCGTCACGCTCCGGCGTGTCCCATTGTGCCAAGTGACCTTCCGGTGTTTCAACGTCAGGCATCTGGCCATTGCCCATTTTATCGCCGGGCAAGGTATTGCGGAGAAGCCCCATGCGTTGCAACTCTTTTAAATCGGAAATGCAGCGGGCAATGTCACGGTTTAACATTTGCTGTGCTTTTGGACCTTGCTGGTAGATCATCTCTGTGGTTTGTGCGCGTTGCCAGTATTGTGAGTCGTGGTACAGCGCGTCCCTATCAAATGGCGGATTGGCACAGCCCGCTAAGGTTAGCAGAGAAAGACCGGCGGCTGTCAGGTAAAAACGAGCGTGTTTCATGAATATTGTCCGTTAGCTTAACAGTGTGTGAACCTTTTACATTCGCAAAGATAGCAAGGCTGAACTTATTGCTCAATGGGCGTTTTTATTTATTCCCCATTATTTATATGGTCTGTATCGGCGCTCCACCATGTTTCGAGAACCGCGCCATAGAGCGGGGTTTCATCCGGGTGGCGGATAAAGGCTTTGTGGGCAATGGCATCGCGTCCTGTATAGTAGAGCGGAATGATATAGTTTCCCGCCATCAAAGCGCGGTCGAGCGCGCGGGCGTGGGCTGTTAGATCATCATAATCTTTGGCATCGGCGATGCCCTTGGCCAGTGCATCAATGGCGGGGTTACAAATGCCGGGGAAATTCCAGCGCGCTGGTTGGCTTGCCGATTCGCACGACCAATAGAGCATTTGCTCCGTTCCGGGAGATAGGCTGTTTTGCCAGTAATAAAGTGTCATATCGAAATCGTAATCATTGAGCCGCCCGCGATAGGCCGCGGAGTCAAGGACGCGCACTTGCATTTCAATTCCCAGCCGTTTGAGGGAACGCCCAAAGGCTAGTGCTATTTTTTCATCCTCTGGGTCGCTCAAGAGGATTTCAAAAGCAAAAGGTTGGCCGTCTTTGATGCGCTTGCCGTCAATGACCGTCCAGCCGGTATCATCAAGTAAAGCGCTCGCCCTGCGCATTTTTTCACGCAGGCTTCCGGTGGGTGGCTGCCATGCTTCTTTGAAAACTGAAGGGGGAAGCTCATTTTTCCACTGTTCCAGAAGGGCTTGTTCCGCCGGGGTCGGCAGGCCGCTGGCCGCTAGTGGGGCATTGGGAAAATAGCTGGTGATCCGTTTGTATTGGCTATGGAAGATGTTTTTGTTGAGCCAGTCAAAATCGAGCAAAAGGTTTAAAGCTTCACGCACGCGCGGGTCGTCAAAGGGCGCGCGGCGCGTGTTGAAAATGAGAGAACGCACCTTTTCCGGGCGTTGGTGTTTAAATGTTGCGGTAATTACATCACCCTTTTTAACGGCCTCAAAGTTATAAAGCGTGGCCCAACGTCCGGCGTTTGGTTCGCGGCGAAGATCGAAATCTCCGGCTTTAAAGGCTTCAAAGGCAACCGTATCATCGCGGTAATAATCGAATACCAGTTTATTAAAGTTGAATTGCCCGCGATTGACGGGCAGGTTTGCCGCCCAGTAATCAGGATCGCGCTCCAGCACCAAACGGTGGCCCGGATCGACTTCCGTGATTTTATAGGGACCGTTGCTTAAGGGGGTATTCAAAGTGGTTTCTTCAAAATCCCGTCCTTCCCAGTATGCTTTAGACAGCACAGGCATCATGGCAAGGATCATGACCGTTTCGCGGTCATAGCCTTCGCCAAAGCTGAGCTTAACGGTCCGCTCGTCAATTTTTTCCGCCGTCTTAACCAGCCGGTAAATGCGCCGCATATTGGGGCGGCCGTGTTCTTTAAGCGTTTCAAAGGAGAATAAAATATCATCCGCTGTGATGGGGCTTGCGTCGTGAAAGCGCGCTTGGGGGTTGATGTAAATCGTAAGGGAGGAGCGGTCCTCCGGCACGTCGATTTTTTCAGCAATCAGGGGGTAGAGCGTAAAGGGTTCATCCCACACGCGGGCCATCAGACGGTCGTAAAACAAAGCCATGCCGTTATCGGCCTTGCCCTTGATGGAAAAGGGGTTGAGCGTGTCGAACGTGCCGATCCGTGCTTGTTTGAGCGTGCCGCCCTTGGGAGCATTAGGGTTCACGTAGTCAAGATGTGTGAAATCCGGGCCGTATTTGGGCGCGCCGTTCATGGCCAGTCCGTATAAGGGCTCGGCATGGGCCGTCGCTAAAAAAGGCGCTGAAAAAGAAAGGATTAGGAAAGAAATATAAAGTATAATTTTCATCATAAGGGGAGTCTTAGCATTTTCGATGACAGCATCCAACGCCCAATTTCTTGATCGTATCCGGATTGTTCGTGGTGATATCACGCAGCAAGATGATGTGGACGCGATTGTGAGCGCCATTTCAACGACGCTTGATTGTGAAGGCTCTTTGAATGCGCGTTTGATTGAGCGGGCTGGAGAAGCTCTCGATGAATTTATTTTGGAGCACATAAACAAGCCACATCCCGGTGACGTGTATGCCGTTCCGGCTTTCGATCTTCCCGTTAAGCATATTCTTTTTGCTGTTTTGCCGCATTGGCGTTCCGGTTTTGAGCGAGAGGATCGCGATTTGTTGCGTTGTTATCGTGGCGGGATTGAAACGGCGCAAAAAATGAAACTTTCCAAAATAGCCTTTCCCGCTTTGGGGGCAGGCCGTAGAAATGGTTTTCCGGTACGCCGGGCGGCGCGATTGGCTATACAGGGGATTGCCGATCGTTTGCTGGGTGAACTGGAGGAAGTTCGTATCGTGTGCCAGCGGGAAGATATCTATGAGGTTTTTGTGGAACGTCTCAAAAAAGAAAAACGCCGCAGCAGGTTAAGGCGCGCTTAGGATTTAGATACTGTAGTCACATGTTATGTACATTTCTGCGCAAGCAGGTTTTTGATGAATGTGCGCGAAAAATGCGCAGAGCATAGCCATAGCTACGGTTAAGCATTTTGAGCGAACAGACGCAAAAAGATGCTTGCGCA
>JBNKRZ010000040.1:0-5310 GCA_050297015.1 Alphaproteobacteria bacterium | reverse complement strand
GACCTGATTCAGGAAGGCAATATCGGACTTATGCAGGCCGCCGAGCGCTTTGATCCGGAACGGGAGGTCCGCTTCTCAACCTATGCCTCATGGTGGATACGCGCCGCTATTCAGGACTATGTTCTGCGCAACTGGTCTATTGTACGCACAGGCACAACGACAGCGCAGAAATCCCTCTTTTTCAACTTACGGCGTCTGAAAGCCAAAATAGAAAACGACAATGAAGCGCCGCTTGATGATGAAGGGCGAAAGGAAATTGCCGAAAAATTAAAGGTAAAGCCACGCGAAGTACGGGAAATGGAACAACGCCTGAGCGCAGGCGACCAATCCCTGAACGCCCCCATCAGTGAAAGCGGTTTGGAAGAATTTCAAAACTTTTTGCCCGACAATGCCCCTACGCCGGAGGAAATAGTCATCGGTCTCAAAGATTCAGAGCAACGCTCACGATGGCTGCAAGAAGCGTTAAGTACTCTCGACGAACGCGAAAAAGATATTATCAAGCAACGTCATTTAAGCGATGAAGTCGTAACATTAGAAACTCTTGGGCAACAGCTAGGGGTCAGCAAAGAACGCGTCCGCCAGCTTGAAACACGAGCCATGGACAAACTCAAAGGCTCCATTCGCCGTCACGTAAGTGATGAGGCAGGATTTTCTACCGAGCGGTAATTGTCTTATATAGCCGCCCCGCAGCTAATTGTTCGCCTTTTCTCATACCATTCAAAACGCGGAAACGTTCTTCCTGCATGGTCGCAAAGGGCATATGCCGGGCAAGAGAGGCCACGCTATCCCCCGCCTTAGCGGTTACAATCCGCACCCGGTAAGGCTTAATCGTGCGCTTTTCATCAGCCGTCAGAGAACGCAAACTATAGGTCGCACGCCGCAGCTCTTCGATCAAACCTTTTGACGCGCCTTGCGGGATAGCCATCTGGAAACGGAAGATTTTATCCGGCGCCCATTCAACAGCGACCAGACGAATCGTTACAGGCGCCCCATTAATAGCCCCGCCAAAAGATGCTGTAGCCGCCGGATTACCGTTAATGGTAATCCGCTCAGCGTCCGGCAACGCCTTATCCGTCATCCAAACACGCGTTATATAACCAAGAGCATCGATATGATCCCGGTTACCCACGGCATCAAACAAAATCACCGTTCCATTCTCTGCCGTTGCAACAACCTGAGTCGGCTGATTATTCAGAGTAAATCCCTCCGGCACGCTAAAGGTAAAATCCATCGGTACATGATAAAAATGCCGCCCGCGCACATAACCCTGCTGCGGGGAGTCGCCATAAATCATTCCGTCAATCGCCCGCAAATATTTTTCGCGCGAAACCTCTTCCGAATCCTTGGGATACTTCGCCGCAATATTAGAGGCCCGTGCAATACGCTCCCCGGTTTGAGGATGAGTAGAAAAATAGTTATAGGGCGAAGCCTCACCCTTCCCCGCCAAAGCAAGGTCAAGTTTTGTATTGTTGTCCAAATTTGTCAAAAAACGCGCCATGGAAAAAGGATCGTACCCCCCTCGATAAAGATAACGCACCCCTAGCTCATCGGCTTGATGCTCCTGTGCCCGCGAATACGACTTAACATAAAGCTCGGAACTTAACCCCAACATTTGCGTGGCCGTATCGCTACCGATTGCGATGGACAAAGCCGTTGCTCCCAATGACGCTAAAACGCCGCGCGAATAGCGCTCCGCCGAGTGGCGCGCCGTGATATGCCCCGTTTCATGAGCCAGCACAGATGCCAGCTCACCCTCGCTATTGGCCAGCGTCATCAAACCACGCGAAGCATAAATATACCCGCCCGGAATCGCAAAAGCGTTCACCATAGGCGTATCAATCACGGTGAATTTATATTGAACATCCGGGCGTTCCGTCTTTTTAGAAACACGCGCACCGATTTTCCCGACATATGTTTGCAAGGCCGGATCTATATTTTTATCCCCGAACATTTGCATGACTTTTTTATGCTCACCAGCTCCAATCTGAATTTCCTGCTCTGGCGACATCAGGGCTGTAAACTGGCGATCTCCGGTCGCTGGATTGGTAGAACACGCGGTCAAAAACGTAACCGCCAAAAGAAAAGCAAAGGAAAAAGGTTGGGAAAAGAAAAACTTCGTTTTATTCTGCATCATCATGAAAATCTTTTTAAATCGAATAATGTTAATCAGCGCCCTTTTTCTTAGCATGCCAGCCATGGCACAGGAAGAAAAAGAAGATAGCGCCCCCGCCAAAGAAGTGATAAGCCTTCCGCAAGCCGCAGATTACAATGAACTGCGCCTGATGAGCAACACGGCTTTCGTCGATCAAGTCATCGACCCGCTGCGTGTACGCCTAAAAGACGGAACGATCGTGCAACTAGCCGGGCTTGACGTGCCGGGTATAGAAACCCACACCCCCGGCGAAAATGCCATCGGTGCCAAAGAAATGCTCGATGAGCTACTAACCGGAAAACAGGTTTATATCTATCAAACCCGCGACGAAAACAAAGGTCGTACTAACCGTATGGGCTATGCCCTCGCCCACCTCAAACGCAAGGAAGGCGATGTATGGGTGCAAGGTGCTCTTCTTCTACAGGGATTTGCCCGTATTTTCCCCTCCGAACGCAACATAGAGATGGCCGATGCCATGCTGGCGCTGGAGGCCACAGCCATCCAGAACAATGCGGGATTATGGGCCGATCCGGCCTATAGCGTCATGACACCGGATACGGCGGAAAAGGCTTTGAATGGCTGGGGCGTTGTGACCGGAACGGTCAAAAAAATTGGCGCTGTTAAAAACACCATATACCTCAATTTCGGCGATGACTGGCGCACGGACTTCACCATCGTTATAGACACACAAACCCGCAAGCAACTGGGACGGCGCGGTATAGACCCGATGCAACTGGCCAATAAGCCCGTACGCGTTCACGGATGGCTGGAGGAATATAACGGCCCCTCCATTAAATTATCCCACGGCGCGTGGTTGGAAGTCTTGCCAGAGCCCACAAAGTAAAATACAAAAAAGCATGACGGACAAAATCAAAGACACAGCTCAACGGGAGTTATTTCCGGAAATCACCCCCTACTCCACGGGCTTTTTGGACGTGGATGAAACCCATTCCCTGTACTGGGAGCAAAGCGGCAACCCGGATGGCGTGCCTATTGTGTTCGTTCACGGCGGACCGGGTAGCGGCACCTCACCAAAACAACGTCGTTTTTTCGACCCCGATCACTACCGTATTGTCCTGTTCGATCAACGCGGATCCGGCAAATCACACCCTCTGGCCTGCCTTGAAAACAACACCTTGAACCATCTGGTCGGCGATATGGAAGCGCTGCGCACGCACCTGAACATCGAACGCTGGCACGTTTTCGGCGGCTCATGGGGAAGCGCCCTGTCGCTGGCCTACGCGCAAGCGCATCCGGAGCGCTGTACGGCTCTGATTTTGCGCGGCATTTTCCTGTGCGAACAAAACGAAATCGACTGGTTCATGAACGACATGGGCACATTCTTTCCCGGCGCCGCCGAGCGATTCCAGAATTTCATTCCCGAAGATGAGCGCAATAATTTACTAGAAGCCTATTACAAGCGCCTGACCGGAACAGACGAAGCCCTCAAACAAAAAGCGGCCAAAATCTGGTGTGATTACGAAGATGCCTGCGTCAAGCTAATCCCGGCTCCCCGAACAGAAAACATACAAGAAGCACCGGAGCACAATCTGGCCGGCGCGCGACTGGAATGTCACTATTTCCGCAATGAATTTATCCGCCCGGCGCATAGCCTTCTCAACGGAATAGACAAAATCCGCCATATCCCGGGCACAATTATACAGGGCCGTTATGATGTCGTGTGCCCCATAAAAACAGCCTATAAGCTTCACAAAGCATGGCCAGAGGCCGATTACATCATAGTACCCGATGCGGGCCACGCCAGCACCGACACATCCCTGCAATCCCGCTTGATCGAAGCGACAGAAAATGCCAAGACCATAAGGTAACAAAAGAGGAAAACCATGAACTTCAAAACCATTCGCAATCTTGATGTTTCCGGGAAAACCGTTCTGCTTCGCGCCGACCTGAACGTACCGACCGATGAGAACGGCGCCGTTACCGACACAACCCGGATCGACCGGATCAAACCGACCATTGATTACCTTGTCGAACATGGCGCCAAAACATTAATCCTCGCGCATTTCGGCCGTCCGAAAGGTGAGCGCAAGGATGAGTTTTCTCTCTCATTCCTCCCCCCCGTTTTGAAAGAACAATGGGGCGTTGACGTTGCCTTTGCCGGTGACTGCATTGGCGCAGCGGCGCAAAGCCTCGCCGATGATCTCGCGCCGGGGCAAGTCGGTCTACTGGAAAACGTACGGTTCCACAAAGGTGAAACGGATAATGACGCGGCCTTTGCCCGCGATCTTGCCAAAGCCGGTGATATTTTCATCAACGATGCCTTTTCCGCCGCGCACCGCGCACATGCCACAACGGAAGGGCTAGCGCACCTCTTGCCGACGGCGGCCGGGTTGCTGATGGAAGCGGAGCTGGATGCTCTAAATGCCGCGCTGGAAAACCCGCGCCAACCTGTTATGGCGATTGTCGGCGGCGCGAAAATTTCTACCAAGCTGGAAGTACTGCACAACCTCGTCAAAAAGGCTGATATGCTGGTGCTCGGCGGCGGCATGGCCACAACATTCCTCTATGCACAAGGTCACGAGGTCGGCCTCTCGCTGTGTGAAAAGAATATGGCGGACGAAGCCCGCGCCATCATGGAAGAGGCCGAAAGCGCAAATTGTGAGATTATCCTGCCCGCCGACCGCGTGGTTGTTAAGGAATTCGGCAAAAATGCACCGCACGATGTATGTGGTTCCGATGCCATCCCTGCCGACCGCGAGGCTGTCGATGTCGGCCCGGAAACCGTACGCCAGCTCAGCGAGCGTCTGAAAGACTGTAAAACCGTTTTGTGGAACGGGCCGCTTGGTGTTTTTGAAGTTGAGCCGTTTGACAAAGGCACAAATGACCTCGCCAAAGCCGTTGCAGAGCTTAGCTCTCACGGCCAACTGGTTAGCGTTGCCGGCGGAGGCGATACAGTCGCCGCACTGGAAAATGCCGGTGTGGCGGATGATTTCACCTATATCTCCACCGCGGGCGGGGCTTTCCTCGAATGGCTGGAAGGCAAAGCACTGCCGGGTGTTGCCGCCCTGACAGCTTACCGAGAGGCCGCATAACTTTTAAAATTCAGCCGCTTTATAAAGAATGCGCCGCGCGACTTCCGGGCGCAAACGGTCAAAATAGCGCAGCCCCATCATCAAATCTTTTTGTTCCACCAGTTG
>JBNKRZ010000039.1:0-14004 GCA_050297015.1 Alphaproteobacteria bacterium | reverse complement strand
GCACATTCATCAAAAACCTGCTTGCGCAGAAATGTACATAACATGTGATTACAGTATCTAGAGGCTTCATGAAGGTAGGTGTTTTCGATTCCGGTTTGGGCGGGCTTATCATGACGAAAGCCATACGCGAAGCTTTGCCGGTTTACGACATTGTTTATTTCGGGGATACGCTGCATATGCCCTATGGGGGGCGTTCGCATGATGCGATTTACCATTATACCCGGCAGGCCATGGATTTTCTTTTCCGGGAGCATGACTGTCAATTGATTATCATTGCGTGTAATTCTGCGAGTGCTGCGGCTTTGCGGCGTTTGCAACAGGAATATCTGCCCGCCGCATATCCTGATCGCCGCATTTTGGGTGTGATTGTGCCGACGTTGGAGGAAGCTTTGGCACGTTCCTGCAAGCGCATAGGACTTTTGGGAACAAATCAGATTGTTTGCTCCGGTGTCTACGCGGAGGAGCTGCAAAAGCTCGATCCTACAATTTGCCTTTTTCAACAGGCTTCTCCCTTGTTAGTCCCGTTGATCGAACATAATGGCATGACATGGGTGGAACCGGTGCTCAAGGAATATCTTACGCCGTTGATGTTGGAGGGGGTCGATAGTCTTATTCTGGGTTGTACGCATTATCCGTATTTAAAAGATCAGATGCGCGCTATTATAGGTCCGGATGTCGATATTATTTCGCAGGATGAGATTATTCCTCATAAACTGGCGGATTATCTATCCCGTCACCCGGAGAGTGAAACGCTTTTGTCGCGTGGGGGAGGGGTCAGCTTTTTTATGACGGATATGACGGACAATTATGTGTGCAGCGCCCGGCATATTTTTGCCGATGCGTTGAATATTGAAAGAGTGGAGGCCGCGTAGCGCTAACTTATGGAGTATGAATTGAAAGCCCCTAAAGCGATTTTGTTTGATTGGGACGGCACGTTAGCGGATACGATGGCATGCGTTCTGAGCGGTCATAATGCTGTCCGGCGTCATTTTGATTTACCGGAATGGGAGATGGAAGATTATGTATCTAACATTGCTCACCAGTCATCGCGGGAGGCGTACACAGGGCTTTATGATGACAGAGCTGATGAAGCGCTTAAAGTGCTGTACGATCATATCGGTGCCGTTCATATCGAAAAACTGGAGTTATTGCCGGGGGCGCAGGAGCTTGCTGATTTTCTGGCGCATGCGGATATTCCTGTCGGCGTGTTAAGTAACAAGCGTCATGCGTTTTTGTTGGATGAGATTGCCCATTTGGGGTGGTCTTCCTTGTTCTTTAGTATTGTGGGAGCAGGATATGCTGAAAAAGACAAGCCTGATCCGGCCCCGTTTCACAAGGCGTTGGCAGAAGGTGGCGTGGATTGTGCTCCTGAAGATGTTTGGTATGTAGGGGATTCTATCGCTGATATGCAATTGGCACGCAATGTCGGTTGTTCCGCTATTTTAGTCGGCGCGGGTGACAAGAAAAAAAAACTGGTCGCTGAATTTGATCCTGTCGGTGTATTTAATTCCTGTCATGACTTGCAAAGTGCGCTCGCAAGTAGTATTCACCGTAGGTGAGGAGAGTAGGGAAAATTTTTTGTTTTGCAGAATGTGAAGCGTTCTTTTCCCATAATATAAAATAAAAACGGAAATAAAAAATGGCAGAAAAAAACCAAAATGTGCAGGACGTATTCCTGAATAAAATCCGCAAAGAAAAGATGAGTGTTACGGTCTTTCTTGTGAATGGGGTTAAATTACAGGGGGTTGTTACCTGGTTCGATAATTTTTCTATGTTGCTGCGGCGCGATTCTCATGTGCAACTGGTATACAAGCATGCGATTTCAACCATTATGCCGGGCGGTCCGCTGAGCCTGTACGATGCGGAAGAAGAAGCTGCGGACGCGGACGAGTCCTGATCTTTCATGACTGATTTTAATGAACGGCGCGAGAACAGCACCCCGGAGACGGCGGTGCTGGTTCATCCTGTTTTTCCCCTATCTAAGGGAGAGACGTTACGCCGAGGCGATATTGAAGACCGTGTTGATGAAAGCGCGGCGCTGGCGCGCGCTATTTTTCTGGACGTTGTGGAGACAAAGGTTTTTCGCTTGAGTCGCGTTAATCCCGGTACATTGATGGGGAAGGGGGCTTGCGAAGACGTTGCGGCGCTCGTTGCGGCTGTGGAGCCCGCCGTGGTTATTGTAGACTGCGATCTTTCTCCGGTGCAGCAACGTAACCTTGAGCGCGCATGGGAGGCTAAAGTTATCGACCGGACGGGCTTGATCCTTGAAATTTTCGGAGAGCGCGCACAGACAAAGGAGGGACGTATTCAGGTCGAACTGGCGGCGTTGGAGTACCAGAAATCGCGCCTTGTACGTTCTTGGACGCACCTTGAACGGCAGCGCGGTGGGGCTGGTTTTATGGGCGGTCCGGGGGAGCGGCAGATTGAGCTCGACCGCCGGATTATTACCGACAAGATTACGCGCTTAAAAAAAGACCTTGAAAAGGTACGTAAGACCCGTGAATTGGGGCGCAAAAGCCGGGAGCGTGTCCCTTACCCGATCGTGGCGCTGGTCGGCTATACCAACGCCGGAAAATCAACCCTGTTTAATAAGTTGACCGGGGCGGGGGTGTTTGCCAAGGATTTACTGTTTGCGACGCTCGATCCGACCATGCGTAAAGTTGCGTTGCCCAAGGGGCGGGATGTTATTTTATCCGATACGGTGGGGTTTATTGCTGATTTGCCGCATGGGCTGGTTGCGGCATTTCGGGCAACTCTGGAGCAAGTGCAGTATGCTGATGTGATCCTTCACGTGCGCGATATGGCGCGTGAAGACTGTGATGCGCAGCGTGCGGAAGTGATTTCTATTCTTGAAGAGCTGGGGATTGAGTATGATAGCGACCCGCGCGTGATTGAGGTGCTAAACAAGATTGACGCGCTGAATGAAGATGCGCGCAGTGACATTGCCCGGCAAGAAAAGTTTAATGAGCGCTGTATTGCGCTTTCGGCGCTGAGCGGGGAGGGAACGGACGCGCTGTTGCGTCTCATTGAAAGTCATTTGGCACAGGATCAGGAGACTTTGGCATTCAACATTCCTCCGGCGGATGGGGAGGCTATTTCATGGCTGTATGAGCACGGGCATGTCGTAGCGCGGAAAGACGATGTTGATGCCGTGGCGATTACCGTCGATCTTGATCCGGTGCAACGGGAGCGGTTTAAAGAGCGGTTCAGTTATGAGCCGGTTTGAGCCTTCTGATCCTTCCAGATTTGGATCATTTCTTCGACGGATATATCTTTATCCAACTTCTTAATTTCTTTTTCTAATGCTTTGAATCTTCGTTCAAATTTAGAATTGCAGTCTCGCATAGATGCTTCGCAATCCACGCCCAGCATCCGGCCCAGATTTATCACGCAAGACAGCACATCGCCAAGCTCATCATGAATATGCGCTTGATTACTGGATGCGACAGCCTCGCGCAGTTCGTCCAGTTCCTCGTCCAGCTTGGTCCATGCAGCGTCAATGTTTGGCCATTCAAATCCTATGCGGGCCGCGCGTTTCTGGAGCTTTTGCGCACGCATCATAGCGGGCAGGGCGCGCGTTACATCGTCCAGAACGCTTTCGCTGGTTTGGCGTTTCTTTTCCTTATCTTTTTGCTGCTCCCATATGCCGTGGAGAACATCATCGCCTGTGGCTGCTTTTTGGTCGCCGAAAACGTGCGGATGGCGATGAATCATCTTGTCGGTAATGTGCTGTGCGACATCTGAAAAATCAAAAAGGCATTTCTCTTGGGCTATCTGCGCGTGAAAAACGACTTGCAGCAACAAATCACCCAGTTCGTCTTTCAGGTCGTCCATGTTGCCGCGCTCAATGGCATCGGCCACTTCGTAGGCTTCCTCAATCGTATGCGGCGCGATGGTGGAAAAATCCTGTTCCAGATCCCACGGGCATCCGCCATCGGGATCGCGCAAAGTTGCCATCAAATCCAAAAGAGCTTGAGTCGCTTCGGCGTTTTTATTTTTATCGTTGTTCATACCATTTGTTTAACGCGAGGGAGGCGCTTTGAAAACCCTGAATATGATATAGAGCAAATGTGATAATGTATATTATGGAAAATAATATTATCTATACAAAGCAGGGGGCTTGTAGATTGTCTTCTTATTACCTTTTAGAGATCCTTTTGCAAACGGCGTCTCTCGTGCAGTTCGCAGTCTGTTATAGCATACAATCAATCTCAAGGCCGTCATACGCGGGTTCGAAACCGTTCGGCAATTCTTTGCACAAGGTTTTGTAGTCCATGAACGGGCTTAAATGCGTCACAATTACACGTTCGGCCTGAACGACTTCATTGAATTTGTATAGCTGCTTTAGGCAAGCATGGACACGATTTTCGATGTTTTTGTAACCGGCACCGTCGACAACCCATGTTTTTATACCTGATAGTATTTCCAGTGCTTGTTGTTCCAGATCGTACATATCTGTCGAATATGCACAATCACCAAACCGGAAACCTAGCGACATGATGTTGCCATGATCCTGTTCAAAGGCTGTGACGGGAATGTTGCCAATTGTGAACGGTGAGCCGAAATTTTTGATTGTATGAGGCTCTAAAACGCGCGGGTAAAAGCCGTCAGCACTGTTCACGAACTGGTAAGGAAAGCGGTTTTCCAGTTCGCTGAGAGTTTCGTTATTTCCATATATATTAACAACTTTTTTTGTGCGGTTACGAATAATGCGCAGTTCGTCAAGGCCGCTGACATGATCGCTATGTGCGTGTGAGTAAAGGATAGCGTCAATTTTCTCTATGCTTGCGCGGTTGGCTTGCTCTCGGAAATCAGGCCCGGTATCGACGATCAACGTGGTTTCATCTGTTTGCACGGTTATGGATGCCCTCGTCCGGCGGTTTTTTGGCTCGGAGGGATCGCAATTCCCCCAGAAATTGGTGATCGCCGGGGTGCCTGCTGAATTCCCACAGCCGAGGATGGTGATTTTGGCGTTCATGACCGCCTCGCCTTGTCAAATAATGTAAAAAAGTTTTGTTTTGAATGGGTTGCGAGCTCTTCTTCCGTTATATCTTTAAGTTCGGCGAGGCGTTGACCCGTGTGAACCATCAGTGACGGTTCATTGACCCGTCCGCGGTGCGGCTCCGGCGCCAGAAACGGTGCATCTGTTTCGGTGAGGATACGGTCCAGTGGTACATCTTTGGCGAAAGCCTGTAGCTCTTGCGCTTTTTTAAAGGTCACAATGCCCGAAAAGGAGATGTAAAACCCGAAATCAAGCGCCGCTTCACCAAGCGCACGGCTGGAGGAAAAGCAATGCATGACCCCTTTCAAGTTCGTGCCGGTCCCCTCCTCCCGTACGATGCGCATTAAATCATCGTCGGCATCGCGGGTATGGATAATCAATGGCAAGTCAGTCTCAAGACAGGCGCGGATATGCTTGCGAAAAGAGCCCTGTTGCTCTTCACGCGGACTGTTATCGTAATAATAATCGAGCCCTGTCTCCCCTATTCCGATGATGTTCGGGTCGGTATTAGCCATTTTAACAAGATTTTTCAGTGTAATAGCCTGTTCGGCGGGGTCGCCGGCATCGTGCGGGTGCGTGCCAATAGTACACCATATATTGTCATGAGCCTGTGCTATTTTCAGGATGTCCGGGAACTCATCGGAAATGCGGCAACAGATCGTCAGCATGCCCTCAATCCCGGCCTCGTGTGCGCGGGCAATCACCGCATCAAGGCCGCCAATCTCGTCAAGCCGGTCGAAATTCAAGTGGCAGTGGGAATCAATGTACATAGGCTCTTAGCTCTTTAGGTAAATGACGGTAATTCCTGCAAAAATAAGCAGCCCGCCAAAGGCTGAGGCCCAGTTAAGCTGGATGTCTTTGAATAGTACCCAGGCGAACAGGAGTGTAAAAACAGGGTAAGAAATTTCGACCAGATTGGCCAATGTGGCATTTTTTAGCGCCATACTGTGATAGATAAAGAAGTTTCCCGCTAGGATGGCCAGAGCCGAGACAAGCACGAGAAGTAATGCTGTTTTGTTTGCTAGTAATTCTTCGAAACCCAGTTTAAATGAACCGTTAGAGTGGGAGATAAAGAGATAAAGCGGGATGGCAATGAGTCCCTGTAAAAGCAAAAGAAATGAGGGGCTTAAAATGTCGGATACAATTTTTCCGGATGTTGAATAGCTGATGCCGTAGAAAACCGCAGACAACAGCGCGTAAAAAAACCAAGAGTTGGCGGCCATGTTACGCGACCTCCTGCGTGGTGTCCTCTTCGACGATGCGCGGGAATACGCCCTGAGGCTGGTCAATGGCGGTGCCGGCGGGCAGCATATGATCGGCACTGATGGCGCTGAAATCACGGGCATCGGCAGCGATTTTGAGCTGGTCGAGCATTTTGCCTGCGCTCTCCGGCACAACCGGCTGTACGATCAGTGCGAGACAGCGGATCGTTTCGGCGAGCACGTACAGGACGGTTTGCATACGCTCTGGGTTTTCTTTTTTGAGCTTCCATGGCGCTTGTTCGTCGATATAGGCATTAGCGTCGGCTACAATACGCCAGACAGTTTCCAGTGCCCGGTGGATGTGAAATTTGTCGAATTCCATACGCGCGGCGGGCAGCATTTTTATATGGGCGGCGTCCAGCAAGGCTTTGTCCGCGGCAGTAAATTCACTCGGCACCGGGATCGTGCCATCACAGTTTTTGTAAATCATAGATAATGTGCGCTGGGCAAGGTTTCCCAGCCCATTGGCCAAGTCAGCATTGATACGGTTAACGGCTTGCTCATGACCGAAATTGCCGTCCTGCCCGTGTGGAATTTCCCGCATCAGAAAATAACGTATCTGATCGAGACCATATGTTTCAACAAGCCCCGTCGGTGAGAGCACATTGCCCAGAGATTTGGACATTTTTTCGCCTTGCACGTTGATAAAGCCGTGGGCGAAAACGGTCTGTGGCAGGTCAATGCCGGCGGCCATCAGGAAAGCTGGCCAGTAAATCGTGTGGAAACGGGTTATATCTTTGCCGATTACGTGGTAATTAGCGGGCCAGAATTTTTTGAAATTTTCGTTATTTTGGTCAGGGTAGCCCGCCGCAGTGATATAGTTAGTTAAGGCGTCCAGCCAGACATACATCACATGATCGGGATCGTTAGGCACAGGCACACCCCATGACAGGCGGTCTTTGTGCCGCGAAACCGACAAGTCGCGCAGGCCCTGTTTGACAAAAGCTTTGATTTCATTGCGCCGCGATTCGGGCTGGATGAACTCCGGATGCGTCTCATAAAGTTCAAGTAGTTTGTCAGTATATTCCGATAACTTAAAGAAATAGCTTGATTCTTCCATCCATTCGACCGGCGCACCGGACGGGGCCAGTTTCGTGCCATCCGGCCCATCGGTGAGCTCGTCCTCGGTGAAGTAGCCCTCGTCACGTACGGAGTACCAACCCTCGTACTTGTCGAGATAGATATCGCCGTTATCGTAGATTTTCTGCCAGATGTCTTGTACCGATTTATAATGACGCTCCTCCGTTGTGCGGATGAAATCGTCGTTCGAGATATTTAACGTTTTAGTCATGCTAATAAACTCTGCGGCGATCTTGTCACAGAATTCTTTTGGTTGAACGCCATTCTTTTCCGCTGTGGAAGCAACCTTCTGGCCATGCTCGTCAGTTCCCGTCAGGAACATGACATCGTATCCGTCCAGCCGTTTGAAGCGCGCCATGACATCGGTCAAGATGGATTCATAAGCATGCCCCAAATGCGGCGCACCGTTCACATAGGAAATAGCCGTCGTAATATAAAAGGGCGTTTTATCGGTCATGTTGATCTATTCCATTCCTTCCGGGAGTTACAGCCCCGGCAGACTAGCATAAGCGAGGCGCGAAAGGAAAGGTGGAATTAGCAGACTTCAAGCGGTGCATACATTCGACGGCCGGGGCGAGGCGGTACGTTATGTGGATCGGCTGTATCCAACCCCCGTTCTACCGCGCTAACGCCTTGAAACAGTCCTTCGATAAGAGTGTTTAACGTGTCTTCCGTTAATGGAGTTTCAAGCACGCCATAAGTGACATCGCCTTCGGTATCGATACGCTCGTAGTATACGCCCTGTATATCATCGTGTTGTGTGTTTCCTGCGGTAAAAATTAATTTGCCGGAAGCGCTGTTTTTTAAGCCGATATCGCCAGTATTGGGAAATACGGCAATATCCAGAATTTTACGAGGATCGTACTCAACTCGACGATTAAATGTATTGGCCAATTCAGCGACCAATCGCTCCGGAAAATTATTTTGACTGACACCCATAAATCACCCGTTATCGTTTTTTATATTGTTATTCATTAGATACATGTGACTACAGTATCTAGGGGGCGGACCTTAGGAAAATATGCTGTAGCATGTCAATAAAAAACGCCAAATGCGCCCAGAACAGCTTGCCGTTTATCAAGGTTGGCGCGATTGAATGTTTCAAAATGATCCCTGAGGGTTTCGCATATTTTAATCCACTCTTCAAGAGAATAGCGGGCCAGCATAGGCGTTAGCGGCATCAAAGCCTCTGGTGGCGGCGTTTCACAAGCTTTGGCACGTAGCAGGCTTTCATTACTCCAGAGCAGCACGTCACAAAAAGCGCGATAAGCGTTCTCCGCTCCGGCGCGGGCCAGTTTGTCTGCCAGCTTATGGATGGCGGGCCAGTCCGGTGCGGCGCTTTCCAGCATATGTACAACTTGATCCAGAGCTTCCAGTCCGCCCTCTTCCGCGATTTTTAGCCCCTGCCCCGCGCTACCCGCCGTAATGGCGTAAAGCGTATCAATATCGGCGGCATTCGTTGCCGGGTGTTCGGCGCGGATCAGCATGGCGAAATCTTCCCTGCTTAGCGGCGGGATGTGAACGACATGACAGCGTGAGCGAATGGTGGGGATTAGAGCGCCGATCCGGTGCGTAACAAGGATAAGAAGCGCGTTTTTAGGTGGCTCTTCCAGAATTTTGAGTAGCGCGTTCTGCGCGTTACGGTTCATCGTGTCGGCATCGTCAATGATGGCTATGCGCCAGCCGCCTTGGGAGGCTGTCATGCGCATAAAGGGGGCGACTTTACGGACGGAATCGACGGCTACACCGCTTTTTATTTTTCCCGTTTTCTCATCACGTGCCCGCTCGATAGTCATCAAGTCAGGATGTCCTCCGGCGGCAACCTGGCGGAAAACAGTGTCATCGGCAGGGATGGAAAGGCTTGTCGGTTTTTCTTCCGGCAGCGCTTCACCGAAGAGTCCGCCCCCGGCGTTTTTATCTGTATGGCCGTGTTTGAACAAATAGCGCGCAAGGCGAAAGGCCATAGTGGCCTTGCCGACCCCTTCCGGTCCAGCAAAGATTAGAGCGTGAGGCATACGTTCCCCTTGCGCCATAGTCAGTAATGCTTGTTCAAGTGCGCTTTGCCCGGTGCAGGTGGTCATTTCTCTGGGCGGGAGGAGTCCGCCTCCGGCCTCCGCATCCGCTAGAGCGGCGGCTTCCCCATCGCTGTCTATGTCATCATCTATCTCGTCAAACAGCATTGAGACTATCCCTTATCGCGCTTTCCAGCGCATCGGTTATCGTGTCTATATCTTTCATGGCGTCAATTACGCAGCAGCGCTCCGGCTCCCGCTTTGCAATCGCCAGATACTCCGCGCGCAGTTTTTTATGGAATGAAAGGTCCAGCGCCTCAAAGCGGTCCTCGGTTAGCGTGCCCGCGCTTTCATTTTGTTTCAGGGAGCGCTTAATCCCCTCCTCCGGTTCAATGTCGAGGATAAAAGTCAGGTCCGGGGTAAAGCCGTCTATCGCAATGCTGTTGATGGCCTCAATTTTTTCCGGCGGCAGCCCGTGCCCAGCGCTTTGATAGGCGCGGGTTGAATCGGTGAAGCGGTCGGAAATAACAATTTTACCCGCAGCCAATGCCGGTTTGATAAGATTTTCGAGATGCATGGTGCGCGCCGTAAAAAACAACAGCACTTCGGCCATCGGCGTCCAGCGCCCGCCGTCGTTGCGCACGATAAGCTCCCGGATTTTTTCGGCCTCTGGCGTGCCGCCCGGCTCTCGCGTTGTGATAACATCAAGCCCGCGCGCTTCCAGCCGTTCTTTCAAACGTTTGATCTGGGTGCTTTTACCGCTTCCCTCTCCCCCTTCAAGGGTGATGAACAGGCCCTGATGAGGCATTACTCACCGCCTTTTTCGCCGCTCAAAAACAGTTTGATCTTGGCGAGTGTTCCGGCAAACATGCCTAGACGCGGAATGTCTTGCGCGGCTTGCAGCGGGATGTCGATAGCGGCGAGCCGAGGAACATCAACATGCAGGTGCGCCACTGTGTCTCCCTTGGTGATGGGGGCTTCCAGCGGTCCGGTATAAACGATATCCACTTTCAGGTCGTTTTTCACGCTCAGCGGCAGGGTGACGGTTAAATCATCGGCAATGGTGAGGGGGACGCTATCGGCCTTCCCCATGATGACGGGAATGTTTTCGACCGTTTCCCCGGCTTTGAACAGGCTGACATTCTCAAAGCCCTTTAGACCCCATTCCAGAAGGCGTGCCCCTTCTTGCGCCCGTGCTTTCTCGTCGGGTAGGCCGTTGACGACGACAATAACACGCCGCCCGTCACGCGTGCCAGATCCCATCAACCCATAACCACCGACCTCCGTGTGTCCGGTTTTAATGCCGTCCGCACCGATATCGCGGTAGAGCAGCGGATTCCGGTTGCGCTGTTTGATGTTGTTATAGGTGAATTCTTTCTCGCCGAAATAGTGGTAGTAGTCTGGAAAATCATGAATGATGGCCCGTGAGAGTGTTGAAAGGTCGCGGGCTGTGGAGTAATGATCCGGATCGGGCCAGCCACTGGCATTGGCAAAGTGGGAGTTATTCATCCCTAACGCTTTGGCTTTGGCTGTAATCATCTCGGCAAAGGTATCCTCATCCCCTGCTAGTCCTTCGGCCAGAACGATAGTGGCATCGTTGCCCGACTGGATAAGAACGCCGCGAATGAGATCTTCCACTTTCACTTGTTTGCCGACCTCAACAAACATCTTGGAGCCGCCCTTACGCCATGCTTTTTCACTAACGCGCAGAGTGCCGTCGAGGGTCAGACGCGAATCATCCAGAGCCTCAAATATTTGATACATGCTCATAACCTTGCTCATTGAAGAGGTAGGCATTTGTTCATCAGCATTTTCTTCGAATAGCACCGCGCCGGTATCGTAATCAAGCAGGATCGCTTGTTTGGCAATGGTGCTCATGTTGCCTGCAGCCCAAAGCGGCGTGCATGTCAATAGCGTCAAAGAAAAGAATGTTTGTAAAAATAAAGCGGTGCGCATGAAATATTTTTGCCTGTTTTCGAAATTTCGTTTTTTGTCTATTCGAGCCAGAATAAAGATTTTGATATCTTATTCAACCACTATCATAGCGGCCTCGTTACCGGAAGCGATTAGACGTTCCAGCACTTCATCGGCTTGCTCCACTGTCTCTACAGGACCAAGCCGGACGCGATAGAAATGCTTGCCATTGACCTCGACGGGGTAAATGCCGGCGCGCCCAACGCTCTCCAGTTTTGCACGAAGTTGCACGGCGTTGTCATAGACGGTGAAGGCGCCGGCTTGCACGTAAATCGCGCTAGGCGTGACGGGCGTTTCGGTGATAATCGGATCGGGGTAGAACTGTCCGTCGCGCGTATGGCCCGGTAAAACGCTTTTGAGAGGCGCCTGTGTGACAGGTTGCGGACTTCCGGCAACGCCCGGTGGCGGAACATCGGGGGGCGGAACGGGGCGGCTGGCAGCCGCCGCAATCCTTTGTGGCGGTTCCAGCGTAATCATTTGACCGCGGTTGGCGGCAACTTCCATGCCGCTGGTATCCATGCCGTTTTTGGCGGCTTGCGTAATTTTCATACTTTGCTCACGCATAACCTGAAGGCGGACTTTAGCTGTACCTTTTTCCTTGTATCCGAGAAGCTCGGCGGCACGTTTGGATAGGTCAATAATCCGCCCTCGTTTATAAGGGCCGCGGTCATTAACACGCACAATGAGTGAACGCCCGTTTTCAAGGTTTGTAACACGTACAAGCGCAGGCATTTGCAAAGTGCGGTGTGCTGCCGTTAGTTCATTCATGTCAAAAATTTCACCGTTCGCCGTACGCTTGCCGTGGAATTGTGGCCCGTACCAGGATGCAATTCCCGTTTCCACAAGGTCGTAACTTTCTTTCGGGTAGTATGTCCGGCCAGCGATTTTATAAGGGGATCCGACCTTAAATGTCCCCTGGCTTTTTGCCGGCGGGGTGAGCTTTTTGGCCACGTGAGAGGCCAGTGTGACCTCCGTACATCCTGAAAGAAAGATGGGAAGGATAAAGAGAGAAAAGATAGAAAAAAGACTAATAAGAAAGCGCATCGGCAATTAACCCTACGGCGGTGGCAAAATAGGTTGAATGGTTCCATTTCATAATGGTGCGGTAATTATCATAGACGAGAAAAGCCGGTCCGTTAAGCCCGTCCGGCGTTACAATAGAGGCTTTCATGCCTTGAACGACCGGGATGGCTCTGCCGCTGGGGAGTGTCACGCCGGAGGCTTTCCATTGCGAGAGCGTTCTTTTGACTTTCAATCCTTCGAAATGACGGGGAAAGTCCGCAGGAAGCTTTACTTCCCTGCCCCATCGTTGTTCGTTTTTCCAGCCGCTGCGTGTTAAGTAATTGGCAGTGGAGGCAAAAACATCGGCGCGCGTGTCCCATATATCTTTGCGGCCGTCCCCGTTTCCATCGAGGGCGAAATTCATGAAGCTGGAGGGCATAAACTGGTTTTGTCCCATGGCGCCCGCCCATGACCCCTTCATTTTCTCAGCGCTAATATGTCCGGCGTCAATGATTTTTAGGGCTGTCAGTAGCTCCTTGCGGAAAAAGTCTTCCCGCCGTCCCTCCCATGCCAGCGTGGCAAGGGCCGGGATAATCGAAAAGCCGCCTGTGTTTTGCCCGTAATTGGTTTCAATCCCCCATAGCGCGACGATGTATTGTGGAGCAACACCGTATTCTTCACTGATTTTGGTGAGGAGCGCATGATTCTCACGCATCATCTTACGCCCTGTTTTGATCCGCAGCGGATGGACGATTTTCTCCCGGTATTCTGCGAAAGTCATTTTATGTTCGGGTTGTTTACGGTCAAGCTCTATAACCCGCTGGATCGGCGTGATGTCGGCCAGAGCGCTGTCAAGCGTCTCTTGAGATACGCCGTTTTTGGATGCTTCCTCATACAGATCCGCTAGCCAAGCACCGAAAGGTTCGGAGGCGTAGCTTTTGCCTGTCGTTAAAAATACTATTAAAACAAATAGTAAGGCAGTGTTCTTAATGTTTTTCTTTGGCAAAATGTAGGCTCTGTTAATCTTTTATCGCGTGAGGATCATAGCATTGCCTCTCTGCCTGCAAAAGGCAAGGGCGTGTGTTTTCCACTTGAATTGCTGGGGGGCTGGTTAAGAACTTTCTGTCGGAAGCCCGGCTTGTTTCCATCCTGTCAGGCAGCCCTGCATTCGATATGGTTTTTCCCCGGTGACGGCTTTGAATTGTTGGCATGCTGCCGCAGAACGTTTACCGGAAAGACATTGAAGAATGATTTTTTTTCCGGCGGCTTTTTTTACAACGTCAGTCGGATTGAAAGAGGAAAGTGGTGCGGAAAGCGCATCGTGGATATGTTCGGCCTGAAATTCGTTATCTTCCCGTACGTCAATGAGAACGGCGTCTCCGCTTTTTAGCCAGCTTTGCGCTTCTTCCGGCGTAAGGATTCTCACGGTGCAATCATCTTCTGAAGCGGGGGATGAAAAGAAACGGGAAAATATATTCATTATGTCTGTACTCCTTTGGGAAAAGTTTTTACAAAACTGTTTGTTTTTATCCTAGATACTGTAGTCACATGTTATGTACATTTCTGCGCAAGCAGGTTTTTGATGAATGTGCGCGAAAAATGCGCAGAGCATAGCCATAGCTACGGTTAAGCATTTTGAGCGAACAGACGCAAAAAGATGCCGCGCCCTTCG
>JBNKRZ010000038.1:0-7275 GCA_050297015.1 Alphaproteobacteria bacterium | reverse complement strand
TCCTGCGGACCAAAAACTTGATCCTTTTATCTGAAAAACGAACAGAAATAGGCATAACATGTGACTACAGTATCTAGTTATTTTCCATCAATGCCAGAGAATGCGTTTCCAGCGTTTCTTCCAATGCCGCCAACAAAGCGGCTGTGCTTTTGCCCGGCATGATCGGGGGCAGGAATTCAAATACGACTTTGCCTGGTTTTTTAATCCAGCTATGGCGCGGCCAGAACGCCCCGGTATTGAGCGCTAGCGGGATGATCGGCAGCTCTGTGGCCTCTTGCATGCGGGCAATTCCGGCCTTATAGGGTTTGTCTTTGGGTGTTTCATGCGGCCAGACGCGGGTGCCTTGCGGGAATATGACCATCGGGCGGCCTTGCGCTTTGACGTGCAGAGCGCCGTCTATGATTTGCTGCATGGCTTGTTTGCCCGCGCTGCGGTCGATGGCGATGGGGTCTATTTTGGCAAGAAAGGCGCCCCACAGAGGAATGCGCAGTAATTCCCGCTTTAACACAATCGCCGGATCGTCGAACAGGATGTTGAGCTTGAATGTCTCATACGGTGACATATGTTTGGCCGCGACGATGTAAGCGCCCTCTTTGGGGAGGTGTTCCATCCCGCGCACTTCATAATCGAGGCCCAGAATATATTTTTCGAGTATGTGCACTGTGTTGACAAACAGGGCGACGATGGCCATCGCTTGCTTTTTGGGTAATAAAAGCCCCGGCAGGCAGGCAATGCACATAAGGGCTGTTACGCCGTAAAGCAGAATATTAAACAGGGTTGAGCGGATAAAAGTTATCATTGTCGCGCCCCCCGTGTTCGCAGCCATGTCAAAATCGTTTTGTTGTATTCGCTCAAAAGTAACTGACGGTAGGCGCTTTCATTCAAGGCCGGGGCTTGCGTTTGGATAGGGTGGGGTAAAATGGCCGCCTCCGGCATGGCGGCTTGAAATTCCAGCAGGGCACGCGGCATGTGATAGGCTGCCGTGACGAGCCTCAATGATTTGACGTTTTCTTGAGAGGTCCAGTCTTTTGTTTCTTGCGCGTTTTGCACGGTGTTGTGTGCTTGATAGCCCAGCGTAATACAACACGGAATGGCAACGACGGGCTGTTCCGGTTTCCACATGGCCACCAATTGTTTTGTGGTGACGCGGCTGTCTACGCCACTGATGAAAAGGTGGTGGGCGGCGTGGGCATCCAGAAGGTTGATGCCCGTGTTGATACGCTCCGGCCCGCCGGTCAGGACAACAACGGCGTCGGTTTTATAGTCGTCGCCGGGGAGGTCTTGAGCGTGAATGGCACGAGTGAAAAGCGCGAACCCAGCAATCCATACCATTGCGAGTGCGGCAAATAGAAAGGCACAAAATTTCAAGTAACAAAGCATGGTTCTTTTGTGCCTCTTTATGGAAGTCGTGACAAGACGTGATGAACGGTTTGTCTTGCCGTTACGGTTGAAATTAAGGCGACAATGGCGGGCAGCAGGGCAAGAATTGTTATCTGTGCGGGGGCTAGCCGAAATTCCGGTAAGAGATTAATATCCATCTCTCCCGTTAGCCAACCAATCAGGAATAAACTTAAGGTGCCTAAAATAAGCCCCGCGCCCCCACCTTTGAGCGCAAGGAGAAAAGCGTGACGTTGGAACTGGCGGGCTATGTAGCGGTCGGCGGCGCCCATTAAATGCAGCAGCTCTATTTCTTCATGGTGGATAGCCATGCGCGAATGGATGGCTCCCGCAATGGCCGTGACGGTTGTCAGGCCGATCATACCTGTCAGAAGCAAGGCCGCAAATTGCAGTGCGCCGGTGAAGCGTGTGAGATCGGCCAGCCATTCCTGATGCGTGTCGAGATGGGCTTGCGGGGTCAGGGCTCCGATTTTTTCCTCTAGAATGGTGGGGGTTTCCGGGGAACTATTGCTTTTTAATGTCACAGTAACAAGCGCCGGTAGAGGCATTTCACCGGGCAGGGGAGCATCCCCCAACCACGGGGCGATTAATTCATGAATTTCGGCGGCACTCAGGATATGAGTGTCGGCCACGTCGGGATGAGTGTTCAGCATTTTAGCAATTTGAGTGGCCAGATTTTTAATGTCCTCTGGCGGTAACAATTCTTTATCCGGGGTCGTGGCCGGGATTTCAACCGTCAGGCGTCCCTCCAGTCCCGATGTCCAGCGCGCTGTCATTGCCTGTAGGGTGAAGCCGCCGGATAATGCCATCATGGCAAGCCATGTCATGAGAGCCAGCAGGATAAAGAGAAAACCTGTGCCACTGCCCTTGTTTAAGGGAAGGTCGTAGCGGCGGGGGCGGGAGGCCGTTCCTATGGTTTTTTGCTTTTTACTCATCAAAACACCCCATCCAGTTTGCGCTTGATCCAGCCTTTTGGCTCTTCTGTGCGCAGGGTGCCGCCATCGAGGATAAGACGCATATGGGCGAATTTGTCCATCATTTGCTGGCTGTGCGTGGCGACGACGATCGTGGTGCCCATGCGGTTGAGCTGTTCGAACAGGTTCATCAGGCGAAAGCCGATTTCATCGTCGAGGTTCCCTGTCGGTTCATCCGCAAGCAAAAGGCGCGGGCGCGTAATGACGGCGCGGGCGATCGCTATGCGTTGTTGTTGCCCGCCTGACATGGTGTGCGGCAGGACGTGCATGTGCTCGCCCAGCCCAACCCAGTCCAGCAATTCTTCCACGTTATTTTTTATTTCTTTTTCCGTCTTTCCTTGAATACGTAAGGGAAGCGCCACGTTATCAAAAGCCGAAAGATGGTCAAGCAAACGGAAATCCTGAAACACGACGCCGATGCGTTGACGTAAGGGACTTAGCTGTTGCCGGGTCATGGTGCTAATATCCTGGCCGAACATCGTGACCAGCCCGCGCGTAGGCCGTCGTCCCAGATAAAGCAGGGAGAGAAGAGAGGTCTTCCCCGCGCCGGACGGCCCCGTCAGGAAGTGAAAAGAACCGGGTTCCAGCGAAAAATTGACATCGCTCAAAACTTCCGGGCCTATGCCGTAGCGCAAACCGACATGCTCGAACCTAATCATGCGGAAAAACCTCCGCCGGCGTGATTTGTGCGGTCAGAATGAGCAAAAGCGCCTGTGCCCGGTTATAGGGCGTTTCAATCATTTGTGCGGTTTTGATGGCGCTTTCATAGTTTTCTTTATGGACGAAAATCTTTGAAATCGCTCCATAGGCCCGGTCGCGATAAGGCGGACTTTCAATGGCGGCAATACTTTTGACCGCTTCGCCCAGTTTGTCTTGCTTAGCTTGCACTTCGGCGATTTCCTCAAAGGCTTTGTCACGTTGGGAGCGGTTATCAATCATCCGCATCGTAGCATGGGCATCGTCGTCAAATCCGGCGAGCGCTTGCCCCTTGGCCACATAGCGCAGTGCTATAACGCGGGAGTCTTCTTCTGTGATTTCTTCTGCCGCTTCGATAAGGTTGGTATATATATTTTTTTTATCTGACTCGAGGAAATCCGTTTCGGCTGTCGCTACGCCAATGCCGCGTAAAGTCATGGCTTTTGTGTCGGCGCTTTTAATCTGGTGAAATAAATCTATTGCCGCAGGAAAGTTTTTTTCATGAATCATAAGTTTACTCATATCGCGCAAGGTCTGGTCACGATAGCGATCATTATCAATATTTTTTGTGGCATTCTGCAGCGCCGTGAACAGGCATGTATTGTCACCGGAAGCACATAGGGGCGGCGCGTCGGCCGCTTGTGCAGATGTGATTAAAAAAAAGGTAAAGGCCAGAAAATATAAAAGCCGCATGGGGATAGCCTGATATGTTTATGACAGTATCTATACTAACCCCCTTTATATAGGGTATAATGACACTTTGGAATATCCGGACGCTCAATCCATGATTTTAACCTGTGAACAATGTGAAACCCGCTTTATGCTCTCTGACTCCGCGTTGGGGCGGCGTGGGCGCAAGGTGCGCTGTTCGCGTTGCCAGCATGAGTGGTTTCAAGAGCCTGAAGAAGGCGCTATTGATGAAGACGAATCCGTTATTGAAGATGATTTTGAAATAGATCTGGATGAGCCTATAGCCACCGAATCGGATTCAGATGATGCTTTATCTGAAGACGAAGTGATGAGCGACGATGATTTCTTTTCCGCGGATGAGGAATATGATGAAGAGCTTGATGAGCCTGAAGAGGCCGAGGGCGCTGAAAAAGATGAAGGAGAGGATTTAGAAGAAATTCCGCAGAGTGAGGAAGATGCCGAAGAGATTCCTGAAATTCCAGAGTCTGTCAGACCTCTCCCTGATGAAAAAGATCCACTTTCCCCAGGAACGATCACACCGCAAACGCAAGTTGTCGATGCTAGTGGAAAAGGACGCTTAGTGGGTTTCGGTGCTGCCGGCGTGGTGTTTCTTATGATTTTTGCTTTTCTGTTGGCGCTTAAGGGGCCGCTGACGGGGGCTATACCTGAAATGGCGGGGCTTTACGCTTTGGTGGGAATGCAGACCAAGGTCGAGGGCGAAGACCTGATCCTTGACCGTGTGAAAGTCCTTGCGATTAATGACGGGCAAGGCGGTATGACGGTTAAGCTGACGGGGGATATTGTAAATCTGAAGGATGAAACGGTGAAATTGCCCGTGATGCAAGCCTCTTTGCGAAAGAAGGGCGGGGAAGGACTTTCATCCTGGCCTGTTGCCCTTGCTCATGAAACGATTGGTCCGCATGAAGAAATGTCCTTTGAAACAAAGGGGCAGGAAATTCCCGAAGGTGCGGAGGAACTTAACGTACGATTCGTTTTGAAAATGTTGGATGTTGAAGAGACACATGCCGAAGAGACACCGGAAGAAGAGGTGGCGCACAATGCGCCTGCGCATGAGGATTCTCACGGTGACGCCCATCATTAATATCGGCGCTTAAAGCCAGTCCGGTATTGCTTCCTGTGCGATCAGCTCTTCTACCGTTTGCCTTTCATGAATGATGGCGTGCTTGTCGCCGTCAACGAGGATTTCTATCGGCAAAGGGCGGGTGTTGTAATTTGAAGCCATTACATAGCCGTAAGCTCCACTGACCATGATAGCCAGAAAATCACCGGCCTTGGTCGGCGGCAGGGGGCGCGCCTTGGCAAATGTGTCTCCCGTCTCACAGATCGGGCCGACGATGTCATAGGTCTTTGCGGGATCTTCCGTGCTTTCAACGAGGCGGATGGGATGGAAGGCATCATACATCGCCGGGCGGGCCAGATCGTTCATTCCGGAATCCACAATTACAAAGGCCTTATCCAGAGTTTCCTTAACGTATCGTACTTGCGTCAGTAAAACGCCAGCATTCCCGGTAATCATGCGTCCGGGTTCCATAATGATTTGCGTGTTCAGTGGGTGAAGGATATCGCGCACCAATATGGCATAACTCTTCAGGCAAGGCGCTTGTTCCTGATTATAGACAACACCTAGTCCGCCGCCAATATCCAGTGTTTTGAGCGGCAGACCTTCATCTTTGAAATGCTGTGCCAGCGCGGCGAGCTTTTTGAATGCGGCCTCAAAGGGGGCCATATCGGTCAATTGAGAGCCTATATGAAGGCTTAATCCGACCGGCTCCAGCCACGGATGTTCGGCGGCGCGTCTATAGAGTGTTTCCAGCTCTTCGCGCGGCATACCGAATTTGTTTTCTTTTGTGCCTGTGGTGATTTTGGCATGCGTTTTGGCATCTTCATCCGGGTTTAAGCGAAAGGCAATACGGGCCTTAATCCCCAGTTTTTCGGCAATGACGGCAATATGCGCCATCTCCGGTTCCGATTCGATATTGAGTTGTAAAATACCGCTTTGTAGCGCGCATGTAATTTCTTCTTCGCTTTTTCCGACACCGGAAAAGACCGTTTTGCTGGCCGGAATTCCGGCTGTTTGGGCTCGTTGCAATTCTCCGCCGGACACGATATCCGCTCCCAGCCCTAGCGTTTGAAGCAATTTTAAAACGGCGATGTTGCTGTTGGCTTTGCAGGCAAAAGCGATTAAAGGCTGAGCGCTTTCGGGGAGCATCTCACGGAAAGCGTCCTGAAGGGCCGATACGTTTTTGCGGATTTGCGATGCGCTATAAACGTAAGCCGGGGTTCTGTACTGTGCGGCCAGTGTGCTCAAAGGGAGATTGTCGGCGTAAAGGGCGCCGTTTTTATCTGTGAAACCTGTCATGGATGTATCCTAAAATGGGGCTGGCTTCCGGCTCGCGGGATCCGGATCTGCCGGTGGGTAAGTGCGCGGGAAATTATCTTCTTCCGCTTGCGTGCCGGGCGGCGCATCAAGCGTGGCGGGTTTTATGCCACAGCTGCAAAGTGCGATGGACAGGGACAGGATAATGAAGCTATAAAAGACAGGGAAGAGTCTCATAGTTTACCGACCGTTCTGTTTTATCTCTTGAAAAATTTAGAGGAATCTTATGCGTCGATCAAGTTTCTTTATGTTTATCTTTGTTCTTTGTTTCTTTTCGCTTGTTGGCGGGGTGGGGATAATTGCGGCTCAGGCGGGCGAGGGAGAATTGCCACAGCTCGTCAATGATATGTTTTTAGACCTTGATAAGGAACGGCACGGTGATTCTTCTTTTCCGCCGGAAGATGATGAGGGTAATTCTGATTCTGATGCGACACCCTTGAAAGGTTGCGGTTCTGCTTGTGGCGGAGGGGCGCGTGCTGCGGCTATTGATACGTCTGTTTGTCCGTCGCGTTTTTATCCGATCAAATACCCCTATAAAACGCGTGATTTTACGGTGTTTGATAAAAACGGCACATCCCATCGCAGCGAAGATCTTTTCTCAGGGAAAATGACGCTGGCTTATTTCTGGACTTTTTTGGACCCTGATTTAGCGGTGGATCTAAAACATTTGGCTGAAATAAAGGCTCAAGTGGATAGCCCTCATCTTGAAGTTATTTTTATCTCTATTGATACGCTGGGGGGCGTTGATGAATACGCGGGAATGCTGGAAGCTTATCCTGAAAATAATCTTGTTCATTATGTTTTGGATGATATGGCGATGTGGCGTTATCTTTTTACGAAGCACTTGCCTGTGGCGTATCTTTTTAATCCGGAGGGAAAGATTGCTTATGTTTGGGAGGGGAAAACGGATTGGGCTTTGCCTGAACATCCGGAGGCCGTTTCGCAGGCGGTAAAAAAAGCTTTTCCATGAAACTTTTTGAAAGCCGCTTATCTTTTGTAAAGGTTTTCGGTATAAAACTAGAAGAGATAGCGTTTTGTGAGTGTAGGGGTTCCGAACAAAAGAAAAAGGTAGATGCAAGGCTATATACAGCAAAATTCCAAAAAGGTTGAAGTTAGTTC
>JBNKRZ010000037.1:0-97983 GCA_050297015.1 Alphaproteobacteria bacterium | reverse complement strand
AGCAGGTTTTTGATGAATGTGCGCGAAAAATGCGCAGAGCATAGCCATAGCTACGGTTAAGCATTTTGAGCGAACAGACGCAAAAAGATGCCGCGCAGAAATGTACATAACATGTGACTACAGTATCTAGGGGGCGGACATATTATATGTATCTAATTTACCATGATTGATGCTAAGTCGCTTTGTTATGCTCTTCTTGAGGACTCCTGCGTTTTTGAAGGAATCTAAAAGCTCTTTTGTTTGTTCGGCGTTCATTCCATTGTCTTTGCAGAGAGCATTGAATTCTTCCGTTGTTGTGTTGTCCTTGATCCTTAGGAAGGATTGAACGGTATCGAAGGGACTTGTTCCTTTTTTGATAAGGTCATCTAGCAAAGGAATGGCATCTTCGTTAATTTCCTTTGTCTCGTTGGCCGTTTCAAAGGCATTTGCAAAATCATCGCCTTCAGGTTCGGAAGGCCTTTCAGGTGCTTCTTTGGCGGCGGCGTCTGGCGCGACCACGTAATTAAGTTTGTGGCCGGGTTCCGGTTCTTTTTGCTCCAGAAGGCCGTCTTTAGCCAACGTTTCCAAAATGGCCTCGGCTATGCCTGTTCCAACACCTTTGTCGGCATAAGTCCTAACAAGTTCTTTTACGGTAAGTTGTGATCCCGCAGGGCGAGTGGCAAGGCTGGAGACGACGTCATCATATACGTCTTGACGTACCTTTCTTTCTTCGGGCCGTGTTTTGGCCGGTTGTGAAGATGAAGGCGGTGAAGCGCTTTGAAACGATGCGGATGCTTCCTGCGTATTAACAGGCGGTGCCTCTTTCGGCTCATTATTCGGCTTATTCGGCTCATTCGTAAGGTCGAGAGCTTCGTTTAACTCTTTCTCATAGTCTTTGTCTGGATCGAAGTCCGGCGGCACTAGGTCTTCGCCGAGGAGATCTTCTATGGTTTCATCGTTATCCGCCCCGCTTTTATCCTTGGCAGGGGGAATAATATCGCCATTCTCATCCGTGTGCGGCAGGTAAATGGTAGTGTCGGAGTCGTTAGCTGACGCAGTTGGGAGTCTTTCTGGCCATGTGCCGTATGTGTTGATGAGATGTGCAATGGCTTTTGCTTGATCTTCAGAAAGGTTTTCATCCAACTTTTGCAGAAGCTTGGGCTGAATAGCCAGATAGGGTTCATGTTGTGAGAGTTCTGCCAGAATTTTCGATTCAATAGCGCGGTATGTCTCCGGTGTTACGTCACTTTTAGCGAGAAAGATTTCCGCTGTGGGCGGCAGCGGCGTGTCTAACAGCCTTATTTTGTAGAGAGGGGGAAGGTCGCTATCCTTTGGAAGCTCTTTAAAATCAGCGTCAATAATATCAGGGGTGTTCGCCGGTTCGGTGCTTTTTGCAGCGCTTTCTTCAGGTCTCAGTGTTTCAATTTCAGGTGCCTCGTCTTTAGTATCTATTTCAAGGTCTTCCTCTTCCCAGCCGTTTTGTGTGACAGCGTCCGGTACGTCGTCGTCGGAAATATTAATGTGCAGATCATTTTCGGCATAGGGGTCGTCAGAAAAGGCTTTCGGTACGCCGTCCGGTTCTTCCTCTGTCACGATGTCTGTTTTAGGCTCAGGCTCAGGCTCAGGCTCGGGCTCATCCCCGATGGTTGCGAGGTCGGATATGTCTACATCTTCTCTCTCAGGAACGTCCGGTTCTTGAGGCGTATCATCAGGCTCTTCGGCTATCTCCGGTTCTTCCTGAGGAACACCATAGGTCAGTGCATCACCGCGGGCGAAGCTTTCATCGGCAACGGGTGCCTCGTCGCTGGCTAGGTAGCCATCCCATGCGGGCCGGTATTGATTCAGAAGGTCTTCATCGGGGCGTGTTTCCGGGGCTGTCTCTAGCCCCAGTTTCTCGCAAGCGAAATAGAGCAGGGCGCGTTCCTGTTCGTTCCCGCGCAGCTTAATAGGCGCGTTGCGCATGGCCGGGTTGAGGCTCGCGAGCATGGCCATTTTAAAGGCATCGCGCGCTTGGAATTGTTCGTCGGCGTCTGTGAATTCGATCAGATCTTGCGCTTCATTATGCGTGATTGTGTAGTGCCCCTCGATCACGGTTGTGTCATCGGGGGAGATTCGGCTTTCAAAGCGTATCGGCGCGCCGTCAGGCAGCGCTTCCCAGTCGTCTTGCGGTTTGAGGTATGCGGCCAGCCACGGGAAGTAAGTGCGGTTTTCTTCCGTTTCAAAAAGCCTGTCTTCTTGGAAGGCTTTCTGCAGAGCGCGGCGCAGGGTTGTTAGCTCTTCCGGGTCTTCGTCGTGATTCCAGTTTTGCCATTGGCGCTGGCGGCGTCTTTGGGCCGTTTCCGTTGGCGCAGAGCTTCCCTCCGGATAGCCTACTTCCAATCCGGCGCGTTGTTGGTTCTCGATGATTTCCCTTACGTCTTCTTCTGCTGCCGCCATATTTTTAGACTCACATTAAATTATGTTAAGCAAAATAAACCTTTGACGCCTATTTTGCAAATTTGCCCCTATTTTACGGCGATAATCGTTAATAAAGCCTTACTTCTCTGTTTTTTACTTTTTACCCGTTCCGTAAGTAAGATATAGCCTGATCGCGCTCAAACAGGTACAAGAGCGTGCGCAGGGCCTGGCCGCGCGGCGTTTCCAGTTCGGGATCTTTGTCGATGATAAGCCGTGCATCGTCCCGTGCGGCGGGGAGGAGGGATGCATGCTCCTCAATATCCGCGACCTTTAGACGCGGCAGGCCGCTCTGTGCCGTGCCGAGGATATCGCCTGCGCCGCGCAGTTCCAGATCCTTTTCCGCGATCAGGAAACCGTCCTCCGTTTCCCGCATGATGGAAAGGCGCTCCTTCGCGGTTTCGCCCAGCGGGCCGCTATAGAGCAGGAAACAGTACGATTTATCCGCGCCGCGCCCAACCCGGCCCCGCAACTGGTGAAGCTGGGACAGGCCAAAGCGCTCGGCATGCTCGATGACCATGATGGTGGCTTCCGGGACGTTGACGCCGACTTCGATCACCGTCGTGGCCACGAGTATATCAATCTCTCCGCCTGCAAAGCGTGTCATGACTTCATCCTTTTCCGCAGGCTTCATGCGCCCGTGGACGAGGCCGACGCGCGCGCCAAAGCGGGCTTGCAGCACTTCGTAGCGCTCCTCCGCTGCGGCGAGGTCGAGGACTTCCGATTCCTCGACCAGCGGACAGACCCAATACACCCGCGCTCCGGTTTCTATCTGGCGGGCGAGGCCGTCGACCATCTCTTCCCTATGATCCTTGGCGATCAGGCGTGTGTCTATGGGCTGGCGGCCCGGCGGTTTTTCGTCAAGGCGGGAGACATCCATATCGCCATACGCCGTCATGGTCAGGGTGCGCGGGATCGGCGTTGCCGTCATGACGAGGATATCCGTGCCTTTGCTCTTGGTGGAAAGCTGCATGCGCTGATGAACGCCGAAGCGGTGCTGTTCGTCGATCACGGCCAAGCCCAGATCGGCGAATTCGATATCTTCCTGAAACAGGGCATGGGTGCCGATGACAATTTGCGCCGCGCCGCTGCGGATTTGCTGGCGCAGTGTTTCTCGCTCTTTACCCTTGTTGCGGCCGGTGAGGATCACAAAGCGCACGCCTGCGGCGTCTAGCCACGGTTTCAGACTTTCCGCATGCTGGCGGGCGAGGATTTCCGTTGGGGCCATCAGAGCCGCTTGGCACCCGCATTCCACGGCTTGCATCATAGCCAGCGCGGCCACGACGGTTTTGCCGCTGCCGACATCGCCTTGCAGCAGGCGGAGCATACGCAGCGGCGTTTCCATATCCGTCGCAATTTCTTTGAGGCTGCGTTCCTGCGCGCCAGTTAGGGTAAAGGGCAGGGCGGTACGGAGTTTTTCCCGTAGCACCCCATTCCCGGTAAAAGAACGGCCTTGCGTTTTGCGTTGCTGCCGCCGCACCAGCATAAGAGTCAGTTGATTGGCAAGAAGCTCATCATAAGCCAGGCGGGCGCGGACGGGGTGCATGGAGTCCAGTGCGCTTTCATCTGGCGGGTTATGAACTGTTTCCAGTGCTGTGTGCCATTCCGGCCATTTGTTGCGCGCTTTCCATGCGGTATCTTGCCATTCCGGTAGCGCGGTTACATAGCTCAGTGCGGCTTGCACGGCCTTGCGGACGGTTTTGTTGGTGAGCCCTGCCGTCAGAGGATAGACAGGCTCCACCGTTTCTATTGCCGCCCGATCTTCTTCGCTGCCGATGGCGTCCGGGTGGGTGATTTGTGGTTTGCCTTGGTAGTGTTCGACCTTGCCGCTGATAATCACGGTTGCGCCTTCGGGGAGTTGTTTTTGCAGCCAGTCCTTATGCGGGTGGAAAAATATGAGGTTGAGCGTTCCGGTTTCATCCGTACACCAAACTTTATAAGGCTGGCTTTTGCGGGCGTTCGGGAAATGCTTGCCGACGGTGACGGTAAGCGTACAGATTTTTCCATCCGGCGCGTCGGCGATTTTAGGGGAAAAACGGCGGTCTACAAAGTCGATCGGTAAGTGCCAGAGGAGGTCAATTATGCGCTCCCCGCCGCATAGCTTTTCCAGCAGTTTCGCATTGCGCGGACCGATGCCGGGCAGATCAGTCACGCGCCGGAATAGCGGGTCTATTTCAAACGGACGGGGCATCGAATTGTTTTACGCCAAAGAAGTTGTTTGTTAAAGGCTCTTTTTGCTTCTGATCTTCTTCCCTAGCTTGACGGCATAGGCACTGATCCCGATGAGCAAGAAGCCCATAATCATCAAGGCTATAGGCCATCCCGTTACGTTGGCGAAATATTCTGCTGTAAAGTAACCTAGAAAACCGAGCAGGGCGAATGTCGAAACCAGAAGCAGTGTCCGGCTGTGTATTCGGGTACTCAAGAGCATCAGGAAAACGGTTAGAGGCAGGTAGGCTATATCAAGCGGGAAACTGTTCTCGACCAGATCGAAAACGGACCAGAGGAAACCAATGCCGCCAATAAAATACCAGAAAGGTGCAATGGCACGGTGGTACGTTTTATCCAATGACCATGCCACCATAAGGATCGAAAGCCCCAGTGTGATGCCGAGCATATCGCCGGGAATGCCCACCCGGTCCATCAGGATGCCGAGCGCGGCGTTCCAGAACAGGTAACCAAAGAACAGGAGGCTCGTGCGCTTTAATTTGCTGAAAATCCCCAGGAATTGGAAAGCCAGCAGGGCGAAAACGATAAGGGCTGCAAGCTGTGGATCGTCGCCTTCCGCGTATTCATGAAGGAAAACGAACATCCCCGTGGGCAAGAGAAGGGCGCTTTTGAGAAATAACGGCGTTGATGCCTTTTCAAAGCGGGAATCATGCAGGACGACAATGCCCAGTATAAAGGCGACGAGGCCGGGGCCGTAGGTAATAATAACGCGGGAAGCGCTGCCTAAATCGTCCCATATCATGCCGATGAGTAAAACAAGGCCACCGAAGATAAAAGCGGCCCCGAGATAGCCCAGAAGACGGGTCAGCCATTTTCCCTCCTTGCTTTTTAAATTGTCTTTGGTCAGACAAGCGCCGATTTCGTCGAGTGTTATGTTATGCTGACGGGCGAGCTCTGCGATGGTCTGGAGTGCTTTGTCTTTAGCATTATTCGTGGAGGTTTGTGTCATGACGGCCTCATTCCTTCACGATCCAGCCGATAAATTCGGTGTCATAGCTTGCGGTTTTGGGGATGACGATGCGGTACGTTTCCTTGCGCAGGACGTATTCGTTACGGTGGCTGTATCCGCCGCCGAACAGTTCCGTCATGATGTTACCGTGATCGCGGTAGTTCAGTTCGAAGGTGTAGCCATCCGGGCTTTCCCGCAGGGATGACGTCTCTTTTTCGGTCAGTTCGGAAATGGTAATGTCGATCGCCACTTCCGGGTCGTCAACTGTCGGGAGCTCAATTTCCCGGCTTGTTTCTGTTGCCGGATCATAGACGAAGAGATGTGGGGTACGCCAGTTCGTGTGGCGTTGCTTTTCTTCGGGAGGGGTGTAACGGAAACGGACTTGTTTGTCTTTGATGAAAATCTGATAGGGGGTGTTTGTATTTTTCTGATAATCCGTTGCAAAAATAACGCGATAAGCCGGAGGGATCGCTGAGCGTTTTTCGGCCTGTGTCGCGGCGAAAAAGACGAGCGCCAAAAGGAGCGGCAAGCTGATTCCGGTGATAAGAACGATATTTTCTTTTAAAAAGTTTTTCATTTTTTGTTCGTCTCCTGTAAAAAACATATATGACTTTAGAAACTATCGAAATTAAACGCAAGCGCTTGATTTTTCGCTCCGGGCACCGGGGGACGAAAGAAATGGACTTGTTCCTTGGCTCTTTCGCGGCCGCTTATGTGCCGGAGTTTTCCGAAGAAGAGCTGGCTTTATATGACGAGCTTCTCAAAGAACCTGACCCGGACATCTATAACTGGGTCACAAAGCGGGAACCTGTCCCCGCCAATAAGATGAATCCTGTTATGGAACGGTTGCTTTCCCATCAATTTGCTGCTTAAACAGGCGGCATGGAAAGCGCGGAACAATCGAAACAGATCGTAGGCGATAAAATCCTCTTTGGATGTCCGGAGGGGCAGGACGCGCGCGTGTTGGCTGAAAAGGCGCGGGAAGTCATGCGTGAAGACCGTGTGCTGGTTCATGTGGCACTTGACGATGCACGGGTTTCCGCCTTGAAAGAGCTTTTGGAATTCTTTGCGCCGGATGTTCGGACTGTTACTTTTCCGGCGTGGGATTGTTTGCCCTATGACCGGGTGTCGCCGAACCCGGAAATTGTCGCGCAACGCGTTGGAGCACTGACTCAGCTAATGGCGTGGGAGGCTGAAAAGAAACGTTATCCAAGGGTGTTACTGACGACCGTTAATGCGATCACGCAAAAGGTAACACCAAAAGCCGTTTTAGCGTCTTCATCATTTACGGCGGAAGAGGGCGGGCGACTCGATCTGACCGCTTTGCAAACCTATCTTTCAAGCAATGGGTACAGCCGAACTGATACTGTTCGTGAGTATGGTGAGTATGCTGTGCGTGGCGGCATTGTTGATTTATACCCATCGGGATATAAAAATCCGGTACGTATCGATTTATTTGGAGATGAGGTCGAGTCGGTTAAAGAATTCGATCCCGTCACGCAGCGTACGGAAAAAGCGCTGGATCGTTTTTCTCTGCGTCCGGCGATGGAGTTTTCTCTGAATGAGGATTCGATTGCGCGCTTTCGGGCTAGTTACCGGGAGCTGTTTGGTGTCGTGCGGAGTGATGATCCGCTCTATGCTGCGGTTTCGGAAGGGCGCCGTCATAATGGCATGGATCATTGGCTGCCGCTTTTCTTTGAAACGATGGATACGCTGTTTGATTATGTCCCCGGTGCATGTTTGACGGGCGATCATGATGTCATGCAGGTCTGTGTCGAGCGCCGGGAGCAGGTCGCCGATTTTTATCATTCGCGCAAGACGTTGGAGGCCGCCGCCGCGCCGAAGAAAAAGAGTGATAATCCCTCTCTTGTTGGCAGTATCTATCACCCCTTGCCCGTGGAAAGGCTGTATCTGACAGAACCGGAATGGCAAGATATGGCGGCGGATATGGCCGTGCTCTCCCCCTTTTCCGGTGAGAGTGAAACGGCCGATGCCAAGAAAGGGCGCGATTTTGCGGATATCCGTGCCTTGCCGGAGGGCGATGTCTTCGCGGCGCTTTCTGAATATGTGAGCGCGCACCGGCAGGAAAAGAAAAAAATTCTCATTGCTGCTTATTCCGAAGGATCAAAAGAGCGCCTTAAGGGCTTGATGGCGCACGCCGGGTTTGCCAATTTGAAGGATTGTGCGGGCGGAGATGATCTGAAAAAACTCTCTGCCGGGCAGACGGGTATGGCCATTTTGGCGCTGGAACACGGGTTTGTTTCTCCCGATCTGGCCGTGATTACGGAGCAAGACATCTTGGGCGACCGTCTCGCCCGTAAGGCGCAGAAACGCAAGAAAGCCGATAATTTCCTGACGGAAGTCTCCTCGCTTTCGCCCGGCGATCTGGTCGTTCATGTCGATCATGGTGTGGGACGGTTCGAAGGGCTGGAGACGCTAGCTGTCGGTAAAACCCTGCATGATTGCCTGAAGATTATTTATGCCGGTGATGATAAGCTGTTTGTACCGGTTGAGAATATAGAGGTGCTTTCCCGCTTCGGCAGTGATGAGGGCACGGTGCAGCTTGATAAGCTCGGCGGTGTAGGGTGGCAGGCCCGCAAGGCCCGCGTGAAAAAAGATTTGATGCGGATCGCCGATCACCTTTTGAAAATCGCGGCGGCCCGGACGTTGCAAAAAAGCGAAAAACTGCCTGTAAATGACAATTACGAGGATTTCGCCGCCCGTTTTCCCTATACGGAAACGGACGATCAACGGCGAGCTATTACGGCCGTTCTGGGCGATTTTGAAAAAGATTATCCGATGGATCGCCTTGTGTGCGGGGATGTGGGCTTTGGGAAGACGGAAGTGGCTCTGCGCGCGGCTTATGTGGCGGCGATGAACGGGGTGCAGGTGGCTGTCGTTGTGCCGACAACGCTGCTCGCCCGCCAGCATTTTAAAAATTTCTTCGACCGCTTTCAGGGGACGGGCCTGCGGGTAGAGCAGCTCTCCCGCATGGTGAAACCGCGTGATGCGGATGATGTGCGGCGCGGGCTGGCCGAGGGAAGCGTGAACATCGTTATCGGTACGCATGCGCTGTTTGCCAAGGGGATGAAATTCGCCAATCTCGGCTTGCTGATCGTCGATGAAGAACAGCGCTTTGGCGTGAAGCAAAAGGAAAAGCTTAAAGAGCTGAAAAGCAATGTGCATGTGTTGACCCTGACGGCGACGCCGATTCCGCGCACGCTGCAAATGTCTCTGACGGGGGTGAAGGAGATGAGCCTGATCGCCACGCCGCCCGTGGACCGTCTGGCCGTACGGACGTTTGTTTTGCCGTTTGACCCCATGGTGGTGCGCGAAGCTCTGATGCGGGAACGCCATCGGGGCGGCCAGAGCTTTTATGTCTGCCCACGCGTTAAGGATTTGACCGAGGTGAAAGAGCGCTTAAAAGCGTTAGTGCCGGAGTTAAAAGTCGTGACGGCCCACGGGCAAATGAATCCCGCCGATTTGGAAGACCGCATGACAGCTTTTTATGACGGACAATATGATGTCTTGCTGGCCACCAATATCATCGAAAGCGGCATTGATATTCCGACTGCGAATACGATGATTGTTCATCGCTCCGACATGTTTGGCCTGGCGCAGCTCTATCAGATCCGGGGGCGGATTGGGCGCTCGAAACTGCGGGCTTATGCGTATCTGACTTATGACCCCGCTAAAAAGCTGAACGATCAGGCGATGAAGCGGCTGGAGGTCATAGAAACGCTGGATACGCTGGGCGCCGGATTCCAGCTTGCCTCTCACGACATGGATATTCGCGGGGCGGGGAATTTGCTTGGTGAGGAACAATCCGGTCATATCAGGGAAGTCGGGGTGGAGCTTTATCAGCAAATGCTGGAGGAGGCCGTTGCCGCCGCCCGTGAAGGGCTGGATTGGGAAGGCGGCGAAGTCGCGGAAGAAAAATGGTCGCCGCAGATCAATGTCGGCATGTCGGTGTTGATCCCCGATGGTTATGTGGAGGACTTGAATGTGCGGATGAGTCTTTATCGCCGCTTGTCTGAGCTCCATGACAAGGAAGCCATTGAAAGCTTTGCCGCGGAGTTGATCGACCGTTTTGGCCCGATCCCGGAGGAAGTCGAAAACCTGCTGCAAATTGTGGAGATTAAACAGCTCTGCCGGCGGGCGGGTGTCGATCGTGTTGAAGCCGGGCCGAAGGGCGCCGTGATGGGGTTTTATAAGGATACGCCACCGAATGTTCCGGCGCTGATGGGCTGGATGCAGGAAAAGGGCGGGGCGCTTAAACTTCGCCCGGATCAAAAGCTCGTGGCTATCCGCCAGTGGGATGTCGTGCCCCAGCGCGTCAAAGGCGTGCGCAGTTTGATGAAGGAGCTAGCGGGGTTAGCTTAAATTTATAGAGTTAGCTTTTCGACGTAGCTTTTGCAGTCCTTCATCGCCGCCAAGGGCGCGAATGAGGGCGCGTTCTTGGTCGCCTGTTAGATCATATTAATGTCAATAGAATATGTAAAACTATTTTGTTGTTTGGCCTTTCCCGTAATTTGTGCCATTCTGAGAGGATAGAGTCTTTGATTACACTGAGGAGGCATCCTTATGAGCCGGGAATATGTTGAAGAGCGCATCCGCGCGGCGCTGAAGGCGACGAACGGTCATCCCCTGAAAGCGCAGCAACGCATTATCGCTGAAGTCCGGCAGGATCAGCGTTTGTTGTTAGGCTTGGCACAGGGGCATCTGACGGGGATTGTTGCGCTGTGGGTTAACCGGATTCTCAGTAAGCCTGAACCGCAGGAAACGGAGTCTTTGCCTTCTACGCCGCAAACACTGGATATGGCGCCGGAAACGTTCGGTAAGGAAATCCTGCAAGCCTTACAGGGCAGTGCGACACCGCAATTCGGGCAGGAAAGCTACGCTGCCCGTCCGGGGCGGAAACAAGCCTCTCAAGCGCACATTAATGCGATTAAAACAATGGCGAGCAAGAGTAAGCCGAAGTCGTGATGTCATCGCTTCTCAAAGATAAGACAGTTTCATTTTTAGAACGTTCCGGCTGGGCCGATGCGGCGCGTGAGGCGTTTCCCGCAGACTGGGGGACGCGGACTTATGCGCGGCTTTCAAAGCCGGACGGTGAAACGGCTCTTTTTATGGATGTCGGGCCGGATATTGATTTGGCAGCTTATATTCGTGTGGCTGATTATTTCCGTTCTATCGGTTTGTCTGTGCCGGAGATTTATGCGGCCGATGAGGACGCTGGCTGGGCTGTGATTGAGGATTTTGGCTCAACGTCGTTTGGCGATCTTTTGCAAAAATGTCATTCTGATCCCCGCATAAGCGGAGGAGAAGAATCTAACAGCGTTGATGGTGAAAGATCCTTCGCTGGCGCTCAGGATGACAAGTTATCGTTATATACGCTGGCAACAGGTGTTTTGATGCTTTTGCGCGATCACGCAGATTCGGCGGCCTTACCATTACCCTCTTATCGCGATACGCCGCATCACATTGGCAAGCGGCGCTTGGTTGACTGGTACATTCCTGCGCTTAAAGGCGCTTTAAATTCGGATGGACTCTCCGAATCATTTATCGCGGTATGGGATGAAATTGAGAGTAATCTGCCGGAGTGCCCGCAAACCATATCTCATGCCGACTATCACCCCGATAATTTGATGTGGCGCCCTGGTGAACAAGGCGCGGCTCGCTGCGGGGTTATAGATTTTCAAGATGCCTTTATCGCCCCCCTGCCGTATGACCTTGTAAATTTGCTCGAAGATATCCGCAACGATATCCCCGCCGATATTTACACGGCGATGAAGGACCGCTATTGCGAAGGCATGACGCCGGAAGAGGGCGAGGTTTTCAATGCGTGGTTTCGTGTCTGCGCGACGCATTTTCATTGCCGTATTGCCGGGCAATGCTACAAGCTGGCTGTGCTCGCCGGGCGGGATGATCTTTTGCGCTTTTTACCGCGGGTGGAGGCTTATTTGCGCCGTGGATTAGCCGATCCGGTGCTCGCGCCTCTCAAACGCTGGTTCGATGAACAGGGGATCGATTTTTCGCAAACACCGGATATTGCGGTTGAAGACTTGAAATCTCTGATCCGGGATGATGCTTATTGATGTTTTTTTTCAGAGGGCGTTACTGCGAGCGCCATGCCGATAAGCACCCATAAAAAGCGCATATAGAGCAATTCATGGAATAGCGATGCAAACCCAAAAGCCAGTAGAGCCAATATGACGCTTTGCCGGAAAACGGCTTCGTAGGAGCCGTTGGAACCCGCGCGCCAGAGGGTTCGTAAAACAAGGCTGTAAAAAGCGGCAAACAGGAATAAACCGATCATCCCTGTTTCCGTTAAGAGCCACAAGGGCGTGCTGTCAATGATGTCGATAAACCAGTATTTTTCTTTACCGTAGTGTTCGTTTTGATCGTGAAAAAAACTGCCGAGGCCTGTACCCGTTATGGGGGCCGTTTTCCAAAGGGCGGTCGCTTCGTTGAATACCCGCACGCGTGTACTGTCGGCTTTGGCGCGTTTGTGCTTTTTATAGAGGTTTTCCGGCGTTAATTGGTCATTCTGGGCGAGCTCGTAAATGGCGTAGCTTCGCTGTAACTGTTTTTCCCGGAAGAGGCTTTGTCCTGAGGTAAGCGAGATAGCCGTCATGATGATTATGCCTGTTATTAAAGGGAACATAATATTTTTGAGTGAGCGCTTGAATCTTAGAAGCATAAAGCTCGAAAGAACAAAAACCACAAGAAGGAAACCCGTGCGGGAGCCGTTATAGACCAAGAGCAAAGGCACGCTTGTCCAGAGCGTATAAAATAGCATGTGGGGTAATATGCGGTGCTGGTTCAAATGCATCCATGTTGTTATGGCCAAAATGGAAACGAACAGAACGGCGAAAGCGTTCCGGTTACAAAGAAGCCCTGCAACACGTTTATGAAATTGGTCCATATAGGATAATGGTATGGTTACGGAAAAATCACGCAAGACGGCGATGAACAACATTGAGAGTGTGAGAAGGATGCAAAACAGAACAAAAGGATACAAGAAAGTTTGTAACCCTTTCTGTCCGAAATTGCTCGCAATCCAGCCACCCCACAGCATATAGGCAAGAAGAACAGGCCAGCCGGCAGCTTTGTTAAAAAGCGCCCAGCGGCTCCATTCTCCTGTTGTTATATAGCCGTTGAAAAGGGCCAAAAGAAAAACGAGAGAGAGGGCGCCCAGCCACCAATAGGCATGGCGCATATGCCATTGCGGCCAGCGGGTCTTTTGAGTGATGAGAAGGAATAATGTGCTAAGCCCCGCAAAAGGAAGAAGCAGGTCGGCGCCGTTCAGGCGTAGTCCTTTATAGCTTGTCTCCGGTGCCTCAAACAGATTTATAGCGATTTGAAGAGCGATAGCCAAGAAAAAAGCAATGAGGGAAATGCTTTTGGGTAATGACGGAGGCGTAGGCATTATGGCTGTGTATTTTTGTTTTTGCTGCGGAACCGGCTGGTACTTTTAATCATGCTTTGGGCACTGCCGCTGAGCAGCGCTGGGATACCCGCGACGATCGTAGAGACCATGCTTAGAATACCGATCTGAACGGATATCAGGAATGCCGTTTCCATCGGTGTGCCGATTAAGCCGAGTCCCATGATAAAGGCGCTTTCCCGTACGCCCCAGCCGCCGATACTGATCGGGAGTGCCGCGACCAAAGCAATAACCGGTAGGACGGTTAGAACTTGCAGGAATGAAAATGTAGCCTCCGTTGACAGGGAGATCATATAGACAGCGGCAAAATAGCAAAGCTGTGCGCCCATACTGATGGTTATAATTTTCATGAATAGAGCCGGTTGTTCCAACAGAGTGCGGATGTTTTTATAGGCTTTAGCCATTTTGCGGTTGCCATAGGCAATCCGGCGGACGGAATCATGAAAGAAAAAGGGCGTAAATACGAAGGCTGTCGTTACGGTTATTCCTGCCGCCAGTGAAAGGGTCAGGAATGTTTTTTCCTCTACGTATGGTGCTAGTTGCGGGAGGAATAAAAGTGCCATGATGGCCAGAGCCGCGAATGTCAGAATACGGTCGGTGATCGCAGAAAATAGGGCGTGCGACAGTTTAACACCTTCTTGCATGATGAGCGCAATACGAACGAATACGCCGCTGATCGACGTAAATAACAGAAAGTTGGCAAGCAAGCCGGCCACAGTGATTCGCAGTGATGTTTCAAAGGGAATTATCGGGCGGTTCAAATTGACCAGCATATGCCACCGTCCGGCTAGCGCAACGATCTGGATAAGCATAAATGCAAGAGCAAGGGTCAGGTAGAAAACGTCAAAATGAAGCGTCATGTTCATGATTTCATCAGGCTTTACGCGAAGAAGCAATATCCCCAAAATCATTGCTGAGATTAGTGCTTTAAGCGGGAGCTTGATTTTTTTTAGAAGTGACATGGAAACACGTTTATTTATTCGGTTTTAGCCTCACGCGGCAAGGCTATCATCATGCTGAAATAGTTTTAGAAATCAAGTGTAATTTATGATGTGAAGTGTGCTTGCAATCCATGAGGAAGCTATTTAACCTCTTTATTAGTAATATCCCCGGATTGAAAAGAGGAGCTTGAAATTTATGTCTATTGTTGCTGATCGTGTAAAAAATATGAAGCCGTCCGCTACGATTGCGGTGGCCGCCAAGGCTCGTGAGTTAAAAGCGGCGGGGCGCGACATTATTTCATTGGGGCTGGGGGAACCGGATTTCGATACGCCCGATTTTGTGAAAGATGCTGCCAAAGTGGCCATTGATGAGGGGCAGACGAAATACACGCCTGTGCCCGGTACGCCGGCGCTGCAAAAAGCTATTCAAGCTAAATTTAAGCGCGACAACGGTCTTGATTATGAATTGAACCAAATTGTTGCCGGGACTGGCGGAAAACAAATATTGTTTAATGCTTTCATGGCGAGCCTTAATCCGGGGGATGAGGTTGTGATTCCGGCACCGTATTGGGTGTCGTATCCGGATATGGTGGAGCTTTTAGGCGGCACGCCTGTTTTTGTGGACTGCCCGGAGGAGGCGGCTTTTAAGCTCCAGCCGGAGGCGCTGGAGGCGGCAATTACACCGAAAACAAAATGGGTTTTGATTAATTCGCCATCTAATCCGACGGGCGCAGCCTATAGCCGGGAGGAGATGAAAGCGCTGACGGATGTTATTCTCAAACATCCCCACGTATGGGTTATGACGGATGATATGTACGAACATCTTGTTTACGACGATTTTGAGTTTGTAACGCCGGCGCAGGTTGAGCCGCGCTTGTATGAGCGGACTTTGACCATTAATGGTGTATCAAAGGCGTATGCGATGACGGGATGGCGCCTTGGTTATGCTGGCGGTCCGGTTGATCTGATTAAAGCGATGACCAACATTCAGGGGCAATCAACATCCGGTACGTGCTCCATTACGCAAGCCGCCGCCGTCGAAGCGCTTAACGGTGACCAATCATTTCTGGAAGAACGCAATGCCGTGTTTAAACGGCGCCGCGATATGGTCGTTGAGGCCATGAACAAGGCGGAAGGGCTGCGATGCCATAAACCCGAAGGCGCATTTTATGTCTATCCGTCTTGCGCGGGCTGTATCGGTAAACAAACGCCGGAGGGAAAGCGCATTGAAACGGATGAAGATTTTGTGACGTACCTTCTGGAGGCGGAAGGCGTGGCTTGTGTACAGGGGGCGGCTTTCGGTCTTTCACCGTGCTTCCGTATTTCTTACGCGACATCTGATGAAATCCTGGAGGAAGCGTGCCAGCGCATTCAACGCGCTTGCGCCGCTTTGCAGGGGGAGGCGCGGGCTGTGGCTTAGGTCGCAGATCCTAGCGTTTTTTGTCGTTTTTGCGTTTACCCATCAGACTGAAATAATGCTTTTTGGCCTTTCTGATGGCATTGTTTGCTTGCTCTTCTTCCCGGCGATCACGTTGGTTGACGAGAAGGTGACAAATGGCGTCGAATTGCCCTTTGTTTTCTTCCAGTAATTCTTCGGTAAACGTCTCCAGATGTTTGAGGTTTTCCGGGCTGGCATCGTCGATTTGCGTGTTGGGGGCATCGGGGTTATCGATGCTTGAGATCATGGATTTGTTGAAGATAAACAAATTGTCTTCCATTTCTTCACGGAAGCTATCCATAAGAGCCGATTCTGAGGCGTGGAAAAAGATATTGATGAGCGGCAAGTCGTTGACGGGATCGACCACACCCAATGAGCCATAGCGGTTCCAATCTTCCTTTTTGACCGAACGGTTGGTGTAGCCCGTGCCCAAAACGATCATAAGAAGCTTGTGATCTTCGGGAACGTGCCGCCGGATAGCGCCGAGATAACTGATGCACGGGTTGTCAAAAATAACCCCATCGATCCCCGTATAAGAACGTTTTCCCCGTTCATCCGGGTGATTAACGTCAAAATGGTGGCATGGGAAGTAAGTCGGCGCGGCGGCGCTGGCCATGACCGCATCATAAAGGGAAACATCCGGTGTGCGTGCGGCTTGTTCGGACGGGTAGCCCGTTTTTATATTTTTTAGCCAAACGGCGTGCCCGCCTTGGTCGATAAAGTTATTGCGGGTGTGGACGGGAGAGGCTGTGTTCTCACCGCTTTCCTGAACGATTTCAAGCTGTTCCCCGTCGATGTTGTAAGTGGGAATGATAAGGCTCGATAAAGATTGGGAGAGTTTTGTATCACCGTACATCGCGCGCAATGCCGTGCTGAGATTGGCGGAATCGTAGTGACCGTGCCGAAAAAGGTTGTTGAGCTGGCCAAGGCGGAGAGTGCGGTTGTTAAAGTCGTGGACAATCCCGCGCAAATCCCGAAAGCGGTCCGGGGGGAATATTTTCGCGCCGTTTCGTTCATAAAATTTGACGAGGTGTTGTGCCTTATAGAGAGGCTTACCCGGCATTCTGGGGTTAGGACAATTAAGAGCGGCGTTCAAAATTGCGCCTGTTGACGGGCCGGCAAAAAGATCAACCATCGAGGTCATGGGCAGGCCGGTTGCTTCTTCGATCTTTGTCATGATCCGCGCCGGGATCAGACCGCGAATACCACCGCCATGATTGAATAGGGCTATCGTCGTTTTTGTCATTCAATATCTGCCATCATTTATCAGAATCGTAAGAGGTTATCTTATTCTGATTAGTGGTAACTGACTACTGGTAAGCGCGATAAAAAAAACCGGGTCAAAAGACCCGGCGAGTTGAACAGGGAGGTTTCACGTCTGGGAGACGTAGGATCCCTAAGGAGGGACCCCATCAACGCAAAACGTTGATTCTCCCTTTATACACTTTTAAAAATAAGGAAGATAGCGCTTTTTTGAAAACAGGCGATTGTATGCTGATGGACCATCAAGCGATAGTGCTGATTAGAAATTGGCTTGTTCTATCTTTTCCAAAAGAAAATCTTTAAAGACGGCTATTCTTTGCGAATGACGGCGCTCTTCGGGGTAGACGAAATACATATCTACGCCAGTAGGCTGGAGATTGGGAAGAAGCGTTTCAACATGGGCGTCGTCGGCCATAAGGTAATCAGGAAGGGCTGCTAGTCCCGCACCGGTTTTAACGGCACTGTGGATAGCGAACATCGAATTCATCATGAGTAAATTGGCGTCTTCATCTGGTGTGGCACCTGCTGTGCGAAATAGCCAGTTAGGGTCAGAGAAGGGGATGGTGACCCCTTCCGGGTAGCCGATCAGTGTATGCTGTTTCAAATCTTTTACTGTTTCCGGGGCACTGTGTTTTTGCAGATAGTCCCTAGAGGCATAGATGTGAAAATTGATTGTGCCGAGATGATGCTGGATCAGGTCAGGCTGTTCGATTTTGTACAGACGAATGGCGGCATCCGCTTCGTTCATACCCAGATTGTAAATACGGTTGTCGAGGAGCATCGTTAGTTGCAGTTTCGGGTATTTTTCGCTCAGTTCGCGTAGCATAGGCGCAATCCATGTCGAACCGAGAAAGCCCACAGTCGTAACGCGCAAGGGACCTTCGGCCAGTTCTTTGGAATCGATGAGTTGCCCTTCGATCATGGCGAGCTTGCCAAAGATATCCTTTGCTGTTTTCTGGAGGAGTTCGCCTTGTTCAGTCAGGACTAGTCCGCGCGCGTGACGGTGGAACAGGGTGACGCCCAGCGATTCTTCAAGGCCGCTGATCTGGCGTGAAATGGCTGACTGGCTGAGGTTCAGGGTTTCTCCCGCGTGGGTAAAACTCCCGGCTTCGGCGACGACGTGAAATATGCGTAATTTGTCCCAGTCCATGAAAGTGGTTTTAGCACGAAGGCGCGAAGACGGTAAATAAAATTTACGCGGCTTCTTCCGTTTGCTGTATTCCTTCTCCGTGGATAAACCGGTCGGCCTCCAGCGCGGCCATGCAGCCCATCCCGGCGGCGGTCACAGCTTGGCGGTAGGTCTTGTCTTTTACGTCACCTGCGGCAAAGACGCCCGGAATATTAGTGGCTGTAGAGTCGGGGGCTGTGATGATATAGCCCTCATCATCCATATCGACCTTGCCTTTAAAGAGCTGCGTTGAGGGATCATGACCGATGGCAATAAACACGCCGTGCACGGGCAGGGTGCTTTCTTCGTCCGTTTTGACGTTTTTGAGGCGCAAGGCGGTTACGCCCTTACCTTCCTCGCCGACGATTTCTTCCAAAACGGTGTCCCACAGCACGTCGATTTTCTCGTGTGCGAAGACGCGGTCCTGGGCGATGCGTTCGGCGCGCAGCTCATTCCGGCGGTGGATCAGTGTGACTTTTTCGCAGAAATTGGTCAGGAATAGAGCCTCTTCCACGGCGGAGTTTCCTCCCCCGATTACAGCGACTTCCTTGCCGCGATAGAAAAATCCGTCACAGGTCGCACAGGCGGAAACACCGAAGCCCTGCCATTTTTTCTCGGATTCCAGTCCCAGCCAGCGGGCTTGCGCGCCCGTTGAAATAATCACCGTATCGGCGGTGTAGGTCGTCCCGGAATCGCCCTGTGCGGTGAAGGGGCGCTTATTGAAGTCCACGTCAGAAATGTAATCGTTGATGATGTCCGTGCCTACATTCTCGGCCTGTTTTTGCATCTGTTCCATCAGCCATGGCCCTTCGATAGGGTCGGCAAAACCGGGATAGTTTTCCACGTCCGTTGTGATGGTGAGCTGCCCCCCCGGCTGCATGCCCGTTACGATGATGGGGGCGAGGTTTGCACGGGCGGCATAGATGGCCGCTGTGTATCCGGCGGGGCCGGAACCGATAATCAGGACTTTTGTGTGCTTGCTTTCGGACATGGTTTCTTTCTTACTTATTTTTACGTTATACAGGAATATGTTGCCTTAAATGATCTGGGATAGAGGTAGCGTTTTTCAAGTCGCGCAGCAAGGGCATCGTGAACTTTAGAGCAATTTTTTGTGCTTGAAGGCGCGTTTCGGGGGATAGGCAGCGTTTTTGGGCTATGTCTTGAAATTTAGAGCACAGGTCTTTGTTTGTAGGAAGGCTCGTTGCTTCGGCGTTTTGCAGGTTGCTGAACCAGTCCATTAAATGAGGAGCCATTAAAGGGGTGAAGTTTGTAACGGGTTTACCATTGATGGTTTGAACGCCGGGGTTGGCCGCGAGTTCCCACAGCTCCGCCAGGCGGAATGTTGTGGTATCGTTGGCGCCGTTTAAAAAAGTTTTAATGGTAGAGGCTTTCGTTTCGTTTGCAACGCGCAGGGCAGCAATGTAACCGGCCATGTAGAAAAGTTCCTTATCGCCAATCTTCTGCTCCAGTGAATCGAGAAAAACGCCCGCGGGGCGCGTGTGCAGGGTATCGTAGTGAGGGTTCTTGTTAATATATTTTTCTGCTTCCTCTTTGCAGTGGTGGCCGGAGAATAAAACCAGATTTCTTGTGTCTATACGGCTGAATGTGGCTAAAAGACATGTGTCCTCGTAAAAAGAGAGAAAGTCTTGTTCGCTCTCAATTGGGGCATTCTGAAGTTCCTGAAATAAACCGTAGAGGTTCTCTTCCCGGCAAGCGGTAATGATTTCTTCTTGTTTACGGAGGGGACCGCCGGGGAGAATGTTCTCCGGGGTTAAAATATCGCCGTTACATTTTGTCATCTTATTATATTGTTCTTTTTATTTTTTGTGCGATTAATGCCGCATCGTTCAGCGGTTCGTAATCCCAGCGTTCCAGTTTGCCGTCAAAGCGGCGTATGCAGCCTTTCTCTATCAGGTTTTTGTGCAATATGTCAAAACGTTTTGAGTGTCCTTCCAGCGGGATCATATAAACGGGCTTTCCGGTGGTTGCCGCTTCGGAGAGCATAGAGGCGCTGTCGTTGGTGACGAGGATAAAATCCGCCCAGGCCAGCATGCCGAAGTAAGGGTTATCACCGCTTCCATCCCAGAAAAAGGTGTTTTGTTTATCTCTGAGTGTGTCTTTGAGGATGGCTTCGTTTTCTTTTCCGGTACGGCGCGATGTCGTAATCATCAGGCTGGCGTCGAGTTCTTTAAGCTGCGTGGCAAGGTTTCGGGTTATGGCGGGCGTCATTTTGTAGGCTTTGCTGTTCCCACCAATCAGGACCGCTACGCGCGGGTTAGGCAACCGTAGAAAAGTTTTTTCCCATGCGCGGCGTTCTGCGGCCAGTCGCTCCGGTGTGATCCGGTTGGCGGCGCCCGTGGTGACAAGGACATTATCACCGCGCGTGGGGTCATGGGCAGGCAGGGCGACAAGATCAAACGCCTTTGGGGATATGCGCGGATCTTGCAGAAAGACGGTAAATGTTTTCCCGCCGCTGGCTTTTTTGACGTAGCGCGCAGCCGCGATGGCTTTGCGCCCTCCGGCGATGAGAATGTCCGGCCACGGGGCCTCCAGCTTGTCCCCTGTGAAACTGGCGGCGCTTTCAAACCCCAGTAAGGGAGAAAATGTCGTCCATGGTTGGCACAAGCCGATTTCTTTTATTTGCGCCTTTACCCCCAGCGCATCGGCTACGCCAAGGCACTGGTTTAGTGTTCCGGTTAGTCCTTTTTCTGTCACGATCCAGCAGGATGTCATGTTTTCACAATCTTTTGTAATAATCTTTCAAAAAATGCTTGCGCTATTCAAACCACAATCTTATACCACCTTCTTGTCATTGGAAGAGAGAAAGAAATGAAACGCATTAAACTTGACAAGATTGATCGTAAAATTCTGAATAATCTTCAGGATAACGGGCGCATGACAAATGTTGAATTGGCTAAAAATGCCGGGATATCTGCGCCGCCTTGTTTGCGTCGTGTGCGCGCTCTCGAGGAAGCCGGTTTTATTAAGGGCTATCATGCTGTGGTTGATCCCGCCTTTATGGGCTATGGTGTGACGGTGTTTGCGATGGTTGAACTGGACAGTCAGGCCGACGAAATTTTGAAAGCCTTTGAACAAAAAGTGCAAGAATGGCCGCAGATTCGTGAATGTCACATGCTCTCCGGTGAGACAGACTTTCTTCTCAAAGTCGTGGCAAAAGACTGGGATGATTATCAGCGCTTCCACAGCGAACAATTGACGGCGGCAGAGCACGTAGAGTCGGTCAAAACATCTTTGACGATTCGCACTTCCAAGGAAAAGCCGGGTGTGCCGATCGAGGTCTGATTACTCGTAAACGACTTCAAGAATTTCGTAGTATTTTTCCCCTTGCGGCGCTTGTACGGTGATGCTGTCACCAACGGCCTTGCCGATCAGGGCGCGGGCAATCGGTGCGCTTAGGGATATTTTGCCCTCGTCGGCATTTGATTCATATTGCCCCACGATTTGATAAGAGACTTCCACATCGGTGTCTTCATCGACGATCAGGACTTTCGCGCCGAACTTGACGGTGTCGCCGCTGAAGTTAGTATGGTCGATAATCTCCGCCGCGCCAATGACGCCTTCTAACTCTTGAATGCGCCCTTCGATAAAGCTTTGCCGTTCGCGGGCGGCGTGATATTCCGCATTTTCGGACAAGTCACCGTGCGCCCGTGCCTCGGCGATATCTTCGATCACCTTCGGGCGTTCAACGGATTTTAGATGTTTTAATTCTTTTTCCAGAGCTTCATAGCCGGCTTTGGTTGTGGGAATTTTGTCCATGTTACCCTCTGTAATAAAAACAAGCCCGCCGTCATAGAGCGGCGGGGAAATTCTTTCTGTATACGAATGAAGAGAATCTAGCTTATGAAACCGCTATGGTCAAACAAAAAGCAAAACAGCTGTAAGGGACGGTTTTACGCCGCTTCTTCGTCCTCATCATCGTTTTCTGCAAAATAGTCCTGTAGCGGGCGAACCCGGATGGCTTCGGCCTTCAGAGCGCGGATAGCTTGAATCCCCGCGCGCGCGGCGGTCAAAAGCGTATAATGCGGCACCTTGTACATCAGAGCCATGCGGCGGATATTGCTGGCGTCCGCAACGGCTTGCGGGCCTTTGGCGGTGGTGTTGATAACCAAATCGATTTCTCCGTTAATCAGGGCATCGACGATGTTTGGTTTGCCTTCCATCACTTTGTTGATGCGGCGGACCTCCAGTCCGTTGGCTGTCAGGTGCGCGCATGTGCCGCCCGTCGCCACAAGGGTAAAGCCCATTTCAGCCAAGTCCTTCGCGATGGGGATGAGCTCTTCTTTGTCTTTATCTTGAACCGAGAGGAAAACGGTACCTGTTGTCGGCAGGTCGATACCCGCGCCGAGCTGTGATTTGGCAAAGGCTGGGGCCATGTCGTAGGCAATCCCCATAACCTCGCCGGTGGATTTCATCTCCGGCCCCAAAATCGGATCGACGCCGGGGAAACGGCTCCACGGGAAAACCGGGGCTTTGACGGCGCTGTGATCGGGCGTCATGCCTTTTAGTTCGCCGCGCTTGCGAAAGGCGGAGAGCTTTTCCCCGGCCATTACACGTGCCGCGATCTTCGCCACTGGCGTCCCGGTTGCTTTAGCCACAAATGGGACTGTGCGTGAGGCGCGGGGGTTGACTTCGAGGATGTAAATATCGAATTCGCCAGTGTTTTTATTTTTTTTGAGGGCGTATTGTACATTCATTAATCCCTTAACATTTAAAGCTTTGGCCAGCTTGACCGTTTGTTTTTCAATTTCTCTAACGGTTTTATATGGTAAAGAGTGAGGCGGCAGAACACAGGCGCTATCACCGGAGTGAATACCCGCTTCCTCGATATGCTCCATGATTCCGGCGACGTAGACATCCTTGCCATCGCACAGAGCGTCGGCATCAATTTCAATCGCGCCGCGTACATAACGGTCGAGCAGAACAGGATTGTCTCCGGAAACGCGCACGGCCGTGCGGATGTAATTCCGGGTTTCCTCCATACTGGCGACGATCTGCATGCCTTGGCCGCCGAGAACGTAAGAGGGACGCAGAACAATCGGGAATCCGATTTCCTCGGCGATTTGCAGGGCTTCTTCCTCGGAATGAGCAAGGCCGTTATAAGGCTGGCGGAGCTTCAGTTTCTTCAAGAGTTGTTGGAAACGCTCGCGGTCTTCGGCCAGATCAATGGCATCCGGATCCGTGCCGAGGATCGGAATGCCCGCCGCTTGTAGAGCGTGCGCCAGTTTCAACGGCGTTTGTCCGCCCAGCTGGACAATCGCGCCCATGACTTCACCGTTCTGGCTTTCGGCCTCGATCAACTCCACCACGTCCTCTTCGGTCAGCGGCTCAAAATACAGCCGGTCAGAGGTATCATAGTCGGTGGATACGGTTTCCGGGTTGCAATTGACCATGATCGTCTCAAACCCGGCTTCCTTAAGGGCATAGGCCGCATGGACACAGCAATAATCAAATTCGATCCCTTGCCCGATCCGGTTGGGACCGCCGCCGAGGATGATGACTTTTTTGCAGTCGGAGGGCGCGCATTCGCTTTCTGGCGGGTTGAGGCCGTCGCCCTCGTAACAGCTGTACATATAGGCCGTCTCGGACGGGATTTCCGCGGCGCAGCTATCGACCCGTTTATAGACAGGGCGGACGTTGTGTTTTTGGCGCGCGGTGCGGACGTGGGATTCCTCAACACCGACAAGAGCCGCAAGCCGTTGGTCGGAGAAACCCAGTTTTTTAAGGGCTACCCAGCCTTCGCCGTCAACCGGCAGGCCGCCGTTTTTAACGCGGTCTTCGGTGTCGATGATGTTTTGTATGCGCTCAAGGAACCAGCGGTCGAATTTTGTGATTTCGAACACATCGTCAAGGGACAGGCCGTAACGGAGCGCTTGTGCGATGTATAATATGCGCTGCGGCGTTGCGCGTGAAATCGCGGCACGGAGGAGGTCCGGGTGCGGCGTTTCGTCTGGGTTTGAATGGCCGGGCAGGGGAATAGGATCGAAACCGGACAGGCCCTTCTCCATCCCGCGCAGGGCTTTTTGCATGGATTCTTCAAAGTTACGGCCAATCGCCATAACCTCGCCGACGGACTTCATCGCCGTGGTCAGGCTGTTGTCGGTGGCATCGAATTTCTCAAATGCGAAGCGCGGGATTTTGGTCACCACGTAATCAATCGTCGGCTCAAAACTGGCCGGGGTTTTGCCGCCTGTGATATCGTTGCCCAGCTCATCCAGCGTGTAGCCGACAGCCAGCTTGGCGGCGATTTTGGCAATCGGGAAGCCTGTGGCTTTGGAGGCCAGCGCCGAGGAGCGCGAAACCCGGGGGTTCATTTCAATCACGACCATGCGCCCCGTCTCCGGGTTGAGGCCGAATTGCACGTTCGAGCCGCCTGTTTCCACACCGATCCCACGCAGCACGGCGAGGGAGGCGTTCCGCATGATCTGGTATTCTTTATCCGTCAGGGTCAGGGCCGGGGCAACGGTGATCGAATCTCCCGTATGCACGCCCATCGGGTCCACGTTTTCGATGGAACAGATAATGATGCAGTTGTCGTTTTTATCGCGAACAACTTCCATTTCATATTCTTTCCAGCCCAGAAGGGATTCATCGATCAGTACTTCATTCGTGGGGGAAGCATCGAGGCCGTCGCGCACGATCTGGTCGAACTCATCGCGGTTGTAAGCCACGCCGCCGCCCGTGCCGCCGAGGGTGAAGGAGGGGCGTATAATGGCCGGAAGGCCCAAATCTTCCAGCGCGGCGCGGGCTTCTTCCAGCGTGTGAACCACGGCGCTTTTGGGGGATTCTAGGCCGATTTCATCCATGCATTGTTTAAAGCGTTCCCGGTTTTCGGCTTTGTCGATGACGTCGGCTTTCGCGCCGATCAGCTCAATGCCGAGACGATCCAGCGTGCCGTCTTCGGCCAGCGCCAGCGCGGTGTTCAGCGCCGTTTGCCCGCCCATGGTGGGGAGCAGCGCGTCGGGTTTTTCCTGTTCCAGAATTTTCGCGACGATCGCCGGGGTTATCGGCTCGATATAAGTGGCATCCGCCATCTCCGGGTCAGTCATGATCGTGGCCGGGTTGGAGTTGACCAGCACCACGCGGTAGCCTTCCTCCCGCAGGGCTTTACATGCCTGCGCCCCGGAATAGTCAAATTCGCACGCCTGCCCGATAACGATAGGCCCGGCGCCAATGATACAGATGGATTTTATGTCGGTACGTTTGGGCATTTTGTTTCGTTACTTTCTTTTTTTATTCACCACAGAGATCACAGAGAACACGGAGTTTTCAAGAGGTTATAATGAATTCTTGTCCATACGACCGCTAAAATAAACAGGAACTTGAAACTGTATTCTGTTTGTATTTTCTTTTTCTGAACTGACTTTTCCGTCTAAATTCGCCCCGAGTGCAAGAACTTCTATTTTCCCTTTCCCTTCTCCTTGTGCAGAATTTGAAGCTGTTACCATAATGTCAAAACTTACAAGTTGACCTTTATCTACAGGTTTTCCTTTTACTGTTCCGGGAGCAATAGCTGCCGTCTCTATTGAAGCTTTTTTTGCTTCATCAATAGCTTCGCAAATATCAATAAGGGTTGATTTTATAAATTTTTTTAGTTCCATTTTTTTATTCCAATTGTTCCATTTTTTAGTGTTCACTTTCTCTGTGCTCTCTGTGCTCTCTGTGGTGAATAATAAAAAACCACAGGGATCACAGAGGACACAGAGTTATAACCTCATCCGTTTGATACCGTCTTTCAACAGTTTCACATTAAAATTCATCAACAGGCCCAGCGGAAAACCACCGAGCTTCATGTAAGTTAAAAGTTGCGCCTCATCTATGGGCTGCAAGGCTTTAACGCTTTTTGTTTCGAGAATGATTTGATCGGCGATCACAAAGTCGGCGCGATAGGCGTCATCAATCACAAAGCCGTCGATTGTGACGGGAATGATCTTTTCTTTTTCAAAGGGAATGTTCCGTTGCGTAAAAACATAAGCCAGTGCTTTTTGATAGGCGCTTTCCAGCAGCCCCGGCCCCAGTTGGCGGTGAACGTAAATCCCGCAATCAATAATTTGCCCGGAGAGCGTATTTAAATTACACTCTGTGAAATTCTCCGTGATCTCTGTGCGCTCTGTGGTGACAAAACTCATCCCATCATCTCCACAAATCTCTCAAACAAGTAATGACTGTCTTGCGGGCCGGGGGAGGCCTCCGGGTGGTATTGCACGGAAAAGACAGGCTTGCCTTTTAGTTTTAGCCCTTCGTTGGAGCCATCGAACAGGCTGGTGTGCGACACCTCGACATCTTCGGGCAATGTCTCAGGAATAATGCAGAAGCCGTGGTTTTGACTGGTAATTTCGACGATCCCCGTTTCAAGGTCTTTGACCGGGTGGTTCGCGCCGCGGTGGCCGAGATGCATTTTCTTTGTCTGGCCGCCCAGCGCCAGCGCGAGCATCTGGTGGCCGAGGCAAATCCCGAATACAGGCACGTTATGTTCCAGTATCTTTTGAATGGTCGGGACCGCGTATTCCCCGGTAGCTGCCGGATCGCCGGGGCCGTTCGACAGGAATACACCGTCGGGCTTGAGGTTTAAAATATCGGAGGCCGGGGTGGCGGCCGGGACAACAGTCACTTTGCAGCCTGTCGCGGCAAGGCAGCGCAGGATATTACGCTTGGCGCCAAAATCCATCGCGACGACGTGATGGGCGGGCTTGTCTTGTGTGCCGTAGCCGTTTTCAATCGTCCATTCGCTTTCCGTCCATTCGTAAGCTTCGGCGCAGGTGACATCTTTGGCAAGGTCCATGCCGTCGAGGCCGGGCCAGCTCTGCGCTTCTTCGTGCAGAGCCTTGAGATCGAATTTTCCGTCCGGGGCGTGGCAAATGACACCGTTCGGCGCGCCGCCGTCACGAATGCGGCGAGTCAGGGCGCGGGTATCAATATTGCAAATGCCCGGCATATTGTTATCTTTCAGCCATTCATCGAGGTGCTTTTGCGCGCGCCAGTTTGATGGCGCGGTGATGTCTTCACGGACGATCAGTCCACGCGCCGCCGGCTTGAGTGATTCGATATCTTCATCGTTGGTGCCGACATTGCCAATATGAGGAAAGGTAAAGGTGATAATCTGTCCGGCATAGGAGGGATCCGTCAGGGTTTCCTGATAGCCTGTAAGTCCCGTATTAAAACAGATTTCGCCGACTGATTTGGTGGCGGCCCCGATGCCGCGCCCCCAAATAACGCTTCCGTCGGCCATAACAATAACAGCCGTTGCGTTCGCAGGCTGTTTTATATTAGAAAGGTCTGTCATCTGATTCCTCTAGCAGGTGTCGCTAGAGATAGAGTTCTTAAAGGGTTTAAGCTGAAAAAGGAAGTAAAAAAGTGGAAAAAAGAGAAGAATTCAACAACGCATTAAAAGAAGCCCTGAAAAGTGGCGATAAGGTTGCGATGGCGACGATCCGTTTGATTATTGCCGCGATGAAGGACCGGGACATTAATGCCCGGGGGCAGGGCAGCGAAGGTGTCTCCGAAAATGAAATTCTGTCTATGCTGCAATCCATGATTAAACAGCGTCAGGAAAGCTCCAAGACTTACCGTGATGCGGAGCGCCCTGAACTGGCTGAGCGGGAAGAGGCCGAGATCGAAGTGATCCAGCGCTTTTTGCCTAAGGCTCTGAGTGAAGAGGAAATGCAGGAGGCGATTGCCGCGATTATCACAGAGACGGGCGCCGCCGGGATCAAGGATATGGGCAAGGTCATGGGGCAGCTGAAAGAACGCTACGCCGGGCAGCTTGATATGGGCAAGGCCGGGGGCGTTGTGAAGCAAAAGCTGGCATAACGTTTCGTCATTGCGAGGAGGGCGCGTTCTGAAGCGCAAAGCGCGTGGAACATTTTAAAAAGCGCCCGACGCGGCAATCCAGAGTGATGGGATATTCTGGATTGCTTCGCCTGCTGTTCGCAATGACGATAGCGTAATTCTCTGCGTGCATTTGTATCTGGGTTTTGCTAAACATCTTTTATGTCCATATCTCCACGCTTTAAAGAAGAGTTGCGCAACCGCATTACGTTGTCCGATCTGATCGGCAAGCGTGTGCAATTGCGCCGTGCGGGGCGGGAGTTTTCCGGTTGCTGTCCGTTTCATAAGGAAAAAACACCATCCTTTACCGTCAACGATGATAAGCAGTTCTATCACTGCTTTGGTTGCGGCGCGCATGGCGATGTCATCGAATTTCTGATGAGCCATGATAATCTTTCCTTCATTGATGCGATTGAACAGCTTGCCGCGATGGCCGGGATGGAAGTTCCCAAACCCTCGCCGCAGGAAGTGCAAAAGGCCAAAGAGGAAAAAGACCTCTATGGCCTGATCGAGGATACAACGAAGTTCTTTGAAAGTGTTTTGCTGGACCGTGAGGGGGGGGCGGCGCTCCAATATTTGCAAGAACGGGGGGTGCCGGAAGATCAGCTTCATGCTTTTCGGCTGGGCTATTCTCCGGCAGACGGGCAGGCGCTACGTAATTACCTGAAGCAAAAAGGCTACACGGATGCGCAGATGATCGAGGCGGGGGTTACGCGTCCCTCGAATCGCGGCACGGACCCGTATGCGTTCTTTCGTGACCGGATTATGTTTCCGGTGACAGACCGCCGGGGCCGGGTGGTGGCTTTCGGTGGCCGAATATTGCCGGAGCACTTAAGACCGCCGGAGCGGGGGGATTTTAAGCCACCGAAATATATTAACTCGTCCGACACGCCACTCTTTCATAAGGGGCGGATGCTTTATAATGAAGCGCAAGCGCGGCAGGCCGCTGCCGACGGCCAGCCTGTGATTGTGGTGGAGGGGTATCTGGATGTGATGGCTTGTAGCGCCGCCGGGTATAAAGGCGCGGTGGCGCCGCTGGGGACGGCATTGACCGAAGACCAGATTGTGAGTTTGTGGAAGATGATTCCGGCTGCGCCTAAAACGCCGATTCTGTGCTTTGATGGTGATAATGCCGGGCAGCGGGCTGCGGCGCGGGCTTGTGAACGCTTGCTGCCTCTTTTGGCGCCGGATCAAAGTGTGGAGATTGCTTTTCTGCCTCAGGGAGAAGACCCAGACAGTTTGATCGAAAAGAAAGGCCGCGGTGCTTTTCAAAAGATTCTTGATAGCTCAATGTCTTTGGTGGATTTTCTGTGGGAACATCACACGGCAGGCCGCTCTCTTAAAACGCCGGAAGCGCGGGCGGGGCTGGAAAAAACGTTGAATGATGAGGTGACGCGCATTGCCGAGCGCTCTGTACAGCAATACTATCGTCAGGCGATTAAGGATAAACTCTATAAAGCGTTCGGGCCGTCCTTTTCCAAAAAGCAAGGTGGAAAGGGGGCGTATAATGCACGGAATGCAAGGCAGGCGCAGCTTTCTGTGCGGGTGGGGCGCCCTGCCGTATCCCGTCGGAGATTGTTACAGCACATATTGCTTGCGAGTTTGATTAACCATCCGGTGCTTTTTTCTCTATTGGAAGAAGCCTTGGGTATGTTTTTCATTGAAAATAAAAGGCTTGATTCGTTACGGCAGGCTGTATTAAACATCCTCGGGGCAGAACCGGGGCTTGACAGAGCCGGGCTGTACGACCATCTCTGTGAACAGGGTTATGTGGAAGATTTGGCGGCCCTTATGACTCCGGCGCTCTATACGCATGCCGGGTTTGCGCGGCAAGATACGGATGAAGATTATGTCATTGAGTGCGTGCAGGCTCTTTTGAAGGAGCTAGAGCAGGAAGATTACAGGGAAGAGTATAGAGCCGCGGCGCAATCGTTGGCACAGGACACCTCCCCGGAAAACGAAGAACGTGTCATGGCCTTACATCAGGCTCAGGGATACGCGGATTCGTAAAGGAAAAAAGGGGGGGGGATTGGAAAACCCCTTTAATTTTTAATGTAAGTACGGAATAATTCCTAACTTGTGTAGATGATTCGGATTCGATGGAATGGTAGCGAAAAGCAATACAGGAAAAGCGGCTGTGAGTGATAAAGAGACGGAAAACGCCGGAACGGCTCCGAAAGGCACTCTGGAGAGTGTCGTCAAAAAACTCGTAAAAGACGGGAAAGAACGCGGTTTCGTTACCTATGACGAGATCAATGCGGCTTTGCCGGCGGAGGAGTTTTCTTCTGAACAGATTGAAGATGCTATGGCTATGATCTCTGATTTGGGCGTGCAGATGGTTGAAGGTGATGATGCTTCCGATGATTCTGATTCGAAAGAAAAAGCCTCTGATGATGATAATGAATATGAATCGGGTGGAAATATCTCGGCCGATGATACCGGGCGGACGGATGATCCTGTGCGGATGTATCTGCGCGAAATGGGCTCTGTGGAGCTGCTCTCTCGTGAGGGCGAGATTGCGATTGCCAAGCGGATAGAAGCCGGGCGAGAGATGATGATCGGCGGGATTTGTGAAAGCCCGCTGGCGATTGAATCTATTATCGCGTGGTATGAGGCCCTGCAAGAGGGCGATATCCTGCTGCGTGAGGTGATTGACCTCGATGCGACATATAGCGATGGCGAGGAAGATGCCTCTGATATGTCCGATTCGGATGAGGAGGACGATTCCGATGAGAGTGATAGTGACGGCGAGTCTGACGGTGATAGCGATGGTGATGACACAGATGACACTGACGGTGACGAAGTCAATATGTCTCTCTCCGCGATGGAAGAGGAATTAAAGCCTCAGGTCTTTGAAACGTTCAACAAGATTAAAAAGACCTACAAAAAGATGCAAAAGGTTCAGGCTGAGCGGATTGATGCTCTTTCCCACGGGAAGGAGCCAACGGCAGCCATGAACAAGAAGTATGAGGAATTCAAAGGGGAGATGGTTTCCCTTATGAATGAAGTAAGTTTGAATAATGCCCGTATTGAGCAGTTGATCGACCGCTTGTACCAGATGAATCGTGAGTTGGTTTCTCTGGAGGGGAAAATGCTCCGCATGGCGACCGATTGCGGTGTGAAGCGTGAATCCTTCATGGAGCAATATTTCGGTGGGGAGCTTGATCCGCAGTGGCTCAATAAAGTAAAAACGCTCGATAAAAAGTGGGGCGCCTTCCATGAGAAGCATGAAGTGGAAGTTACCGCTGTTCGGGAACAGATTGCGGCGATTTCCGATGAAGCTGCGTTGCCGCTTAAGGAGTGGCGCCGGATTGTCGGGACCGTGCAAAAGGGTGAAAAAGAAGCCGCCCGTGCGAAAAAGGAAATGGTTGAAGCCAACTTGCGGCTCGTGATTTCTATTGCCAAGAAATACACAAACCGCGGTCTGCAATTCCTCGATTTGATTCAAGAGGGGAATATCGGTCTGATGAAGGCGGTTGATAAATTCGAATATCGCCGTGGTTACAAATTTTCGACCTATGCGACATGGTGGATCCGGCAGGCGATTACGCGCTCTATTGCGGATCAGGCGCGCACGATCCGTATTCCGGTTCACATGATTGAAACGATCAATAAGTTGGTGCGAACTTCGCGCCAGATGATGCACGAAATTGGCCGTGAACCGACGCCTGAGGAGCTGGCGCAGCGCCTTCACATGCCGCTCGATAAAGTGCGCAAGGTTCTCAAAATCGCGAAAGAGCCCGTGTCTCTTGAAACCCCGATCGGGGACGAGGAAGACTCATCTCTCGGTGATTTTATCGAGGATAAAAATGCGATCCTGCCGGTCGAAAGCGCGATCCATTCCAATTTGCGTGAGACGACAACCCGTGTTCTGGCGTCCCTGACCCCACGGGAGGAACGCGTTTTGCGTATGCGCTTTGGGATCGGGATGAACACCGATCACACGCTGGAGGAAGTCGGGCAGCAATTCAACGTGACGCGGGAACGTATCCGTCAGATTGAGGCGAAAGCCCTGCGGAAACTTAAACACCCGTCTCGTTCACGAAAACTCAGAAGTTTCCTCGACACGTAAGGTATTTCAGTTTATAACCACTACCTCGGTGGGGCCAGTAGCTCAGTTGGTTAGAGCGGTCCGCTCATAACGGATTGGTCGCTGGTTCAAGTCCGGCCTGGCCCACCAATTAAATCAATAGCTTAACCCACCTTTCGCGGACCGGTCGTTGGATCAATTGAGCCAAGCAGTATTTTAAGGTGTTCAGTTGCCCCGTTGTAAATAAAGCGAGAGTTGCTTATTCCTTTTTAATGTTATCTGCATGGTCCAGATAACTGTTCAGGCTTTCATCATCAAGATAATCTGCCCCTATATAAAGGATGATAGGCATTTTTCTAAAAGTCCTTTTTATATATTGTTAAATACTGATTATCTTTCTCTTTACGAATATAAGCATTAGGCTTATTTACGGTGACAAAGCCCATGTTCCGAGCTATATGGTTAATGCCTAAACAAGCCATTGTGGCCAATAAAAACATAAAATTCTTAATTCACTCAGTCATGACTATTCTTATTCTTTGTGACATAATTTAACAAAGAGCAGCCTCCTCGTTGGGTGGCTGTCAAAACTGTTAGTTATGGGAGGGCATATACTCCGGCGATTTTCTAGCGAGAACAGACAGTGTAAAGTCTACTTTTTCATTTTCGTTATCTTGCGGATGGAGAGTGTCTTTTCGGGGAGCAATGCCGAGCTCAAGGAGGCGCGATCCCCTTAGCGAAAAATAAAGGGGGATCAGAAAGATTACAGAGATCGAGAATACGGCAAATTCTTGAACTGCTGAATCCATTCTAGAGAGGTAAAGCTGAAATTACCAATACCTTGGTACAGGTACCATATTTTCCTCACGTTTCGTGAGCGCATCATCATTGGGGTCCCGCTCTCTTCTGTTGTCTGAATTGAATAGCGGACTAAACGCCAATAAGTTTCGCTGGTCATTATCTAGGCGCTGTAATATTCTTTTCAGACGGCTGAAGTTGTTATTGAACTCCTCTTTCAATGACGACCCCATCTTGGATAGATCCCCTTTGAGTTCGTCTTTCAATGACGACCCCATTTGGGCGATATTTTCCGCTATCGATTTACGCAGCATTTCGAAGTCTATCGATTCGTCTTTTTTCGCACTGGGATTTTGAGGGGGTTCTGGAGAGGACGTTGGTGTCGCAGCCATTATAATTGTTTCCCTTTTATTATTGCTAAGTTCACAGATGTTTCTAGTATGTTTAAGTATGACACTGGTTACAAGCCCAAAATAAATACTATCGCTATACCCACTCACCAGCGGCGAGGTTCAAAATGCGCCGTACGATCTTAAGACCATGATTGATCGTACCAATTCCCGTGTTTTGTCAAAGCAAATACTTGACATTTGCTGTAAAACAGACGATGGTCTGAGCCGCTCCAAAAATCAAATATGTTGACCTTTCCGGCGGGGAAGTCGCTCAAAATAGAAGAGGGATATAAATAATGAATAAAATGCTTTCCGATATGAAAATAGCAATTCTCATGGCTAATGGGTTCTGTGAGCAGGACGTAACAGCCGTTCAGCGCGCTTTGATTGATTCGAATGCTGTGGTTCATATTGTAAGCTCCGATTCCGGTCTGGTGAACGGCTGGGACGGCAAAGGCTGGGGGCATCATTTTATGGTCGATCAGCCGCTTTCTACGGCGCTGGGTGCTGATTATGACATGCTGGTTTTGCCGGGGGGGCAGCGGAGCATGGACAAACTGATGATGACGGCGCACACCAAGCGCTTTGTTTCCAGCTTTATGGATTCGGAAAAACCGATTGCTGTGATGGGGGATGCTTTGAACCTGTTGGTGATGACGGATAACATCAAAGGCCGTACGGTGAACGGCCCGTTGACAATGATTGATATGATAGTCCAGGCGGGCGCAGGCTGGTCGGATGAAGCGCCCTGTATGGACGGGAATTTGATGAGCGGCGCGATGGAGGAGGGTAAACGCGAAAGCTTTATCCCGGCGATGATAAATTTTTTCACCATGGCTGTGGAAGAGGATGAACGGGCTGAAAAAGCCGCATAATCTTCCCGGCGTTCGCGTGGTCGCCTTTTCACTTTTTAGGTAAGGAAATTGAGCTTATGAAAGCCGAAACGGAAAGCGCCGTCAGCGCGATTAAGGAATCGCTGACATTGCTGAGGAGGCATCTTTGACTGGGATGTTGCTCTGTCCCGCCTTGATGAATTGAACGCACTTTCTGAGGATCCCGATCTCTGGAACGATCCGAATAAGGCGCAAGCTTTGATGAAGGAGCGCACTTTACTCGACCAGAAAATTACCGCTGTTCGCGAGATGGAGGCTGCTCTTAACGACAATGTGGAGCTGATCGCGCTGGGCGAGGAAGAGGGGGATGAGGAAATCGTCTCCGAAGCGGAGCAAGCGCTTTCATCCCTGCGGCAACAAGCGGAAAAATCGCAATTGACGAGTTTGCTGTCCGGTGAGGCCGATGGCAATGACGCCTTTTTGGAGGTTCATGCCGGGTCAGGGGGGACGGAGGCGCAGGATTGGGCCGAAATGCTTCTGCGGATGTATGTGCGTTGGGCGGAGCAGCATGGCTATAAAGTATCCGTTTTGGAGCGTAGTGACGGGGAAGAAGCCGGGATCAAATCCACCACCATTAAGATCGAAGGGCATCAGGCTTATGGCTGGCTGAAGACGGAGAACGGTGTGCACCGTCTGGTGCGGATTTCGCCGTTTGATTCCAATGCGCGCCGTCATACAAGCTTTTCTTCTATCGCCGTTTCGCCCGTTGTGGATGATTCCATTGAGATTGACATCGACGAAAAGGACTTGCGTGTTGATACCTACCGTGCCAGCGGAAAGGGCGGGCAGCACGTCAATAAAACCGACAGTGCGGTGCGCCTGACCCACATTCCGACGGGGATCGTGGCCGCGTGCCAGTCGGAGCGCTCTCAGCACCAAAACCGTGATAACGCGATGAAGATGCTTCGCGCGCGAATGTATGAGCAGGAGCTGGAGCGCCGGGAAGCTGAAAAAATGGCGGCTCATGGTGAGAAAAGTGATATTGGTTGGGGGCATCAAATTCGCTCTTATGTTTTGCATCCCTATCAGATGGTCAAGGATTTGCGGACCAGTTTTGAAAACACACAAGCCGACAAAGTGCTGGATGGTGATCTCGATGGCTTTCTAGAGGCTTCGCTGGCACATGGTTTGGAGAAACAGGAGGATTAGTTATGAAACGATCCGTTTTAAATCTTAATAAGATTTTTCTTTTACTTATTGTTATAACATCATTTTCTTTTGGTCTATCTTGCAAAGTTTGGGCGCAGGATGATGCGGCGCAGGAGGATGTTTTTGTGCCGACCAGTGCGTGGCTTGTGGGGCCGTCTTCTCTTTTGGCGGGTGTGCAAGCGCGTGAAAATGGTTTGTATCTGCCGTGTGTCATGTTGAACCAGTATGATAATGGTTTTGTGTTTCGTTTTTCCGGTACGGATACGGATGTGCTGACGATGGGCATTGATTTTCGGCAGGCTGCTTTTGATCCGGGGGAAAGCTACCGGATTTCTGTCGGGATTGACGCCGCATTTGAGCGCGAGATGCCGGGTCATGCGCATGATGAGGGGACGTTGATTGTTAATCTGTCCGGTGTTGATGACTTTCGTGCCATGCTTCAGACGGGCGAGACGCTTCGTTTAAAGGTTGGTGGTGTGGGGCTTGATTTTGCTTTGTTGGGGCTGGGGGACGCTTTGACCCGTTTGGGGGCGTGTTACAGCGCGCAAGGGACGGCGCAGAAAACACCGTCACAGGAAACACCGTCACAGGAAAGGGGGGCCGTTCTGCAAGGGGATGCGCGAGCGCAGGAGCAAGACGTTGCCGAAGGGGATGGCGCGTTGTTGGATTTCTCAAAGGTTCGTGCTTCAGAAATATCACCGGATTTCCGGGCGCGGGTGGCACCGGAAGGTGTTCCTGAGCAGGACGATGTGCCTGACGGCGCGGGTGAGAAAGAGGCTGATGTCACTGTTGCTGTTGAGGGTGAAGCTGAAAACGTTGTGCCTTCTCCCGGTTTGTCGCGGGATCAGATTCTTTCCGATCTTCTGCAAAAGGCAGAGGATAAAATGAAAGCGCCGATTATGAAGGGTGTGCCGGCAGTGAGGCCCGCAGCCGTATCCGGAGAGGCGCCGGATGTGGCCGCTGTGCCTGTCTCGGTGCCGCCTTTGCCGCCGCTTTTGCTTGATGAAAGTGAAGCTGTTTTTGTGGAACCTGCCTCCCCCCCTGAACCTGTGATGCATACGTTGTCTGTGGCGCCTGCGGTTGAGAAAACAGCGGGAGGGGCCGTCTCCTCTGATGTTGATGGAGGGAGCGCGCCGGAAAATGATTCTTCCGCTTTGACGACGACCGGCCCGGTTTTGGACGGTCGTTCCTTTGTCGCGCCGCGGCGTGTCTCTCCGGCTGTGTTTGGAGAGCCTGCGCCGTAGCGTTTTCGGGGTGCGCTTTGAAAAACCCTCTGCCTTTTTATTTAAAATAGCCTTTCTTTTATTTTGTCATCTATGTATCCTTGAACCAAGGGGATGGGTGATTCTATCCGGAATGGGTTGTATATTTTGAGAGATCAGAGCGCTTTTCTTTTCTGGGAAGTGTATATTTTCAGGAGCAAACACGATGTTTATGCGTAAATGGCTTTTGTCTTCGGTTGTCTTTGGTGGCGTTGTTATGGGCGCTGCGCCGTTGGCTTTGAGTGATAGCACGGCGGCGGAGACGGTTTATCGCCCGAACAGTAGTTGGGCCGTTTCCAAGATTGCGGCGCGTGAGTCTGGAGGCGATTCTTATTGCGCTCTGGCGCGCCGTTTTACGGACGGGGTTGTCTTGACAATGGCCCGCAATGCCAAAGATGAAAGCTCTCTGGCGATTGATTTTCAAAAAATGCAGCTTAATAAGGCTCAGGCTTATGCGGTTTCTGCCGATGCCGGTTTTGGGCAAGCGCGCCGTTTTGATGTGCGCCCGGTTTCCGGGAAGGCGCTGGTTCTTCATCTGGGGCAGGATTATGCTTTCTATGATGCGCTGAACCGCTCAGATCGTCTAACGGTTGATGTGAACGGTCAGGATTATGCCTTTTTTATGGGCGATATTGCGGGGGGGCAGAAGAAGCTTAATGGCTGTTTGGCTACTCTTATAGAACCGGCTGCCGGAGATGAAGGCGCGCAAACGGCCCAAGCGCCAGCGGCTTCAGGACAGACTCCGGCGCTTTCTGTTTCGAATGCGCCCGTTAATGAAGCGCAGCTTGCTGAAATGGCTTCTTTGCGTCGCGAGAATGAGCGTTTAAAGGCTGATATTCAGGCTGCGCGTGAGTCTTATGAAAGCGCGATGGCTAAAAATAGTGCAGAGAGTGAGTCCGTTGCGGCAATGAACCGGACAATTCGCGGGCTGGAGACGGAGCGCGATGCGCTGAATGATAAGTTAGCCGATATGCGTAGCCGCATGGAAATACAAAACAGCGCGCAGGAGCAGGATTCTGCTTATATTGAGCAAACCCTTAAGGCGGAAATTGCGACGGAGCGCACGAAGAACGAGACGTTGTTGCATGAGCTGGCTCAGCAAAAAGCATTGGCGGCTGATTTGCAGCAAAAAATGGCGGCGGCGGGCGATCGCTCACGGGAGGAAAGTCTGATTGCGACCTTGAAAGATCGGATTGCCGCATTGGAAACGCAGAATACGGCATTGCGTTCTGATTATGATGCGCAGATGCAGCGTGTAGCCTCTTTGGAGGCGCAGCTCAAAACGCAGATGGCCGCACAGGATGATGCGCGCCGTGAAGCCGCAGTGAATGTGAGTGCCGCGCAGCGTGCAGCCGATGAAAAAATAGCGGCCGCGGCGCGTGATGCTGAGGCCAGGATTAGCACGGCTATGCGTGAAAGCGAAATGAAACTGAGCGCTCTGGCAAAAGAGAATCAGGCGCTGCGGGACGATCTGAATGTCGCGTCGGATCACTCTCAGGAAATGACTCGTATATCGGAACTCGAGGCGGAGAATATCAAGTTGATGGCGGAGGTTTCTGATGCCGCTGATCGTAGTCAGGAGAACGAACGTATTGCGACGCTGGAGGCGGAAAATCACCGTTTGTTGAACGATTCCGCGCGCCAGCAACATGATATCCGCACTTTGCAGGCACAACTTGATGGCGCCAAGCACGAGGCGCAAAAGGGGACTCTTCAGGATGAAGGGACGATTGCGGCGTTGAATAAACGTATCCGCGCTATTCAAGGTGAAAAGGAAGCGCTTGAACGCGATCTGGAAAAGCAGATGTTACAGGTCGCTGATTTGAAGGCCCGTCTTCAGAATGACACGGCTTTGACGCAGGGGGATGCGCAGCGTGTGGCCGGGTTGGAGCAGGAAAATGAGAGCTTAAATCAAAAGCTCGTGCGTCAAACACAGGAAATTGCTGCGCTTCAATCGCGTCTTTCCGATGTGGGGGAGCGTTCCCGTGTGGCGGATGATGCGGCACAGAAGGAAGATATGCAGAAAATTGCCAGCTTGATGGAAACGGTCGAGCAGCTTGAAGGGCGGAATGCGGCATTGCTTGCACAGCTGGATGAGGTTTCATCTTCTCCTGCGCCGGTGGCTGCCGATTCATATAGTGCGCTGGCTAGGGTTAAAATCCTGGAAGAGCAGTTGCAAATGGCTAATGTTGAGAAGAACAAATTGGCCCAAAAACTGGATGCTTTGCGGACAGAAAAGGCGGATGGCATATTTGAGCTGGCATCCTCAAATTGGGATTTGGAAGAGGCGACGCGCCGTTTTAATGAGGCTGAGCGCGAGTTGCAAAAAATGGGCGGGCAGGTGGAAGCGCAACGCGCGCAATGTACAGCGGAAAAGCGTGAGCTGGAGTTTATGCTGTTTGATCCTGAAATCGCAAGTGAAGCGCAAACGGCGAAATTGATGAGTTTGGAAAAAGAACTTGTTGCGGCACGTGCGGACGTAGCACGCAGCAAACAAGCGCTTGAAGCTCGGGTGCAGGATGCGCCGCCCGCGGGAGATATCGAGGCGCTTCGTAGTAAGGTGGCCCGTCTTGAGAGTGAAAAGGCCCGCCTTGAGCAAGAAAATGAGACATTGCAGCTTGCACAAAAAGTGCAGCATGTTTCTCCATCATCGGGGGAGGCTTTAGCCCCTTCCTATGCTGATGAGCGCGCCGGGATTGTTGTTGCTGAAACGGTGAATTGGAATGATGCGCCATCGGTATCTGCCGGGATTGAAGCCGAGGCAGATATTTCTTCCTCTACGATGATGCCGGGGGAAGTGAGCCGCCCTGTTTCTCTTGCTGCTGCTGTGACGGAGGAGCCTTTGAGCGCTTCGTCGTTGCCGTTGAATGAAGCCTCCACTATAACGTTTAAGCCGGCCGGGGCCGATTTGCAGGCTCTTCTGGAGCAGGCATCAGTTGTGCGGGGGGCGGCTGTGAAACCCGTAGATGCCGGGGAAGATGCCGCTGTGACAGTTTATAGCTGGGATGCTGAAAATCTCTTCGGTAGCGCGGAGCAAAAGGCGTTGGGGGATATTCAGCAATTTGATACGTTGGTTGAGGCTTATCTGAATAAAACGGAAAATCGTTGCCCCGGTGATTTTGCCGCTATGCCCGATGTGGTGAAGGATCAGGATGGTATACGTATTTCGACTTATGAAGTTGCCTGTATGGGGGATGATGCTTCGGCAGCGGCTTCTCTTGTTTTCTATACGCAGGATGGCGTGTTTACATCGATCGCGCATGAAGTTGATGTGGCCTCTATGGATGTGGCTATGGATGTTAGTGAACGGCTGGTTCACGCTCTTCTCTCCACACCGTAGCAACTGCTGATGACTGAAAAATCCAAAAATAATAAAAAAAACGCTTCCTCTAAAAATCCCGCATCATCTCCTGTGACGCCGGACTTTAGAGCGCCGCTATCTCAGATATGGGGGAATCAGGTTGACCGCCAATCTTTGTTTCAGGCGATTGAACGCTGGGCAGATGAAACGGCGCAAGATAAGACCGCCTTGCTTGTGGCGGGTATAAACCGCATGTTTATGTTCAATGAAGCGTTTGGAATGCATGTTTCTGATCGTATCATTGAGCAAACGGGGGTGGCGCTTCGTGATCTTTTGGGGCGCTTTGCTTATGTGTGCCGGGTGGAGGGAAATGCTTTTGGCATTTTGTTGCATGATAATGCGCAGCATGACATGAGTGCCGTTGCCCGTTATATCCTTAATTATTTTCATGAGGTTCCTCTTTCGACCCCGGCGGGGAAGGTGACTGTTAGCCTGTCAATTGGCGGGGTGACGATAGACCGGGAGGGTACAGATCGTCCGGCGGATATTCTGATAAAGGCAGAGGCCGCGATGCGGGCCGCACGAGAAAGGCGCTTTAACGGCTTTGTTTCTTATGAGGGGATGGCCGATCAGACGGAATCATATCGTTGTATTTTGGCGCAGGGTAATGCGTTTTTGAATGCTTTACGGGAAAAACGGGTGCGCCTGGCTTATCAGCCGATTATTCGGGCGCGGGACGGTAATGTTGTTCTTCATGAGTGTTTGATCCGCATGATTAATGAGGATGGAACGATTTGTAATGCTGCGGATTTTGTGCCGGCTATCGAGCATCTGGGGCTTAGTCATTTAGCGGATCAGTTTGCTCTGCAGACAGCGTTACAGGAATTGATTCAGTATCCGGATTTGAGTTTGTCTATCAACGTTTCCCATATGTCTTTGCACAGCCCGGAATGGCTGGCGGCGCTGGAATCCGTTTTGCGGAACCATAAAAATGTTGCACCGCGTTTGGTGGTTGAGTTGACGGAAAGTGCAGCAATGGGTGATTATGAGGAAACCGTGCGCATTGTTTCTCGCTTGCAGGAACTCGGCTGCCGGATTGCGTTGGATGATTTTGGGGCGGGGTATACGGCGTTTTCTCAGATTAAAGATCTGAATATAGATTTTCTAAAAATTGATAAATCTTATATTCGCAATATTCAGGATGAAAAAAATCGCCTGTTCGTGAAGACGCTACAAATGCTTGCCGATGGCTTAGGGATTGAAACGATCGGGGAGGGGGCCGAAACGGAAGGTGATGCCTCCCTTTTGACGGCAGACGGTATATCCAACATTCAGGGGTATGCCTATGGTTTACCTTTGATTGAGCGGGTCTGGTTGCCGGAAGATCACGCGCAGCGCCATTTGTTTTCTTCTTCCGGGGATGATGACGATATCTAACGGAAGTGGGTATAAAAAAATGCAGCAACCGGATGAGATTGCTGCATTTTGTATGAGGTCTTGTTCGGGTAGGCGCGAAGTTATTTTTCGCCTGCGCTCATAGGATTAAAAGGCGCCCATGCTTTCATGGCGTTTTCAAACAGCTCCATATTTTTGCGGTTGATCTCTTCCAGTGAGGTCATGGAGTTTATTGAAGGTATAACGCCGATGCCGGGCATGGATTGTTGCATCTGTTCTCTTAATTCTTCCTGATGCTTGGTGAAGGCTGAAAAGGCCTGCTCCAGATAGCTGGGAACGAAGGATTGCACACTGTCGCCGTAAAAGCCGATAAGCTGTTTCAGGAAACTTTCCGGCAGCATGTTTTCCCCCTTTGATTCCTGATCGAGAATAATTTGGGTTAAAACCTGACGCGTTAAGTCATCACCGGATTTTGCATCATAAACGATGAAGTCCTGACCGTCTTTGACCATTTGGCACAAATCTTCCAGTGTTACATAACTGCTTCGTCCCGTATCGTACAGGCGACGGTTTGCATATTTTTTAATAACAATAGGACCATCTTTTTTCTTAGCTGTAGCCATAGCGAGCCTGCCTCCTCTTATATATTTAAAGGGAAATTACTATACCATTATGCACAATTTTTGCATTGCGAAAAGAGTTTATGTGGTTTTTTGCGTCAATTTTTTTTATATTGCATATCAGGAGTGCACAAAATGGATTCTGATTTTTTGTCGGATGGCGCCTATATACGCCGCGGACCTCAACCCTTTTCGCTTAGTTTTTTTGCGGGAATGGCGCTGCGGGCGCAGGATGATAATTCCGCTTCCGCATTCGTGTGCCGGGCGGCGGGGGAGGCTTTTGTGCGTGGTGTGCAGGCTTATCATCGCCATCCGTACCGGCGCGATGTTTCTCTTTCCTCGGATTTCTCTGAAGTTTGGCGCGCGGGGACCGTTTCACTTTTGCTTTTTTGTGCAAAAGAGAGAGCGCATGAAAAAACGCCGGCGATTTTTCTTATTCCTTCTATGATCAACCGCTCTTATATTTTTGATTTGTTGCCCGATAAATCTTTTGTCCGTTGGTTGGCGGCGCAGGGGAAAGATGTCTATGTTCTAGATTGGGGCATGCCGGAGTATGATGACGGGCAAAGGGATTTTGATACCTTGATGAAAGATCGTTTGTTGCCGGCGTTATCTTTCGCCGCGCAGCATAGTGGCGCGCCACTTCATGCGTTGGGGTATTGCATGGGGGGTGTGTTTTTGACAGCCCTGGCCGCGCAAAAAGAGGCACAGGCGTCTTTGGATAGATTGTGTTTTTTAGCAACACCGTGGGACTTTCGTGCGGGTGATCCCCTTTTGAAAAATCAGGTGCTTGCGAGCATGCCGTTGGCCTTTCAGCAAATCAATCGTCACAACGTTTTAGGGGCGGAATGGCTGCAAGGTGTATTTGCGATGGTGAATGCCGATCGGGTGGCGGAGAAGTTTGCGCGTTTTTCAGCGCTTGCGCCGGAGAGTAAAGAAGCCACATTGTTCGTCGCAACGGAGGATTGGTTGAATGGGGGTGTGGCGCTTCCGGCGGGTCTTGTGCGAACGTTCCTGTTATCATGGTATGCAGAAAATCGTACGGCCAAGGGGACGTGGTGCGTGGGCGGGGAAAATATACGCCCTGAGGATATTGATATACCGTCCTTGATTGTGGCTCCTTCTCGTGATCGATTGGTTCCCGCTGAATCGGCAAAAGCCTTGGCGTCACGTTTGTCGCGCGCGACATTGCAAGAGCCGTGTTGCGGTCACGTAGGTATGATGACGGGGCGGCGTGCGGAAACGGATGTATGGTATCCTCTTCTGGAATGGTTGCGGTGCAGCAAAAAGAACTGATTTTCTTTTGCAATATCCTCTTGCGAAAACTCAAAAAAAGGAAATAATGGCGGACATGATTTTTTGCATTTTTTGAGAAGGGATATAGTTATGAATGATGATAAAATTGTCATTGTTGCAGCAAAAAGAACCGCTATCGGCAGTTTTAACGGGGGGCTTTCTACGGTTCCGGCTCATATCCTGGGGGGGCAGGTTATTGCCGCTTTGCTTGATGAGGCGGGCATTGAAAAGACGGCCGTTGATGAAGTGATTATGGGGCAGGTTCTAACCGCGGGTGTGGGGCAAAATCCTGCGCGTCAGGCGGCTATCGCGGCGGGGGTGCCGGAAGAGAAAACAGCGCTGACGATCAATCAGGTTTGCGGGTCGGGGTTGCGGAGTGTGGCTCTGGGGATGCAGGCGATTGCTAGTGGCGATGCTCAAATTGTTGTGGCAGGCGGTCAGGAAAATATGAGTATGGCGCCGCATTTCCTTCATATGCGTGACGGGGTGAAGATGGGAGATGCTACGCTGTGCGATACGATGATCCGTGATGGGCTTTGGGACATCTTTAATGATTATCATATGGGGATCACGGCGGAAAATATTGCACAAAAATATGGGTTCAGCAGAGAGGCGCAGGATGAATTCGCGGCGTTTTCTCAACAGAAAACCGAGCGGGCTGTGAGCGAAGGTAAATTTGCGGCGGAAATCTTGCCTGTAAGCGTAAAAACCCGCAAAAAAGAGATTGTTATTGATAAGGATGAATTCCCGCGCGCGGGTGTAACGGCGGAGAAGCTCTCTCAATTGCGCCCGGCCTTTAAAAAGGAGGGAACCGTGACGGCGGGGAACGCCTCCGGTATTAATGACGGGGCGGCTGCGGTTCTTTTGATGCGGGCGGATGAGGCTGAAAAGCGTGGGTTGCCGGTTTTGGCGGCTATTCGTTCTTGGGCGACGGCGGGGGTTGATCCTGCTTTGATGGGGACGGGGCCTATCCCCGCGACGCAGAAAGCGCTGGCGCGGGCGGGGTGGGCCGTTGACGATTTGGATGTGATTGAATCGAATGAAGCTTTCGCCGCTCAGGCCTTATGTGTTTCACAAGAGCTGGGCTTTGATCCGGATAAAACCAATGTGAATGGGGGGGCGATTGCTTTGGGACACCCGATTGGAGCATCGGGGACGCGTATTCTGGTCACGTTGCTTCATGAGATGATGCGCCGCGATGCAGCTAAAGGCTTGGCAACGCTTTGTATTGGAGGCGGCATGGGGATTGCGCTGTGCGTTGAGCGTGACCCGAAAATGAACCTTAAGTAAGGAGCGTTAAAAATGTTTGCTAAAAAAGAAGATAAACAAAAAACACCGATGCCTAACAGTGAAAAAGTGGCGCTGGTCAGCGGCGGTACACGGGGCATCGGACTTGAAATTACAAAGGCTCTACGGGCCGATGGTTTTCAGGTTGCCGCCCTTTATCGTGGAAATGAGGATGCCGCGCGCCATTGTGAAGAAGAAACGGGCGCGCGTGCGCTTCAGTGTAACGTAAGTGATTTTTCCGCATGTCAGGATCTTATCGAAATGATTGAGAATGATATGGGGCCGATCGCTATTGCTGTTAATAATGCGGGGATTACTTGTGATGGTATGTTGCATAAGATGGATGCGGAATGCTGGCATAAGGTGATTGATACGAATTTGAATTCTTGCTTCAATATTTGCCGTGCCGTGGTGCCTTTGATGCGCAGCCGTAAATGTGGGCGCATTATTAATATCAGCTCAATTAACGGTCAAAAGGGGCAGATGGGGCAGACAAACTATTCCGCCGCAAAGGCTGGTATGATCGGTTTTACCAAGGCGCTGGCTCTTGAAAATGCAGCCAAGGGGGTGACTGTGAACGCGATTTGCCCCGGCTATATTGAAACGGAAATGACGGCGGCTATGCGCCATGACATTCTGGAGACTATCGTTCGTCAGATCCCCGTAGGGCGGATGGGAAAGCCTGAAGAAATCGCCGCTATTGTTTCGTTTTTATCTTCGGAAAAGGCTGCGTTTATAACGGGGACGACGATTTCCTCTAACGGGGGACAGTACATGGCTTGAGGGGTAGCGATTTTTCCTTAAGGTTGTGTGTATTGCTTTAGCTAAATCTTAACTATATGCTGGTATGATTTGTAGTGTGGAGTGGAGACTCATGGGGAGTCATCTGCTATCATCCGGCTATCTTCCGTAGAGAAGAGGTGAATGATGGTGAAGGCAAGTAATCGGGAAACCGTTGTTCTGGAGCGTAAAGTTGTTCCAGAAGGGACGTGCGTTATTCGGGAAGGGGATGTAGGCTATTCGGCCTTTCTCATCCAGTCCGGCAGCGTTCAGGTTTATACGGTTTGTAATGATAAAGAGATAGAGCTTGCCCGTCTGGGGATAGGCCAGATTTTCGGGGAAATGGCTTTGGTCTTTGATGAGCCGCGCTCGGCCAGTGTGCGCACATTGGAAGATTCTAACCTGATTGTAATTTCCCGCCAGACTTTTCAAAGTAAGCTGGAGCGGAGCGACCCCACGGTGCGGGCGATTTTGCCGATGCTCATGAAGCGTTTGACGCACTCGAATAATCTTATTCTGCGGCGTAACAGCTCTTTTGATAATCTTGTCGATACGGTTACGGCGATTGCCGAAAATATGAAGCTCTCATTGCCTTCAGCGCAAAAAGAAACGCTAGAGAATAACGTTTGTCCGAAACTGGATGAATTCCTGAAAGCCGCGCGGGCGTTTAAGGAAACATATATGGATGAGAGCTGAGTAAGGATTCGTAGCGCCTTTTTTGTCTTTCCTTCTTTAAAATTAGTAATCCTCCCTTTTTTTAAGAGTGATTCCCTGTATATATAGTTAAGGGCTAATGAACCGCTGTTTCAGGGTGGAGGTAATTGTTGTGAAACGCTTTTTGTTGATTATTACGGGTGCGCTTGTTGTAACGTTTGCGATCGCCTTGGCGGCGCCGGGCTTTGTTGATTGGAATAAGTATAAATCCGAAATCATAGAGCAAGCCAGCAATACGACCGGATATGCTATTAACATCGGCGGGAATCTTAGTTTTTCGGTTTTGCCTTCGCCCCGTCTTGTGATTGAAACGCTTGATATTTCTGCACCGGGTTCCCTTAACGGCGATTTTATTTCTCTCGATAAAGCGGAAGTTGTCGTCGCGCTTTTACCTCTTTTGAAGCGGGATATCGTTGTGTCAAAAGTGCTGTTGGTGCGCCCGGATATTACGTTGGTGCGGGATGAAAAGGGCGCTTTCCCGGCGCTTGACGTGTTTACAAAACGCGAAAAGACGGCAGAGAAGACGCCCGCTGGAGAGGGGGCCGTGCGCAATGTTGCTTTGCAAGGGATACAGATAAAGCAAGGGCGGTTTCATTTCACAGATCGTACGGCGGCGCGGGACGTGGTGCTGGACGATATCGGGATGTTTGTGGATGCGGAGACGCTGAAGGGGCCGTTTAGTATAAAGACTGATTTTTCTTACGCCGGAAAACGGGTTGATATGGCTGTGAAAACAGGCCGTTTGGTATCCGATGCGGATTCTCTGGTGTTGCAGGCGGATATCTCTTTGCCGGAAACTCACGCGTCTCTTTCCTATTCCGGTGTTGTCGGTTTAACGGCTGTGCCGGAGCTGCAGGGCGAATTAGAGCTTTCTGCGCCCTCGATGCTTAAGAGCCTGGAGCCTTTGAAACTGCCTGCATTGCCGGCTTTGGATAGTGCTTTGGCGCTGGAATCTTTTCTGACGCTGGAGGCTGACACGCTTGATATTCGGGATATAAAGGGCCGTTTGAGCGGGCAAGATATGACGGGGCATATAAAACTTGCCGGGTGGACGAAGGGGGTGTTGGATACGGATATCGTTCTCGACAGCAATGGCGTTTTTGATGCGGCATCATGGCTCGCGGATGACGCTTCCGGTGAAAAGGCGCGTCATGGCTTTTTGCCTGAAACGCTGACGCTTCCTTTTGATGTGACGGGTAAAGCGGCGCTGCATTTGGCGGGGCTGAAATATGAAGGGAAAACTTTCCGCAATCTCAATGTGACATTGGCTCGTGCCGGTGATGCGATTAAGGGCCGCGCGGCTTTGGATATTTCCGAAACGGAAAAGTTTTCGACCGATTATGCCCTCTCATTCGGGGCGCTTTCTCGTTCTTCTCAGGATCGCAGTGTGACATTCTCTGACCCGAAAGTGACCCTTTCTCGATTGAGCGTGAAGGCGAAGGGGGCGACTGTCTTCCCGCTTTTATCTTTTGATGCAGCGCTACAAGAAAAGCTGATGAAGGTTGATGACCCCATAGTTCTGGCCGTAGACGCTATCGTTTCTCCGGACCGTTTGAATATCACCGGAGGGCGCTTGGCGTGGGCGGATACGGCGGTTTTGTTCTCAGGGGCTTTTGCGCCGGGGCGGAATGATGCGCGTGGGGCTTTGCAGGTTAATCTTGAAAATGACGGGCTTGATATTGATAAATGGCTGGCTGTTCTGAATCCCGTGCCGGAGGGCGGTGTTGCGCCTGCATCAACGAATTCCGGTGCGGCTATAGGCGACATTGCGCGCGGGATTAATCTGCCTCTCGATATTGCCGTGACGGCGCAGATTAAAAACCTTAAGGCGCAGAAACGGAATTTCCCCCTGTTGGAGCTTAAAGCGGCTGTGAAGGGGAAAGCCTTGCATGTCGATAATTTTACGATCAAAGATGAGAAAGGGAGTGTTTTGACGCTGGCCGGTGGTGCGGCTGATTATTCTAAACTGAGCGGGCTTGATTTTTCTTTGGAGGCCAAAACATCGGATATGGCGGCGCTGCCCCATGATTGGGGGCAAACGGCATGGACGATCCCGGAAAAAGCACAAAAAGCTGAGCTTCTCTCTGTCTTCAAGGGGGATGCGGATTCTCTTGATTTTACGGCGAATGTCGGTGTTTTGAACGGGACGTTGGAAACCAAGGGGACGGTTGCAACGCCTCTTGATAAGGCGCAATTGAGCGCATTGACCTTGCGGGTGCGGCATCCGGATTATGTTGATTTGCTGCGGGTTTTTGTGCCTGATTTTGCGCGCAATGCGGCGATTAGAAAGGACGTTGATATTTTCGCGACGTTGGAGCGGGACGGAAAACTTTATAATCTCTCCGGCGTGCAAGCGAAAGTTGGCCCCGTGACGGCGCGCGCGGATATGAAGTTGGATATGGCGGCGGCTCGTCCGCATATTGAGGCTCACGTGCATATGGGCGATGTGCCGCTTGACAAGTTGACCGGGCATGAAAGTCGGATGTCGGGCACTGAACTTACCCATGCGCGCCCGAGTCAAAAGGTTGCCGATCCGCAAGCTGTGCGCTGGTCGCGGCGGGCTATCGATGTAGGGTGGATGCAGGCGTTCGACCTTGATCTTTCCGGTGACGCGGCGGCGCTTTCTTATGAGGGGTGGCGCTTTGAAAATGCCGATTTGGCATTGAGTTTGAAAAACGGTCTTTTGACCCTTGATAAACTGAATGGCGGGCTTCATGGGGGGCAGGTTTCCTTGAACGGTAAACTCCGCACTTCATCGAAGGCGCGTGACCCGTTGACGTTTTCCGGTGCGGCGCAGCTCAAGGACGTGTCGCTGGAATCTCTGGTGAAATCCTTTAGTGGTGCGCGGCTTGTGAAGGCCAAGGGGGCTGTGTCCATGGATGTGGAGGGGGGCGCAACGGGGCTTTCTCCGGCGGCGTTGATTTTTGACCTTCATGGTAAGGGGGCTGCTACGGGGCAGGACATAACCTTTGAAGGATTCGATCTGGCCAAGTTGTCACGGGCGCTCGCCGCCCCGACCAGCAGCTTTAACGAGAATTTCGGTAAGTTGCTCGATGCGACCTCTTCCGGTGGGACGACGCAGTTTGATACGTTAGATTCTGCCTTTACGATTACAGAAGGCGTTGTGAATTTTGATAAATTGCTGCTGGATGGCCCGGCGGCGGCTGTGACGGGGACGGGGAATGTGAATCTGCCGCTTTGGACGGTTGATCTGAAAACGCTTGTTTCCCTGAAGGAGCCGGCCGATGCGCCAACTCTGGAAACGGTATTTAAAGGGCCGCTTGATAGCCCCGGTAAGACGTTCGGGCAGAACGCTATGCAGCAATATTTTAACAAACAGTTGGAGGGCATGGTCCTCAATCCATTGATTAAGAGCCTTGAAAAGAAAGGGATTTTGCAAGCGCCTCTCCCGCCGCAGACGCAGCAAAAGACGGAAGGCGAGCAGCAGCCTGCGGCCGGGGATTCTATGGCACCGGATGCCGCCGTGACCCAGCCTGTGGCGCCGAAGGTGAAAAAGCCGGAAACCCGCCAGATCACCCCGGAAGAGGCGCTGTTCGGTATTTTGCAAGGCGTGATTGAGGGCGCTCAGTAAACGACTGCATTAAAGAGGGGGGCTGCGGCAGATGGTGCGTATATCCTCGGGCGATGAGCTCTTTCATGGCTTTATGAACGTTGGGGGGCATGTTCTGAGGCGTCTGAAAGCCTTTTTCCGCGTAATTGATGATACGCCATGTGTCACCAACTATGATGTTGATCAGTTTGTTTTCAGGGAAATTTTCTATATATTTTTTGTACTCTAGGTCAGGGGAGGTTACGAACTATTCGATCTCTGCCCATTGTTTTTGGCCTGTGGCTAAGGTGCGGCGTTCCATGAAGGGCTTTTGTACAATGAGACCTGATGAGACTCCGATGCCTTCTTGTTCTAGTAAGGCGCGGGTTTATTCCCATCCTGTGTCCAGAAGGTCTCCGTTATGCGCTATTCCGCCAGATGCACGGCAAAGGTCACGGTCTGTTTGTCTCATTTTTAACCTCCTGCAGCACAAACACCCGGATGGCGCTGGAAAGGCCTGTGGTGCGCGCTTCGTCGATTTCCTCGATCATGGCCGCCACAGACATGCCGCGCGCGGCGGCGATGGCTTTGAATTCCTCCCAAAATTCATCTTCTAGCGTAACGGAGGTGGCGTGCCCTGCGATTTTGATCGAACGCTTTTTCATAGAGCTGTTCCCATTTTCATTTACAGCGTCGTTATTCGTCGCTCACGTAGGCCCACTATGCTTCGCTCCTCATGCCTTGTGTAAATAAAAAGCGAAATAGCTATAGGGCTACAGTCTCTTAATCCCGCGGTTTGACCATATCTTCCGGTTTGATCCATGCGTCGAATTGCTCCGCCGTGAGGAGGTCTAACGCTGTGCCTGCTTCCTTTAGCGTGGTGCCGTCGGCATGCGCTTTCTTTGCGATTTTGGCCGCGTTGTCATAGCCGATATACGGGTTCAGCGCCGTGACCAGCATCAGGCTTTCATGCAGCAATTTATCAATGCGCTCGCGGTTGGCTTCGATGCCGGAAACGCAGTTGTCTGTGAAGCTCGCTGCGGCATCGGCGATCAGACGGATGGATTGCAAAACGTTGTAGATCATAACCGGTTTGAACACGTTAAGCTCGAAATGGCCGTTGCTGCCCGCGACGGTGACGGTCACGTGATTGCCCATGACTTGCGCACAAACCATGGTCATCGCTTCGGCCTGTGTGGGATTGACTTTTCCCGGCATGATGGACGAACCCGGCTCATTCGCGGGCAGGGATATCTCCCCAATGCCGCAGCGCGGGCCGGAGCCGAGAACGCGGATGTCATGCGCGATTTTCATCAGGCTGGCGGCGAGGGTGTTCAGCGCGCCGGAGAGTTCCACCAGCGCATCATGAGCGGCTAAGGCTTCGAATTTGTTCTCCGCTGTGACGAAGGGCAGGCCCGTGATATCGGCTACCGTGCCGGCGAAGGCTTCAGCAAAGCCGGCCTTTGAATTGATCCCCGTGCCGACGGCCGTGCCGCCCTGCGCCAGTTGCATAATGCGCGGCAGGGTGTTTTTAACCCGGTCGATGCCGTAAGCGACTTGCGTGGCGTAGCCGGAGAATTCCTGCCCCAGCGTCAGCGGCGTGGCGTCTTGTAAATGGGTGCGGCCGATTTTGACGATATCGGCGAACTCCGTGGCTTTCGCATCCAGTGCATCATGGAGTTTTTCCAATGCCGGGATGAGGCTATGCTGCACTTCTTCCCCCGCAGCAATATGCATCGCTGTCGGGAATGTATCGTTAGAGGATTGCCCCATATTGACGTGATCGTTCGGATGCACGGGATCCTTTTTTCCGCGTTCCCCGCCCAGAATTTCAGCCGCGCGGTTGGCGATGACTTCGTTGGCGTTCATGTTGGTTTGTGTGCCCGAACCCGTTTGCCAGACAACCAGTGGGAATTCAGCGCTGAGCGGTCCGTTGATGATCTCTTCCGCCGCGGCAACGATGGCATCGGCCAGCTTGGTATCCAGCACGCCGAGGGATTTATTCGTCAGGGCGGCCGCTTTTTTCTGAATGGCCAGTGCCCGGACGAGCGGCGCGGGCATCGTCTCCCCCCCGATTTTAAAGTTCTGGAGAGAGCGCTGCGTTTGCGCCCCCCAGTAACGGTTTGCGGGAACGGCGATTTCGCCGAGGGAGTCGGTTTCTATGCGGGTGTCGGTCATGTTCTCTGTCTTTTCCATGATTTGTTAAATGTTCGTTCCATTTTTTATCATCAAGACAACAAGATACCAAGGGGGACATTGTTTGTTTATACGCTTTTTTCTCTGTTTCGTTTTTTGTTCCTGAATTCCTTTCAATTAAAAAACACGGGCGCCCGTGGGGCAAACATGTTCAGGGGTGGTATACCCTACCGTCTACGCAGGATTTATAGCGCAGCGTTGCAACGCTGCATTACCGGCGGTCGCGGACAGGGGGAAATCGATTTCTGCAAAACAGGATAGGCGCTTTTGAAGGAAAGTCAAGGAAAATATTCCCATATATTTTTCTTGATGCGTTTTTTTCTTGATGCGTTTTATTTTTTATGTTAATGGGAAATAAAGAATAACTTTTAAAAATATTAACCTTCGAGGGTTTTAGTATGGGTGATAAATCTTTTGAGACGGCTGTAGGTAATCTTGTTGCGCTTTATAAGAAGGCGGGGTTGGCTGGCGATGAAGGCCGGAAAGCTATTTGGGATGTTTTGAATCTGGGGGCCGGAACCCTTATGATGACAGGAGAGGGCGGCGGCCACTATCTTCATGACGTTGGTCATGCGGCGGCGCACGAGGGAACGAATCTAAAGGAACGTGCGGTGGCTGTGCCTGAAGGGGTGCACAGGGCTGTGCGTAATGCTATATCGTCCCGGGCGCCCCGGTAATAGCGCGGATCGCCTCTTAAGCGGTTCGCTTTTTAAGGGCGGTCATGTGCCCCATTTTGCGGCCCTGTTTGATGTCATCCTTGCCGTAGAGGTGGACGCAGGTGCTTTCCAGCTCCATAAATTTCTTGGCCTCCCGTACATCATCGCCGATCAGGTTGCGCATAACGCAATCGCTGTGTCGGCCCGGATGACCCACGGGCAGGCCGCACACCGTGCGCACGTGGTTTTCGAATTGTGATACAGCGCAGGCATCAATGGTCCAGTGACCCGAATTGTGGGTGCGTGGCGCGATCTCATTGGCTAGAATGCGCCCGTCTTGCGTCACGAACATCTCCAGCGCCAGTACACCGACCAGATCAACCGCATCGGCGAGCAGCTGCACCATCTTGATCGCTTCTTGCGCTAGTCCGTCCGGAATAGGGGCCGGAACAGTTGTCTTGGATAAAATGTGGTCTTTATGCTCATTTAGACACGGTCCGTAGTGGACAGTTTGCCCCAGCTTATCGCGGGCAATGATGAGTGATATTTCGCATGAAAAATCAATAACTTCTTCGATAATAATCTCAGGAGAATTTAAAAGTTTCCACTTCTTATCCACATCATCGCCGGGGGCATACCATGTCTGGCCTTTGCCGTCATAACCGAAACGGGTCGTTTTTAAAATATGACGCTCTCCCGGCACGGTTTGCGCCTTTTCTGCGATCTCTTTTGCGTTTTGAGCGAGCGCCCAGCGCGCCGTCGGGATGCCGATATCGTTCAGAAATTTCTTCTCTACCCCGCGGTCTTGCGCGATTTCCAGCAAACGGTCGTCGGGCAGGACGGGTTTGAATTGCTGAAGAAAGCGCACCGTTTCCACCGGGATGTTCTCGAATTCATAGGAAATTACATCGACGCTGGCGGCAAAGGCTTTGAGTTTTTTCTTATCATCATAGGCGCCCACGAAGGTCCGCGCGGCAACGTGACTGGCCGGGCTGTTTTCCTCCGGGCAGTAAATGTGCGTCTTTATACCGATCCGCGCGGCGGCCATAGCGCTCATTCGCCCGAGCTGCCCGCCGCCGAGAATGCCTAATGTTTTGCTGTCTATTTTCATGGGGGGTAGTTATGACAGCGCCAAGGCTGTGCATCAAGGAAATATTTGTTGACATAATCGCATGGTCGCGGTAGATATTCGGACGAATAACAATAAATCAGGGCCGTGTTTTTCATGACCATCAAAGCAATTCTGTTTGATCTTGACGGGGTGTTACTCCCTTTATTTCATGTGCCGCATGTTTTTAAAGTTTGTGATAAGGCTTTTGCGAAAGCGTTTTGTGATCTTTACGACGGAGAGATGACGACCAAAGAGGCTATTGAGATTGGCCGCACGGCTTTTGAGACTCACGGGGAAATTGTAACATATCCGCATGAGATCTACGGGATACCTAAAAAGGAAATGTTGACAGCTCACCAAGGACGCTTGCTGGAGGTTTTAGCTCAGGATTACCCGCATATTCTGGAGAAAAATCAGAAGATTTACGATGCTTTGGCGCGCGTGAAGAAGCAGCAAGATGTTCAATTCGGAATCATTTCGCATGCCTGCACGACCAGTTACGTCCAGCCTTTTATGAAAAGGGCTGAGTATGGAGAATTTATCCCTGATGAAAACATATGGGGCATGGATCGTTTTGGATTTCACAATAAGAAAAACAGTTTCCTGCCGTTTCAGTTCGCCCTTGCTCGTATGGGGTTGGCTGCGCATGAGGTTGCCTTTGTCGAAGATACGGCAGCCAATCATCGCTATCCCAATGCTATGGGGATGAAAACCGTTTTTGTCGATAACGGTGTTTATGGCTATCACGTTAAGCCGGAAGAGCACCCTTATATCCACCGGCATTATAGTCAGGTGGCAAATTTTCTAAATGATTTTGCGAAAGAGGGCGATGCGCTTTTTGAAGAAAGACGGATCGAGCCCGGTCAGTCTTTCGGCTCTATCGCGACGCTTGCCGTTTGATCGTCCCGGAATTTTTCGAGGCGCGCGGTGATTTCTTCATCGGCGGTGCTTAAGATGGAGGCGGCGAGCAGGGCCGCATTTTTAGCCCCCGCCGTGCCGATGGCCAGCGTTCCCACAGGCACACCGCCCGGCATTTGCACGATTGAGAGTAAGCTATCCATGCCCTTTAGCGCCTTGCTTTCCACGGGCACACCGAGAACGGGCAGGGTGGTTGAGGCCGCAATCATGCCCGGCAAGTGCGCCGCGCCGCCGGCCCCGGCTATAATGACTTTCAAGCCGCGTTCCCGTGCCGTTTGGGCGTATTCAAACATGCGCTCCGGCGTGCGGTGAGCTGATGTGATCTTTGTCTCATAGGGGATTTGCAAATCGTCGAGGATCAGTGCCGCTTCCTTCATCGTGCTCCAGTCCGATTGGGAACCCATAGTAATGCCGATAAGAGGGGAAGTCATAATCTTATTCCTTGTTATGCAATGATATCCGGGAGCAAGTTGCTTTCGATTTTCTGGATGACATCTTTGAGCAAGAGCTTGCGCTTCTTCATGCGCTGAATTTGTAAGAAATCCACCGGCTGGGCCTGTAAAAGGCGTTCAATGATATCGTCCAGGTCCTTATGTTCGGCCTTTAAGTGGACCAGTTTTTCGCGCAACTCGTCTTCATCATCCATGTGTTATGTATACCCGCTCTATTATTCATCTGGAATTTGTGACTTTAGCAAATAATCCCTTGTTTGATAAGTTTTTTTATATATTTTATTGGGAGTCTTTATCGGCGCGTCTTTTTTAAAAGATGTGCAAGATTTTTAAAAGAAGTTGACTTATGTGAATTGAAGGGGACGTGTATGTCGAAAAAGCGTATCGGAATTTTAACCAGTGGAGGCGATTGTGCCGGCTTGAACGCGGTGATCCGCTCTGTTGTGCACAGCGCGCATAATCAGGGGTGGGAGACCGTAGGAATTTTGAACGGCACGGCAGGCCTTTTGAAAGACCCGCCGCAGTACCGTGTTTTAACGCCGTCCGAATTTGACGGTAATATCATGCGTTTGGGCGGGACGATTTTAGGAACGACCAATAAAGGGAACCCCTTTGCTTTTCCGATGGCGGACGGCTCAACCAAGGATTTGTCCGGCAAGATCGTTGATGGCTTTAAAGCGCTGGGGCTTGACGGCGTGATCGGCATTGGCGGTGACGGCAGTTTCGCTATTCTCAAACAGCTGGCACAGCAGGGGAATATTAATCTGGTCGGTGTGCCCAAGACGATTGATAACGATATTGGTATGACGGAGGCTTCTGTAGGCTTCGATACGGCGGTGGCTGTGGCGACGGAGGCTCTGGACCGATTGCAACCGACCGCCGCCAGTCATGACCGCGTGATGATTTTGGAGGTTATGGGGCGCGATGCGGGACATATTGCCTTGAATGCCGGGATTGCCGGGGGCGCGGATATCATTTTGATTCCTGAGATTCCCTATAGCATTGAAAGCATTGCGGCGAAAATCCAGTCCGTGAAAGATAGCGGCCGGAATTTTGCTCTGATGGTCGTATCTGAGGCGGTTTCCACGCCGGAAGGCAGTAAGGCCGAGATGGCGTATCACGGCGGCGAGACCCGTTATGGCGGGATAGGTTATTACCTTGGTGATAAAATTGCCGAGGCAACCGATTCTGAAACGCGCGTGACGATTTTGGGGCACGTGCAGCGCGGTAGCCAGCCGACATGGAACGATCGCTTGCTGGCCTCGGCTTTTGGCGCCAAGGCTGTAGAGCTTATCAAAGAAGGAAAATTTGGCCGTATGGTGGCATGGCACGACCGGAAAGTCGTCGATGTTGCGATCGAGGATGCTATCGCCGCTTATCAAGAGGTGGACGTGGATAGCACTTTGGTTCATACTGCAAGATCGTTGGGGATTTCTTTCGGGGATAAAAATTGAGCCGTTATCTGTATGTTAGACAGTCTTTAAGCGCCGATGAGGAATTGGTTCATCTGGGGCGTTTCCATTGGATGTACAATGTCTCGGCCTTTATGAACGTGATATGGGGGGCGGTGTCGTGTTTTGCGGTTCTTTACGCCGCTATTTATTTTCAATGGCACTACGGTTCGGGGTTTTATTCTTATAGTTGGTTGGGGCAAGTGCGTGAATTGCACCCCGGTTTAAAATTATTGGCTTTTTTGTTTTTTGTTCTGGGGTGGCTGGGTTTTGCGCGGATGATGGTGATTAAGGCCTCGACGGAAATTGCCGTGACCAATACGCGCTTGATTTATAAGCGTGGTTTGGTTGCCCGCTATGTCGGGGAAATGAGCATCGACCGGATCGAAGGTGTTAATGTTTTGCAGAGCATCCCGGGACGCTTGCTGGGCTATGGTCGTGTTATGGTGCGCGGCATGGGGGTGGGGGAAGTTGTCTTGCCGCCGCTGGCCGACCCCATTGCTTTTCGTAAGGCGATTGAACGGGCCCGGACCAGTTAATGGTTTTATGTCGGTGGGTCTGGTATAATGAGGGAGGAGGAGTAAGGTTTATCATGGCGAAAAAACTGGAAGATGTCTTGGTCGAGGGGGAGCAAGTCTACGCGAGTGCTCATCTGCACAAGGCCGTTTTTTTGTTTCCGGGCTTTCTGATTGTTCTGGGGGCTCTTGTGTGGGAGCTGTTTCACCCGGTTGTTGGCGCCGCTATTTTCTTTGTGACGCTTTATCCGCTCTTAAACGCTTTTATTCGCTATAAAACGACGATGCTGGTTCTGACGGGCAAACGCGTTCTTTTGATTTACGGCTATTTCAACGAAGATGTGGTTCAATTTAAACTTAATAAGATTGAAAGTGCTTCTCTTGAAAATCCGCTTTTGGGGCGCATTATAGGTTTCGCTACCGTTGTTATACGCGGCGTGGGGACGGGGGCCGTCCCTGTGACTTACGTTCTGGGCGGGCAGGCTTTCGTGCGCGAAGTTGAAAAGAGATTGCTCGAAAACGATTCTTAGGGTCAGACCCCATTAAAACGACTATAAACATTCTCTTCTATAAAACTTGCTTGTCGGCGTACTTTGCTCTATAATTTATTATGAAAATTAATAAGGGCGCTTTGAGGTGCCTGACGCGCGATAGGGGAGAGAGGGCTTGTGAGTAAATTATCAAAATGGATAAATCCTTTATTATTGAGTTCGGCGGCGCTGTTCGGTGCGCCTGATGCTGCGGCAGCAACGCCTCAGGTGGCTCTTGTTATTGATGACCTTTGTGACGGGCATCCGGAAGAAACAACACAAATTGCCAACCTTCCCGGCCCTTTAACGCTGGCGTTTCTTCCTTATGCCGATTCAAAATGTCTAACGCAAGAAACGGCACACGCTCATAAAAACGGCCATGAAGTGATTGCCCATTTGCCGATGCAACCGAAGGAGCGCTCACAATGGGCGCCAAAGGGGCAGATTAATGTGGGTATGCCGGTAGAGAAAATTGTAAAAACGGTTAAGGACGCTATGGATTCCGTTCCTTATTCTATCGGTTTTAATAATCACCAAGGTAGTGTTGCGACAACGGATGCGACGACTATGAAGGGGGTCGCATTGGCGGTATGGGATAATTATAAGGTCGGATACGTTCTTGATGCCCGTACGACGGCAGATACGAAGCTCTGTGATGCTATGAGAGATTTCAATATATCTTGCAAGGCGCGTAGTTTTCCTTTCCTTGATAATGATCTTGACCCGAAGGCTATTCGGGCGCAGTTGCAAAAAGCTGTCGAAGAGTCGCGGGAAACCGGAAAGCCGGTTGTCGTGATTGGGCATCATCATCCGGAAACGATTTCTGTGTTAGAACAGGAATTACCTAAAATTAAAAAATATATGATCCCGGTTTCTTCCGTTCCGAATTATCGCCCTTAAAAAATCCTTTCTAAGTTCTTGGGTCTAGCCTCTTGAAAGTGCTGATTAAACGCGCTATTCCTGTTTGTCTTTCTTTCGTATTGAAAAGCAAACAAGGAATATTCAGCCATGCCATGGGATAAATCAAAACTCGTTAGCCGTTATGTCACCGAAGGCCCGAAAAGTGCGGCCGCGCGCTCTTATTACTATGCGATGGGGCTGAGCGAGGAAGAAATTCACCAGCCTTTTGTCGGTGTGGCGACGTGCTGGAATGAATCCGCGCCTTGTAATATTGCCCTGCATCGGCAGGCTTTAGCCGTTAAACGCGGCGTGCAGGAAGCCGAAGGGACGCCGCGCGAGTTTACCACCATCACTGTGACGGACGGGATTGCCATGGGGCATGAGGGGATGCGTTCTTCCCTCGTGTCGCGTGACATTATTACGGATTCCGTGGAGCTGACGATGCGCGGTCATTGCTATGATGCGCTGGTGGGACTTGCCGGTTGTGATAAATCTCTGCCGGGGATGATGATGGCGATGATCCGTTTGAACGTGCCGAGTGTGTTTATGTATGGCGGCTCGATCCTGCCGGGGAAATTCCGGGGGGAAGATGTGACTGTGATTGATGTGTTTGAGGGGATCGGTAAACACGCAACGGGCGAGTTCTCCGATGAAGATCTGCATGAAATGGAAAGCTGTGCTTGTCCGGGGGCGGGGGCCTGTGGCGGTCAGTTTACGGCCAATACGATGGCGTGTGTTTCCGAGGCTATCGGTTTAGCGTTGCCGGGTTCTGCGGGGGCGCCTGCGCCTTACGAGACGCGGGATGAGTATGCTGTGGCAACGGGGCAGGCCGTGATGGATTTGATCCGGAACGGTGGGCCGCGGCCGCGTGATATCGTTACGCGCGAATCTCTGGAAAATGCGGCGGCTGTGGTGGCGGCAACGGGTGGTTCGACCAATGCGGCATTGCACTTGCCGGCGATGGCGAACGAGGCCGGGATTGATTTCGACCTGCATGATGTGGCGGCGGTTTTCTCCCGTGTGCCTTATATCGCGGACCTGAAGCCGGGCGGGAAGTACGTGGCCAAGGATATGTACGAAGTTGGCGGCGTTTCCGTTGTGTTGAAGGAGCTGTTGCATGGCGGCTATATTCACGGGGATTGCATGACTGTGACGGGCAAGACGATGGCCGAAAATCTGGAAGATGTGACTTTCCCCGGCGGTCAGGACGTTATCCGTCCGCTGTCTGCACCGATCCATCCGACGGGCGGCGTTGTGGGCTTGCGCGGGAATCTCGCGCCGGAGGGGGCGATCGTTAAAATCGCGGGTCTGAAAAAACTTGTTTTCGAAGGGCCGGCGCGGGTCTTTGACTGTGAGGAGGATTGCTTTAACGCTGTGCAAAGCCGTGACTATGAGGAAGGCGATGTGCTCGTGATCCGTTACGAAGGGCCAAAGGGCGGTCCCGGTATGCGCGAGATGCTTTCCACAACGGCGGCGCTGTACGGGCAGGGCACCGGCGGTAAGGTTGCGCTGATTACCGATGGGCGCTTTTCCGGTGGGACGCGCGGTTTTTGTATCGGGCATGTCGGGCCGGAGGCCGCTGTCGGCGGGCCTATAGCTCTGATCGAGAATGGTGACATTATCCGCATTGATGCCGAAAAAGGGACGCTGGATGTGAAGCTGTCGGATGAGGAGTTGGCCGCCCGCCGCGAAGGTTGGAAACCGCGTCAGAATAATTACCAGTCCGGGGCGCTTTGGAAATATGTCCAGACGGTCGGTCCGGCGGAAAAGGGCGCGGTGACGAATCCGGGCGCGAAAGCCGAAACCCACACCTACGTGGATTTATAGGCGTGGATTTATAACTTTTTTAAAACTGTTTGTGGTATCCTGCGATTCACGGGCTTTCCTTTCATGTATTTGTGCCAAGGGGGAGTGTCTTACGTCTTTCGGGAATTTTATAATGGCTTTAAATGCGCATATACGCAAACTTAAAACAGGGGCGGCTTTATGGGGCGCTTGCGCGGTTCTTGCTCTGTTTTTGCCCACTCCGGCGGCCGCACAATCTCATGTGGTGGCGGGCGCTCCCATTATCTTACCGGAAGCGCCGCAGGCAGCGCCTCTAATATCTCTTCCCGGTTCATCGGTGCTTCAGAATGTCGTGTTTCGCACGGCCCTGTCCGCCGGGTCAGTGGAGGGTCAGGCGCTTTACGATATTGAGGCTTTGCGCCGTTCTTATGAGGCGCGTGGCGGGGCTTTGATCTGGCAGGGGGCGACCCGCCCCCCGGAATGGCGTGCGGCGCTTTTGACCCTGTTTGAGGAAAGCTGGACGCATGGCTTGAACCCGGCTCACTATCACGTTGAAAAGATAAGGCGCTTGATGACCCCATCCTCCGCGGCGGAGCGTATGACCCTCGATTTGCTTCTGTCTGACGCGGTGATGCGCTACGGTCGGGATATGACGGGGATGCGGGTGACGCCGGAATCTGTGCGTCAGCAAGCGAAATTCTGGCAGAAGCCGCTGGAGGGGCAAGTTGTGCTGGATCGCATAGCAACGGCTTCTGACCCGCTTCAGGCACTGGATGATTTGGCGCCGCGCAGTGGTGTGTATGATCGCCTGAGGGCGGAATTGCGCGCGCTTGTGAATGCCCCGGATTCCTACGATCATGTGCTGCCTCTCGATTTTGCTATGCCCTATTTCAAGCCGGGGAATCGTCATCCTGCGGTTGAAGGGTTGCGCGTGCGGCTGGATGTCGCTTATGACCCGGCTTTTGGCCCGGTGGATTATTATGATGATGATCTAGCCGCGGCCGTTATGAATTTTCAACGGGCGAACGGTTTGGAGCCCGACGCTGTGATCGGCTCGCAAACGCTGGCTCTTTTGAACCGGACGCGCCGTGTGCGGATGGAACAAATCGTCGCCAATCTGGAGCGTATGCGCTGGTTGGAGCAAGAGCGCCCGGCGCGTTATATGCTGGTGAATATTCCTTCCCAAACGCTGTGGGGGGTGGAGGATGGCCGTGTTTCGCTGGAGATGCCCGTGGTGGTGGGCTTGAAATCACGCCCGACGCAAAGCTTTAAAGCCAATATAACCGGGGTGCGTTTTAACCCGACATGGACAGTGCCTCTGCGTTTAAAGATGGAGGATATCCTGCCGCATTTGCTGGAAGATCCCGATTATCTGGATCAAAAGGGAATGGAGGTCATGCAAGGCTATGGTGAGAATGCCGTGACGTTGGACCCCCATGATATTGATTGGGCGCATATGGGCTGGGCGGATATGAACCGCTTGCGGATGATCCAGACGCCGGGCGATCATAATGCGCTGGGACGGGTGCGGGTTTTGATGCAAAATGAATTTGACATCTATATGCATGACACCAACCATCCAGAATATTTTGCACGAAACCAGCGCACTTATAGCTCCGGCTGTATCCGGCTGTCACAGCCCTATGATGTGGCACGTTTTATTCTGGCCCGTAACGAAAATTGGGGGGAAGAGGATATGCGGGCGGTGCTTGATCTGGGGGAGATGCAGGATGTTATAGCCGCGCAGAGTATGCCGGTTTATATCGTCTATCAAACGGTGTGGCTGGATGCGTCCGGGCGGATTGTGTTTGGTCCGGATGTTTATCAACAGGATAAACGTCTAATTGAGGCGCTGAATGAGATTCACGGCTATGCCTTTCCTGGCACCGTTTTGGCGGAAGGGGAAAAGGCGGGAACACCTAATCAACTTGCTTTGATGCACTGAATGGGGTAAAATATAAGGAATAGTTTCTTTACTGTTTGTGCTGTTCTTGGTACAAGCATTTTCTGGTTCTAGAGAAAGATTTAAACGAACAGACAAGACGAAAGACGTATTCAGGAATTCGTATTTTCATGACATTTGAAATAAAAAAAGACAGTGCTATCTGTACACGCCGCCATGTTTTGCAATCCGGTTTGATCGCTGGAGCGGGGCTTTTGGCTGCGGGGGCTTTTAATCCCGTTGAAGCCGCTGCATTGCGCACGCTACAGGAAGGGACGAAGGTTCTAAAGTTTCACAATGTACATACGGGGGAGAATTTCTCCGGTGAATATAAGGTCGGCGGGCGTTATCTGCCGGATGCCTTTGCGGAGATTAATCACGTTTTGCGGGATTTTCGCACGGGGGAGGAATTCCCGATTGATCCGCGTGTGATGGACATTATGTGCATGATTAAGGAGCATACCGGTACGAATAACAGTTTCGAAATTCTTTCCGGTTACCGTTCGCCGAAGACGAATAAAATGCTACAGACGCGCACTCAAGGGGTGGCTAAAAACTCGCTACATATGACGGGGCAGGCCGTTGATATCCGGATGCCGGGCTTTTCTACGCGTCAGTTGCGGGAAATCGCGCGCCAGCTTCATGCGGGGGGTGTGGGCTATTATCCGAAGAGCGGCTTTGTGCACGTGGATACCGGTAAGGTCCGGACTTGGTAAGTGGCTTTAAAGGCATTGTGATTTTTCGATGTCCCCGCTTTATTGGCGGGGATATTTTGTTTTTAGGAGGGATATTTATGATTTTTGTGGCTCTAGGGGCAAACCTTCCCAGCCGTTTTGGCGAACCGCATGAAACGCTGGTTGCCGCACGGGCGGCTATGGAAGCCCGCGGTGTTTCTCTTGTGGCGGTGTCTTCGACATGGCTCACGGCGCCTGTGCCGATCTCCGATCAACCGTGGTATCACAATGAAGTCGTGGCCGTGGAAACGGCTTTGTCGCCCTTTCGCTTGCTGGAGACGCTGCAGGCGATTGAGGATGATTTCGGTCGGGTGCGGAGTGTGCGCAATGCGCCGCGGTTGCTTGATCTGGATTTGATTGCTTATAATGATCAGGTGCTTGATAAGCCGGAGCTGATCGTGCCGCATCCCCGTATGCATGAGCGGGCTTTTGTTCTGCTGCCGTTACAGGAGATCGCGCCGCCGGACTGGATGCATCCGGTGCTAAAAAGGCCGCTCTCAGCGCTTGTTAAGGTCTTGCCTGCCGATCAGAGTGCGCGGAAGATGGATGTCTCTGATTCTTAATCATCTTGCGGTGATTGGCTTTCCTGTGCTTTAAGAGCGCATGAGCAATAAGAATTTAAATTTTTTTATGAACGGTGGTCCCTATATTATGGGGATAGTCAATGTGACCCCGGACAGTTTCTCGGACGGTGGAGCGTATTATTCCCCTGAAAAAGCCATTGAGCACGGTCTGAGGCTGATAGAAGAGGGGGCTGATATCCTCGATATCGGCGGGGAATCAACGCGTCCCGGTGCCGCCCCCGTTAGTGTTGAGGAGGAAATCGCCCGCGTCCGTCCCGTCATTGAAGGTTTAAGAGAGGCCGCCCCCCTTATTTCGATCGATACCTACCATGCCGCTACCATGAAGGCCGCTTTAGCAGCGGGGGCGGGGATGATTAATGATGTCACAGCTCTGACGGGGGATCCTGAGTCTTTAGATGTCATTCGATCCACTGATGTTCCTGTGTGTATAATGCATATGCAGGGTGATCCTTTGTGCATGCAAGAAAAGCCTAATTATAACAATGTGGTTGTGGATATCCTTGATTATTTCCATCAAAAAATAGACGAATACGAAACGGCTGGTATCGCCAAAAATCGTCTGATTTGTGATGTCGGTTTGGGTTTTGGGAAGTCTCTAGACCACAATTTGAGCCTTATTCAGGGTCTTAAACGGTTTCATGACCTCGGAACGCCATTACTGATCGGCGCGTCGCGAAAAAGCTTCATTGATGGTGTGTGTAACCATAAAACTTATCCACAAGAGCGCCTGCCCGGATCTTTATCCACAGCCTTATATGCGCTGCAACAAGGTGTGCATATCTTTCGTGTCCATGATGTCGCTGAGACACGTCAGGCGTTCAAAGTCTGGCAGGCGATTGAAAAGGCGGAATAGCGCCGTGTGAGGCGTGTTTTTGTGCAAGAGGTCTTTGGGGAGCTGTCTTTTTACTTGTCGGGTGCTTTCTGTGCTTTTACGGGCTATCCCCGTGAAGGTCTCTCCTCTGGATAAGGGGAAAAAAGCCAATCAATAAAACCTTTATGAGCGTCCTTTAAAGTACGGTTATATCGTCGGTTATCTGTTTCAAGGCAGCGATAACGCTGTGTGCGGCCAGCATGCTGGTCTTTGGGTTCGCCGGATCGGGGATGTTATCCACACGGGCGGTCAGGGTGGAGTATTCGCCTTCCACGGTGATTTCGTGGGCATTGCCCGGCGCGTCAGGATCGGCCCACACTTCAACGGTTGTTTTATCCGCTCCGATCCCCGCTAAACTCAATGTAGCTGCGACATTGACGTTGGCAGGGAAGGCTTTGGCCGCGTCCAGAGCGTTCCCGGCAAACAAGCGCGTGCGGGTCGTTATCGTGTCAAGATCGATATTGTTTTCCAAAATATAGGGGGCGCCTGCGTAAGAATGCGGCTTTTTTGTGGAACGGATTTGCGCCCCCTTGATCCCCATTGACCGGAGCGCGGCGACCCCGTCCAGTCCAAATAGCGCCCCAGACGGCACGATAATGCGCCCATGACCCTCATTTGCCATTCTGTGGATATCCGGGAAGCGGAGCAGGGCGGCGCTCGAAATCATCACGAGCACCTTTCCCTTTTGCAAAACGTCCTGTGCCAGCGCGGGCACGATATCCGGCGGCAGGCATTCGCATATAATGTCGCATTGTTCGGCCAGTTCCGCAAAGGACAGATTGGGCACGTCAAACGGCACAGGACCGCTTTCGGCTACGGCTGTGAGGTTCATATCTTTTATTTCACCGTTTAATAGCGCGGTACAAACGGTTTTACCGATGGCGCCGACTCCGGCGATTCCAACTTTGTAGGGCATAGGAAAACTCCTCTATTCGTGTTTAAATACAAACCATGGAACAGTGGGAAGATCAAGGCATAGTATTAAGCGCGCGGCCGCATGGCGAAAACGGAGCCGTTGTGGTGCTTTTGAGCGAGAATCACGGGCGGCATGCGGGCTATGTCCGTGGGGCGCAGTCGAGCAAAATGCGCGGCACGCTGGAGCTGGGCTCCCTTGTCGGCGCTTCGTGGAAGGCCCGTTCTCATGATGAGTTGGGCACCTATACGCTGGAGCAGGAGCGCAGTTATGCCGGTGGCCTGATGCATGATCCGTTAAAGCTGGATGCGTTGATGGCGGCATGTGCGCTGTGCGATGCAGCCCTGCCGGAGCGGGAAGGGCATCCGGGATTGTTTTACGGCTTGCAAGCTTTGTTCGCTGCGCTGGATGACGAATATTGGGGCGCGGTCTATGTGATGTGGGAAATCGCGCTGCTCCGAGAGTTGGGATTCGCGCTGGAGCTTGATAAATGCGCGGGGGGCGGCGATCCGGCGGATCTTGCTTACGTTTCCCCCAAGACCGGCCGAGCCGTCAGTGAAGCGGCGGGCGCTGTTTATAAGGAGCGCTTGCTGGAATTGCCGCCGTTCCTGAAGCCGCAGAAAGGTGCGGCAACGGAACCAGAGATTTTAAAGGGCTTAAAACTCACGGGGTATTTTCTGGAACACTGGGTTTTTACCCATCATACGCACGGCGTGCCCGAAAGACGCTTGCAATTTCAGGCACGGTTTGCGAAAACAGTTGAATCGTACGCTGACCAAGAGATTTGAAGAAAGCATAAAAACACATGGCGCAGGATAACGTAAACACCGAACAGCAAATCATCGACCAGCCGATGGGAGATATTCTTTCCGACCGGTACTTATCTTATGCGCTGTCGACGATTATGGACCGGGCGTTGCCGGATGTGCGTGATGGGATGAAGCCTGTGCACCGCCGCTTGCTCTATGCTATGTATCAGCTCAAGCTTGCGCCGGAGACGCAGCCCAAGAAATGTGCGCGTGTGGTTGGGGATGTGATCGGTAAGTTCCACCCACACGGTGATACGGCTGTGTATGATGCTATGGTACGCCTTGCGCAGGATTTCGCGGTGCGCTATCCGCTGGTCGACGGGCAAGGGAATTTCGGGAATATCGATGGTGATAACGCGGCCGCTATGCGTTATACGGAGGCCCGCCTTACGGCTGTAGCACGCCTGATGCTGGAGGGGATTGACGAGGACGCTGTTGATTTTCGTGCGACCTATGACGGGGAAACGCTGGAGCCTGTGGTTCTGCCCGCGGCGTTTCCTAATTTGCTGGCCAACGGCGCGGCGGGGATTGCCGTGGGGATGGCAACCAATATTCCGCCCCACAATGTTCATGAGCTGTGCGAGGCGATGGAGCTTATGCTCGATAGTGATACGGATCCCACGATGGAGGATATTCTTCAAATCGTGAAGGGCCCAGACTTTCCGACGGGCGGGGTCATGGTTGAACCGGAAGATAGCATTTTACAGTCATACAAGACCGGTAAAGGTGCATTTCGGGTCAGAGCCCGTTGGTATAAGGAAGATCTTAAACAGGGGCAATACCAGATTATTGTCACGGAGATACCTTATCAGGTGCAAAAATCCCGATTAGTTGAAAAGATCGCGGAGCTGATTAACGCCCGGAAACTGCCGATGCTTGACGATGTGCGTGACGAAAGCGCCGAAGACATCCGTCTTGTCCTCGTCCCCAAGAGCCGCAATGTTGAGCCGGAGCTGTTGATGGAAGCATTGTTCCGTGCGAGTGATCTGGAGAACCGTTTCAATATGAACCTTAATGTTCTGGATGGTGGTAAGGTGCCACGGGTCATGAACCTTAAGGAGGTTTTGGCTGCTTGGCTTGCCCACAGGCAGGAGGTCCTCGTTCGTCGCTCTCAGTACCGTTTAGGGAAGGTTATCCACAGGATTGAAATTCTCGACGGTTACCTGATTGTTTATCTGAATATCGACGAAGTGATCCGTATCATCCGCGAAGAAGATGAGCCAAAACAAGAGCTTATGAAGGTGTTTACTCTCAGTGAGGTGCAAGCTGAAGCGGTTTTGAACATGCGTTTGCGGAACTTGCGCAAGTTAGAGGAAATGGAGTTGCGCACCGAATATGACGCTTTATGCAAGGAACGCGATAGCTTACAGGCGCTTATTAAATCAGAAAGCAAGCAGTGGAAAGTGATTCGCAAGCAGATCGGTGAACTGAAAAAATTGTTTGCGCTGGATACGCCGCTGGGTGCCCGCCGCACTGAAATTGGTAGCGCACCCGCCCCGGTTGATATTGATAGCCTCGAAGAAGCCATGATCGAAAAAGAACCGGTAACGGTGATTCTTTCGCAAAAAGGCTGGGTCAAGGCGATGAAAGGTCACGGCCAGAATCCGAAAGATATCAAGTACAAGGACGGTGACCGGGCCGGCTTTATTCTTGAGGTCCAGACAACGGATAAAATATTGCTTTTCGGCACGAACGGGCGCTTTTATACGCTCGGCTGTGACAAGCTGCCGCCGGGACGCGGTTTTGGCGAACCGGTTCGGTTGATGATTGATTTGCCCAATGATGCCGAGATTGCCGCGTTGAAGCTGTTTTCTGCTGACGCGAAGTTGTTGGTGGCTTCCGATGACGGGCGCGGCTTTATCGTCGCGGAGAAGGATGTTCTGGCACAAACCCGCGGCGGAAAACAGGTGCTTAATGTCTCCGGAAAGGCTGAGGCGAAAATCTGTGTGCCGATCGCCGATGAGCACGACCGGATTGCCATTATCGGTACAAACCGCAAAATGCTGGTTTTCGAACGTGAAGAGCTGCCGGAGATGGCTAAGGGCAAGGGCGTGATCCTCCAACGCTATAAGGACGGCGGCGTCGCTGATATTAAACCGTTTAATGGGGCGGCGGGCCTAAGCTTTAAATATGGCACGGGAGAGACAACCGTAGAGGATATCACGCCGTGGGTCGGACGCCGCGCCAGCGCCGGACGCCTCCCGCCCAATGGATTCCCGAAATCAAATAGGTTTGGTTAATCTCTGAAATAGTTTTCAGATTTCTTAGCCAGTGTGTCTTTGTGCTTACGGGAAATAAACGGCGCCCGGTGTGCGTTCGTAATTTCTGTTTTTATCAGGAACATAATGCGAGGCACCGTTTGCGGGGGATGATGTTTCATCTTCCGGGGCTTCGTTTTCGTTCCCGGTGTTTTCAATAGCGCTTCCGGTTTCCTCAACCTCAACAGACGTACCGGGCATTTCTTCCTCTACCACGTCAAAGGCTCCGCGCGCCATGGCATCCTCGACACTTTCGCGGAGGAGAAGAACCGTAATGCGGCGGTTTTGCGGGTCAAGCGGGTCATCTTCGATCAGGGGTTCTCTGGCGGCTTTCCCCATCACGTTAGCAATGCGTGGCTCTGGGATGTCCGCTATTAAGAGCGCTGCACGGCTGGCATTGGCCCGGTCGGCGGAAAGTTCCCAGTTGGTGTAAGTCGCGCCGGGCCCGTATTTATGCGCATCCGTGTGCCCGCGGATGGAAAGCTGGTTGGGCATGGGCGCGATTACGTTAGCAACGATAGTGAGCAATTGACGGGTATATTCATACATATCTGCACTGCCGCTGGGGAACATGGGTTTGCCGTCTTGATCGACAATCTGGATACGTAAGCCTTCGGGGGTTACGTCGATGAGCAAGTTTTTCGCGAGCTCTTCCAGCTCCGGATTACCGCGCAGGGTTTCTTCCATTTCTTCTTTTGCCTTTTCAAAGGCTTCGTTTTCTTGCTCTTCCAGTTGTTTTTTTAAATCTTCGAGATCGGCTTTTCCGGCCTCCATGTTGTCGCTACCGATTTTTTGAGTGATCTTTTCGCCTTGCTCGACGGCCCCTGTTTCTCTGGGTGCGGAAATTGGTTGTTTCATATCAGCCATGGCACCTTCCGTTGTCATGGATAGCCCGCCCAAAACGCCGCCGGCGCCGCTTTGGGACTCGGATATCTTGATCGGAGAAGGATCGAAATAGTCGGAAATCGCGTTTTTCTCTTCCTCCGTCGTTACGTTTAGAAGCCAGAGCAAAAGGAAAAAGGCCATCATCGCAGTCACAAAGTCGGCATAAGCCACCTTCCACGCGCCACCATGGTGGCCACCGCCGCCTTTCTTGACCTTTTTGATGATAATCGGTTGGACTTCGTCAGCTTTGTTTGACACGGCGCGACCCCCTCCTATGCGCCGGGCGCGGGAAGCTCGTTCAGATGCTCTTCAAGCTCCTGGAAGCTTGGCTGAACATCGTGAGGCAGAAACTTCCGTGCGAACTCAACGGCGACTTGCGGTGCGGCCCCTTGCAGAAAAGCGAGGATGCTGATTTTTATGCATTTGTAATACATGACTTCGGTTTCCGCTTTGGCGCTCATGGCGCCGGCGATGGGCGCGACAAAGGCATAGGATAGCCACACCCCAAGAAATGTACCGACCAACGCACCCCCGATCATCTTACCCAGAACCTCCGGCGGCTCCGAAATGGAGGCCATTGTTTTAATAACCCCCAGAACGGCGGCCACGATACCCAGCGCGGGAATGCCGTCTGCCATGGTTTGAACGGCATGGCCCGGATGACCGTGATGATTCTGGATCGTTTCGATTTCTTCATCCATAAGGGCTTCCAGCTCATGAGGGTTTTCGTTCCCCAGCGAGATAATGCGTAAATAATCACACAGAAATACCAGCGCATGGTGGTTGCCGGAAAACCCCGGAAATTGGTTGAACATTTCGCTGTTTTCCGGGTCTTCAATGTGGGATTCCAATGCCAGCCACCCCTTCGTCCGCGCTAGTTTGAAAATCGTAAACAGGGCGGCGAGCAGGTCCATATAGTCTTCTTTGCTATAGGCGGATGGTTTTGTCAGGGCGCTAAAATAGCTCATCGTTGTTTTAATAACATCGGTCGAGTTCGCTATCAGGAAGGCTGATATGGCGCAACCGAAAATAATCACGAATTCCCCCGGCATTGCGCCGATAATCAGCATCAAAAGGTGCGTGAATTTCGTGAAATCGAAATGCAGAGCGATCAGCAAACCGCCGAATGTGCAAACAAAGACTAATAAAATTCCGACAAACTTCATGACGCTTTCAGAAATCCTTTCTGCTGTAGGGTGCGCGTAACATACGGTGCGCAACGCTACGGTGCTGATGAAACAAGTCTTACAGGCGAATCTTAAAAAGATTTGCGGTACTGTAAGGCGTTCGCATTTTCGCCTGTTTAACAGGCAAGATCAAGGTGATAACGAATGATTCTCACAAGGAAAATGCTGGTATCTCCCCCATCACTTTGTGAGCAGCCGTGCCGCATCCAATGCCGCGTAGGTCAGAATACCGTCCGCCCCAGCGCGTTTGAAAGATAGAAGCATTTCCATCATCGCCCGCTCATAGTCTAATCCTCCTGCGGCGGCGGCGTGTTTAATCATGGCGTATTCGCCGCTGACGTTATAAACGAATGTTGGCATTTGGAATTCGCTTTTGACGCGGTGGACGATATCCAGATAGGGCAGGCCCGGCTTCACCATAATCATGTCGGCGCCTTCCTCGATGTCAATGGCAACCTCGCGCAAGGCCTCCTCCGCGTTGGCGGGGTCCATCTGGTAAGTGGCGCGGTCCTTGCGGGCATGAGGGTAAGCGCCGAGAGAGCAGCCTGCCGCATCACGGAAAGGGCCGTAAAAAGCAGAAGCAAATTTGGCAGCATAAGAAAGAATGGGGATATCTTGATGATTCTCGCGATCCAGCCCTTCGCGGATGGCGCCAACCATGCCGTCCATCATACCCGATGGCGCGATGATATCGGCACCGGCGGCGGCGGCGCTGGCGGCTTGCAGGGCCAGGTTTTCAAGTGTAGCATCGTTATCGACATCGCCTTCCGGGCTTAAAGGGCCGCAATGGCCGTGGTCTGTGTACTCGCAAAAGCAAACGTCGGCGATCACGGCGATTTCTGGTGCGGCATCTTTGGCGCGTTTAATCATGCGGGAAAGCAGGCCATTGGATTGCCATGAATCGCTACCTTCGGAATCTTTGTGATGGGAGACACCAAAAAGAATAACGGATTTAATACCGAGATCGTGGGCTTCCTTTACGGCGGTCTCTAACGATTTCTCAGTCTCACGGTAAATGCCGGGCAGGGCACCGATAGGGGCGCGCTCATTTAGCTCTTCTTCTACAAAGATGGGGTATACAAAATCGTTCACGCTTAAGGCATTTTCCCGGACCATGTCACGCAAGGCGTCGCTTTTGCGTAAACGGCGCATGCGGGTGCGCGGCTCAAAATTCAAAGAGGCGCGGGGTTTGGATGAAGGGGCGGGGGCCGTTTTTAAAGTGCTCATTATTTCATAGCCTTAAGTTTGTTGGGATGGATATTGGTTAGCGGATTTTTTGAACTTTGTACAGTCTGGTGTTTTTACTATTTTCTGTTAATGTTTGATCTGTTAAGATTAGCGATGGAGAGGACATATGTCCCGTTAGATTTTGCAAAGAGGGAGCACCCAAACGTGGTAACAACACCGTACTATGATTCCATTCAGCTCATTGAGCGTCTGCACCGTTATTTTCTGGATGTTTTGAAGGTTGAACTGGATAAGAAGGGCATTCAGGATATTAACAACGTCCAGAGTATGATCCTTCACAATATCGGCGATGATGAATTGACGGTCGGGGAATTGACGATCCGTGGTTATTATTTGGGTTCTAATGTCTCTTATAACGTCAAAAAGATGGTGGAAAACGGTTATTTGGAGCAAGAACGTTCCGTTCACGATAAGCGTTCGATCCGTGTCAAATTGTCCCAAAAGGGAAAAGATTTGCGTGATGCCGTGACGGCTATGTTTGAGCGTCATGAAACGATGCTGGAGGGAACGGTTCTGACGGAGGAGCGCTTGAAGCATCTTAACGAGACCATGCAGATGATCGAAAAATTCTGGGCAAATCAGACGAATTTCTCTGGCTTGGCTTCGCTTTAATATAAATTCATGTCTTCACATATATTGAAAGGCCGGGAAGTTATTATCGAGTTTTTCCCGGTCGGTCTGTATGTCCGCGTATCGGCAATGGATACGAAAACTTTAACAGAAATTTCGGTGCAAGGGCCGGTTAGTGCATCGAGAGACGTTTTGGAGCGCAATGCTCTTAAGCGTCTTGAGTATGTTTTGAAAAAGAAGGGATTGATTTAGGTGCCCGGAATCCTCTATATAGAAGCCTCTGTACAGTTTACAAGGGGAATGCCTTCGTGCCGGATTTCAAGACAATAGCAATGGCCAGCGATCATGGTGGTTATGCTCTGAAGGAAGAAATTAAAAGCGCTTTGGCCGGGCGTTACGAGATTCTTGATCTGGGGACGGACTCGGCTGAATCTTGTAATTATGCCGATTATGGCGATGCGCTGGGTGCGGCGGTGGCCGAGGGACGCGCCGATGCCGGGATTGTGATTTGCGGCACCGGGATCGGAATATCTATTGCGGCAAACCGTTACGCAAAGGTGCGCGCGGCGCTCTGTACCGATTCGACAATGGCGCGTTTGACGCGGGAACATAATAACGCGAACGTCTTGGCTTTGGGTGCGAGAATTGTTGGAATTCAAGTGGCTATGGATTGTGTTGAAACCTTCCTCTTAACAGATTACGAAGGGGGGCGTCATGAGGCACGCGTTGAAAAATTGGGTAAAGGTATCTGAATTTATTAAAAGAAAGGGCTATAGATATGGGGGCAACAGCAGAAAAAAGGGATGAGAACATGGTAAACAGCTTTTTTACAGAAGGTTTGGAAAGTCACGACGCTGCGGTTTTTGATGCCGTGCGCAAGGAACTTTCCCGTCAGCGCAATCAGGTTGAATTAATCGCCAGTGAGAACATTGTTTCCCGCGCCGTTTTAGAGGCCCAAGGTTCGGTTTTGACCAATAAATACGCGGAAGGCTACCCGCACAAACGTTACTATGGCGGTTGTGAATATGTTGATGTGGCTGAAGATTTGGCGCAACAGCGTGCGAAGGAAATTTTTGGTTGTGAATATGTGAACGTCCAGCCGCACTCTGGCTCACAAGCTAACCAAGGTGTCATGATGGCCCTGATTGAGCCCGGTGACACGGTGTTGGGGATGTCGCTGGCGGCCGGGGGGCATTTGACTCATGGTGCCAAACCAAACCAATCCGGGAAGTGGTTTAATGCGGTGCAATATGGGGTCAGGAAAGAAGATGCTTTGATTGATTATGATGAAGTCGAGGCACTGGCCAAGGAGCATAAACCCAAGTTGATTATTGCCGGTGCTTCGGCCTATCCGCGGGTCATTGACTGGGCGCGCTTCCGTGCGATCGCCGATAGCGTCGGGGCTTACTTGATGGTCGATATGGCGCACTATGCCGGGTTGATCGCAGGCGGTTCTTATCCTTCACCGGTGCCGTATGCTGATGTGACGACGACGACGACGCACAAAACCCTGCGCGGGCCGCGTGGCGGAATGATCCTGACGAATAGTGAGGAAATCTACAAAAAGCTGAATTCCAGCATCTTCCCCGGTTTGCAAGGTGGGCCGTTGATGCATGTGATTGCCGCCAAGGCCGTTTGTTTTGGTGAGGTGCTGCAACCGGAATTCAAATCTTATGCGCAGGCGATTGTGGATAATGCGAAGGTGCTGGCTGAAACGTTGGTGTCCGGCGGATTGGATATTGTTTCCGGCGGTACAGACAGTCACATTGTTTTGGTTGATCTGCGGCCTAAGGGGCTGACGGGGAACAAGGCTGAAGTCGCGCTTGAAAATGCCGGTATGACTTGCAACAAAAATGCTGTGCCGTTTGATCCGGAAAAACCGTTTGTGACCAGCGGCGTGCGTTTGGGTACGCCGGCGGCGACGACGCGTGGTTTCGGTATGGCTGAATTCAAGCAGGTCGGGGAAATGATGGTGGAGGTCCTTGATGGACTCGCCGCTAACGGCCCGGAAGGTAACGCCGCGGTTGAACAAGCTGTCCGCACCAAGATCGAAGCGCTCTGTGCCCGTTTTCCGCTCTATGAAGGGATGTAAGGATAGCTTATGCGTTGCCCGTTTTGTGGAAATGAAGACAGTCAGGTGAAAGATTCGCGCCCGGCGGAGGATGGCTCCTCCATTCGCCGCCGCCGCGCTTGTCCGGAATGTGGTGCGCGCTTCACGACCTTTGAACGGGTTCAATTGCGCGATATTATTGTTCTTAAGGCCGGTGACCGCCGTCAACCTTTTAACCGTGAAAAGCTTATTAAATCTATGCAAACGGCGCTGCGGAAGCGTCCGGTTGAACAGGAGCAAATTGAAAAGACGGCCACGGCCATCGTCCGCCAGCTTGAAAGCATGGGAGAGATGGAAATTAGCTCCGAGAAAATCGGTGGTTTGGTGATGCAAGCTTTGGCACAGCTCGATACGGTTGGTTACATTCGTTATGCTTCGGTCTATCGTGATTTTAGAAATCCCGAAGATTTTGATTCATTTTTACAGGAAATCAAGGAATTGCCTTATAGTAAGACGGCTGCGGAGTGATGAGTTATGACCCGCGCCATTGATCCTTTTTTGACCCTTATATGAGTTCAAAGTGCGTTATGCACAGGAAGGATTGATTTATACACAATGACAAAAACGGGTCATTTTTAGCAATGAGCAAAGGTTGGAATATTTTTTATGACGGCGGCAAATACAAAAAAGATAGCAAAGAAAAGCTCGGCTAAAGCCCGTGCGGGGGCCGCGCGTCTCGCCGCAGTTCAAGCGGTGTACCAGCAACTAAAAAACGAACAAACAGCCGCTTCCGTTATAACGGAATATCAGGAACTTCGTTTTGGAAAAGAGGTTGATGGTGATGAAATGATTGTTCCCGACGCCGCCCTTTTTAGCAGAATCGTTCAGGGCGTAGAAACACGGCGGGCAGATTTGGAACCTGTTATTTTCTCCTTTTGGCGTAAAGGTACCGAGGAGGCAAAGACTGTGGATAAACCCGCTGATCCTTTGCTGATGGCTGTTTTCCTCTGTGGAGGATTTGAGTTGATGGCACATCATGATATTGATGCACCGATTGTGATTTCCGACTACCTTCACGTGACCCATGCCTTTTACGATCAGGGGGAAAGTAAGCTGGTTAACGGCATTTTGGATCGTCTTGCCAAGTCTTTCCGGGATGGCGCGTAGATATGTAGGAGAGTGCTCATGACCGCTCGAAAAACCATTCGTGATATTCAAAAGCAAAAGGGGATAGCGCCGCTTGTTATGTTGACGGCCTATGCCGCGCCGATGGCTAAACATCTCGATAATTATGTTGATATGTTGCTGGTGGGTGATTCTCTGGGGATGGTGCTTTATGGCTTTGATAGCACATTGCCCGTGACATTGGAGATGATGTCCGCTCACGGCGCGGCTGTCGTGCGGGGTAGTGAAAGGGCGCTTGTCGTGGTTGATATGCCTTTTGCTTCTTATCAGGAAAGCCCGGAACAAGCTTTTCGTAATGCGGCCCGCCTCTTGAAGGAAACCGGCTGTACGGCTGTAAAAATCGAAGGCGGCGTTGAAATGGCGGGAACGATTGAATTTCTGACACAACGCGGTATTCCCGTGATGGGGCATGTTGGTTTACAACCGCAGTCAGTCCATGGCGCAGGCGGATATCACGTGCAGGGACGGGATGAAAGAGAGGCGGAAAAAATCCGTTCTGATGCCCAAGCTGTGGCAGAAAGCGGTGCTTTTGCAGTGGTCATGGAATGCATAACACCCGATTTGGCCGCGCAGATTACTGAAGATATCGCTATACCCACGATCGGAATTGGCGCTTCCGCAGCATGTGACGGGCAGGTTTTGGTTACTGATGATATGCTGGGCTTATCTTTAGGTGCGGCTCCGAAATTTGTTAAGCGCTATGCTGATTTAGCCTCTGACATCGAATCGGCTATTGAGTCGTATGCCCATGATGTTGCGGCGCGAAAATTTCCTTCGGAATCTTTCACATACATCTCTAAAAAGGCACTTAAAAAAGCGTCATAATCCTTTTTGATGGGGGGCACCGCCGGGGGTGTTTTTGTGGATTATCTGTGTATCTTGTTGATATGTAATAATTTATTTTATCCGCCGCATGCACCATTCATTGACGGTTCACGCGCGTCAAACTTATATAAAATTCCATATAACAGTAACCTGATCTTAAAGATTTTCCCCTATCATTATAGCCATAGGGTTCACATCTTCTTTATTTAGGGATCAAATTTCAAAATGAAAAAACTAATTCTAGCGCTGGTCGTTTTATTAGTGCTCGGCGGAGGCGGTGCCGGCGCTTACTTTTTCTTTATGAAGCCTGCCGAAGCTTCCATAGGCGCGGATGAGGAACATCAAAAGGCTGCGGAAGTTGCGGAGCATGGCGACGCTAAGGACGGCAAGTTCCAGTATGTTGAAATGGACCCTTTGATTCTTCCTATTATCGACAAAAACGGTATAGCTCAGACCCTTAGCTTGGTTGTGGCTATTGAAGTCGAAAACGACCATGATCGTGATAAGGTGGAGCGCTATGAGCCACGCTTGAAAGATGCCTATATTCAAGAGATGTATGGAATTTTGAATAAACAGGTCGCTTTGGATGGCGGTGTTTTGAAGGTGAAAATGGTTAAAGACCATTTACGCGAAATCAGTAATCGCGTTCTGGGTGAAGATGCCGTACAAGATGTTTTGCTTCAGGTCGTTCAACAACGCCCGATGTAGGTGTGACGGCTGTTTTCTTCCACCACTATCCGTTATTTATCTCTGTTTAAAAACCCGATTTTCGGGTTTTTTGTTTTTCTATGTTCAGCTTTTTGAAACGCCTCCCCTGTGGATAACATAAACAAGCTCTTGCCTCGCAAGGGATAGTTACGCACTCTTGAGTGTCTTTCAAGACATCCTCATGCCTTCCAAGACGTTTGAAGTAAATAAAACTAAACGTAATTAAAAGGGGAATAATATGATTGAGATATATTTCATGGTGACCTGCGCCGGGATGGCGGCTCTGCTGTATGGGGCCTATTTGGCGCGAAAGGTTATGAATAACGATGCCGGAAATGAACGTATGCAAGAGATTGCCGCCGCGATTCAAGAAGGGGCAAGTGCTTATTTGAACCGCCAATATGCTACGATTGCCAAGGTCGGTGTTGGTGTTGCGGTTCTGCTGGGCCTTTTGCTGGGCGCTCATGTGGCTGTTGGTTTTCTTATCGGTTCTATCTTGTCCGGGATTGCCGGCTATATTGGCATGAATGTTTCTGTCCGCGCCAATGTCCGCACAACGCAGGCGGCAACGCAAGGTATTGAAAAAGCTTTGGATGTTTCTTTTCAATCGGGCGCAACGACCGGGATGCTGGTGGTCGGGCTCGGTTTGTTAGGGGTGATGGTATACTACATTATTCTTTCCTCTATGGGGTTGGAGGTACGTGGCATTCTTGAAGGGCTCGTTGCGTTGGGTTTTGGCGCTTCACTGATCTCTATCTTCGCTCGTCTCGGCGGCGGGATATTCACCAAGGGGGCCGATGTCGGCGCTGACCTGGTGGGAAAAGTCGAAGCCGGAATTCCGGAGGACGATCCGCGGAACGCGGCGGTTATCGCTGATAATGTGGGTGATAACGTGGGGGATTGCGCCGGGATGGCCGCTGACTTGTTTGAGACATATGCTGTGACGATCGTGGCGACAATGTTGATTGCAAACAGCGTTTTTGCACCTGATGTGGCGCTACCGATGATGATGTTACCGCTGATTATAGGGGCTGTATGTATTTTTGGCTCTATCATAGGGACGCGCTTTGTGACGCTGAATGAAGGTTCCAAAAACATCATGGGGGCCCTTTATAAAGGCTTTTTTGCCAGCGCCCTTTTTTCTGCCATCTTTATCGCGGCCTTGATCGTCGATACAGGGCTTTACGACACGATTATCCCGTTCGAGAATATGGGCGCGATCAATGGTGTTAAAATCTTTTGGTGCGTTTTAACGGGGCTGGGTGTTACCGGTTTGATCGTTTGGATCACGGAATACTATACGGGAACCGAACACCGTCCGGTGCAAATCGTGGCAAAATCCTCGGAGTCGGGGCATGCCACAAACGTGATACAGGGCTTGGCGATTTCTATGGAAGCCACGGCTTTGCCGGTTCTGGTTATTTGCGCCGGAATATTTATTGCGTACTCACAGGCCGGATTGTACGGGATTGCCATTGCGGCGACCTCGATGCTGTCTCTGGCCGGTATGGTTGTGGCTCTTGATGCTTATGGCCCGGTAACGGATAATGCTGGCGGGATTGCTGAGATGGCTGAACTGCCGGAAGAGGTCCGCAAGACGACCGATGCGCTGGACGCCGTGGGGAATACCACCAAAGCCGTGACCAAGGGCTATGCTATTGGCTCTGCTGGTTTGGCGGCTCTGGTGCTGTTTGCCGCCTATACGGAGGAAATTAAACACTACCTTCCGGATGTCGGGCAAATGACGTTCTCGCTTCAGGATCCTTACGTCGTGATTGGTCTGTTTATTGGTGGTTTGCTGCCGTACTATTTCGGGGCAATGTCGATGATGGCCGTGGGCCGTGCGGCGGAAAGCGTTATCATCGAAGTGCGTCGCCAATTCAAAGAAATCGCGGGTATTCTGGAAGGAAAAGCCAAACCTGAATATGGCAAGGCCGTTGATATCCTGACACGCTCGGCGATTAAGGAAATGGTGGCCCCGTCATTACTGCCGGTTTTAACACCTTTTATTGTGTTTGCCGTGGTGATGTTGGTGAGCAACTCCATGCAGGCCGCTTTGCAAACTGTGGGGGCGATGCTGATGGGCACGATTGTGACGGGCTTGTTCGTGGCGATTTCCATGACCTCCGGCGGGGGCGCATGGGATAACGCCAAGAAGTTCATTGAGGACGGTAATTGTGGCGGTAAGGGATCGGAGGCTCATAAAGCGGCCGTGACAGGTGATACTGTCGGCGACCCGTACAAAGACACGTCCGGCCCGGCGGTAAACCCGCTCATCAAAATCACGAATATCGTTGCGATCCTGTTGATAGCGATTATTGCGAAATTCACGATGGGCTGAGAAACACTCCTTTTATATCGAACAAAAGAAAAGCCCCGCCGGTTTTGTGCGGGGCTTTTTATTTGTTTCCAGAAGAAATCCGTTTTTATTCCTCACCGTTGAAACGGCCTAGATTGCCAAGGAATTGTTGCATGGCGGTCATTTCATTGCCTGATGTAGGCGTTTTTTGACGGTCATAGGGAATAGGCATGCGTTCGCTATCGGCATCTTTGATAGATTGGACGATTCCCTCGTCATTGAAGGTCAGGACCAGAATGCGTTCATTTGTAACGTCCTCGTCGAGAATGCCGCGTTTTTCAGTCTCTTGTCCAATATAGTACCAGATTTTATCATCGAACGGTGCTTTGGTCGTAGGTGAGCCAATCTTGCGCAAAACGTCTGATGCCGTATCCACCCCGGGTTTGACTTCGTCTAAGCGGAAATCTTCTACCAGATTGCCACGAACATGGGACGTCGGTGTGCATGCGTTCACAGAAAGAGTGCATGCCGCAGCACAGATGAGTAAAGTTACTTTTTTCATGGTCAAAAATCCAAACCCTATGTTATATCCATCGCATTATTAAACACGGGCCAGAATGAAACAGATGTTCGCATTTTTCAAGAAACAATCGCCGGAAAAGAATGTTGCGGTGCTTTTGTACCGTTCTATCGTCAATCAGGCGCGCCAGCCGGTCTTTTATACGAGCTGTGCCGTGCCGGATACGATGGAGGGGCGTTTTGAAATGCTCGTTCTGCACGCCTTTCTTGTCTGGGATCGTCTTCAGGTTCGGGAAGAGCAGGGCGCTAAAATCGCGCAGGCTTTGTTTGATGCGATGTTTCGCGATGTTGAGTCTGGCTTGCGGGAGATGGGAATTGGCGATATGGGGCTCCCGCGCCGCATGAAGCGCATGATGGCGTTGTACAAGGGGCGTGCCATAGCCTATCAAGGGGCGATGGGGGATCGGGAATCGTTGTGTTTGCTTTTGAACCGTGCGCTTTATGCGGGTGAGAAAAAAGTGGAAAGTGAGCGGTTGGCTGTTTATATGGAAGACAACCAGGTGGCTCTGGCAGCTCAGGAAGATGCCAATATTGGCGCGGGGCGTATTACGTTTAAGGATATAGAGGAAAATAAAGAACCATGACAGAAGCAAAACCAAAAACGGCTTTACGACATGAATGGTCATATATGATAGAAGCCGATGACATAACGGTTGAGGGGCGCACCTTTACTATTTCTGCGGCACCGGAGGAATGCAAGGATATCGCCCGTCGTTTGCAAGTCGTTTCCGTTGAGGCTTTGACGGCTGATATTCTCTTGAAACGGGAACCCGGCGGGCATGTGATTCGTGCGGAAGGAGAGGTGAAGGCTCTCGTCACGCAGAACTGTGTTGTGAGTCTTGAGCCTGTTGCTGAAGAAGTGTGTGAGCCGATTAGCGCATGGTACATGGATGAGGCGCAAGCGGTTTCATTTGCGCGTGCCCGGCACGAGCGTTTGGGGCGGGGTGCAGAAGCAGAACTTCCCGTTCTTGAAGAAAAGGACGATCCCGAACCGATTATAGACGGTCAGATTGATTTAGGGGAACTGGCAGCGCAGTATTTAGCGCTGGGGGTGAACCCTTACCCGCATAAGGAAGGCGTTGTCTCTGATAACATTGAAAAGGCCGACAGCGTGCCTTTGAAGGCGCCCTCCCGCCCCAATCCGTTTGAGGCCCTGAAAAAATGGAAGGAAGACAAAGAAATATCCTAATTTTCTTGCAAAAAGAATTCTGGATATGTAAATAATAGGGCAGTTTTAAACCGGGAGACAAAATAAAAGGGTGTGAAGAGCATGAATCAAAGCGTAGCTGCCGTCGACATGGAAAGCATGTCCGTAGAATCTCTTGTAAAAGCTTTTAATGAAGTGGTTGGTATAATTAAGGTTTGTACTTATCAGGGGGAACTGAACGATGTTTATAAAGCTGGAGAAATCATTGAGCATTATTTAGGAAGGGATGAAAGTCCGTTCTTAAAAAATGATGAGAAATGTCGACACAAGGGACCTAATCCTTTGCAGGCTTCGAGAATAGGTGGTGGGCATAACCGGGAATTAAAAGCGGCGTTGGATTTGGTGGCACAAAATTTTGCGTACGCTGTGTTTAAACAGCATGATGATGTGGAATCGCTTTCCATGGAGGAGTGGAATTGGGTTGTGGATTATCTCGCTGAGTTGCCTGCGGATACAAGGCGTTTTTTGGAAGATGAGGACGCGGAAAATAGTATTCGGGTACGCTTTCCTCAAATTGATGAGCGTCAACCGGGCTTGCTTGACCGTGCTTTGACGCTTTAAAAGGTAAAGTTTTTCCTTGCGCCGGGGCGAAAAATCCTTTATCAGGTGTCCCTCGGATTTAAATGAAGATAAGCAGGATTTTGAAAAATGGCTGTTCCTAAAAGAAAAACAACAAAATCAAAGCGCGGCATGCGTCGCTCTCACGATGCGCTGGCTACCGTTAACTGGGTTGAAGATCAGAATACGGGTGAGCCGGTACGTCGTCACCACATCGACCTGAAAACCGGCATGTATAAAGGCCGTCAGGTTCTGGAAGAGCGCGATTAGAATCGCCTATCGTTCAGGTTGACTCGCGTTACTTGCCGCTCACGTAGATTTGACTACGCTTCGCTCCTCGTTCCTCATTCAACCTAAACGCCGACCGCTTCAGATTTGGCGGTTCAAACAAATCAAAGGGTTCCGCGTTGCCTCTTTTTGAGATATCGTAACGCGGAATTTTTGATTCTGGAGAGAGGATTTCTTTGATGTCTCAACAACAAGTCATAGCGCTAGACGCCATGGGAGGGGATTTTGGCCCTTCCGTTGTTGTGCCGGCGGCAGCGTTGGCTTTGAAGGAATTGGGGGCGCGCGTAAACTTTATTTTTTATGGCGACGAATCGCAAATCCGTTCTTATCTGGATAAAGAGCCTACATTGAAAGATGTTGCGCGCATTCACCATACCGATAAGAAAATCTCCGGTGAGGATAAACCCTCTCTGGCTGTTCGGAATAGTAAGGATACCTCTATGCGACTGGCCATAGAGGCACTGAAAAACGGAGAGGCGCAGAGCATAGTCTCCGCAGGGAACACCGGGGCGCTTATGGCGCTTTCCAAAATGGTTCTTAAATGCTTGCCCGGCATTCACCGTCCGGCCATTGCTAGTGTCTTTCCGACAGAAACATCCGATACGGTGATGCTTGATCTGGGCGCGAATTTGAGCTGCGATGAGGAAATGCTGGTTCAGTTTTCCGTTCTGGGCGCGCTTTATGCGCGGGCGGTTAAGGGTATAGAAACGCCGTCCGTGGGCCTGTTGAATATCGGTACGGAGGATATGAAGGGGCATGACGAGCTGCGCGGTGCGGCGGCGATCCTCTCTCACATTAAATTTCCCGGCCGTTATCACGGCTTTGTAGAGGGTAACGACATTACCAAAGGAACGGTTGATGTGGTTGTCACTGACGGCTTTACCGGGAATGTGGCTTTGAAAGTTGCCGAAGGTGTAGGCAGTTTGACCCGTCATTTTCTGCGTAACGCCTTTAAGTCAACACCGTTTGCTATTCTGGGTGCTTTGCTGGCTTCCCGCGCATTGAAACGGATGAAGCAGCGCGTCGATCCGCGTTTTTATAATGGCGGGATGTTTTTAGGGCTGAACGGTATTTGCGTTAAGAGCCACGGCGGTATGGATGCCTATGGCTTTTCTCGCGCCATTTTGGTCGCGGCGAATCTGGTCGAGGAAGGTTATAACGAGCGTGTAGCTAAGGAAATAGCCTTGGTAATGGAGCAGGAATCATTTGTCTCGGCGCACCATACGGTGGAGGCCCATTCATGATTCGCACTGTTATTGCTTCTTGCGGTAAGTATTTGCCGGAAAAAATTGTGACCAATGCCGATCTGGAAAAGATCGTAGAGACATCCGATGAATGGATTGTCCAGCGTTCCGGTATAAAGGAGCGCCGGGTGGCGGCCGATGATGAAACGACTTCGGATATGGCGGTTGCCGCGGCGCGCGATGCTTTGCAAAAGGGGGGCTACACGCCTGCCGATATTGACGGGATTATTGTCGCGACGACTACGCCGGATAAGACGTTTCCTTCTGTGGCCGTTCATGTGCAGGCCGCGTTAGGGATTGTGCCTTGCGTGGCTTTTGATGTGCAGGCCGTGTGTTCTGGTTTTGTGTATGCGCTGAGTGTGGCTGATATGTTTGTTCGGAACGCTCAGGCACGGCGGATGCTGGTGATTGGGGCAGAAAAAATGTCAGCGCTTTTGAATTGGGAAGACCGGACGACTTGCGTTCTTTTCGGTGATGGCGCGGGGGCTGTCGTGGTGGAGGCTGATGAAAGCGGCGCAGGCACGCTTGACGATCGCGGTGTTTTGTCGACTCACTTGTATGCAAACGGGAAACAGAAAGATTTGCTCTATACCAATGGTGGGCCGTCTTCCACCGGGGAGAGCGGGCATATCGTTATGGAAGGGCGCGAAGTTTTTAAGAACGCCGTGCAATATATGGCCGATATTGTGGGCGAGGTACTGGATCATAATGGCATTCAGGATAGCGATATTGACTGGCTGGTCCCGCATCAGGCTAATATCCGCATTATTGAGGCGACGGCCAAAAAGCTGCATATGCCCATGGATAGGGTTGTTGTGACGGTTGACCGGCACGGCAATACTTCAGCCGCCTCGATTCCCTTGGCGCTGGCCGAGGCCGTCGAGTGTGGCGATATAAAGCGGGGAGAGCTTTTGTTGCTGGAAGCGCTGGGGGCTGGTTTGACGTGGGGGGCGGCGCTGGTTCGTTTTTAGCCGTCGCCGGGAAACGGCGGCATATATTCGAAACAATGCAACCTTAACTCTTTTGCGTTACCCTTTGAATGTCCACATTTTTTTTGTGACTTGTTGGCGGCAAAAGTTGACGCGTTTTAAACAAGGCGCTAAGGTCCGGCTATACCTAATGACGAAAACGAGGGAAGTATGTCTGGTCGTACAATTACGAGGGCTGATTTGGCGGAAGCAATATACGAAGAAGTAGGGCTTTCCCGCAACGAATCTGCCGATTTGGTGGAGGCGGTAATTGATGAGGTTTCTGAGGCGCTGATCGCCGGGGATAACGTCAAAATTTCCTCCTTTGGCAGTTTTTCTGTTCGTGAGAAAGGGGAGCGGATTGGCCGTAATCCCAAAACGGGCGTAGAGGTGCCGATCTCGCCGCGTAAGGTTCTGGTGTTCCGGGCCTCTCACATTTTGAAGGATCGCGTTAACCGTGGGGAGTAGCCCGGTTCTGACGGTCCGTTTGTTTTAATTTTAATGGTAAGAAGAGTGAAAGTGGGGGCTCTGTTATGAGTGTTACGCAAGCGCAACGAGTGAATTACGAAGAAAACGGAACGACGGCGCAAAAGGAAACGGTTGTTTCTTCTGGGCGTTCCGGTAAAGCGGCCGGTGCTTTTCGGACGATCAGTGAAGTTGCCGAAGAATTGGGTGTGCAGCAGCATGTCTTGCGCTTTTGGGAAACCAAGTTTTCACATGTTAAACCGCTGAAACGCGGTGGCGGACGGCGCTATTACCGTCCGGAGGATGTCGCACTGCTCAAGCGTATTCATGAGCTCCTCTATACAGAAGGCTACACGATCAAGGGCGTACAAAAGCTCCTGAAAGAACAAGGGAAATCCCAGATTCTCGATGGTGCGAAAAAGCCGATGGCGGCGGCTAATGAGACTTTCGCCGCAACGCAACAGGCACCAGTGCAAGCGCAACAAAGCGGTTTGACGCCTCGTCAACGCCAGCTTTTGCAGGGTCTGCTCGGTGATTTGAAAGAAATCCGCAGCGTATTGGCGGGTGAGTGATTAATCACTTTTCGTGTTTGCTTTGCCGAACAAAATCATATAAAACCATCCACTAGTCGGGACGTGGCGCAGTCTGGTAGCGCACTTGCATGGGGTGCAAGGGGTCGCAGGTTCAAATCCTGTCGTCCCGACCATTTCGCGTAGAGGTTTTATATGTATCCTCCTATTTCTCCTTATAAAACGGAAATGTTGCCGGTAGGTGACGGGCATGAGCTATATGTCGAGCAATCCGGTAACCCTGGTGGTCAGCCGGTTGTTTTTCTACATGGCGGGCCGGGGGGCGGCTCGCACCCGGATATGCGGCGCTTTTTTGATCCCGATTATTACCGGATTATCATTTTTGATCAGCGCGCCTGTGGGAAAAGCGCGCCGTTTGCGGAAACAAAAAACAATTCACCGGATATCTTGGTGGAAGATCTGGAACGGTTAAGGAATCATCTGTCTATAGAGCGATGGATTATTACGGGGGGCTCATGGGGGTCGACGCTGGCATTGCTTTACGCGATTAAATATTCCCAAACTGTGAAGGCTCTGATTTTATCGGGCATCTTTTTTGCCGATAAAACGGGGGTCAGTTGGTTGACAGAGGAAGGCGGTGCCAGTGAGATCATGCCAGACTGGTTTGCGCCCTACCGTGATTTGATTCCTCTGGATAAACGCAAAGGCGGTCTGGCGGAAGCCTATTATGAGATCATGGAAAGCGGAAGTGAAGAAGAAGTTTTAGAGGCCGTTAAGCGTTTTACCATATGGGATACGGCGATCTTGAACTTTGATATCAACCATGAGCGTATAGAAGAAATCGAACGTGAGCCGGAAAAATCAATACCGCTGTGTAAAAATTTCTTTCACTTTGTTCATCATTATTATCGTGATGAAAACAAAGCCCGGATTTTAGAGGGCGTGAAGGCGCTTTCTCATATTCCTTGTGAGATTATTCACGGGCGCTATGATCTGATTTGCCCGGTCCGCAACGCTTTTGAATTGCATGAGGCTTTTCCGGGCAGCTGCTTGCATGTGCTCGATAAGACGGGGCATACTATGCGCGAGCCTAATATAGCGGCGAGACTTGTTGAAATTACGGATGAATGGATGGAGCCTAAGGCATGAATAGTGACCTGATTTTTGTGTATATGACAGTGGCCACAGCTAATGAGGCGGAAACAATTGCCCGTACATTACTGGAAAAGCGCTTGGTGGCGTGCGCGAATATCATGTCCCCGCACAAGGCGCTTTATTGGTGGGACGGTGAAATCCAGAGCGATGAAGAGGTTGTGATGATTGTGAAAACCCGCGCCGTATTATTTGAACAGGTGCGGGCGGCCGTTTGTGAATTGCATAGTTATGATTGCCCGTGCATTGTTGCCTTGCCCATTACGGACGGGCATAAGCCTTATATGGACTGGATTTTTGAGGAAACACAATCGGCTAAATAGGCGGTATTATTGTACCGTTAATCTAACATTTTGATTTTAAAGCAAAAATCTTTATGTTACATCTTTTTTGTTGACAGGGCTGTTCAATTCCCGCATAACCGCTTTCATTCATGAAAAAGGGCCGTGGTGGCGCGATTGAAATACAAGGAAAACAAAGACATGAAAACCTATTCCGCAAAACCTTCCGAGGTTGATAAAAAGTGGGTTATCGTTGATGCTGAAGGTGTTGTGCTCGGCCGTCTTGCCAGTGTTGTGGCTTCACGCCTGCGCGGTAAGCATAAGCCGATCTTTACGCCCCATATCGACTGTGGCGATAACGTGATTGTAATTAACGCCGACAAGGTACGCCTGACGGGTAACAAGCGTAACAACGATATTTTCTATTGGCACACAGGCTATCCCGGTGGGATTAAGGAACGCTCTAAAGGCGCGATTCTTGACGGTAACCACCCGGAGCGCGTTGTTCAAAAAGCTGTCGAGCGTATGTTGCCGAAAAGTGTCCTCGGTAGCCAGATTTTCAAAAATCTGCGCGTTTATGCCGGCGCCGAACATCCGCATGAAGCACAAAAGCCGGAAGTTCTGGATATTGCCGCAATGAACCCAAAGAATAAGAGAGGCTAAGAGATATGACCGAAGCTGTAAAAGATTTGAAAGATCTGGGTGAAGCTGTTGCTGCCGGTGAAACGGAAAGCAATGTCGCAGCGCCGCAGGAAGAAAAAATCGTGCGTGAAAAGAAGATTGACGCTCAAGGACGTGCTTATGCAACGGGTCGCCGGAAAGATGCTTGCGCCCGTGTATGGATCAAGCCGGGTAAAGGCTCCGTGACGGTTAACGGCCGTGACCAAACGATTTACTTTGCCCGTCAGACCCAACGTCTGGTGCTGAACCAGCCGTTCCTTATTACGAACCGCGTCGGCCAGTTCGATGTTGTCTGCACCGTGAAAGGTGGCGGGCTGTCCGGTCAAGCCGGTGCCGTACGCCACGGGATTTCCCGCGCTCTGGAAAACTTCGAACCGGAATTGCGTCCGGCTCTGAAGAAAGCCGGTATGCTGACCCGTGATGCCCGTATGGTTGAACGGAAGAAAATCGGTAAGCATAAAGCGCGTCGTTCCAAACAGTGGGCGAAACGCTAATAAAACTCTTCGTTTTATCTGTGCGATAATTTATTTGCGAGAAGCGCTCTGGTTTTCAGGGCGCTTTTTGTTTAGGGTGTTTTTATGACTGGATTTATTCTTCCCTATAAAGACAAAATGCCGCTGATCCACGAGAGTGCCTTTATTGCGCCGAATGCCGCAGTGGCGGGGGATGTGGAAATCGGCGCGGAGAGCGGCATATGGTTTTCCTGCGCTATTCGTGGCGATGTCAATGAAGTGCGGATTGGTGCGCGAACCAATATTCAGGACGGCTCGGTGATCCATTGCACCTATAAGGGGGACGGCACCTATATCGGTGATGACGTGACGGTCGGGCATGCGGCGATCCTTCATGCTTGTACGATCGAGGATTTCGGCTTTGTCGGGATGCAGGCGTGCGTTATGGATGGCTGTGTGATCGAAAGTAACGGGATGCTGGCCGCCGGGGCTCTCTTAACGCCCGGTAAACGGGTGCCGGCGGGGCAGCTCTGGGCGGGGAGGCCGGCTCAATATATGCGCGACCTCACGCAAGAGGAGCTGGACTATATTCAGTGGTCCGCCGGGCATTATGTGCGCCTGGCTGCGGAATACCGTTAATTTTGCATAATTCATAAGATGATGCTATAAAGGCGCATAATAAAATAAAAAGGGTGTTAAAAATGACGGATAAGATGCTTAAGGCTGTTGTGCAATCGGAAACTCAAGAACCGAAAACCGATAAGGATGTTTCAGCGATTTTTGAGCGGGCTAACACTCTCTCCATGGGCGGACAGTATAAAGAGGCGGCCAATTTTTTGAGTAATGAGCTTGTTAGAAATCCTAATGACGTTGTCTTGTGGGACAGGTGGGAAGAGGCTGTGGATGACCTTTTGGCTGTGGGAAATTTTTTAACAGCTTCTCATTGCGTTGAATCTGTTTTAAAACGTACGGAAGATCACACGCCAGCGCATCTATCGGCGTGCGGTATGAGGCAGACAGTTTACGATAGGATGACTGTTTCTTAATCATCTTTAAATAACGGTTCTACCCCTTCATTTTGACATAGGTTCCCGGCGCCGCGCATAAGCCCTTATCCGGCTTGCGGGCGGGCACTTTATCCCCAGCATAATCCACAAGCCATTTGTTCCAGTGTGGCCACCATGACCCTTCAGTGACCCGTGCGTTTTCGAGCCATTGATCCGGCGTGGCGGGGTTTTTCTTGGCGCTCCAGAAGCAATATTTGTTTTTAACGGGTGGGTTGATAACGCCCGCGACATGCCCGGACGCCGCCAGTGTAAAGGTGATCGGCCCTTTCATGAGCTGTGTTCCTTCGTAAGTGGCGATCCACGGTGCGATGTGATCCTCCTTCGTTGAAAGGAAATAGGCGGGCGTTTTGACTTTGCCCATATCAATAGGCACGCCTTTCATCTCCACACCGCCCGGCACGGGCAGCAGGTTTTCATCATAGCATTTATGCAAGTAGAAACTGTGCATGGCCGCGGGCATGTTGGTTGAATCATCGTTCCAGTACAAAAGATCGAAGGGGAAAGGCTCCCGTCCCATCAGATAGTTGTTAATAACAAACGACCAGATCATGTCATTGGCCCGCAGTAGCGCAAAGGTGCGTCTAAGCTCTTTTCCGGGGAATACGCCCTTTTCAGCCATTTCCCGGTCAAGAAGGGCGAGCTGATTTTTATCCATGAACAGGCGCAACATGCCGGAATTTTTAAAGTCGATTAGAGTGGTCAAAAAAGTGGCCGAAGCGATTTTATTGTCTTCGCCTTTGGCGGCTAACCATGCCAGCGTCATGGAGAGGAGCGTTCCGCCCAGGCAATAGCCCAATGCGTTGCAGTCGGGTTCTCCGGTGGCTTTTTCTATTTGTGTCAGCGCGGCCAAAACGCCGTCGGTCATGTAGTCTTCAAATTGCTTTTCGGCGAGCTTTTTATCAGGGTTGACCCATGAGATTGTGAAGACCGTATGGCCTTGCTCAACAGCCCAGCGGATAAGAGAATTCTCCGGTTTTAAATCGAGGATGTAATATTTGTTAATCCATGGCGGTACGACCAGAAGAGGGCGTTTATAGACTTTCTCTGTCAGCGGTTCATACTGGATCAATTCTATAAGCTCATTACGGTAGATAACGCGTCCCGGTGTCGATGCTAGATTCTGGCCGACGGCGAAGGCTTCATAATCTGTGGTGGAAATTGATAAATTCCCTTGGCCGCGCTCCAAATCATCCAAAAGGTTTTTTAAGCCGCGTACCAGATTATCACCGTGAGAATCTATGGTTTCCTGCAAAACTTCCGGGTTCGTCAGTAAAAAATTCGTAGGAGCGATCGCGTCAACAAATTGTTGTGTGTAAAAATCGAGCCTCATACGCGTGTCGTCGTCCAGTCCTTCGGTTTGACCCACCATGTCGGTGATGTACTTCCCGGTTAGCAGATAAGATTGTTTAATGAAATCGAATAGGGCACTTTCCTGCCACGCTGGGGCTTTGAAACGGCGGTCGTCTTTCTGTGGGGCATAAAGCGTTTTCCCCGGTTCGCCGATAAACTTTTTGGCGCTTTCTTGCCAGAGAGCCGTCCAGTTTTGCCAGAAATGCATCTGTGTTTCGGCAAGTTTTTGCGGGTCGCTCATAATCTGGGTTAGAAAAGTAGCGTAAGCATCCTTTATGTTTAGGGGGTCGGCGGGGGTGTTTAGGGGCACGCTGTATTTTTCGTACAGTTCTTGCAAAAGCGGCCGTGTATGCCGGGAAACATCGGCCATGATTTGTCCTAAGAGGGGCGGGTCTATATGTGATGTATGTTTTTTTTCTTTCCGAGTGGCGGCTTCGTTGTTTTGTTTCATCTTCCGTACGGTTTCTCCGTTGGTTGAATTTGGTGGTTAACAGGCGATCCTTCTAAATATCTCCTTGCAACTTAACACCGAATGGGTCAGTTTTTAACCAGTTTAATCGCATGATAGGGAGAATATCCTTGAAACCGTACTTAAAAGCCCTTTTCGGCTTGCTTTTCTTTTTGTCCTTGCCGGCTTGCACGACAGCGGATCCCGCGCATGAAACCCCGGTTCAGCAAGCGCCATCTTATGAGCAGGGGGTGGCTCATCAACTTTCTAATGGGGCTGTAACGGTTTACAGCTTCGATGATGCGCTCTATTCAGGCACGGAAGATATGAATGTTGAAAAGGCGCCGGCTGAATCATTTCCTTCTTATGATGAAAGTGATGCGGCGATTTTTACGGCCCCGGCCTCCGAATCTGTTGTGGGACGGGCCGCTACAGACCATCGTGTGACAGTCTATCCGTTTGAAGATGTGCCTGTGCGCCGGACACCCTTGTTGCCATCTACTGATGGACCGGTAACGCCGTTACCTCCGATGTCTCTAAAGGAAAATGCTGTTGCACCGGATTTTTCTTTTGAGCCTTTGACGCCTGCATCTTTTGTTGCGCCGTCTGTAGATGTTGCAAATGTAGAGCCTTCCCGTATTTACTTTGCGCATGACAGTAAGGCGCTGGATGATGTGGGACGAACTATTGTTAATGATGTTGCCGGTTCATATGACCCGCAAATGCACCTGAGTGTCGAAGGCTACGCTAGTAAAAGGTCCAGTGAACAAGATCCGGTTGAGCGTAAAATTCTGAATTTGAAAGTCTCTATGGAGCGGGCCTTTAATGTGACGAAAGCCCTGGTACGTAAAGGTGTGCCGGCAGAGTCTATCCAGACGACAGCGTGGGGGGAGGCCTCGTCTATCCAGAATATAGAAGGTAAAACCGCAGAAGAAACAGCGCGCCGTGTTGATGTGTTCAGTCGACACTAACGTTAACGCTATTTAAACGGGGACAGATAATGGCTAATACATTGCGGGTTGCGATTGCCGGCTTAGGAACCGTTGGGGGCGGCGTCGTTAAAATTCTCCAAAGTCATAAAGATCTGATTACCGCCCGTGCCGGGCGCTGCATTGAAATTGTGGCCGTCGCAGCACGCTCTCCGGAAAAGGATCGGGGGGTGGACTTATCTTCTTACGCTTGGGAAATAGATCCTTTGCGTTTACCTTTTCGGGATGATGTGGATGTTGTGGTCGAGCTAATTGGTGGCGGTGAAGGGGTGGCCAAAGATCTCGCGGAGGCTACGTTGGCTGCGGGAAAGACTTTTGTGACAGCGAACAAGGCTTTGTTAGCCCATCACGGTTATGAGTTGGCGCAGCGTGCCGAAAACAATGACGCTTCTTTGTTTTATGAGGCTGCCGTGGCTGGAGGAATACCTGTTATCAAGGCGTTGCGTGAGGGGTTCGCCGGGAATGAGATAAAGGCCGTTTATGGTATTTTGAACGGAACGTGCAATTACATTTTGACGGCGATGCGCGAAACGGGGCGCGATTTTGATGTTATCCTCAAAGAGGCGCAGAGTAAGGGCTATGCTGAAGCTGATCCCACCTTTGATGTTGAGGGGATAGATGCCGCTCATAAGCTTTCAATTTTGACGGCGCTGGCTTTCGGTGTGAAGCCGGAATTTGAAAATCTTGAGACGGTTGGGATTAACCGGATTACAGCGACGGATATTAATGCGGCGCGGGAGTTGGGCTATCGGATAAAGCTTCTGGGTGTGGCCCGGCGATGGGATAATGGAAAAATTACGCAAAGCGTGGAACCTTGTTTAGTCCCTGTTAACAGCCAAATGGGGGCTGTTGATGATGTGTTTAATGCTGTTGAGGTGATAGGTGATTTCGTCGATACAGGCTTGTTGGTCGGGCGGGGCGCAGGGGAAGGCCCGACGGCTTCTGCGGTGCTGGCTGATCTTATTGATGCGGCACGCGGTCATGATTTCCCAGTTTACGGTGTGAAGACCGCAGATTTGAAGGTGCAGGAAGGGGCTGATCCTGTGGATGTTTTGGCGCGTTACTATCTGCGTTTGATTGTTCTGGATGAGCCGGGTGTGATGGCGGATGTGGCTGCGGCATTTAAGGCTTACGATGTATCGATGGAATCGGTGGTTCAGCATGGGCGCGATCTAAATAAACCTGTGGCTTTGATTATGACGACGCATGAAGCTTCAAAGGCCTCTGTGAAGGCTTTGTGTGTGGCGTTGGAGAAATTAGATAGTGTTATTGATGCGCCGACCTTGATGCGCCTTGAAAGCCTGTGAACTCTGCGTTAGTGTGATCCCGGTTCCATGGTTTTGTATCCACAAAAGGAGGGGGATGATGTCCGCCGATCAAACAGTTTCTGAAAATTATACGCATATTACGTCTGACCTTGAATCATTCTCAATGGACCGTAATTTGGCACTGGAAGCGGTGCGGGTGACAGAAGCGGCGGCGCTGTCGGCTTCACGGTTGGTGGGGCGTGGTGATGAAAAAGCCGCAGATAAGGCTGCTGTTGATGCCATGCGTGAGGCGTTTAATTCCCTGAATATAGATGGTACGGTGGTTATCGGTGAAGGAGAGCGCGATGAAGCGCCGATGCTCTATATTGGGGAGCGCGTTGGGGCCGGTGGCCCGGAAATAGATATTGCTTTAGATCCACTGGAGGGGACAACCATTACAGCCAAAGGTGGCCAAAACGCTATGGCTGTGATGGCGATGACTGATCGCGGTGGTTTTTTGAATGCACCGGATACCTATATGGAGAAAATTGCTATAGGTCCCGGTTTGCCGGCGGATATTCTTGACCTTGATGCGCCGATCGGTGATGTGCTGCAAAAATTGGCACAGGCTAAGCATGCGCGCGTTGATGAGCTTTTGGTTTGCGTTCTGGATCGTCCGCGGCATGATGAGCTGATCCGTGGTGTGCGTGCGGCTGGCGCGCGGATTACCCTGATACAGGATGGGGATGTTAGCGCGGTGATGGCAACGGCTGACCCGGAAACGGGGATTGATCTTTATGTGGGGACAGGGGGCGCACCGGAAGGCGTTTTGGCGGCGGCGGCCCTGCAATGCACTGGCGGTTCAATGCTGGGGCGGCTTGTTTTCCGTAACGATGAAGAGCGCGAACGGGCGCGGCGCTGGAAAATCGCAGAGAAAGATTTTGATAAAATCTACACAACGAATGAATTGGCTAAACCCGATAATGTGATGTTTGCGGCGACAGGCGTGACGGACGGTACGATGTTGAAAGGCGTGCGCCGTTTTCCCGGTGGCGCCGTTAGCCATTCTATCGTGATGCGCTCTAAGTCCGGTACTGTGCGCCGCTTAGAGACCGTACATAATTTTGATCGTAAAAGTAAATGATCTATGGCTTCAGCGCTCTTTAATGTTGAGAAATCGTTTAATAGTACCCGCTGGGTTGCACCGCCCACTGAGATGGCGCTGGTTGAACAAATTGCTCGTCAGAATGACCTTCCGGAAATCGTATCCCGTCTTTTGATACAGCGAAATATAAAACCGGATGAAGTCTCTTCATTTTTAAATCCGACCCTTAAATGCGACTTTCCTGACCCTATGATGATGTCCGGGATGGGGGATATGTCTGTGGATATTGCCCGTGCAATCGTTGATGGACGGGGGATTGGTGTGTTTGCTGATTTTGACGTAGATGGTGCGACATCGGCGGCCGTGATGCTGCGTTTTCTTCGCTATTTGGGCATAGATGCACCGTTTTATATCCCGGATCGGCTTAAGGAGGGGTACGGCCCGAATGTGGATGCTTTGCGAAAACTGAAAGAGCAGGGGGCGGAAATAGTCTTTATCTGCGATTGCGGAGTGACGGCCTTTGACGTCATTGCCAAGGGACGGGATATGGGGCTGGATATCGTCGTTCTCGATCACCACGAAACAGAGGAGACGCTGCCTGCGGCGAACCATGTTATCGATCCGAAACGCAAGGATGACTCCTCAGGTCTTTCTATGCTGGCGGCGTGTGGTGTGACTTTTATGGCCTGTGTGGCAATCAATACGAAGTTACGTGAGGAAGGTTATTACAAGAAAAACGGTTTGGTTGAGCCACCGCTTAAAGATTGGCTGGATATTGTCGCGCTTGGAACCGTTTGTGATATGGTGCCTTTGCTTGGTGTGAACCGTTTGATTGTTAAAACGGGTTTTGATCTGATGGCGCGTACGCAAAATTCTGGGTTGCGGGCGCTTCTGAATGTGGCGGGAGTAAAGGATGCGCCCTCACCCTATACGGCGGGGTTCATTTTAGGGCCGCGTATTAATGCCGGTTCACGTGTGCATAGGGCTGACTTGGGGGCGCGGCTGTTATCCACAGATGATCCGGAAGAGGCTCAAAATATCGCATGGACCTTAAATGACTGCAACGATAGACGCCGCGAGATCGAACAGCAGATGATAGAAGAAGCTGTCGGTAAAATCGAGGCGCAAGGCCTGCACGAGCGTCCGGTTATTATTGTAGGTGACGAAAGTTGGCATCCGGGGCTTTCGGGCCTTGTGGCGGGGCGTTTGAAGGAAAAGTACGGGAAGCCCGCTATTGTTATTACTTATGGTCCCGGCGCTGATAATGCTTTGGAGGGGCGTGGCTCGGGGCGCTCCATTCCGGGGGCTAATATGGGCGCCGCTTTTATAGATGCCCGGCACGAGGGGCTTTTGACCAAGGGCGGTGGACATGCTATGGCGGCCGGTTTCACGGTGTTGCCGGAACATGTGGATAAGCTTGGGGATTATCTTATGGATCATATCGCGCGACAATTGGCCGGGCAGAGCGCTGTTTGTGATATGAGTGTTGATTCTATCCTCAGCGTTCATGCTGCTCAGCCCGCGCTTGTTGATCTTATCCACAATCAGGTCGGCCCCTTTGGGCAGGGCTTTGAAGAGCCGCTTTTTGTTTTTCCACAGGTTAAAATTGTCAAAGCTGATATTGTCGGCGCGGATCATGTGCGGGCGATGATTAGTGACTGGGAAGGGGGGGCATGGATGAAGGCGATGATGTTTCGAGGGGCTCAGACCGATCTGGGAAAGTACTTGCTAGCAAAAACGGGTCAACCGGTTCATTTGGCGGGTCATTTGAAACGCGACAATTGGAATGGCGCGGATAAGGTTGAACTGCATGTGCTGGACGGCGCTGTCGTTGTTTAGATACTGTAAATAACTTAGCTGTGTTTTTTGATGGCTTGCGCGACAATTTCTTTTAATTGTACGGCTTTTTCCTCGGAGTGATCTTTTATTTGTTCTTTGAAAACAACCCACATCACATTGATGTGCGCTTGGACTATAGTGTGATGCGCAGGATTATCAAACTCGATTTTGTCAGAAAAATCACGTAGGGAGCAGGCGAAATAGTCCATTAGTTCGTGCCCGTAGGTTGATGCCATATCTTTAGTCCGGTTGGCGTAACGGGAAAGTTCGTTTCGCAAGTGATCTTTTTTATCTTCAGGTGTTTCTTGCAACGAATACCATATGGTTTCCAGATGCTTTAAAGTGTTTTCAGCCTCTTCCAGATATGTTTCTTCACTGTTCTGTATAACATCTTGCGCACGTTTAACTGTTTTTGGGGGGATAAAGCCGGATCCATTTGGATTTTTGACGACTTTTCTCTTTATGTGATTGATACGGTGATGGATTTCAACTTCATCATCCTCAAATTTTTCATTATCCTGCTTCATATGAAACCTTAACTTTGCTCATGTCTGTTCGCCGTCTTTCCTGCGTGTCGAAAAAGAGGCTTTTTCGACGGCGTTCTGGTCCGAAATAATGTTTGCTTTTTACGAAGGGGCGTGGGTGTTCAATAATATATGAAAGGCGCTGCGCCAGTTTTTCAGCGGAAAGTGGTTTGACCAAGACTTCGTTGGTTCCCCTGTCACGCCCTTCGAAAACAACGTTTTTGCAAATATGTGTGCTGCAAAAAAGGGTCGGTAGATATTTTATTGTATTCCATTCGTGTGTTCGAACCCAGGAAAGAAAGGATAGGCCGCTTTGTTCCGGGTGCAAAAGATCAATGATAAGCAGGTCGATATGAGACATTTTGTCTGCTGAATCGTTGTTATGCTCTTCAAGGGTTTCTTTGGCCTTGTCCAATGAGCAGGTGCTGATTGCCTGGGCTACGCCAAACTCTCTAAGGATGGAGCGCATTAATTCGGCCATGAATGCAGATTCCTCGATAATGAGGACTTTTAGACCGTGAAGGTCGTAAGCTTGTCGCTGAATTTGTTTGCGAACTTGTTTCATGGATTCGTCAGATATGTGAAATTAAAAGCTGTCTCTTTCTCTGATGGTACGGAAGTTATCTATAGTTGCAAATAAAAAATAGAAATCCCGTTACGATTGTAGTGAAAGTGGAAAGTTTTTTCTGCGTAAGGCTTTAAAAACTTTTAAAACTTGCAGCTTTTGGCGTAATCGCTTAAACCAAAGGCTTGTAGAACACATTTGTAACCCTAAGAAGTAAAATATGAATTTTGAAGAGCTGGGGCTGGGCCCCGAAGTCCTGAAAGCTATAAATGAGTGTGGCTATACAACGCCGACTCCGATTCAGCAAAAAGCTATTCCATCGGTATTGATGACCCGCGATCTTGTCGGATTGGCGCAAACAGGAACGGGGAAAACAGCTGCTTTTACTTTGCCGATGATTGAAATTCTTTACGGTGGCCGCGCTAAGGCGCGTATGCCGCGCTCTCTTGTATTGGCCCCGACGCGGGAGCTGGCGGCACAGGTTGCAGAAAATTTTGATACCTATGGTAAATATCATAAATTGACGAAAGCCTTGTTGGTCGGCGGTGAGTCGATGGGCGACCAAATGAAAATTCTCGATCGTGGTGTAGATGTTTTGATCGCTACACCGGGCCGTTTGTTGGACTTATTTGAGCGCGGTTCATTGCTGTTGGGCGATATTAAGATTCTTGTGATTGATGAAGCCGACCGCATGCTTGATATGGGATTTATTCCGGATATTGAGAAAATCGTTTCTTTGGTGCCGCCCCTTCGTCAGACTTTGTTGTTTTCTGCGACAATGCCGCCGGAGATAAAAAAGCTGGCTGATAAATTTCTGAGCAACCCGAAAACGGTTTCGGTTGCGCCGCCGGCCTCTCCTGCGGAAACGGTTGAGCAAGCCATTGTAAAGACTTCTTTTAAAAGCAAAAAGTATGATTTGCATGCCCTGATTCTTCAGGAAAAAGTTAAAAATGCTTTTGTATTTTGCAACCGTAAAAGAGACGTGGATATGTTGGCGGCTTGGCTGAAGAAGAAGGGCCATAAAGCCGAACCTATGCATGGTGATATGCCACAGACCGTGCGTACGAAAACCCTTCAGGGCTTTAAGGACGGGGAAATAACGTTGTTAGTTTGCTCTGATGTGGCGGCTCGTGGATTGGATGTGTCTGCCGTATCTCATGTTTTTAATTATGACGTACCGATGAATGCTGATGATTATGTGCACCGTATCGGCCGGACGGGACGTGCCGGGCAAAAGGGGCGCGCATGGATGCTGGTTACGGATTCTGATGACAAATTTCTCGATACAATTGAAAAGCTTATAAAGAAAAAAATTACGGTTCAGAGCTTGGAGAGCGAGAATTCCAGCAAAAAAAGAAGCGAAGAAAATAAAGATGGGCGTACAGAGCGGCAGCAGAAGCCTGGTAAAGGTGGAGCTAAAAGGGCACGTTCTGGTGCCGATAATGCCCGTCAGACGGCGCATGATGACAAAGAAGAAACGGTCGTGGGCTTTGGTGACGATGTACCGGCTTTTCTACGCTAGATACTGTAGTCACATGTTATGTACATTTCTGCGCAAGCAGGTTTTTGCGTCTGTTCGCTCAAAATGCTTAACCGTAGCTATGGCTATGCTCTGCGCATTTTTCGCGCACATTCATCAAAAACCTGCTTGCGCAGAAATGTACATAACATGTGACTA
>JBNKRZ010000036.1:0-52674 GCA_050297015.1 Alphaproteobacteria bacterium | reverse complement strand
TTAGATACTGTAGTTACGTGTTATGTACATTTCTGCGCAAGCAGGTTTTTGATGAATGTGCGCGAAAAATGCGCAGAGCATAGCCATAGCTACGGTTAAGCATTTTGAGCGAACAGACGCAAAAAGATGCCGCGCCCTTCGGGTCCGTTTTTCAAATAAAGTTATCATCGTTTTTGCTCCTTGAATATGCTTTGGCATGTCCTGCGGACCAAAAACTTGATCCTTTTATCTGAAAAACGAACAGAAATAGGCATAACATGTGACTACAGTATCTAAGGCTTTATATAGGTCTGCAAATTGCACCTTTATAAAAATGGTGGCGTTGAAAAAATTGACAAGAGGGCCTGAAATGGGTTATCAGTTTCCATAACTTTAAAAACTAAAGAGGGTGGAGAGCGGGATAGCTCGTGCCCCAGGTGGAAATATGATGGAAAAACAGGCGGAAATAGAAGAAGCGAATTTGGAGGAACTTCTTTTAGTACAGGAGTTGAGCGATACTTTTAGAGCTGTGATAGGGGTTTCTGTTAAAAATTCCGATGACGGCTATGAAGCTGATGTGGCGCAGCTAAAATATGATATTTTGCGCACGGCTTTGACGCTTATGGATCATTTTGACACGCTATTGGACATGTCTGATGAAGTGTCCAAAGATATTTCTGATATTTTTAACCGTAAGCAAAGCTATGAAAATATTGTGCTGGAAGAGCAAAAGAATTCCCTTTGTCATGCCGTTACGGCCTTGTATAAAATTAGGATAGCTGCCCTTTCTGATGATGAAAATGGGGTAATTATCGGGCGTGATTCACAAAAGGTTTTGCGGCATAGCTTTAAGCAGTGTCTTAACAGTGTTGTACGTACCGCAGATATATTTAAAATTAACATCGAAAAAAAGCCTTTAACACCCCAACCTAGGGTGGGGTAAAGCCAAACGGCTATAGTCTTTTTGTCGTTGTTCCTCCGGTCTGCTGCTTTTCCGTTTTTCCGTTTCGTTTTTCTGTGTTCAAGCCTTTCTATTTTACATAATCATATACTGGGGAAGAGAGGGGGGCTTTTTCTTCCTTTGGGTTTCCCTCCCCCCCCGTCCCGAAGCACGGCAGTGCGTGGGATAACATGTGACTACAGTATCTAGGGTGGGGGTCGTTATTTGTGGCCCCTTATATCTTCCCTTATTACCCCCCTCCTAACCTCCTTCCTTAAAAGGGGGGAGGGAAATCGGTAATCAAAATGCGTCACCCGAGCGCAGTCGAGGACTCTGTGTAAAACGACAGTGGGTAAGATCCCTCCATGCGCTGCGCTTAGTCGGGATGACAGTGAGGAAATGACAATTATTTCCCTTTTCAGGGTAATAAAAAAGGCACCTGCAAGAGGTGCCTTCTTCTTTTTCTTTTTTTCTTTGAGAAAATTCGCGTGCTTTAGTTTTTCTTGCTCGGCGGCATTTTCTTTTCGACAAACTCGACATGCATGCCGCATTTGCCTGTTTCCGGGTTCCATGCGCGCGGGTCATATGCCCGGCGTTTCAATTTCTCCGGGTAGCCTTTACCCTTTTTCGTCCAGCGTCGGTAACCTGTCGGACGACCATCTTTCATCGTCCCGGTGCTTTCCATGCGAACTTTTTCTGCGCCACTATTTTTAGCCATGGTCTTAAACCTTATTTATCTAGCAATTAAATTCCGAAAGCCGCAATTTAAGGATTTTTCCAGCCATGTCAAGAAAATCCTTAAACCGCCCGCGCATGTTTTTGCGGGGCCGGGGTGAAATAGCTGTCAAAGGCTGTACATATAAGGCGTGTGAAGATTTTTGCTTCGTCGTTAATCCGCACGTTCGTGCCATCGCGGACAATCATTCCGTCGGCCTCGAACGGGGCCAGTTTGGCCGCTACGTCATCCTGCTCCGCTGCGCTTAAAACGCCGTAATCGGTTTCAAAATGGCACATCATGTGCTCAATAATCCCGCGGCGGACGAGATCGGCTTCATCCACGCCAATCCCGCGCACGATCGGTAGCGTGCCTTCCCCGATCATTTCGCGGTATTTCTTGAGGAGGGGGCTGTTCTGTACAAAGCCTTGCGGGAGCTGGCTGATCGCCGTGGAGCCGAAGGAAAGCATAATATCCGCCGTATCGGTCGTATAGCCTTGAAAATTCCGGTGCAACGTCCCGTCATTCACAGCTTTGAACATCGGGTCGTCGGATTTAGCGAAATGGTCAATGCCGATGGGGTGATAGCCGTGCTGCGCCAGCGCGTCCGTCAAAATCATAAATTGATGGTAGCGCTCGATCGGGTCCGGCATCGGGTATTGTTCGAGCTTTTCCTGATGCTTGGCAAACCACGGCACATGCGCATAGCCAAACACCGCAAGCCGCATCGGGTTAAGTGAAGCTGCCTGCTCCATCGTCGTGCGGATTGTCTCTTCGCTTTGCAGCGGCAGACCGTACATCAGGTCGAAATTGATCTCTTCAATCCCCGCCGCGCGCGCCCATTCCGTTACCTCTTTGACCTGTTCGTAAGGCTGGACACGGTTGATAACCTCCTGCACCTGCGGATCAAAATCCTGCACGCCAAAGCTGATCCGGTTGACGCCTAGTGCGGCCAGTGCCTCAATTTTTTCCCGTGCAATCGTGCGGGGGTCGATTTCTACGCCGATTTCCACATCCTCACGAAATGCAAAGCGTTCGCGTAGGCGCGTGAATATCCGGGTCATGTCTTCGGTGGTTAGAAAGGTTGGCGTACCGCCGCCCCACTGCACATGAGCGACAGGCTGCGCCCGGCCCAGATGACCGGCGACCAGATCAATTTCCTTCAGCATCGTTTCGACGTAATCCGCCGCTGGGTCGTAAGAAGGAATAATCTTGGTGTGGCACCCGCAGTACGTACACATCGTCTTGCAGAACGGCACGTGCAGATAAAGCGATACGGCCTGATCGGCGGGAATCGCCGCCAGCCATCCGGCATAGCGATCCGGGCTGACACCGTCGGAGAAATGATTCGCCGTCGGATAGCTGGTATAGCGCGGCGCGGTGCCGTCATATTTTTCGATCAGGGCTTCAATATTCATGGCCCATACTTATATAGAGGGATTTTTAATTTGGGAAGTCCCGTTATTTTCCCCTCGCCCCATCGGGGAGAGGGATGCGAAGTCTTAGTGAACGAATGTGAACTTAGGCGAAGCTGGGTGAGGGGGCAACCATCCCCCCCCACCTGACTGCGACTATGGTTTTACGTTCTAAAACCTAGTCTCGTTCTCCTCCCTCTCGAAAGGGGGAGGGAAAAATGAGGAAAAACTATCTATTCCGGCGAATCCCTGTTAATCAGAAAGCATGACAAAAAAACATTCTGCGCCCTCCAAAGAAGAGCTCCTCGATTACATCAAGGCGCTCGCGACGCCTGTGAAAAAGAACGAACTGGCCAAGGCGTTCGGCCTGAAGGGGGACGAGCGCATTCCTTTGAAAAAGATGCTGAAGGAGCTGGAGGCTGACGGCTTGATCGTCAAGCAGGCGGGTGGAGACTACACGATCCCCGAAGGCCTGCCGCATGTTGCGGTGTTGGAAGTCTCGGACATCGACATTGACGGTGATGTGTTTGCCAAGCCTACGGATTGGAATGAGGAACTGCAAGGCCCGCCGCCTATAATCGAAATCCTGCCCGAAAAGAAAGGGCACAATGCCGTCACGATGGGGGATCGTATCCTCGTGCGCCTGCGCCGGACGGATGAGCGCCATTATCAAGGGCACGTGATTCGAAAGCTCGACACGCCGCGCTACCGGGCGCTGGGGCTTGTTATGCGCGATAGCCGCGGCAATTATGTTCTCCACCCCACGGACCGGAAAGCCAAGTATAGTTTCGATATCCCGCAGGACGCCTTGAATGGCGCTACGGTTGGCGATTTGGCCGTCGGGGAAATCCAGCCCGCCCGCGGCATGAAGCGCAAAAAAGTCCGCATTGTCGAGGTCGTCGGTAAACGCGACGACCCCAAGGCCATTAGCCTGATCGCCATCCATGAACAGGGCCTGCGCCACGAATTCCCGAGCGCCGTGATCGACAGCACCAAAGGCATGGAAGTGCCGGACCTGAAAGGCCGGGAAGATTTGCGTGATATTCCGCTAGTCACCATAGACGGAGCGGATGCCCGCGATTTCGACGACGCGGTGTTCGCCGAAAAAACCGACGATGGCGGCTTTCATTTGCTGGTCGCCATTGCCGATGTTTCGTATTATGTGCGCCCCGGTTCGGAGCTGGACCGCGAGGCCTATTTGCGCGGGAATTCTACATATTTCCCCGACCGGGTTGTGCCGATGCTGCCGGAGGCATTATCCAACGATTTATGCTCTCTGCGGCCCAAGGAAAACCGCGCCTGTATGGCCGTTCATATGTGGATCGACGAACATGGCGTTTTGAAGAAATACAAATTTGTGCGCGGCCTGATGCGCTCTGCCGCGCGGTTGATCTATGAACAGGTGCAGGCCGCTAAGGACGGGTTGGAGGATGATGTAACCGGGCCGCTGATGGGGGCGGTTATCAACCCGCTTTACGAAGCCTATGAAGTTCTCTGGAGGGCAAGGGAAAAACGCGGCGCGCTGGATCTCGATTTACCGGAGCGGCAAATTCTGATTGACGATAACGGCAATATGACCGGGGTGAAACAGCGCGAACGGCTGGACGCTCATAAACTGATCGAGGAATTTATGATCCTCGCCAATGTTGCCGCAGCCAGTGCATTGGAAGATAAACGCGCGCCGTGCGTCTACCGCGTGCATGAACCGCCCTCACCGGATAAGCTGGACGCCGCGCGGGAATTCCTTGAGAGTTTTGAGCTGAACCTGCCCAAAGGGCAAAACATCAAACCCGCGCAGATCAATCACATCTTGCATCAAGCGGCAGATCATCCGTACTCGCACCTCATTAGCACGGTGATTTTGCGTTCCCAAAGCCAAGCCAACTATAACCCGGAAAACGCCGGGCACTATGGCTTAGCGCTTACGAAATACGCGCATTTTACGTCCCCTATCCGGCGCTATGCAGATTTGTTGGTGCACCGTTCCCTCGTCGGTGCGTATGGCTTTGGTCCCGGCGCGCTGGATCAGGAGCAAGAGGTGCGCCTGATGGAAATGAGCGAGCATATCTCCCAGACCGAACGGGCCTCTATGATGGCTGAGCGCAGCGCCGTTGACCGTTTTACCGCCGCGTATCTGTCCGATAAGATCGGCGCGGAATTTAACGGCCGCATTACCGGGGTGACGCGCTCCGGCCTGTTTGTTGAGCTGGATGAAACGGGCGCGGACGGGTTTGTGCCGATGCGCACGCTGCCCGATGATTTCTATATCCATGATGAGCAGCAGCACGCTTTGATCGGCCGGGGAACCCGCCGTGTTTACCGCATGGGCGCGACTGTCACCGTACAGATTCACGAGGCCAGCGGCCTGACGGGATCGACTATTTTCGTACTGACCGGGGCCAGCCTCAGCGGCGCGGATATTCCGGGCCTGCGGCTTAAACCCTTGCGCCCCGGCATGGACCGCAAAGGCAAAGGACGTGGAAAACATCGTGGCAAACCGCACGGCAAGGGCGGCAACAAACGGAAATTTTCCAAAAAGAAGGAAAAATAAAACTTGCAAAAAAGCTTTGCATTATGTAAATATTTTATCCGCGTGTAATAACCGGGTAGAGAAAAGTGACAAACGAACAAAATCAATCCACCTTGAGCAAGATATTTAGTCGGGCGACTGCCGGACAGTTAGCGAAATGGGGAGGGCGTTTGACGGTGTTCTGGATCCTTGCCGGTCCTGTCATCACTGGGATTGGTAGTTGCTCCGAACAAAGAGGAGTTGCTTACGGCCGCGATATGACAGCGGGCGATATAAAAACTTTTGTGCGTGAAACCGGGAAAGGCTATGAATACCGATGGAACAAGACAAAGCTCGTCGTTGGTTGTGGCGCGGGTCTTTTAACCGGGCACGGATGCCACATCCGATAACATCGAAATTCTTCTTTAAAGCGTTGTCACATCAATCAGCTGATTTTCAGCCGGCATAATATTTTCCCAGCTATCGGCCGCACACTCAATCGTTGCCAGCGCGCCCGGTGCGAAACACATCGCTTTCCCGGTTAAAAACCGCACCAGATCGCTCACGCCCGGATTATGCCCCACGATCAGCACCGTTTCGGAGCTGGCCGATACAATTTTGATACGTTCATAGAGTTCACTGGCCGGGGCGTTATAAAGTGAGGGCGGGTAGAAAATCGCCCCTTCATTTTCCAAATCAAGGCGCTCCATCGTCTCCCGCGTGCGGCGCACCGGGGAGCACAAAATAAAGGCCGGGGCTATCCCCTTTCGCCGCATTAATAACCCCAGCGCCGTTGCCGCATGGCGGCCGGAATCCGTTAAAGGGCGATTTCTGTCGTCGTTCCCGGAAGCGGCTTCAGCGTGACGGAGGATGTATAGAATGCGTTTATTCATGTGAAAATTATTTACCTGATAGAAAGAGCCATGTATTAAACCCTATAGTCACCGAACTTAACTTTTAGGCGTCGTTATTCGCTTCTTACGTAGGGAGAACTACGCTGCGTCACTCATGCCTAGCCAAAACTTAAGTTAAGTGACTATAACAGAAACATAAACTAAGACATACTGAAAACTTCGGACTATGACTAATAAAGATATTCTTCTGGGCGCTTTTGATATTGTTGTGCGCGAATCCATTCCTGAGCATTGTTTGCCGCCTTTTATTCCGGCGCCGCCGAAAGGTAAAACGTACGTGATTGGCGCGGGGAAAGCGGCCGCTAAAATGGCGCAAGTCTTTGAACAACACTGGCCCGCCGATAACGCTTTTGAGGGCATGGTTATCACTCGTTACGGCCATAGTGTACCGACCGACACCATCCGCGTTTTGGAAGCCGCCCACCCCGTTCCCGATCAAGCCGGCATGGACGGCGCGAAGGAAATGCTCGGCTTCCTCGAACAAACCACGGAAGACGATCTTGTGATATGTTTGCTGTCCGGTGGCGGCTCGGCGCTTTTGACGTGCCCGGTGGAGGGGATTGCCTTTGAGGATATTCAGAGCCTCAACAAACAATTGCTGGCGTGCGGCGCGAGGATTTCCGAGATTAATACAGTGCGCAAGCACCTCAATCAAGCTTTTGGCGGAAAACTGGCGCAAGCCGCCGCGCCCGCGAAACTGATTACGCTGGCTATATCCGATGTGGCGGGGGATGATCCCTCCACGATTGCTTCCGGTCCGACGGTGGGCGATCCGACTACGCTGGAGGATGCCCGTGCGATTCTGCAAAAACATGATATTACCGCTAGCCCGAAAATCACCGCGCATTTGAACAACCCGGCCAATGAAACGCCGAAGCCGGATGATGCACTCTTTGCCAACACGGAATATAAGCTGATCGCTACGCCGCAAAAAGCTCTGGAGGCTGCGGCGGCTTACGTGCAGGAACAGGGGTTCACCCCCTTCATCCTGTCCAGTGAAGTTGAGGGCGACACCAACGAGGCTGCCGGCTTTCATGCGGCTCTTGTGAAACAAATCCTTCGCCACGGCCAGCCTGTCGCCCGGCCCTGTGCTCTACTCTCCGGTGGAGAGACGACGGTAAAGCTGACGGGTAAAGGGAATGGCGGCCCCAATACGCAATTCATGCTGGCCAGCGCTTTGTTACTGGATGGCGTGGAAGGCGTTTATGGGCTTTCCTGTGATACGGATGGGATTGACGGGAATGTAGAAAACGCAGGCGCTATCATCGGGCCGGACACGCTGGATCGCGCGGTCAGAGCAGGACTCAATGCTAAAGCGTTGCTGGCTGATAACGATTCATTTGCGTTCTTTGAGGCGCTTGGTGACAATGTTGCGCCCGGCCCGACCCACACGAATGTGAATGATTTTCGGATTTTCCTGATTGTTTAGGGAGAGAATTTTGTTGCCTGTTATGGAAATTACTGTTATACGGAGAACGGATAACACGCTTCATGAAAGAAACAGGAAAGGCGCGCTCAATGAACAATAATTTCACATGGCTCCTGATTAGTGATTTTGACAATACGCAGGCTCCCACAGCGGGGCAGAGGCTTCAGCCTTCCGTTGCTCTGCCCTCGACCTTCGTCCTAAAAGATATGGCGGAGCGCGGTGAAATTCCGTTGGTGCACTGTACGGGCCGTTCTCCCGCGCACCTCATTCGCGATATTGAAAACGCACAACATGACGAATTGCCCGGCCCGCACGCTGCACGCACGGAAATGATTTTGGCCAGCGTCGGTACGGAAGCCTTTCAATGGGATGAAGAACAAGGTCTTTATACGCCCATGGAAGGACTGATTGACCACGTTGCGGCTGATTTTTTTGAACGAAGTTTTGATGATCTGAAAGCGGTCATAGAACAAACACCGGGGCTGAAACTCCAAAGTGCGGATCATCTCGGCCCCTACAAAATTAGCGGTTGGAAAGACCCAGAGGTCAATATGAGCAATGAAGAGCTATACGGTGCTCTTCTCGATACGCTTGAGGGGCACGGCTTTAACGAAGATGATCTGGCGATCACAGCCTCTATGCAGTCAAAATTTGCCGTCGATTTGACCCCGGCGGGTGCGACCAAGGGCAATGCCGTGCGTTTTGCGGCAAAACAATATGGTGTGCCACTGAAAGATGTTTATTACGCAGGCGATTCAATTAACGATCTGGATGCGATGCTGGTTGAGGATGTGAATGTGATCCTGCCCGGTAATGCGCAAGATATATTGGTTGATGCCGTCTGTGATAAAGTGGATCAAAACCGCATCAGGCGGACGAGCGGTCTATACGCCCAAGGTATTTTTGCCGCTCTCGTTCTTGAGGGGCGTCTTCCGGAAATGCCTGCCATTCCGCAGGAATATGCGCATTTGTCAGGCAGGAAGCTACAACACCCTGTCAGTTTGCCAGAGCTGAAGCCTGCGCCTTAATCGGCGGCAACCTTCAGCCACATGACCTGATACGGTTCCATGGTCAGGGAAAGACCATGCTGAGCGATTTCATAACCGGTATCGCTCAGGATATCCAGCACCGTCAGAACGGAAGCCGCGCCACCCGGCACATAAACCTTACCCAGATCACCAAACACTGTCCGGTCGATCAGGATAGATTGCGCCTTGGGCGTACAGTTGGTGAGCGTTATGACCTTTTCATCGCAATGCGGACTGTGGCGTACAACGGAATAAACCGGGCGATCATCGCCCTTTTGCCCCTCGACGCTCACCACATCTACGTCGCATAGCGCGTAGGGGCTGAAAGCGGGAGAGGTTTGACGCACTTCAATCATCCGTTTTTTGCGCTCGAAAACTTTGCGGCGCAGGATGTCATAGTCGCTTTGGGGGTCGATTAAGGCTTTTTCGAATTCTTCAGCATCCAGAAGGCCCCGGTTTTTGTTACGGCGGTGTCCGGCCAGTTCGTACATTTCCTCATCATTGAGCAGCGATGTTACAACGCCCAGATAGTCCGCAGGCACACAATGCGGCGCCGTATAGATGAAGGATTGGGACGCAATAAACCGGTCGACGATTTCATCGATCTCGTTTTCTCCCAAACGATTCCCACGCAAAGCGGCAGCCTCCGGCGGGGATAAAATGGCCTGCATCCATGAAATGCATGCTTCGTAAGGAACGCGAACGTTTTTGCCGTCCACGATTTTACTTTTATAGTTAATGCCGCCGTTGCGCCGTTCTATTTGATAGAGCAGAAAGTTCAGCGCTGTCATGCCTTCGGGTTTTTCTTTGACATCTTCCATGGGCAACACGCCCACGCCGTCATGAGAATTGGTGAATGCCAGCCCGATCCATTCGGGATTTTTGTTACGCTCTTTTGCCCAGTCCAGAACGCTTTTCGCATCCTCACGGTAAATCGAGTAAAGGGAAAGCGGGGCGGAAGGGAATTCATAGACCAGATGACCTTCGTCGTTATTCTCACCGTAATAGGTTGTAATAACACTTCCCCGTGCGTTGACTTCCGGCACCAATGTCACAGACGGTGCAACGTCATGCAGGAAGGCCCGCATGGCTTTCAGAATATTGTGCGTTTCCTCAATCCCGAAGCAGTCCGTCAAAGCTTCCCGATCTTCGACTCCCAACATTTTGACGAGATAACCAATCGCGTCGAGCCGAATCCAGCTGGCGCCCTGACCAATGAAATCTTTGACGAGAGCCTCCATAATCGCACAAAAGACTTTCGGATTTTTGATGTTGATATCAACCTGTGTGGCGCTGAACGTGCACCAAACATTGCGGGTTTCGCCCTGGCTGTTTTTGAACTTTATGATGGGGTTGTGCTCACGGGGACGGAATACGGGCGAAAGGTCAAAGCCTTTTACCTTTTCGTTCGGGATGGTGACAAAGAAATCATCATATTCCGGGTCGTTCTCCATAAATTTCTGGAACCATTCACCGTCCGCCGATAAATGGTTCAGCACAAAGTCGAACATCAAATGAGCATCAACTTCAATCAGTTCCTCCGGGGTGCCGTATTTCGGGTCCATCTTATAGCTTTCGGCTTCAAACCCCCCGTCGGCGCGGCTGGCAGGGCCTTGTATCCCCTCATGGATGACCGGGCTGGGGAAGTGCGGCAAAATGTGTAAGTGGGAGTACAGACCCGCGAGATTCTCATTAAAGAAATCACGTAAGACCGCCGCGGGGCTGCGTCCGTTTTGGACCTTTATATGATCGACATAGGCAATACACAGCGCCGTTTTTTCATTGAAGCGGCTGTGGTGGGTGTAGTGTTCGTCCGCATCACGAATAAAGTCTGGTTCGTTATCCGTTAGCCACGCCGCCAGCTTTTTCAAATGCTCCCGAATCATACGCAGGTCTTCAAGCGTATAAAGGCCGCGGTTTACACCGTCCCATTCATGCTGCACAAGAAGCGCGTCAATGCGGTCCAGCGTTTCATCACGGAGCTTCAACGGCTTTGCCGTCGCCGTTGGTAATTCCTGAATTTTTTCTTTCACTTTTTTATTTCCTCTATCATCGCGTGAAAGACTCCGTTATAAGGCAGGCAATAGCCTCCCGGCAATAAAAATATGCAAGGGATTTTTTTGTTGCATTGATTGGTTATTATGTAATATAAAGACCGACATAAAAACGGTCAGCATAAACCGTAATTGTAATAGGGTCACATAAATAGAGGGTTATAAATTCATGCCATCAATGCACCAAGCTCATACGCGTATCGCGCGTATTTCCGATTTGGGAACCACATCAGTTGAGGACATTATCTCTGAGATCAGGGAAACTGACAAAACCAAGATATTGATGCTTCCGGCTCTGTATAGTGAATTTGAGTCTCGCAAGGATGGTGGCAGCCCGGTGATGAATCACATCCTTGAAGAGCTAAAAAAGGCGGATTACATTGACCATATTATTTTGGGTTTGGATGCCGCTACAGAAGAAGAATACAAATCCGTTGTTCAAAAAATGGAAGCTCTTCCGCAAAACGTTCACGTTATGTGGAACGATGGCCCCATTGCCGATTGGCGTAATTCTTTGGCAGAAGACGGTCTGGCACCAACAGAAAAAGGGAAAGGCCGTAACGTATGGGGTATGATGGGGTATGCACTCCACCTAATTGAGCAAGAGGGGAAAAAACCGGAAGATGCTGCTATCGCTATGCATGACTGTGACATTGTCACTTACGATGAATCCATGCCTGCAAAATTGTTTCATCCTCTATGTACCGAAGATGCAGATTATGTGAAGGGTCACTACCCGCGTCATGATGGAGAAAAGTTAAACGGGCGTGTAACACGTCTGTTTGTTCCCGGATACATCAAAGCTCTGCGCAATGTTTTTGGTGACAATGAAGAAGTACGACAATTCCTTGATTACATTGATTCCTATGATTACCCTCTCGCTGGGGATATGGCTTTTTCCGGTAAAGCTTTAAAGCAATTACAGCTTCCTTCCGATTGGTCCATCGAAGTTGAAATTCTTATGCAAATGTTCGAACATCCGGAATTCGATGTATTTGATGTCAATATTGCCGACAAATACGATCATAAGCATCAGGGGGAATCTGGTCTGGATCGTATGGTAACCGAAATCGCGGCCGCTTTCTTAAGAAAAATACAAGGCATCCAAGAAGAACAGGAAGCGAAGAAGAATCCTCTCGTCCGTTCATTAAGACGCCTCGCTGACGCGTTTAATAAAATTAGCGGCCTTTCGCAAAATAAAAGTTACGATGTTAACGAAGAACAGATAAATAACGTCCAGAAAATGTTTAACATTTTTGCTCCTCGTTTGAAGCGCAACTTCAACCGTCTTGCCCGCTGCAATGGTCTGAATTCTAATGATGACGCTGAAACGAAATATGTTCAGGATTTTGCAGAACGTATTCCAGATGGCTTTGCGTATTTCAAGGAGGGCTCTGTGCAACGCATGGCAAGTTGGAAAACTATTCAAGAACAAGAACCGAAAACTCTGCACGAATTGGATGCTATAATGAAGGCCGACCGAAAAAAACTCGGATCGGTTGCACTTCAAGTACCCGCCAATCAAAACCAATCGCAGGAGCCGCAACGGCGTGTTCTTGGCGGGAGGCGTGGCCGCTCTCCCCAAATAGCCTAAACCGTCATTTTGTGGATCGCGCCATTTTTAAGTGTCAGGCTGAGGCGGCCTTTAAGCATCGCCTCGGCCTCTTTGCCGAAGACCTCATAACGCCAGCCTTTCAGGGCCGGGACATCGGCTTTCATGCCGTGGCGCGCTAATTCTTGCAAATCGTCACTGTTAGCGATCAGCTTCGCCGCCACGCCGTTTTCCGCGGCTTGTATCCGCAGCAACATCTTGAGCATCTCCAGCGCTGGCGCATGCTCCAACGGCAGTTTGTCTTTTTTCTCAGGCTGCGGGCATTGATCTTTCGGTAGCGCCAGTGCGATCTTCACAGCCTCTAGCACGCCTTTGCCCAAGCGCCCGCGCGCCATGTCGGGAGAAAAGCCGCGAATGCGCCCCAAGGCCTCCATCGTTTCCGGCGGATGGGCGGCCAGATCGGCCAGTGTTTCATCGCGCACCACACGATTGCGGGGCACATCCCGATGCTGCGCTTCATGTTCGCGCCACGCAGCAGCCTCCCGCAGCACGGCCAGAACGCGCGGTTTGTGCGTACGCACCTTAATGCGCTGCCAAGCATCCTCCGGCGGGTTTTTATAGGTGTCCGGACTGGTCAGAATATCCATTTCCTGCGCGACCCATTTGGTGCGGCCTTTATCCTCCAGCTCTGCCGCCAGTGCGTGGTAGACATCCCGCAAATAGGTCACATCATCCAGCGCATAAGCCACTTGTTTTTTTGACAGCGGCCGCCGCGACCAGTCGGTAAATTGCTGCGCTTTGTCGAGTTGCACATCGGTGATGGCCTTGACGAGGTTTGTATAACCGATTTGCTCCCCATAGCCGCAAACCATAGCTGCCACTTGTGTATCGAAAAGGGGATGCGGGATTTTTTCGGTCAGGTTGTAGAAAATTTCTAAATCCTGCCGCGCGGCGTGAAAAATCTTCAAAACATTTTCGTTGGCTAAGAGATCATAGAGCGGTGTTAAGTCTAATCCGCCCTCCAGCGGATCAATCGCCGCCGCATCGCCTTCCGGCCCGGCAACCTGTACAAGGCACAGCTGCGCGTAGTAGGTTTTTTCCCGCAGGAATTCCGTATCGACAGTAATGAAAGGTTCTTGTGCGAGATCGGCACATAGCCGATCGAGTTTGCTTTGTTCTGTAATAATCATGGATGTCATTCTTCACTGTCTGTTGGTAAATAGCAAGCTTGTAGGAGGCGTTAATCGAAACGATTATAAAGCGACATGGCTATATAAAGATAAAATTGTATTTATTTTTTACGACCTATTTACTCTTATTTTGCTAAAATTGTATATGTAAAATACTTTTACAAAATGATTGTAGGCAATCGTAAGGCAAGAGCACAAAACAAGAGCGAAAAATCCTTTTTAAAGGATGCCTCTCAGGAAGAGAGAACAGAAAAAAAGAGATAGAGATGGTGATAGCGTAATTTTTTATTTTTCCGTAGCCGGGGTAGGAGCGTACCCGCATATGCACAGCCCTTTTGACAGGCCATAATCGGAAAAATAAATTTGTCCCCCTCTGGCCGCCGGGTTTTCCGGCGGTCTTTTTTCGTGTATAGAGTCGTAAGAGCTATATAGTTTTGTTTCTTGAGGAATAAAAATCATGCGTACACTTTCTTTTTCTTTTTCTTTTTCTTTTTCTTTTTTTGCTTTGTTTCTAATTTTGAGTTTCCCCTTTTTTGCTGTGGCTGAGGAGACGGCCGTTTCTGAGGAGGCCGCTGTTGCTGCTGAAACAGTGCCGGAAGAGCAAAGCGAAAGTGATGAGGATGCTCTTAATCCCTATATCGCGCCAATCATAGAAGAGGCTAAAAATATATCTCAAACACTCGGTAAACAGGAAATAGAAACTTTAGTACACGTTAAAACCAATTTCGGGATGCTGCGGGCTATTCGCGTCGCCAAAGCCGATGTGCAAAATGCAACGGAAGCCTGCGCCAAAGAAAATGCGAGCATGGCCGATGATATTAGTACGCGTTTTTCTGCATGGTCGGATGTTCTTTCCCCCCTGATTGAAGGGCAGGAAGAAAACATGCAAAAAGCCATAAGTGCCCGTTTCAAAGACCCCGAATCTATTACAAACTATTTGGGTATGATTGATACGGCAGCGGCCTATGCCGAGAAACAGATTGATAAAGTTCCCGTGACCACGCTGCAGGCATGTACGGCGCTGTTGAATTCCATGGATACAAGCGAAGAGGGACTTTCCAAAGCCCTTAGTGAGATGACCTGGCCGGAGGAAGAATCTGCTGCCGAAACGGAGACCTCCGCCGTGACGGAAGGCGAATAGCGCCCAAAGCGATAAACGGGCTTGCCTATATCGGGCTCTTTGCTATAGAGTGAGGGCCGTAATTTCATGATTTGTAAGATATTTTTAAGGAGGTAATCCTATGGAACCTGCATCTTTTGCTGCTGTGATTAGCTTTTATGCCATTAAGACTTTGATAGCTGTTGCCATTTTCTTTGTCGGGAAATGGGTGGCGAAAAAAGCTGTTACGCTTATCAAACACATGATGGAGAAAGCCAATGTCGATAAAACACTGGTTTCATTCTCCGGGAATGTTTTGTACGGTTTGGCACTGGCCTTTATCGTCATCGCCGCACTGAGCCAACTGGGCATTGAAACAACATCGCTGGCCGCCGTGATGGCTGCTGCCGGTTTGGCCGTTGGTATGGCGCTCAAAGACTCGCTGGGGAATTTGGCTTCCGGCGTGATGATTATCCTGTTCCGTCCTTTCAAAATCGGTGACTTTATCGAGGCGGGGGGTACGTCCGGTGTGGTGGAAGACATCACGATCTTTACGACCATGATGAAAACCGGTGATAACAAGGCTGTGATTGTTCCCAACGGTTCGATTACAGGCGGCAATATTATCAACTATTCTGCCAAAGACACGCGCCGGATTGACATGATTGTTGGCGTTAGCTACAGCGACGATCTTTCCAAAGTGAAAAAGGTTTTAACAAAAATCATTGATGCTGATGAGCGTATCCTTAAAGATCCGGAGCCTTTGGTTGCCGTGTCCGAGTTGGCCGACAGTTCTGTGAATCTGGTTGTACGCCCGTGGGTGAATAGCGGCGATTACTGGCCGGTTTACTTCGATTTGCAAGAAAAGATCAAAACCACCTTCGACAAGGAAGGAATTTCCATTCCGTTCCCGCAACAGGAAATGCGTATTGTTTCCGGTGATGTGCAGAAGATGGCGGCTTAAAAAGCCTCATCTTTATTTATACCAAAAACCCGCTGGCAATCCGGCGGGTTTTTTATGGTTGGGGTTGCTCTGTTTGGGGCTGAGGCTGATTTGTCTCTACGCCGAAATAAACCCATTCCGATCCGGTGGGGCGGTCTGTTTCCCCCTTTGGCAGGACCAGATAGCCATCTTCCGGGGCGCGAATTTCTTCTCCGTTATCATAGCGGGCAATGACATCCCCCGCATTGACTTGATCGAGGTGTTTCCAAGGTTGAACGAATGCGCCGGGGCTTTCTTTGTAAAAGACCGTTTTCATCTTGATGTAGTGGTGCTTTTGTTTCGCGCGCGTGGCGTGTTTTTCCTCAGTCATTCCAAAATGAACCAGAGCATTCAGGATGGCGTTATAGGCGATAGCGGGCGCGTCTTTATCATCGTGATGGCCGCATTCTAAAGTTGTGGCGATCCCCTTTTTATGGCGGGTATATTCCGTTGTACCCATTGATTCATAAGGGTCGGAATTCGTTGAGCTGTTACCAAAGGCATCGCTCCAGCCGTAGATGAAGTGCACCACACCCAAGGCATGGCAAAAGTCGATTTCCTCTGCGCTGCTTGTTCCGAGAAAACAAAAGGGCGTCCCTAAAGATTGGAACGAATGCAAATCGAGGAGCGCGTCGGTCTCATCCAGAATGCCGCAAAGAATAGAGGTTAAGTGATCCTCATAGTGAACAGGAGCGTCCTTGGGGTAGAGGTGACGGTTAAGATTGCGCTCAACAAAGCGTTTATTTTCCTCGTATGCGCGGGGGTTGGCAATAGGAACAAAAGTGACTTTCCCGGCTTTAAGCTTAATCTCTCCCGACTCAATTTCGGGAGTGATGCGTCTGATCGCCGCCGTCCCGCATTTTTCATTGCCGTGTACCGCGCCCAATACAACCAGATGCTTACCGGGATTTTCGCTATCGAACGTGATGCGTTCAATTACAGTCATCTTCATTTATTCTTAAACGGATTTTTGGAGGTGCGGACCAGCAAGCGGATCGGCACGCCGGGAATTTTAAAAGTCTCACGCAGGCCGTTAATCAAATAGCGCTTGTAGCTGTCCGGCAGCTCTTTCGGGCGGGCAACCCATATAGCAAAAGTCGGCGGGCGGGATTTAATCTGCGTGATGTAGCGCAGGCGGTTGGAGCGCCCCCCCACCAGCGGCGCGGGATTACGGGTTTCCATACCCGCCAGCCAGCGGTTCAGTTTACCCGTCGAGACACGACTATCCCAGACAGTGTACGTCTTCAAAATCGTATCCATCAGCTTGTCCATGCCGCGTTTTTTGAGCGCCGAAATTGTCACTGTCGGCACGTTGCGCACCTGCGCCAGTGAAGTTTCGAGCTTGTATTGTAGATGTTCGAGCGCTTCGGTGCGCTCCTTCACATCGTCCCATTTATTAATGGCGATGATGAGCGCGCGGCCTTCGCTGATGACATGATCGGCGATTTGCAAATCCTGTTTTTCGAGGATCGCATTACCGTCCAGAACAAGCACAACGACTTGCGCCAGACGAATCGCGCGCAGGGAATCATCCACCGACATCTTTTCAATCCGGTTGGTGATCTTGGCTTTTTTGCGCATGCCCGCCGTATCGACGAGACGGAACAAGCGGTCTTTATAGGTCCATTTGGCGGCAATCGCATCGCGGGTAATGCCGGCCTCCGGCCCGGTCATAGAGCGCTCTTCACCCAGCAGGGCATTCATGAGCGTCGATTTCCCAACATTCGGGCGGCCTACAATCGCAAGGCGCAGGGGAATTTCCTCCGCCGGGGGTTCGTCTTGCCCGGCGGCGAAGTCATAGTCATCCAGCCCCTCCAGATCGTCGAGTTCTTCCTCGCTGATGAGCAGGGAATCGTCGTCTTCGGAGGACGCATCATCGGCGTTTTCCTCCGGGAAGTGTGGCTCCAGCGCGTCATATAATTCGCCGATCCCGATGCCATGTTCGGCGGACAGGGCAAGCGGTTCGCCCAGCCCCAACGCATAAGCTTCTGCAATAGCGCTTTCTGTGGCGCGGGCGCTTTCACATTTATTGACGCCGAGGATCACTGGGATTTTTTGCTTGCGGAGCCAGCGCGCGAAATGCTCGTCCAGCGGCGTGATGCCGGCGCGCCCGTCGACCATGAACAAAACCGCATCGGCCAGCGCCAATGCCCGCTCGGTTTGCTGCCGCATGCGGCCTTCTATGCTCTCGTCAAAGGCTTCCTCCAGCCCGGCCGTGTCGATAATGCGGATTGCCTTGCCGCCAAGCCAGCCTTCAGATTCGCGCCAATCACGGGTAATGCCGGGCGTATCATCGACGATCGCCAGTTTTTTCCGCGCCAGCCGGTTAAATAATGTTGATTTGCCGACATTGGGACGGCCTGCGATCGCGAGTGTAAACATGGTCTGTTTTATGCCTTACTTGTACGCCGAGAGCGTGCCGTTATCATCCAGCAGGTAGAGCACACCGCCGGCAACCAGTGGCGGAATGGAAAAGCTGGAACCTGCATCCCAATGCCTTATAACCTCACCGGTTTGAGGACTGAGTTCGGCAATCTCGCCGTGACTGCCTGCGGCAATGAGGCGTTCGCCAGCCAAAACCGGCCCCGCCCAAAAAACAGGACCGCTTTTGCTGTCCGGGTTTTTATAGCGCGGTAGCGGTGAGACCCACAGAATGCTCCCGTTATAACGGTCCAAAGCGACGACTTCGTTGTTGGCGGACAGAATAAACACATAGTCACCCGCAACCCACGGGGTTTGCGTGCCGCCGATTTCACGTTGCCAGATGCGCTCGCCGGTGCGCTCATCAATCGCGGTGAGGTGACCGCCAAAGCCTACGGCAATCACAAGATTACGATCAATGACCGGAAGGCCGCTGATGTCGGAAAGGCCCGCCAGTGTTCCGGCATAGCGGGCGGAAGACAGATTATCGCTCCACGCGATGACACCATTTTCAACGTGTAGGGCTAAAAGCTCACCCGAAGAAAAAGCCGGGACGACAATATCACGTCCGGCGGCAGGGCTGGCCGCGCCCACAAGGCTGGTCGTGTCGGCAATGGCTTCATAGTCCCACAAAACGGCACCCGATGCGGCATTCATGGCGACAAGGCGGTTGTCCAGCGTGGTGACAAAAACCCGATCGTCCATGACCGTCGGCGCACCCCGTGCGGCAGCCGGAAGAGCGGCACGCCATGTGAGAGCTCCGTTTTGTGCCGATAGAGCCAGAATTTCATTGTAGCCGTTCGTTACGTATATTTGCCCCGCGGCATAAGCCAGTCCGCCGCCGATCACGGGGTCGTCTTCTTCGAGGGCGCGTACATCGACTTCCCAAAGGCGTTTTCCATCCTCAATAGAAAAAGCGGAGAGCGTCGAGTCTGTGTCCATCGCGAAAATCCGGCCATCAACAAGGATTGGCTGGGCTGTCAAAGGTAGCGCTTTAGAAGAGCCGCGGCCAATTTTTGCCGTCCACAGATGTTTTAAATCACCGGTGCCAAGAGCTAAATGCTGCATGGAGTGGTTGGGGTAACCACCGCTTTGCGGCCAGTATTCATTACGCCATGGAGCGGGCAAGGTGATGGGGGCGGCTTTGGCCGCAGCGCTGTCGGGTTCCAGCCTTTTTTGCAGCTCTAAAATGGAAATGCGCTGGCCGGGAAGCGGCGGGCCATCTTCGCTGCCGAACATATCGCCGACGGTCGAGCAGGCGGTTAGGGATGCGCAAACAAACAGAACAGAAAATAAATGAGCAAAACGCATTACTTGTCCGAAGCCTCTTTTGTGTTTTGGGCCGCTTTCAGGGCGTATATGTGATCCAACGCTTTGGCGCGGCTGCGTAAACTTTGCGGCGCCGTTTTCGATTCAAGGACAGGAGCCAAAAGCGCACGGGCCTGTTCGTAGTCGTTTTGACCGTGTGCAGCTATCAGTGCCGCTTGCAGCCGGGCATGGTTTTGCCACGGGCTTTGGTCGTTGGCAATAAGTTCGTTCAGCCGTCCAAGGAAACTGGCCGTGTCGCGGCTTTCCGCATCCGTCATGTCCCATTCGATCTTAACCGCCATTAAGGTTGCCATATCACGCCATTGCGCTTCCAGCGTTTTGTCCGCGGCAGCCGTTTGGTATTGAACCAGAGCCGCTTCGTTGTCGCCTTCTTGCAGCAAAAGTCCCGCGGCTGTGATTTCCGCAATAGCCTTTTGACCGGGGCGCAAGCGTCCGGCGATCTGTGTCAGTGCCGCAGGAATATCGTCGGACTGTGTTGCTTCAATAATTTGAGCGGTTTGCGCTTCGTTTATGTTTTTATCCCAAGTGCGGTAGCCCGTTACCAAGGCCGTAAACAGGACGGCCAGAACGCAGCCTGCGATAAGGTAGGGGCCGTATTCTTTCCAGAGCGTTTGTAGCCGTTCTTGATGGAGGGCTTCTTCTACCTCGTGGATCAGGTCATTTTGCGGTAAGTCTTTTGTCGTCATGATATCTTCTTTATTTAGGGCTTTCCAATTCTGGCGGTCATCTTAACGAAAATCCGTCATAATGCGAGTCTTTAATCCCGCCATTCTTTTTTAAATTTTATCGTGAATTATGGTACAATATAAGGATAATGATCTTAAGAGTCATCGAAAATCCTGATTTTAAAACACTTGAAAAGGCGGGCTTTACGAACGCGCAGTTTAAAAAGCTGGATGCGCTGTATTTGCAGGCCGCCGCCGACAAGCTTTTAAACTATCGCAGTGTTGATGTCGATTTTGATGAAGGTGTGGCTGAATATGCCTATCACAAGAGCGAATATCAGCCTGCGGCCCTGCGGTTTGTAATTTGCCATGTCGGGCCGCGTACCGTGATGTATGAGCTGTGGAAAGAGGGCAAAGGCCGCATCGCCAAGAGCGGCTTGTTCGACCGGGTTTATGAACGGTTAGTGGAAGAATTGATAGCGCTATCTTAGGGCTTGACCCTAGTGGCCGCCCCACAAAAACTGTTCGCCCACGCTCAGAATAATTTCGATCACGATCAGAATGGTAATGTACCATTCGACATGAAGCGTGCGTCGCTCGCTGAGCAGGCCCGTCAGCGTTTCCGCCGTTTGGTGGACGAGCTCCAGCTTTTGTTTCAGGGCGTTGTGGCGCTCGGTCAGCTCGTATTCGCCTTCCAGACGGAAATAGAGGCGATCGAGTTCCGGGTGGTCCCACAAGAGATCGGGTTTTTCCGTGATTTCCACGCGGCCGGTCATCTTGCTCTGGATCATCAGGCTGGCGCCAATATTGCGCAGTAGCGCCCGCGCTCTCCGGCCATTGACCCGCCCGTGTTTTTGCAAATCAGCGGCAAAGGGGTCGATCTGATCGAAAATGGTGGAAACATGAGATTCGTAATGTGAGAGGACAATGTTCTTTGCAAGGATATCGGCGACAAGCTGTAAGCGTTCAATAGAGGCGTTTTTCAAATATATTTCATCGCCGTCCGTATTTTCAGCCTGTTTGGTGTTTATTGTGATAAGGGCGGATTCGGGAGCCGGGGTATCAAAGAGATCAATAACCCACTGTTTTATATTTTCAAGAAAAGCGGCTTCAGAGGCCGGGTCGAGGTTGAACAGTACAACGGCGCCATAGCGAAAAATTACGGCGCATCCGTCTGTACCGGCCCGGACGGTCAGAGGTGCTGTCGCCAGTTTTTGCGATTTGTCGAAAGCTTTGAGGGTGATTTGTTGGCCGATAAAGAAAGCGCGGACGGGGATCTTCGCTTGGTTTGAAAAAAGTGAAATAGTCATTATATATCTCTTTATATATCTTTTCGCCGGGATGTTGATGGTCCGGGTATGAGCAAGTTGTAGTGAAAATTGTGCTGAATGTAAATTCGTGTTTATTCGTCTGTGATTTTCTTTACTATGGGGAACAGTTTTATTCGTCTTTAAGGGGAGTCTGAGTCCATGACAAAAATCAAAGTCGCCAATCCGGTTGTTGAAATCGACGGGGATGAAATGACCCGTATTATCTGGGAAATGATCCGGGAGCGGATGATTAAGCCCTATCTGGATGTTGATCTGGAATATTATGATTTATCGATCCAAAATCGCGACGCCACGGACGATCAGGTGACAATTGATGCGGCCAATGCAATCAAGAAGCACGGGGTTGGTGTGAAGTGCGCGACCATCACGCCGGACGAGGCGCGGGTTGAGGAATTCTCCTTAAAGAAAATGTGGAAGTCCCCGAACGGAACGATCCGGAATATCTTGAACGGGACGGTATTCCGCGAGCCGATTATCTGCACCAACGTACCGCGTTATGTGCCGGGCTGGACCGAGCCGATGGTGATCGGCCGTCATGCCTTTGGCGATCAGTACAAAGCCACCGATTTTAAAGTGCCGGGGCCGGGGCGTGTGACAATGAAATACGAACCCGCCGATGGCGGCGAAGCGGTGGAGTACGAGCTGTTTGACTTTCCGTCTAGCGGTGTGGCGATGGGGATGTATAACCTTGACGAGTCGATTGAAGGGTTCGCGCGCGCTTGTTTTAACTACGGCTTGCAAAGAAATTACCCGGTTTACATGTCGACCAAGAATACGATCCTCAAGCAGTACGATGGGAAATTTATCGAGATTTTTCAACGTGTATTCGATGACGAATTCAAAGGTGAATTCGATAAGAGAAAGCTGTGGTACGAACACCGTTTGATCGACGATATGGTGGCGCAGGCTGTGAAATCCAGCGGCGGGTTTGTCTGGGCTTGTAAAAATTATGACGGTGATGTGCAGTCCGATATCGTAGCGCAGGGCTTTGGGTCGTTGGGCTTGATGACTTCCGTTCTACTCACGCCCGATGGGAAATGTGTGGAGGCCGAGGCTGCCCACGGGACCGTTACGCGCCATTACCGCGAACACCAAAAGGGCAACAAAACCTCCACTAACCCGATTGCCTCAATTTTTGCGTGGACACGCGGTTTGCAGTATCGCGGGCAGTTTGACGGGAATGACGAACTCATCGCTTTTGCTAAAGGGATTGAAGAGGTCTGTGTGGAAACGGTCGAAAGCGGTCACATGACCAAAGACTTGGCACTGCTGGTGGGTGGCGATCAGAAATGGCTGACCACCGAGGAATTTATGGACAAGATTATCGAAGGGCTGGAAGCCCGGATGGCGGGATAGATACATGCGTTTATTGCTCCTGAGTGTTTTGCTCGCGACTTTTTCTGCGCCGACATGGGCGGCGGGGAAAGCGCCTTATGCTCTGTCTTATGTTGGGGACATGAGGACGTACACGACGCTGTACGAAGATACGTTGATTAAGATCGCGCGGGAAAACGATATCGGGTTTAACGAATTGCGGAGTGCCAATCCGGATATTGACCCTTGGGTTCCGGGTGCGGATAAGGCGCTTATCTTGCCGATGCGGCACTTGTTGCCGCAGGCCGATCGTGAGGGGATCGTGATTAATCTGCCGGAGATGCGCCTGTACTATTTTGCGCAGTCCGGTATGCCGCCGGAAACTTATCCGCTGGGCGTTGGCCGGGAGGGACTGGCTACGCCGACCGGAAAAACGCAAATCGTGCGCAAAACGGAAGGCCCCATTTGGCGCCCGACGGCACGTATGCGCAAAGAAAACCCGGATCTTCCCGACTCTGTGGGGGCGGGACCTGACAATCCCATGGGCACGCATGCGCTTTATTTGGGCTGGCCGCAATATGCCCTGCATGGCACGAACAAACCCTATGGTATCGGGCGCCGGGTGAGTAGCGGCTGCATTCGCCTGTATCCGGAGGACATCGTAAGGGTTTACCGCGATGTACCGGTCGGCACGCAAGTTATGGTCGTTAACCAGCCCGTCAAAGCCGGATGGATCGGAGATGAATTCTATGTGGAGGTTCACCCTGCGATGGATCAGGCTGATAAAATCGAGCAGGAAGGGGGGCTTCCTTCTTATCAGATGAGCGCCGCCGATATGGATGTGATTGTGAAAGCCATTGGCGATGAGGCCGATGCTTTGGATTGGCCGGCGCTGCGTCGCGTGATGCATGAGCGCAGCGGTTATCCGGTTTTGGTCGCGCGGCGGGATGATTCATCCGATACGCCGGGCGATGAGCTTCCGGATGATGAAGAGCCAGAGGAGCCAGCCGCACCGCTTGAAGCTAAAGAAACGGGGGTTGAGCTTGTCGAAAATGCGGATGCTACCGGTGATGAGAGTGGCAATAGCCCAGACACAGACGAATCTGTGACGGAGGCTTCCGATGCGGAAGAAAAGACTGACGATGATAGCGAACCGGAAGAAAAATTGGCCGGTAAGCAAAGTTCGGCTCGGGCACGAACCCTTAACAATTAGTTCCTAGATACTGTAGTCATAACATATGACTACAGTATCTAGTGCGCGGCAAAATAGGCGAACATAGCAAGGCTATAAAGAAAGGGGCCGTAAAGCGGCAGGAATAGAGCCGTGCGTTTCTTTATTTTTTTATCAAAGAAGAAAAATGTAAGGCTGGCTAAAGCGCAGAAAATCCAAAATCCCGTTCCACGCGTTAGCCATTGCAGGAGAGCGTGGCGCAGTTCTTCCGATTCATTTAACGTGATGATATCCGCCGCGATTCCTACATGAACCATGAAGGGAATAATAAAGGCGCCAACGATATTAACGATCAGGAATGTGGTAATCTGAAGAAGTGCTTGTTTCATGAGGCGTTTTAGTCTTTCTGGCTTCCGGGGGCCATGGTGACCTTTAAGCCGTTGAGTTCGGGGCTGACGAGAATTTGACATGACAAGCGGGAGTTGTCCCGAATGTCGATAGCTTCATCCAGCATGTCTTCTTCTTCGTCCGTGGGTGGGTAGAGCTTATCCAGCCATTCTTCATCAACGTATACGTGGCATGTTGCGCAAGAGCAGGCCCCGCCGCATTCCGCTTTGATAGGCAGTTCGTAGTCGCGAATGACTTCCATAACCCGCCAGCCCTCAAGAGCCACTAGTTCGTGTTCTTCACCGTTGAAATCCGTTACATAGATTTTCAATTCTTCGTCACTCATTCGGATTTCCCCTTATTTGTTGGTTTGTTTGTGCCAATGATGTTGCGGAACGCATAGGCAATACCCGCCGTTGTAATCAAGAGAACGATTGTGTCTACCAAAACACTGAAGATCGCCATAAACAACTCGACCATAAAGGGAAGGTCTGCTGCCGCGCCCTCACTATAGGGCTCTAAAACGGAGGCTGAAATATTGAAAAACAGGAAAATAGCCGGGATGTAGCCGATAATCCATGTCGCGACCAGATAAAAAGAGGTTGCTATTCCGCTAATGTCGCGCATGAAACGCCGGAGGGGGTAGCCAATGGCTACGGGAATATAAAGCCACACAAGCCGAAATAACCAGATCAGGGCGAGCATCATGCCGATGGCTGAAATGTAATAAATCAGCGGTAGATTTTCCGGTCCGCCGGGCGGTGGTGTGTAGTCTTTCGTCAATAGTTGATAGAAACCGATGGCGCCTATCATAATAAAATTAATCAAGACAAACGTGAGTGTGCCGCTCACAATCCCGCGGGCCCGGTCTTCCAAGGCTGCGATGTCTTTTGTTTCGTTGCCGCTGGGGCGGAACGGCCAGCGCTGGCCTAAAAAAATCAGGCGGCTTAAGTGAGAAACCATCCAGCCGTTAGCAAAGAAGGAGGGCAGCAAAACCAGAGCTTGCCGGAAAATATATTGATCCCAGCCCGAAAGCATCAAAGCCAAATGGCACAGTAAACTCACCAGTATAGGCAACGCCGCCAGCCCCATCAGGTAAGAGCGTTCCTTCCAAATGGTTTTATATCCGTGCCCGGCGGCGTCTATAAAATCGAATGCGGCCATGTTTTTCTTGCCAAGGGGTGTTTGTATGACGTTTATTGTTGCCTCTTAAACCATAATCAATTCGTAAAGGTCTGGCCAGAGCAATGTCGGTTGAACGTAATATAAAACTGTTAGCATGGCATAATTTCTTCACCGAGTTCCGGTTTTATAATCCGGTAGCGGTGCTCTATTTCGCGTATGTAACGGACTCGTACAGTTTGGCGATGGTCGTGCGTGCGCCCGTGGTTGGGATTTACTGGCATGTTTTCAGGAAGCATTGATTATTTGTCATCCTGAGCGTCAGCGAAGGATCTTAAAGAGGTGGGTAAAGATTCTTCGCTTCGCTCAGAATGACAGTGGAGGGGATGTTTTACGGCATATTCCATACATTTAAATTTTACATAATCGCAAAAGATGGGGGCTCCTCAGAGTGGCCTCCTCGTGGGTGGCGAAGAAGCGCTTACTTCCCTTCCTTAACGCCCAGCTTGGTTTGCAGGTTCGTGGAGGAAGTCGTGTACTGGAAGAGCAGCTTTTTATCCGGGAAGCAAAGGCGGAAGGCTGCTTGCGCCATTAAAGCGCCCTCATGAAAACCGGACAGGATCAGCTTCAGCTTACCCGGATACCAGTTGATATCGCCAATCGCGAAGACGCCTGGCGTGGAGGTTTCAAATTTCTCCGTATCGACCGGGATCAGCCCGTCATCGGTTAGCTCTAGCCCGAATTCGGCAATGGGGCCGAGCTTCATCGTCAGGCCGTAAAAGGCCAAAAGCGTATCGCACGGGATTTCATATTCGCCCTTTTCCTTTGATTTGACGCTAACAGATTCAAGCTGGCCGTCCGTGCCGTTCAGGCCCGTAATATTGGCCACGTGGAAATCCATTTTCCCTTCATCGGCCAGCGCTTTCATTTTTCCGACGCTGTCCGGTGCGGCGCGGAAATCCGGCCGGCGGTGGATCAGGGCCATGCTTTCAGCATCGGGTTGCAGGTTAACCGTCCAGTCGAGCGCGGAATCACCGCCCCCGGCGATCAGGATGTTTTTACCCTTGAACATATCGCGTTTGCGCACGGCATAAAAAACGGATTTACCTTCGTATTCCTCAAGGCCGGGGATGTTCGGCTTTTTGGGCATAAAGGTGCCGCCGCCCGCCGCGATCACAACAACGGGGGCCTCCAGCACGGTGTTTTCATCCGTCGTCACGCGCCAGTTTCCGTCCTCTTGTTTTTCGAGGTTTGTCACCATTTGCGAGAGGTGGAACGTCGGGCCGAACGGCTTGATTTGTTCCATCAAATTGTCGGTCAATTCCTGCCCGTTGATGGTTGGATAACCGGGAATGTCATAGATCGGCTTTTCGGGATATAGCTCTGTGCACTGCCCGCCGGGGCGGTCGAGGATGTCGATCAAATGCGCCTTCATGTCGAGCAGGCCCAGCTCAAACACGGCGAACAGGCCCACCGGCCCGGCGCCCACAATAATTACGTCTGTTTTAATGATATCTGTCATGGTGGTTGTTTATATTAGAAAGCAGGAATAAAAATCAATATCCTATTTACCACAACCTGACGATGGGGGATAGGGGGATGATGTCGCAGAGGGCTGGAATTAGCTCAGGTGTGTTTCGAAACCACCAACGCCGAGAACGCCCCGGGTTTTAACCTTGTCTATCGGCGCTTTGACTAGCTCTTCTTTCGCTGCGTTCTTCAAATTACTCATCCTTTGACCGATTTGAGCAAAGGGGTTGTGTACGGCCCAAGGGCCTACCTTTTTGGAAGCTTCGCCGGCAAACCCGGCAACAGCTTGTGCGTTGTATGCGGCAATCAACCGGCGTTGTTTGGGCGTTGCATCGTCCTTCGGGATCATTTGCGTTCCATCTTCCGCAAGTCCGGCGGCGCCCTTGCTGGCTTGGCGCTTAATCATATCAAGATGCGCGTCGCGGGCGCTTTGCATAGCCGTCATGATGTTCGGTGAAAATTTTCCGTGTGCGCCGATGCCGAGCATAGAGGCAAGCAGGCCGCTGGTTTTTTCATGGGCGTAAAAGCTGGTCCAGCCCTTGTTGATTGTCGCGTCCGCCATGATTTGTTGCAGGCGCTTGTTATAAAGTTTTTGGGTCGCTGCGTTCATCTTTTTGGGGTGGACCAAAACGTAGTTATCGCCCATTTTGTAAAAACGGACATCCCCCACCAGACGCCCCCAACCCGGATTGTAGGTGGTGGAAAAATCATCTGTGAGTGTCGTCGCATCGCCCGCTTCTAGTCCGGCGCCGCTGTGATGGCTTCCGGACTCAAGCCCTGGATTTTCACCTTCGTTATACCAATCGACTTCAAGGCCCGGCTTTTGTGATTCTTTGCCAGCTTCAAGGCCGGGCGTTTCATCCTCATCATCGAGGCCGGGCATATAATCGGGATCCCTGTCGATTGCGAGAGCAGGATTGGCCGCAACCTCCTGTTCTATGGCTTCCAGTTCTTCTTCCGTGCGCGGGGTGGCCGAGATAACGGTTATTTGGATATCATTATCACTTTCCGCAGCATTGCCGGAGACATGAATATCCCCATCCGCAACAAGTTCATTAAAGGAGTGTGCGGTTTTGTGCTCGTTCGGTATGTCGCCTTCTTTATCCGTACTCATGACCTTTGTTATCCGTCTTTGTAAGGCTCTGCGGCCTTTAGCAAATAGCTTTTTCACTAGATAACATATTGTACCTGAAAAGCTTAATAAATGGCAAATTTCTTATGGTAAATTGTGTGTAAGGAGAGGGGCAGATAGAGCATTATACGAGATACGTACTACGTAGGACGTATCGCGTATTATTATTTCAGGGCGCCGTGCCGGATAAATCCTTGCCAAGAGGCTGCGAATATGGCCTTTTGGTGAGAAATTTTTGAAGGATAGATAAAGGATAAACTTAATCATGGCTTTAAAACTTTCTGATCGCTCGGCTGTTCCCATGTTTCGGGCGTTGGATATTTTGCGCGAGGTCAATGAACGTAAGGCGGCCGGGGAAAATGTGATTAGTCTGGCCCCCGGTCAGCCCAGCGACGGTGCGCCGCTGGCAGCGCTGGAATATGCTAAGGCGATGATTGATTCTGACCCGCGCCAAGGTTACACCGAGGCCATGGGTATGCCGCTTTTGCGCGACCGGATTGCTATGTGGTATCGCGACCAGTACGGCATAGAGCTTGATTCTAGCCGGATAGCCATTACGGTGGGGGCATCAAGCGGGTTTATTCTCTCCTTCCTTAGCGCTTTTGAGGAGGGTGACAGGGTGGCTATGGCCGCGCCGGGTTACCCCGCTTACCGGAATATCTTGAAGGCGCTGGGCTTGGTGCCGGTGGAAATCGAAACGGATTCCTCTTCCGATTACCAGCCAACCCGCGCGCATCTGGAAGCGTTGGAGGAAAAAATTGACGGCATTATCCTTGCCAGCCCTTGCAATCCGGCGGGGACTGTTATTTCTCCGGAGAGCTTAAAGGAAATGGTGGCATGGTGCGATGAGAACGGCGTGAGGATTATTGCCGATGAGCTGTATCAGCATTTGACCTTTACGGGAAGCCCGGCGGAGACGGTGCTGCGCTATACGGATGAGGCCGTGGTGCTGAACAGTTTTTCCAAATATTTTGCCCTGACCGGCTGGCGACTGGGCTGGATGGTGCTGCCGGAAAATATGAAGGACCGTGTAAAATGTCTGGCGGAGAGCTTGTTTGTTTCCCCGCCGACGCTTTCGCAGCACGTGGCTTACAAGGTGTTCGACCATACGGATGTTCTGGACGGTTATGCTGCGCGCTATAAACAGAACCTTGAAATTTTACGCGCAGAGCTTCCCAAGGCGGGCTTTACGAAGCTCTCCGATACCAAGGGCGCGTTTTATACCTACGCCGATATCAGCGATTTGACTGATGACTCGGAAGGCTTTTGCCGCCGCATGCTGGAGGAAACGGGTGTGGCCATGACGCCGGGCACGGACTTCGATACACGCCGCGGGCACCAAACGGTACGCATTAGCTTTGCCGGTACGACGGAAGATATCATAGAGGCGTGCGAGCGGTTGAAGGCGTGGGAGAGGTAAGAGGGCCATCTTCAAAACACAAAAAAGAGGGGCTGTGTAGCCCCTCTCTTCGTTTGTTCGTGTCGCGGATAAGTCCTAATCCGTCAATTTATTCCACCAGCCTTTTTTCTTTTTGGTTGGGGCCTCGTTGACGGTTTCGTACTCTTTGGCCGCCGGAGGAGCCGTATCGTTGGACGGCTCCGGTTTTGCGGATTGGTCTGATTTCTCATCGTCCTTTTTTGCCGCTTTTTTGGCCGGGCTCCGTTTTTTAGTCTTGGGTTTTTCCTCTTCTTTGGCGGCGGGTGTTTCGTCCGTTTGCGCATCGTCGGTTTTCTTTTTCCGCCCACGCTTGGGTTTTTCCGCAGCTTTCTCTTCGGTTTTTTCTTCCGCTTTGGATTCGTCCGCCGTTTCCTCAACGGATGAGTCCTCACCCTTTTTCTTGGCGGGTTTCCGGCGGCCGCGTTTGGGCTTTTCTTCTGCTTCCGATTCCGATTCTGCCCCTACAGTGATTTCTTCCGGATTGTTTTCTTCCAGAGTGGAATCGTCTCCATTTTCGTTTTCGTTTTCATTCCGGTTGTTGCGGCGACGGCCACCCCGGCGACCACGGCGGCGGCGGGAACGGTTTTTACCGTCTTCCTCGTCGTTAGCGTTGCTGTTGCCGTCTTGGGTGCGTTCGCGTTCGCTTTCATCTTCGGAAGCCTCATCTTTGCCTCCGCTTTTCTTCAGCGCTTCGATCCGCACGCCGGCCGGCGCAAGATTATCGTCGATCTTAATCAAGACGCTAAAGCCATAGCGCTGTTCGATATCGGCGAGCATTTCACGTTTGTTGTTCAGGATATAAAGCGCGATATCGTTGGGGATGTGCAGGGCGACTTCCGTAGCCTTGCCTTTGATGCCCTCTTCTTCGAGCGCGCGCAGGGCTGTAATGGCCGCTGAATCAACGGTGCGAACATAGCCGAGTCCCTTACAGTGCGGACATTGCTGGAATTGCGATTCTGTGAGAGAGGGGTTCAGACGCTGGCGTGAAAGCTCCAACAAGCCAAACGATGAAATGCGTCCGATCTGGATGCGGGCCCGATCCGTAGACAGCGCCTCTTTCAGGCGTTGTTCGACCTTCCGGTTATTGCGGCGCTCTTCCATATCAATGAAGTCAATAACAACCAGACCGCCCAGATCGCGCAGGCGCAATTGGCGGGCCACTTCGTCGGCGGCCTCAAGGTTGGTTTTGAGGGCCGTTTCTTCAATGTGACGTTCTTTGGTTGCGCGGCCAGAGTTCACATCGACCGATACAAGGGCCTCCGTCGGGTTGATGACGAGGTAGCCGCCCGATTTCATTTGTGCGTTCGGTTCACCCATCCCGGCGATCTGGCTTTCAACTTGATAGCGTTGGAACAACGGGGCTTTTTGATCTTCGTAGAGTTTAACGCGCTTGGCGTGTGACGGGATCATCATTTTCATGAAGTCACGCGCGGTTTTGTAGCCTTCCTCTCCGGCGACGAGAACCTCTTCGATGTCCTTGGCGTAAATGTCGCGGATAGAACGGCGGATTAGGTGCCCTTCTTCATGGACGGTGGCAGGCGCGGTCGATTCCAGCGTGAGTTCGCGGATGTTGTTCCACAAGCGCAGCAAGTAATCGCAATCGCGTTTGATTTCGGCTTTGCTGCGTTCGACCCCGGCAGTGCGCATGATAACGGACATACCTTGCGGCACGTTCAGTTCAGAGAGGATTTCCCGCATGCGCTTGCGGTCTTTGTAATTTGCGATTTTCCGGCTGACGCCGCCGCCGCGCGGGCTGTTGGGCATCAGAACGCAATAGCGCCCCGGCAGAGAAAGGTAGCTCGTCACAGCCGCGCCCTTGTTTCCGCGTTCCTCTTTTGAGGCTTGGATCAGCATGATCTGGCCGCGTTTGACGACTTCCTGAATTTTGTAATTCTTTTTGAGAGACGGTCGTACCGGGCGATCGCCTTCAATGCCATCGCCACCGACGATTTCAACCTTGCGGCTGTCTGCGGCGGCACGCGTCCGGCCACGCCCACGGCCCCGGCGCCCGCGGCCCCGGCGGTAGTTTCGTCTGTTACCTTCTTCCTCTTCATCAGCGGTTTCGGAATCGTCGTCAGAGGCTTCCTCTTCCGCGGTGTCATCTTCTTCATCGTCTGTATCGTCGGCATCATCAGCGTCGGATTCAAGCTCGGCAGCATCTTCAAGAGAGGAATCATCCGCGCTTTCCGTGGATTCTTCGGAGGTGTCAATTTCGGCTTCTTCTGCAGCCTCCATAGCTTCTTCTTCCGCAGCTTCCATAGCTTCCAGCTCGGCCTGTTGTTCGGCAATCAGGGCCTCACGGTCGGCGATCGGAATGCGGAAATAATCCGGGTGAATTTCAGAAAACGGCAGAAAACCGTGGCGGTTGCCGCCAAAATTAACAAACGCGGCTTGAAGCGAAGGCTCCACCCGCGTAACTTTGGCAAGGAAAATACTGCCTTTGAGTTGTTTTCTTACTGTGCTTTCGTAATCGAAATCAACCAAGCGGTTGCCATCAACGACTGCGACCCGTGTTTCTTCATTGTGGGTAGCGTCGATCAACATTCTTTTTGTCATTATATAAACTCCATATGAGCGTGCGGCCGCGCTTTCCAGCCGTGCGACGAGGCAGGAAAAGGCACGTGCTGCACGTTGTTTCGTACATCCGTGTTGAGATCCGGCTATTTATGAGGCTGATGTTCGCAACGGTTGTCTTTCGCGAAGGAAAGGCATCTTTGAACAAGCCAGCGCCGGGCTCCGGAAGATCATTTTTGTGCGTCTTCCTATGTTACCGTTGCGACTAGCGAAACCTTGAAAATAATTAAAAAACAGTGTCTTAAACACTTTATGCTAGAGCCACAACGTGTCGCTCCCTGAACAATACAAATTGTTTGCGTGCGCGTCTACTAAAAAGTGATGATCCCTCTCAGATAAAAATGAAGTGCGGTGGAAAAGCCGCGTTTTACGGGCTTTGCTTTTGTATGTATGCGTTTTATGATAAAAGATAGAGTTTTGGGGAACGGATATTATAGTCATTCCCCTTTAGAATAGGACAGGTCTGCAAATGAAGCCGTTTTTTCAAAAAGCTCCTCAAAGTAGGCTTGCTGTACGTTGTCGTCGCTTTTTGGTAAAGCCGGTCACTTTCGACTCTGTCCTATTTTAAATTGAAACGACTATAAACGGTAACATTCTTGATACGGAATTTTAGAATAGTACGTACGCTCGCATTCTTTTGTTTTTTTGTGCTGCTCTCGTTGATGGCGGTGCCTTCTGCCTTTGCATTGGATGTCCGGGATGTGCGATTTGGTATGCACCCTGATAAAACCCGTATGGTTCTTGACTTAAGCCAGCGTGCGGATTTTCGTGTTTTTGTGCTGGCCGATCCTTATCGTATGGTTCTCGATCTGCCGGATTTTGAATGGAGTGCCGCGCAGATTAAACCACCCACAGGGGGGGGCGTTAAAGATATCCGCCAAGGCCGCCTAAAGCCGGGGGTGGGGCGTGTTGTTCTGGATCTGGATCAACCCGTAGCGATTAAAAGTGCTTTTCTCTTGCCGGCGGCGCAAGGGTTGCCGGATCGTTTGATCGTTGATTTTGCTTCTGTGTCGGCGGCGGCGTTTGCTCAATACAAGGGCAAGATTGTCGGGCCGCTGGATGTTGATGACGAAGTGGCTTTATCTGCGGCCGCGACTGCGCCATCTTCTGCCCCGTCGGAAGCTTCGGCTCCGCCCGCGGCGGTGCATCAGGCTTCTATCAGGGGGATGGTTATTCCACAGCGCAAACCAGCGGTTTCTAAGTGGGGTAAAAAGCCTCTGATCGTTATTGATGCGGGCCACGGCGGCGCTGATCCGGGGGCCATCGGTAGTAACGGCGTTTTTGAGAAAAACGTGACGCTGGCTATGGCGCTGACGTTGAAAAAACAGATGGAGGCCACGGGTCGTTATGAAGTGGCCTTGACGCGGGATAGGGATGTTTATATCCGGCTTCATAAACGCGTGGCGTTTGCACGGGCGCGGGATGCCGATATGTTCATTTCCCTGCACGCCGATTCGATCGGTAAGAGCAGTGTCCGCGGCGCTTCGATCTATACGTTGTCGGAGAAAGCCTCCGATGCGCAAACGGAACGATTGGCGCATAAGGAAAACCGCGCGGACCTGATCGCCGGGGTTGATCTGAGCGTAGAAGACGAAGTGGTGGCGAATATTCTGGTTGATCTCGCAATGCGCGATACGATGAACCAGTCGAACTTTTTGGCTAATACGGTTGTAAGCACTATAAGGAGCAAGGGCGTGCGCGTTTTGGAAAATTCCCATCGCTCGGCCGGGTTTGCTGTTCTGAAAGCGCCGGATATCCCCTCCATCCTGATTGAGATGGGCTTCATGTCTAACCCGCAAGAGGCAAAGATGTTGGCGCAATCGTCTTACCGGGAAAAGCTGGCCGCCGCACTGTTGAGCGGTGTTGATGCTTATTTCAATAAGCTTAAGAAGAACGGAAATCTATAAATCGGCAATAGGAACATTGTTGAAAAAACTTAAAAAAAATAAAAAAATCTTGAAAAACGGTGTTCAATGTTTACGGAGTTGTGTATATAGGATAAAAGGTTTTGCTTTTTATGAAGATAAAGAGCATTTTGGCTTGTCCCCGGATTGTTAACTTTCGCAAAGGAAAGAGGATCAAATGAAAAAACTTATGACAGTATCTATGGTTGGTGCGGTAATGGCTTTGTCTGCTTGTGCATCAAGCGGTGAAGACATGGATTACAGCTACGAGCGTCAAGCACCTTATGCTGATGAGCGTACAGCTTCCAGCGCACCGGAAGAAGCTGCTCCGGTTAGTGCGGAGCGCACATTCGAAGCCGCTCAACGCAAATAATTCTTACGCTTTTGTGAAAGTGTAAAGGGAAGGGCCGCCTGGTTTTAGGGCGGCTTTTTTCTTTGGGGGGGCGGTGTTGTGTCGTGTTATTGCAGCGTGCCTTCAAAGGCGCAGTTCGTGAAGCTGCCGGGGGCGATGATGCGGCGGTGCGCGATGTAAACGGAGTGGAGCGGCCCTTCGATCTCCTTTTCCCAAAAGCCGAGAAAACCGCGTAGCTCCGGAAACCGTGGCGCAAGATCGTAGTCCTGCCAGATATATTCCTGTAGCAGCGCCGGGTGATCGGGCAGGTGATAGAATATCTGCGCCGTGGTCAGGCGGTAGTGATCGCTAAACTGTCTCGTAAAATCGCTTGTGTTCGCCATATAAAAACTTTCTTGTTTTTATTTGTTTTCAATTCGTTAGCGGTGAAAAAGTCCTGTTCCACCATCTCCATTGTCTCACAGGAATCTTGCTAAACTGTTAAATACGCAAGGGGAGCACAATAGTTATTGTGCCCCCTGTTTGATTCTAAATTCTGGAAAGCGGCTGCATCTGTAAGGGATTGCTGTTTAATGTCGGCAAGAAATGTACATAACACGTGACTACAGTATCTAAGGAGATGACCATGAAAACAGTTGGATATGCAGCCCATTCGCCGGCAGCCCATATGGTACCTTACCATTTCGAGCGCAGAGATTTGCGCGAAAATGATGTGGCGATAGAAATTCTTTATAGCGGTATTTGTCATTCGGATCTGCACACGGTTAATGGCGATTGGGGGCCGCAGCCTTATCCGTTAGTGCCGGGGCATGAGATTGTTGGTCAAGTCGGCCCGATGGAAGAGTTTATTACGTGGCCTTTAATTTCCGGTCGACGCCGCGTGGCTGGTTCTTTGATTGGGGGAATCAAGGAGACACAGGAAGTTCTTGATTTTTGCGCCGAACATAATATTCACCCTGAATGTAAAATGATCAGGCCGGACGAAGTGAATGATGCCTTTGCTCATTTGAAAAAAAGGCGATGTGGCGTATCGTTTTGTCATGGATATGTCGCAAATGGATGATGCCGCATAATAAAATTTCCCTCTCAAAACACTTGAAATCCGCTGGGGAGTGCTTTAAATGACTCTCGCTTGCTGTGTGGAAATGCCGCTGAGTGGGTTTCGGCGCGGCAGCATTGTTTATAACCAAACTTAAATTTGAAGGAGTAAACCGAAATGAAATTTCGTCCTTTGCATGATCGAGTGCTTCTGCGCCGTGTAGATGCTGATGAGAAAACCGCTGGTGGTATTATCATCCCGGATAGCGCGCAGGAAAAACCTATGGAAGGTGAAATTGTCGCTGTTGGTTCCGGCGCGCGTGATGAAAGCGGGAAAGTTGTTCCGCTGGATGTCAAAGCGGGGGACCGCGTTCTGTTTTCCAAATGGTCCGGTACGGAAGTCGCCATGGATGGTGAAGACCTGCTGGTCATGAAAGAAAGCGACATTATGGGTGTTATCGAAGAGGCTGCTTAAGTTTTTAAGAGCCGCTTTTAAAAGTGATAACGACTGCTAATTAGTAAATTGAAAGGAACTCTTAAAATGAGTGCGAAACAAGTAAAATTTCATGAAGATGCCCGCAAGCGCATGCTGGCCGGTGTCAACATTCTGGCCGATGCCGTGAAGGTAACGCTGGGCCCGAAAGGCCGGAACGTGGTTCTGGATAAATCCTTTGGCGCGCCGCGTATTACGAAAGACGGCGTGACGGTTGCCAAGGAAATCGAGCTGGAAGACAAGTTCGAAAACATGGGCGCGCAACTGGTTTGCGAAGCCGCCAAAAAACAAAACGACATGGCCGGTGACGGTACGACGACCACGACGGTTCTGGCGCAAGCCATGGTTCGCGAAGGCGTGAAAGCCGTGGCGGCGGGCATGAACCCGATGGACCTGAAACGCGGTATGGAGCAGGCTGTTGAAGCTGTTATTGCTGACCTGAAGGAACGCGCCAAGCCGGTTAAGGGTAACGAGGAAATCAAACAGGTTGGTACGATTTCCGCCAACGGTGATGAAGAAATCGGTGCGATGCTGGCCGAAGCGATGGAGAAAGTTGGTAAGGAAGGCGTCATCACGGTTGAGGAAGCCAAATCCCTGTCCAACGAACTGGAAGTCGTGGAAGGTATGCAATTCGACCGCGGTTACCTGTCTCCGTACTTCATCACGGATGCGGACAAAATGATTTGTAACCTCGAAAACCCGTATATCTTGCTGCACGAAAGCAAGCTGTCCAACCTGCAAGCGATGTTGCCGATTCTGGAAGCTGTTGTACAAAGCAGCCGTCCGTTGCTCATCATTGCCGAAGATGTCGAAGGCGAAGCGCTGGCGACCCTCGTGGTTAACAAACTGCGCGGCGGCCTGAAAATCGCGGCTGTGAAAGCGCCGGGCTTTGGCGATCGCCGCAAAGCGATGCTGGAAGACATGGCAATCCTGACCGGTGGTCAGATTGTGTCTGAGGACCTTGGCATCAAGCTGGAGAATGTAACGCTCGACATGCTGGGTACCGCCAAGAAAGTTGCCATCACCAAGGATGAGACGACGATTGTTGACGGTTCCGGCGACAAAGGCGATATCGACAGCCGTGTGGCGCAAATCAAAGCACAGATCGAGGAAACGTCCTCCGACTACGATCGCGAAAAACTGCAAGAGCGTCTGGCTAAACTGGCCGGTGGTGTTGCCGTCTTGCGTGTCGGCGGTGCGACCGAAGTCGAAGTGAAAGAACGCAAAGACCGCGTCGACGATGCGATGCATGCAACCCGCGCCGCTGTGGAGGAAGGTATCGTAGCCGGTGGTGGCTCCGCATTGTTGTACTCCACGAAAGTGCTGGAAGGTCTGCAAGGTGGCAATAACGACCAGCAAGTCGGGATCGACATTATCCGTCGTGCCTTGCAAGCGCCGGTTCGTCAGATCGCCGAAAACGCCGGGGTTGAAGGCTCCATCGTTGTGGGTAAATTACTCGAAAACGGTGATGCTAACTTCGGTTACAACGCCCAGAGCGGTGAGTATTGCGACCTCGTCAAAGACGGCGTGATCGACCCGGCCAAAGTTGTCCGTACGGCTCTGCAAGATGCGGCTTCCGTTGCCGGTCTGCTCATCACGACCGAAGCGATGGTCACCGATGCGCCGAACGATAACGAAAAAGGCGGCATGCCGGACATGGGCGCGATGGGTGGCATGGGCGGTATGGGCGGCATGATGTAAAAACGCTCCTCGTTCATTTGGGGTGCGTTGCTTCGTCGCTCACGTAGGTTTTACTACGCTTCGCTCCTGGCGCCTGCCCCAAATAAACGCTTGAACGTTTTTGTTGTCATACTGTTGTGCCTGCGCAAAGTTGCCCTGATATTTGAAATACGAATAACGAAAAGCCGCTTGGGAAACTAAGCGGCTTTTTTGCGAAAATCTATGCGGGTGTATCCTCTGGTTCCGAGTCCTTTTGACGGACTTAATTTGCAGGGGAGGAGAGTTGAACCGGGATATATATCGACGGCTTCATCGCGGGCAAACATCAATTGGAATATCGCACATTCCTCAAGTAGGTAGCTGAGAGAATGTTGTCTGAATTTTTCGTAGTCGGAATTGTCTGGATGATTTTCTCGCTTGAGCGCACGTTGCCAAAAAGAATCAATTTCCTGATCAACGTCTGCTTTAAAAATATTATTTTGAGTATAAAGGCGTTTCATGGTGTCCAGACCATAGTTGTATGCGGGGTCGGTGCGCCATTTCTCCCAGCGAATAATTTCATAGTTTGGCAGCTGACGGATTGGATTAAGATTTCTCTCAATCCAATGCCTGCCCGCTTCCTCCGAAAGAGCAAAAGCTTCATCAGTGGTGTGACCTTTAAACTCGAAATTATGCCTTTGGAGTGTGTCATTAACACAGATGATAATTTTATCGAATCTCTCATTGGCCCAATCGAGAGTTGCCAGCAGCTTTTCGCCTTCGTGATACTCTTGACCAACGCTAATCTGCAAGCGTGCTATATCAAAGGCACGCCAGCCTGCGCCATTTTTAACTTTGAGTGTGTATAGATCAGAACCGTTCATTGGTTGTTGTTTCCTTTGGTTGTTCCAATGTGCGCCAGAGAATATTGAACATGTTGCGTTGAATGTGCGCATTAACGGGGTCAACACGAATGATGCCGTGAAGAACGTCAGCGCTTTCGTTCGCGATGCGATTACCATAGACAAGGGTGACGCGATTTATAAAAAGTTCTTTCGGGATGTATCTATATTCTTCGAGGGGACCGATGATATAGTTGTTTCCTTCTTGAATGAGTTGGCGCATCTTGATGCCCGCTTTTCTCATTTTTCGATACATGTCATTGACCGATGGCGGGGAAACACTGTCATCGGCAAACATGATGAGCAATTCCGGAGCATCAACGTTTTGCAAATGTTCGAAAGCGTCTTCTAGAAGCTTTAAATAGGCTTGCTCGTGGGTTTCGCCTTCTGTGTGGTAGATGGGGAAATCATCTTTTTCTATGCCTTTTTCTGTGAAGTTAATGCCTTCTTTTTTTAGGGCATACTCAATCTTCGCCATTGTGCTCGCGTTGGGCTGGTTGGTGCCGTTTTCGAGGCGCGCGATTCCGGTTTGCGACAGCCCCGCATGATCGGCGAGGTCGCTTTGGCTCCAGTCGAGGAGGGCGCGGGCGGCGCGGATTTGGGCGATTGTCGGCACTTTTCTTTTCCTAACTTGTTGTTTTTATGTCAATTTACCTTTTCGACATGTTCTGTTATATAAACATGCCAAAATCATTTGTCTATAAAAAATTACAAAAAATGCATTTTTTATTACAAAAAGCTTGACGATCTTACGGAAAGTGCGTATAACCACAATCAAACAGCGACCAACATGCTCTCCCCACTTTCGCATGCGCTGTTTTACCCCACACACAAATCTGGACTGTCGGGCTTTCGCCCGGCAGTTCTTTTTTTTGCTTGTGTCGCGTACAGCGATGGAAGAGAATGGATGACATGCGAAGATATTTTTGGATAGGTTTGATTTTGTGCGGGGCTTTGATGCCTCTGTCTTTTTCTGCCGGGGCGCAGGAAAGCGCTCAGGAGCAGGATATGCCGCGCTTTTTTGAATCGCTGGGCGATGTGCCGCTGATGCCGGGGATGGATGAGCTGCCCGACAGCGCTGTGATTTTCGACAAACCGGGCGGCCGCATTATTGAAGCCACGGGTGTGGGGGAGGCGATTGCTGTTCCGGCTGTGCAGATATTCTATGAAAATACTTTGCCGCAAATGGGGTGGCAACCTGTAAAGCCGGGTGTCTTCGTCAGACAGTCGGAATTATTGACGATTCGTGCCGAAGCTAAAGATGATTATACTATGGTGTATTTTATGATCCGGCCCTCCGGTTCTTAAGGGGTGTCTGTTCGTATAAAAAAAGAGAAAATGTTATGCACAGTTTATCTTGACATTTGCGGCGCGGGCGCGTAAAACTCCCCGATCTAACGGATAAGTATATGGTTTTTACATCACCCGTGAGGGGATGAAGTTAAAGAGTTAAAACAAAACGTAATAAAGAGTATTGAAGATATGGCAAATCACGCATCATCACAAAAACGTATTCGTCGTAATGCGCGTCGTGCAGAGATTAACGGGGCACGTCGTGGCCGGATCCGGACTTTTGTTAAAAAAGTGGAATTGGCTTTAGGCGCGGGTGATGCTGTGGCAGCTGAAGGTGCTTTGAAAGCGGCTCAGCCTGAAATTCACCGGGGTGTATCCAAAGGGATCATGCACAAAAATACGGCGGCACGGAAAATTTCTCGCTTGTCTGCTCGTATTCAGAAGCTCAAATCGGCTTCTTAAAAAAGGAACAGTCGCAACGGCTGTCTTCCTCTGAAAAAGACATCATAAATTTTTCAAAAGCTTCGGCAAATCTACGCCGGAGCATTGGCCTATGGGGAAAATTTTTGGCGCAGTAAAGTTGCTTTTTGTATGTTCTGTGTTTGATCTCATTGCATTCATTTTTAAACCTGTTTAAGGTCAATTCTTAAGAACGGACGGCGCGATTGATCGTCGCCAAGCCGCGGAAACCAAGGGTTTTCGTTGGGTGTGTGTTGCACACTCATGCCTTGGGAAAAGTATAAAAAATACATAAGAAAAAATGAATTTCGCGGATAGTTTTGCCTCTATTTAATACTGTAAAAAGATATTAAAGAGAGGATCGAAAGTTCTTTTTGACCTGTGACGGTTGGAAGAGAGATAAGCGGATCTTTAGTGATTTGCTGGTGGTGTGTGAAGATTGATCCGTAAGCGGGAACCGGAGTGCGTTTTTATGCTGTATCTTCGGGCTTTCGGTTTTTAATCTTGTTTTTTTAAAATTTGGGTGATTGAGCGACCGCGTATGTTTTGCGTTTGCTTTTGGGATTCTTTCTGCGTGTCCAGAATGAGGGGATTGCCACAGCTTTGTTGGTATTTATCTTTTACGCAGAGGTTTGAGTTTATTTATTTTTAGTACAAACAATAACTTAATGGGAGATCATGAGAATGACAGATTTGGCAAGCCAAGGGAATGTTGCGAAGGCCCCTTTTGAGGGGGCGGATGCCGACTTTACACCGTCGCAGGCAATTCGCGACCTTTGGAATTCTGTGTACCATGATTTTCGAGAAGAATTTGGGGAGGCTGTTTTCCGGAGCTGGTTGAAACCTTTGACGCTTCAGGCTTGCTATCATGGCGCATTGGAGGTTTCTGTTCCGACCCGTTTTATGCGCGATTGGATTCAGAGCCACTACGCGGCGCGTATTCTCGAAATGTGCCAAGAGCGCAGTAAAGATGTACAGCGCGTCGAGATCGTTGTGGTCCAAAATGCCATTCAGCCTGAGGAAAATGAAGCTGTGGCTTCCAAACCGCGGAAGGCGAATCAGGATATGAAAAATGCTGATCCGTTTGAGTTGTCTTCGCCGTTTGATCAACGTTTTAGTTTTGAGAGTTTTGTCGTCGGTAATCCGAATGCGCTGGCTTATGCTGCGGCGCGCCGGGTTGTTGAAAGCTCTAATGTGCCGTTTAATCCGCTTTTCCTGTATGGCGGTGTGGGGCTTGGTAAGACGCATTTGATGCACGCTATCGGCTGGGCAATGAAAGAGCATGCACCGGAAAAAAGGGTGATGTACCTGTCCGCTGAAAAGTTTATGTACCAGTTCGTCCGTGCGTTGCGGGCCAATGACATGATGGCTTTTAAAGAAACGTTCCGCTCTGTTGATGTGCTGATGATTGACGATATTCAGTTCATTAGCGGCAAAGAAAGCACGCAGGAAGAATTCTTCCATACGTTTAACGCTCTGGTCGATCAGAATAAACAAATTGTAATTTCTGCCGATAAGGCGCCGTCCGATCTGATGGGGCTTGAGGAGCGCTTACGTTCCCGCCTGGCTTGGGGGCTGGTCGCCGATATTCACCCCAGTACTTATGATCTGCGGCTGGGGATATTGCAGTCCAAACGTGAATTGCTGGGCGCGACAATTCCGGATGCTGTTTTGGAATTCTTGGCTTTGAAAGTGACATCGAATATTCGTGAGCTGGAAGGCGCTTTGAACCGGATTGTCGCCCATGCCGACGTGACAAAGGCACCGGTAACGCTGGAGTCTACGCAGGAATTGCTGGTTGATCTTCTTCGTGCCCACGACCGCCGGATTACGATTGATGAAATTCAGCGCAAAGTTGCGGAGCACTACAATATCCGTATGACGGATATGCACTCGGCACGCCGGGCGCGGCAAGTGGCTCGTCCGCGGCAGGTTGCCATGTATCTTGCTAAACAGCTAACGGCGCGCTCATTGCCGGAAATTGGCCGTAAATTTGGTGGACGCGATCATACAACCGTGATGCACGCTGTGCGCAAGATTGACGAGCTGATTAACGATGATGCGCAGATTTCTCAGGATGTCGATATTATCCGCCGTGCTTTGACAGGCTGATATAGGGTTTAAAACGCAAGATTTGTGTTGTCGTTCCCCCTCCTTTCCTAAAATCGACAACGGAGAAACGAATCTTGTTCGCTTAAGGGCTTGGGCCTAAAAAGTGTATAGAAAAGGATATGGATGGCTGTGTTAGCTCTTCATATCCTTTTTGTTTGCGGCACGTTCTTCATGGACGGTGTGAATGGCTTTTTTGAGGTCAGGCCACTGCGTCAGGAAGTGGTTGAAATCTTTTAGTTCAAGCATGAGAAGCCGTGTTTCCGTGTCAGTTTGGATATGGGCTTTATAGGCCATGTCTATATCGAATTCTGCCAAGGCACCGAAAAACTCACCAGGGCCGAGGATTTCCTCGTGATCGGTTAGAGAAAGCCGGACTTCTCCCTCCAAGATGATATATAGTGCTTGTGGTGCATCATCGCGGTGAAGGATAAGGTAATTTGCCGGATAGATTTGTGTGTGCAGGGCTTTTGTGAGTGCTGAAATTTGCGTCGCAGCCAGAGTTTTGAAGATTTCGATATTGGCGATCCTGTCGAAGGAGACAAGAAAGTCATTACGTTTGATTTCTTGCGCAAAACCTGTGGCGAGAATGGCGGCCGGCAGGGTGTACATGCCGATCCCCAGAAGCATTACAACACCGCCAACTATTCGTCCGCCCGGTGTGATGGGGACAATATCGCCATAACCGACCGTCGTCAGGGTTGCCATTGCCCACCACATGGCATCGGGGATGCTTTCAAAAGCCTCGGGTTGTAGCTCATTTTCAAGCATCCACAAAACGGTGGAGGAGAATGTTAAAGTCGTCAGCATAACCATTAAGGCCGCCGTTACAGAGCGGCTTTCAGAACGGTAAACACGGGCCAGTGTTGCGAGTGCCGGAGAATAACGTACCAGTTTGAGCATCCGTAAAACTCTGAACAGGCGTAAAAACATGAAGTCCAGTCCGTAGCTGACGGCGAGGTAAAACGGTAAAAATGCTAGAAGGTCGATGATGGCTAAGGGGGTTGCCATATAGCGCAGACGGCCCCATGTAGGATGCTTATAGCGCCCGCTGCGGTCTTCTGTGATGACCCATAGCCGTACGAGATATTCGCACGTAAACAGAAAAACCGAAAGAAGTTCGATGAAATGAAAAAAGGCGCCATAGCGCGCGGATAGTTCCGGGACGCTTTCCAAGATTAGCGAGCCTACGTTGATGAGGATAAGAGATACAATGCCGTAGTGGAGGGCGTAGGCTGTCCATCCTTTGCCTTCGGGGTGTCCGTCTAGCGTATCAAAGAGGCGTCGGCGGGCGTGTTGTAAGATATTGGTCGATGTCATGATAAAGCTTGTTTGTGAGAAGTCTTGAAGCGGTTTTATGAATTTTGACCCAGATTGCCCCTAATGTCCATATGGATATAGGAAGAAAGCCGGGGAAAGGCTCCGGCGGGACTATCAAAACGTTTGGCGGGTGCGAATCATATGCTATAGTGCGATTCTTGAGGGTTATTCGGAAAATCAGGAAGGCATATTATTATGAAACTGAGCATTGAGCGCGCAGCTTTATTGAGATCTCTAAATCACGTGCAGAGCGTTGTTGAACGCCGCAATACGATTCCTATTCTCTCTAACGTTCTTCTCAAGGCCGAAGATGGGACCTTGACGATGAGCACAACGGATATGGATCTGGAAATCAATGAAGCCGTGGCGGCTCAGGTTGACGTGGCGGGGGCAACGACGGCGCCGGCGCATACGCTGCATGATATCGTGCGCAAGTTGCCGGATGATTCCACTGTGGAGCTGGAACTGAGCGAAGATGGCAATATGATGACGGTACGGGCCGGACGCTCTAACTTCCGTTTGAGCTGCTTGCCGACAGCAGACTTCCCGGCGATCGGTAATGCTGATCTGGCGACGAGCTTTGCGTTGCCCGCGGCAGAATTACGTGCCTTGATTGACCGTACGAAATTTGCGATGTCGACGGAAGAAACACGCTATTACCTGAACGGAATTTACGTTCATGCCGGGGAAACGGAGGGCGTTAATGTTTTGCGCGCTGTAGCGACGGACGGGCACCGTTTGGCGAAATTTGAAATGCCGCTGCCCGCCGGGGCTGAAGGGATGCCGGGTGTGATTATCCCGCGCAAGGCTGTGGGCGAACTGCGCAAACTGGTGGAGGAAGCTGCGGACACGATCCAGATTAGCTTGTCCGAAAGCAAAATCCGTTTTGCGTTCGATCATATTGTTCTGACGTCCAAGCTGATTGACGGGACGTTCCCGAATTATGAGCAAGTCATTCCCGCCGGGAACGACAAGGTCATCGAAATTAATCCGAAGATTTTTTCCAGCGCCATCGACCGGGTATCCACGATTTCCGATGGAAAATCCCGCGCGGTCAAGCTGACCTTTAACGGTAACACGATGACGCTCTCGGCCAATTCCGCCGAAGCGGGCAGCGCAACGGAAGACCTTGAAATTCATGGGAACGATAATCTGGAGATCGGGTTTAACGCTAAATATTTGCTGGATATTACATCCCAGATCGAAGGGGACGGTTGCCGCCTGACGCTGGCCGATCCGGCAAGCCCGACGATCATCCAGGATACCAGCGATGCCAGCGCGCTCTACGTTCTGATGCCGCTGCGGGTTTAGGGTTTAACTCTACTACTGCTTGCTGCAAATAAGGGTTTTCTCCGCTTCCGCTTCTCAAATACGTTGATGTATTCTGCGATGCGGTTCTCGAAAACCTTTATTTTCGCTGGCGCATTAGCGAATAACCCCACTATGGTTCTGGGAAAATGTTTTTTTGTCTGGAGGCATAATGACAGATAAACCGATTGCCCTTGTCTCAGCCCGAAGATATCGCGGGAATGGCTGCGTTTCTGGCCAGTGAAAAGGCGCGCAACATTACCGGACAGGTCTTTACTGTTGATAGTGGTGAAAGCGTAGCGTGAATTTTCTGTAATCGCTGGGGTGCTGTGTTTATAATGGCTTTATGACCACGGTTCGGGATTTAAGATTAACCAATTTCAGGTGCTATGACAGCGCGGCTTTGCGGGATTTACCCGCGGGGCCTGTGGTTCTGTATGGCGCGAACGGTGCGGGCAAGACGAACGTGCTGGAGGCCGTTTCACTGCTCGCGCCGGGACGGGGGTTGCGCGGGGCGAAGGTTTCGGAAATTCAGAAAAAAGATGGCTCTGAGGCGTGGGCGGTATCTTCGACGCTCGATACGGCTTACGGGGAAATCAAAATCGGGACGGGCGCGGACCCGGCCAAGGATAATAAACGCCTGATTCGCATTAACGGCGTGCCGGCGCGGGCACAAACGGCGCTGGCGGAATATGTCGCGGCGGTATGGCTGACGCCCCAGATGGATCGTCTGTTTCTGGATGCATCGGCGGCCCGGCGGCGGTTTTTGGACAGGCTCGTTTTTGCTTTCGATCCCGGTCATTCGGGCCGGACAACGCGCTATGAAAACGCGCTGCGCCAGCGCTCCAAACTGTTGCAAGATGAACGGACGCCGGACCCGGCATGGATTGACGCGTTGGAAGCGACAATGGCGGAGACGGGCACGGCGCTGGCCGCCGCGCGACTCCATTTTGTGGAGCGTTTGCAGGATGTCTGCGACAGCGAAGGTGACGGCGTGTTTCCCCGCGCACGTCTGGCGCTCAAAGGCACGGTGGAGGAATTACTGGCGCGCGCCCCGGCGCTGGAGGTCGAAGAGATGTTTGCCTATCAACTCAAACAAAGCCGGGCGCGGGATGCCTTGACGGGTGGGGCGGCGACGGGACCGCATAAAACTGACCTGGCTGTGCGCTATGCGGCCAAGGACATGCCTGCGGATCAATGCTCAACCGGGGAGCAAAAGGCGCTGCTGATCGGGATTACGCTGGCGCATTCGCATTTAATCATGGCAGAGAGGGGCGCGCCGCCGCTGCTCTTGCTGGATGAGGTGGCCGCGCATCTGGACGATCACCGCCGCGCGGCGCTCTATGATATTTTGCTGGCCCGCGGGGGGCAGGTTTGGTTGACGGGCACGGATGCGGGCTTGTTTCGCTATCTTGAAGGCCGGGCTGCTTTTATTCATGTGGAGCATAGCCACCTTCACGCACAGAGGGAAAGTGTAGCGGCATGATGGAAGATTCTTAGTGGATTCCCTTAGCGGTTCTTGCTGCCATGGCACAATCCGGTTTGGCACTGGTGAATGAGTATTTCAAAGTTAGTCCTGTTCGGATGTTGTTTGTTATGCGCACGATCGCCCTTGCCGCTCTTGTTCCCTTTGCTTTGTATGTTAGTTGGTCTTTACGCAGCTTTAATGCTTTCTTCTCTCTTTTAAGGTGCATATTTTTCCTATAATACTATCCTTCAGCTTGGCTTCAGGTTGTGCGGGTATTTCTCCTTGTTGGAAAATAGTGAGATGTGAAAATGATTTCAGTGATTGTCCCGGTTTTTAACGAGCGGGAAAATATAGAAAACTTGTTGCAGGAAATTGTCGAAGTTTCCCGCAATTTGCCGATTGAAGAGATTATCTATGTCGATGATTGCAGCGATGATGATTCTTTTGCGCTTCTTCAATCTTTGAAAAAGGATTGTCCGGCTTTAAGAGCTATTAAACACACACGCCGTTCCGGTCAGTCGGCGGCCCTATGGACGGGGGCTAGAGCAGCGGCGTGCGATTTGCTTGTCACAATGGATGGCGATGGCCAAAATAATCCGGCGGATATTGCGCTTCTTTATGAGGCTTATCAAAAGGGCGCGGAAAAAGACGGGAAGCTAGCCGTTTTGGGTGAGCGGACAAAACGCAATGATAATTGGGTGCGCCGTCTTTCCTCACGCCTTGCGAATGCTATCCGTGCCGGGCTGCTTAAAGATGGGACGAAGGATACGGGCTGCTCCCTTAAATTAATCCGGCGGCGCGATTATCTGGAGCTGCCTTATTTCGATCATATGCACCGTTTTTTACCGGCGCTTTTGCGGCGCGAGGGCGCGCGTCTGGTTCATGTGGGCGTATCGCACAGGGCGCGCACGCATGGCCAGTCGAAATATGGAACGCTGGATCGCTTAATTGTCGGGATCAGCGATATTCGGGGCGTTTTGTGGCTGCAAAAAAGAGGCGGTCGTGTGGCCGCCGATGATACGTATGAAGAGTTAAACTAGAAGAGAGATATATTCGTGAGTCTTCCTGTTGTAAATGGTGAAACGATCTGGCTGACCATAGGGTTTTTGGGGCAGGGGTTGTTTTTTATGCGCTTTTTTGTCCAGTGGATTGCTTCGGAAAAGAAAGGGCAGAGCGTTATTCCCAATGCCTTTTGGTATTTCAGTATCGGCGGTGGGTTTGTCCTTTTGAGCTATGCGATTTGGCGGCAGGACCCGGTTTTTATCTTGGGGCAAAGTACGGGGTTGCTGATATATAGCCGTAATCTCTATTTTATTCATCGTAAAGGTGATTCATCCGATTCGTCAAAGTAAGTAAGGTTCTGCTATGGCTATGAATTCTTCCCGCATGCAGGCATTGATGGTGCCTGTTATCTTTCTTGTTCTGTTTTGCACGGTTGTGCTTTGTCGGCCTTTGCTGCCGATTGATGAGACGCGCTATCTGACGGTGGCGTGGGAAATGCATCTGAGCCACGGATGGTTGGCGCCACTGACTTTGAATTTTGAGCCGTATCATCATAAACCGCCCATGCTGTTTTGGCTGATTAACTTGTCATGGTCGATTTTTGGGGTGAGCCGCTGGGCTGCGCTGGTGCCCGTTTTCGTCATTTCTTTGTCGTGTGTTTATATGGTGCGCGTGTTGGCTCGTAAGTTGTTTAAGGGAGATGATGCGGCGTTGTTCGATCATCTGCCTCTGGTTATGGCGGTCACGCTGCTCTTTATGATTTACGGCACACTCATCATGTTTGATGTGACACTGACGTTTTTTTTGCTTTGTGCTTTGTGGGCTTTGGTGTCTTACGCCGAAATCCGAAAGGGGCGTTATATCTTGATGATGGCGTTGGCGCTGGGGTTGGGGGTGCTGACCAAGGGGCCTGTGGCGTGGTTGTATGTTTTGTTTCCTGTCCTGACCGGACCGTTTTGGATGGCGGAAAAGGGGCGTAAACTGTCATGGTATGGCGGCTGTTTCGTGGCCTATATTCTTTCGGTCATTCCCGTCTTATTTTGGCTGGTTCCTGTGCTTATGGCTTCCAGCGACGATTTTGCTTTTTGGCTCATTTGGGAGCAAACAGCCGGGCGTGTGACCGGGAATATGGGCAGCTCTCACGATCGTCCGCTCTATTTCTACTTGCCCTTATTGCCGGTGATGTTTTTGCCGTGGGCCTTTTTACCGTCTTTCTGGAAAGGTGTGAAGGGCCTGAAAGGTCACATTAGAGCGGAGGAAGGTGTACGTTTTCTGCTTTGTATGTTTGTGCCGGCTTTTATCGCCTTTTCTTTGATTGCCGGAAAGCAGCTGCATTATATGGTGCCTTTATTGCCGGCGGTTGTGATTTTTATTGCGTATGTTGCCCGTCCTTCACGGCGGACGATAGGCGTGGTAGCACTGGCGATGATGATTGTTTTTGTTCTTGGTCATATTGTGGCGTCACGGACGATATTCACGCGCTATGATCTACAGCCGATAGCGTCATACATTCACGATCATGAGGACAAAGATTGGGTTTTCGCCCGTAAGTACCAAGGGGAATTCAATTTTCTGGGCCGTCTGACGAAGCCGCTGGCTGTTGAACAGATTGCCGATATCCCTCAATGGTTCAAGCAACACTCCGACGGGTTGGCTCTTATTCGTTATGACAGGCCGGCTGAGGTTAAAAAATTCCAAATGGTCTTTACTGTGCCGTACCGGGGTAAGAATATGGGTGTGTTTAAAGCTTTGGCGGCTCCTGCGCCTTGATTCCAAAAGGGTGCCGAGCGCCAGAGATTGACGTGATACGAGGTACGTATCACGTGGTACGTATCTCGTATCATGCGCATTTTGTGTAAAGCGGGGGGCGGAACTTTTCACCTGGTGTTCTTGCCGGATAATTTATCCCGAAAAACCTTGGAAAATATATGATTTCTCCTGTGATTCCTGTTATCTGCATGCTATAAAAATCCATTCACAAAAACGTAGAATTCTGCGGTTTTTAGAGAAACAGCAAAGAAAGAAAAGAATCATGAGCGAAGTGGCCGAAGATACCCTTCCCGAAAGTAACGAATACGGCGCGGAAAGCATCAAAGTCCTGCGCGGGCTGGAGGCTGTGCGTAAACGGCCTGGTATGTATATCGGCGATACCGACGATGGTACTGGTTTGCATCACATGATTTATGAGGTCGTGGATAATGCCATCGATGAATCGCTGGCGGGCCACTGTGACCGCGTGGATGTTATCCTGAATGCTGACGGCAGCGCGACTATTAAGGATAACGGGCGCGGCGTTCCGGTGGATATCCACCCGGAGGAAGGCGTGTCAGCGGCCGAGGTTATTATGACTCAGTTGCACGCCGGGGGTAAATTTGACCAGAATTCCTATAAAGTTTCCGGCGGGTTGCACGGGGTTGGCGTATCGGTCGTGAACGCCCTGTCGGATCATCTGGATTTGCGTATTCGCCGCGAGGGCAAGGAGTGGTTTATGCGCTTTCGTGGCGGGGAGGCTGAAGCACCTCTGGAATCCGTTCGTGATCTGGAGGATGGAGAGCGCAACGGGACGGAAGTGAGATTCCTGCCTTCGCCGGAAACCTTCACCATGACGGAATTCGATTTCGGCACGCTGGAGGGACGTTTGCGCGAACTCGCGTTCCTGAATTCCGGGGTGAATATTTACGTGACCGATGCGCGCGGCGAAGAAGAAAAAGTCTCTCATTTCCACTATGAGGGGGGAATCGAGGAATTTGTCCGCTATCTGGACCGGAGCAAAAATGCGCTTATCAAAGACCCTGTGCCGGTTTATGCGGAGGATGAAACAAGCGGCATCACGGTTGAAGCCTCGCTAGAATGGACTGACGCGTATCACGAGACAATGCTGTGTTTCACCAACAATATTCCGCAGCGGGACGGCGGAACGCACTTGCAGGGCTTCCGCAGCGCGCTGACCCGTGTGATTACCAAATACGCAGAAGATACCGGGATATTGAAGAAGGAAAAGGTTAAACCGACCGGGGACGATATGCGTGAGGGGCTTACTTGCGTGCTGTCTGTGAAGGTGCCGGATCCGAAATTTTCCTCTCAAACGAAAGATAAGCTCGTCTCCTCCGAAGTGCGTCCGGTGGTCGAGGGTGCGATTTCCGAATATCTGGGCACGTGGTTTGAGGAAAATCCTGCCGAGGCCAAAAAGATTGTCTCTAAAATCGTGGAGGCCGCTGCCGCCCGCGAAGCGGCGCGTAAGGCGCGGGAGATGACCCGGCGCAAGGGCATTATGGATGTTTCTAATCTGCCGGGGAAGCTGGCGGACTGTCAGGAACGCGATCCGAGCAAGTCTGAGATTTTTATCGTTGAGGGGGATTCGGCTGGTGGCTCTGCGAAGTCGGGCCGCGACCGGAAAACGCAAGCGATCCTGCCTCTGCGCGGTAAAATCCTGAATGTGGAGCGCGCGCGTTTCGACCGCATGCTGGGCAATCAGGAAATCGGCACCATGATTACGGCGCTTGGTACCTCCATCGGGAAGGATGAGTTTAACATAGAAAAGCTGCGCTATCACAAGATTGTCATTATGACTGACGCCGACGTGGATGGCGCGCATATCCGTACGCTGTTGTTGACGTTTTTCTTCCGGCAAATGCCGGAGCTGATCGAAGGGGGGTATGTTTATATCGCCCAGCCGCCGCTTTACAAGGTGAGTCGCGGGAAAAGCGAAACGTATTTGAAGGATGATCCGGCGTTGGAAGCGTATTTGATTTCTGCTGCGGTGGATGATTTGACCTATACGGATGCCAATGGTGCAGGGCGCAGCGGTGCGGATTTGCGCAGTTTGTTGGAAATGGCTGGGAAGTTCCGCCCGTCTATCGACGCCATCGCCCGGAAGTGCGGCTGTGTGATGTTGGTGGAGCAGGCGGCCTGTGCCGGGGCGTTTGCGGAAACACCCTCTCAGGCTTTGGCCGACGTGATCGCCGCGCGGCTGGATGCCCGTGAAATTGAAAAAGAGCGCGGCTGGAAAGGTGAGTATACGGAAGTTGGCGGCTATGTCCTGACCCGTAGCCTCAGGGGCGTCACTGAGACGCTACGTTTGTCCGCCGATCATATTCGCAGCGCTGAAGCCAAGCGGCTGGATGGAATGAAGGCGCATTTGAGCGAGAATTACGGCGGCGCCGGAGCGCTGACGGGTAAGGACGGTAAAGCCGTTGCCACTGTTCATGGCCCGCTGGAATTGCTCGACGCGGTGCTGGCCAACGGCCGCAAGGGGCTGTCCATCCAACGCTACAAAGGTTTGGGGGAAATGAACCCCGAACAGCTTTGGGAAACCACGCTGGACCCGGAGGCGCGGACGCTCCTCCAGGTGACCATCAAGGACGCGGAAAAAGCCAACGAGCTGTTCTCTACCCTGATGGGCGATGTCGTCGAGCCTCGCCGCGAATTCATCCAGGAAAATGCGCTGAAAGTCGCGAATTTGGATGTGTGATATGAAGGTTTGAGATATGCCTTTTCAGCTTAAGGATATATCGCAAGACAATATTGAAGCCGCTTGGGAACTGTTTAACGCGCTATGTGATGAACAGGGCAGCCGGAAATACCTTGTCTCAAGCTTTGAATCGTTTTCCGCGAATTTTTCAAACACAGATGGCCATCGCTTTGAAGGGATCGTTGGTTATGATGGTGATGAACCTGTTGCTCTGGTGACATGGGGTTATTTGTTTTCCCTTTATAATCCCCGTCCGGCGCTTTACATGCGGACGCTTTACGTGAAGCCGGATTACCGAGGTCGTGGCTTTGGTAGCGAACTTGTGAGCGTTATGGCCCGAAAAGCTCATGATGAGGATTGCTGTGCCATGAAATGGGCGGTGATGCCCGATAACCGAAAGGCGCTGGATTTTTATAAATCAATGGGGATTGGACCTGACGACGATGGCTTAATCGAATTTTGGGTCGGGCGAGACGATTTTAAGAAATTATCTGGATGCTTCCCCCTATCTTGAGGGATGTCTTATATCGCGTACTCATATCATATGGTTGCATTTTACATAATCCATCACTAGGAGAGGAAAGGAAAGAAAGAGGGAAGGAGGGAAACTCTGTGATCTCTGTGGCCTCTGTGGTCTCTGTGGTGAGACTGTCCGGATCCCGCCTGCGCGGGGATG
>JBNKRZ010000035.1:0-5372 GCA_050297015.1 Alphaproteobacteria bacterium | reverse complement strand
GAACTTCTGGATTGCCGCGTCGGTCTAAAGAAAGACCTCCTCGCAATGACGGGGCGCGCTTCGGAATGACGGAAAGAGAGGGGCGGAGAGAGGGCAAATGCCGGGGCGGTTAATGATTACAAACGGCGGAAACGGCTTCGTATTCTTTGAGGGAGTCGACTTCGCTCTGGCGGTGGAGCATTTCCGCTTCCATCTGGGTGTTATAGGAGGTGGCCGCGTTTTGGATATAGGTGTTCAGCTTTTCCCGCACGGCGGGGAGGTCTTCGGCCTTATAAGGTCCAAGTATCCCCAGTGAATCGACAGCCTTTTTGATGGCTTGCCCCATCAGGGGCGCATATTTGTTGACAACCGCGCGGTCGACTTTGACGTGCTTGTGTTCGTGCTCCAAAATCCGGTTTTTACACCGCGGCTTGTTTTTGTATTCGCGCGCAACGTAGATGACGGGGCTGAGCTTGATATCAAGCGTTATCTCGTCAAAAGACAGGCACGCGACGCCCAGATGGGGATATGTCATGCTTTGCCACGATATCCGGAGCGCTGTGACGGGGTGATCCTCCCGCAGACCGCCGGTGCTCACATCCGCATCCGGTGCGTAGGGCGATGTCGTATCACTGCCTTTGTTTGCCAGAGTTGTGGATGAGTGGGAATAATCATAGCGGATATTTTCCGTTTTGGGGTTGATGTTGACCCGGATGACTTCCGCCGCGCTGCAATTTACGCCTTGTGCCCCGGTCATGAGCAGCAAAGACGAAGCTGTTAATAAATCCAATCCAGGCACCACTTTTTCTTTTCCCTTCCAAGACGAAAATTAACCGCTTACATTATAGCAGATTTTTGGTTAACAGGCTGTTGCCATTGTGATAAGCCTTATCCTTCATTTGTTAAAGCAATAAAGGCGGGAGCATAGCCATGTCATTTTTGGGTAGTATTCTTATTCTGGCACTGAACATTTATTCGTGGATTGTGATCGCCGAAGTCGTTATTCACTGGCTGGTCGCTTTTGACGTGTTTAAGCTCTCCAACCCGCAAGCGGCCAATTTGGTACGCCTTTTGAAACGGGCGACCGACCCGGTTTACAAGCATTTGCGCAAATATATTCCGCCGATCGCCGGGATGGATATCAGCCCCATTATCCTGATTTTCGGGATTATGATCCTGCAACAAATCATTGCGCGGCTGTTTATCGTGCCGTCTTATTACCACTAAGATAAAAAGGGAAGAGCAAACACCATGACTGCACAAATCATTGACGGCAAGGCCGTTGCCGCCCGCGTCCGTGAAGATATTGCCCGTGAGGTTGAAGCCCTTAAGGCCCAAGGCATTGAGCCGGGGCTGGCGGTTATTCTGGTGGGGGAAGACCCGGCCTCTCAGGTTTACGTGCGCAATAAAATCACAGCCAGCGAGAAAACGGGCGTGAAAAGTTTTGAGCATAAGCTTCCCGCGGATAGCACGTTTGAGGAGATCGCCGTTGTTATTCGCCAACTCAACCTTGATGAGAGCGTCCATGGTATTCTGCTGCAACTGCCGCTGCCTGAGGCGCTGGCCGATGTGCAGGAAGAGCTGGTCCAGATGATCGCGCCGGAAAAGGATGTGGACGGTCTGACCACCGTCAATGCCGGGAAGCTGTTTCTTGGCATGGCGGAGGGGCTGGTGCCCTGTACGCCGCAGGGTTCGATGATCCTGATTAAGGAAGCGCAGAAAGATTTAAGCGGTCTGCACGCCGTTGTGATCGGGCGTTCGAACCTGTTCGGCAAGCCGATGGCGCAGCTTCTCCTGCGGGAGAATTGCACGGTAACGATGGCCCATTCCCGCACGAAAGATCTGGCCGAAGTCTGCCGGAGCGCGGATATCCTCGTCGCCGCGGTGGGCCGTCCGAAAATGGTCGAGGCCGGCTGGATCAAGCCCGGCGCAATTGTGATTGATGTCGGTATTAACCGCCTCGACACCGGGAAGCTCTGCGGTGATGTGGATTTCGATGAAGCCCAAAAAATCGCAGGCGCCATTACCCCCGTCCCCGGCGGCGTCGGCCCCATGACCATTGCGTGCCTGATGGGGAATACGCTCAAGGCGGCGCAGGGATAAATTGTTGACATAATGATAAGCCAACACTATCATCGCGGTTTTTCAAAAACCAGACGAACCGCATGATTGAAAAAGATACGACATTTATGGGTCAACTTGATGAATGGCTAAAAACCCCCGATCAAGAACCGTGCATCGCAACCATCGATGATCTGTCCGACATGTCACCGGAAGACAGGGCCCTTCTCATCAGCCAGACCTTAACAGAAATGAACCGCCCCAAAACGGTTGGCGACTTTATGGTGGACACCAACGTTGTTATGCGCTCAAAAGCGATCATTCTCATGGAATATATCGGTAAGAGCTTTTCTTTTTCCGACAATATGCGTGAATGGGTTGATAACAGGCGCAAGGCTTTTCAACGCACTCTCGGCCAGAAGCGACACCGCCATATCGTAGACACTCTCACACAAAATGTATCGAAAAGCCAAGCCCATATAAAAAAAGCCCTGATCAACCTCTCACGGCTACAGCAAGCGATATACGCTCCTGATTCCGTGCCCCGGTTAAAAACCGCATATGATTTTGTCAGCTACCCGCCAGATGGCTTCCCTCCCCCGGCGGGATCATTTGACAGCGACCTGGAACAGGAAAAAGGGACGATTGGGCACAATGCCGATCAACTCCATCTGCGTGGACCAGATATTGCAAATAGCATCGAGACGACCTGCCACGAAACGACGCATGCCTTACAATTTGCTCTGGCCGTTGCCTTTAAAAGGGGTACCATCCGCCAAGCGCATCCCTTGTATGCAGAAGCACGGATATTCCACGCCATGAAGAAACAAAAGGCGACGATACCATCCCGATTGGGAACGGCTTACCACGCGCAGCTGGCCGAAAGAATGGCCTATCCGGAAGGCCGGGCCCTGCGCGATATGGTCTATCCCCCTCTACCCGAACCGGCGTGCGCCTTCCCCGCCTCGAAAAAACAGCCGCCAAGCATAGAGCTGGTTTAGCACATCGCTGTTTTTTTCTTGCATTATAGACTCTCTCTCGTTTAAATAGTTTTCATATTAAATAAGCACAGAGAGACCATATGCCATTACCCACAAAGCTCATTGAAATTGCCTGTGAAGATGTACCGTTCTTATATGCATGCGCCGCCGGACAATTCGCAGAAGCAACGGCGATGGTAAAACAACAGCCTGTTGACGCCCTGAAGGTCGCTTTCCAGGTTGTGGCCACTTTCATAAAGAGGGGGCCGGAAAGCATGCAGCAAGACAGCTTTGCATTGATTGATGCCATTGAAAACGCGGGCCTTGAGACGTTTCATGATAAAGAATTAAGTATGGTGCTCTCATTATTTTCTGCAGATGAATCGATGATGCCACTGCTGAGCGCCATTAACGCGATTTCACAAAGAACTATGAAACAGGCGAGAAAAGCCGCCCTTGTATAGGACGTTCCTCGCATGACGGATACTCTCGCAAAAGCAACAAAACCCGCCTGTAGAATTATACGGATGGGCTATTCCCCCTGCGCGACGGTGAAGCCCGGCACGCCATTATAGGTGCAGAGCATAATCGACTTGGTGAAGTTAAGTTCCGCCCGGTTCATCCGGTCCATCAGGGCGATCACTTCGGACGTCTTCACTTCGGCCTCATCATCCCGCATAAAACGCAGGCGCCAGCTATCGGTGCAAAAGGTTTCTTTTTTCCCTTCCGGCCAGACTTTGGTCCCGCGGTTGGAGATCATCTGGAGCTTTAAATGCCCGGTGGTGCAAGCCTGCACTGCGGCGGCGAGGGCATCGGCGCTGCCGTCCCAGTTAATGCCGATATCAACACCGACGCGGACTTTATCCTCCAGCGGGTGTTCCTTGAGCGGCGGCAGGATCATGCCGCCCGCGGGCGTTCCGGAATAATCCACCGTACGGAATTTTTCGGGACTTTCTCCCAGCCGGGCAATGACGGCGTCGGCAAATTCTTTGGTGCCGGCTTTTTCCGCGCTGGATTTCGCGCGGTAGATATCACCGGGGTGGATGCCGTCCTCAATTGTCTTCAGCCACGCATTGTGGATTTTGGCAGCCACGTCGCCTTGCCCGATATGGACCAGCATCATCACAGCGCCCAGCAGCAAACCCGACGGATTGGCGATTCCCTGTCCCGCAATATCGGGGGCGGAGCCGTGTACGGCCTCGAACATCGCGAAGTCAGCTCCCACGTTGGAGGAGCCGCCAAGACCGACGGAGCCCGTAACTTCCGCCGCCACGTCGGAGACAATATCCCCGTACAGGTTCGGCAAAACAATCACGTCGAACATATGCGGCGCGGCGGCAACCTTGGCCGTGCCGATGTCGATAATCATGTGATTTTGTTCGATGTCCGGGTATTCCGCGCCGATCTCGTCAAACATTTTGTGAAACAGGCCGTCGGCCATCTTCATGATGTTATCTTTGGTCATACAGGTGACTTTTTTACGGCCGTTGGCGCGCGCATATTCAAAGGCATAGCGCACAATCCGTTCGGTGCCGGGGCGGGAGATAATCTTGAGGGAGGCCATGACTTCCTGTGATTGGCGGTATTCGATCCCGCCATATAAATCCTCTTCATTTTCGCGGATAATCACAAGGTCCATATTTGGGTGGTCGGTTTCTACATAAGGCGCGTAAGACACGCAAGGCCGCACATTTGCAAACAGGCCGAGAGATTTGCGAATCGTCACGTTCAGCGACTTAAACCCGCCCCCCTGCGGCGTGGTGATGGGCGCTTTCAAGAAAACTTTCGTCCGGCGCAGGGACTCCCAAGCATGGTCCTCGATTCCGTTTTTAACCCCGCGGCCATAGACCGCTTGTCCGATTTCGATTTCCTCGATATCCAGCCGGGCGCCGGCGGCTTCCAGTACGCGCAAGGTGGCGTCCATAATCTCCGGCCCGATGCCGTCGCCGCGTGCTACTGTAATGGGTGTTTTTGTCGTCATGGTGATTTTCTCCCTCGATCTGTCAGAACTGACGGCAATCAGAATACCGGATTTTGGTGACATCAACCAGAGGAAAACTATAGCTGTTATGTTTTACATAATCCGGCGCTAGAGGGAGGGAAGGGATGAAGAGGTGAGGGGATGAAGGGGATGAAGGGGATGAAGGGATGAAGAGGGCGGATGGGAAATATCGTCATTGCGAGGGAACAACGTGACCGAAGCAATCCAGAGCCGTGGGGGGAATTCTGGATTGGCGGTCTTTGTTATTTCTTGCTCTACATAACTCTAATTTTACATAATGCGGCACCAGGGGAAAAGGAAGGGGGTGCCTCCGTTTCTCCGTTTCTCCGTTTCTCCGTTTCTCCGTTTCT
>JBNKRZ010000034.1:0-25046 GCA_050297015.1 Alphaproteobacteria bacterium | reverse complement strand
TAGGAGTTCATCGTAAAAGGGTGAAAACGGCGTTTCTGACTACGGATCAGGAGGTTAGGGGTTCGAATCCTCTCGGGCGCGCCATTTTGTTTTCACCCCCTGAAAAATCACCTAAAGTCTTGAATGGTAAGGTGGTTTCAGGTGTTCGAAAACTTTTCCTTAATGAGTGTTGTCGAACAGAAGAATGGGTTTTGGCCCCTTTTTATCGGAAGATTTATTGTAAATATAGTTTTTGCGATCATAGTTCCGGGTTTTCTTTACCTCAATTACTTGAGGTTCTGTTTGAGGTTCCTCCGGCGTGGTGGGTTCAAAATCAGGAAGATAATTTGCTACCGTTCCATCTTCTGAAAATTGAAAATCTATGCCGCCCTCTTTCATGCATTTGCTGCCCTCGTTAAAGGTCGATAAATTTAGTCCGCCGTTTTGCATATGAGGGACAAAACATTTTTCGAGATATTCATCATAGAGCTCTTGATCCACATTCACGACCTCTTCGGCCTTAAGCGGTGCACTAAATGCTATCAAAGACAAACAGGTTATAGCCCCTCCGGTAAGTAAAAAGCGCATGATTTTGTGATATTCCTTTATAATTTTATTTCACACTCATTATAGCACAATAATCGTTTAGATATAAAATAGTGTGCTGCAAAATGAATTGTCGTACATGCGAGCGAACAAAAGAATGGATTTCCTTTGGTGCCATTGCTAAAGTTCTGAAAAGCTCTTGCATAGATAATACGTCTCAAATGTCCCCGTAGCTCAGCAGGATAGAGCGCAGGATTCCTAATCCTGAGGCCGTGGGTTCAAATCCCGCCGGGGACACCATTTTTCTTTCGCCCCCTAAAAACCCACCTAAAGCCTTGAAAGGCAAGACGATTTCAGGAGGATGGAAAAACCCTCATTCCGCACATGCGCCAAACGATCTGTAAAAGTGAGTTTCAGCACCGCTCTTTTATATATATTCATTATTCCGTAACTTTTTAGAGACATGATAGGAAAGCGGAGCATATACTTCTCAAAAGCTCTGTGTGGGGATACGACCAAAAATGACAATACAACAAGATATCTTCTCTTTATTTTGCATGACATTACGTGCAAAAAAAACGGTGCGGCGTTTTGTTTTGGCCACGTTTTTACTATTTGCCGGCGCCCTTTTATTTACGGCTATTTTTTCCTCACCCGCGCAAGCGCAGAGCACAACGCCCTTAGCTCTTAAAGAATCCCAAATGGCCTATAAATTAAACGGCCACCTTTTCGTTTTACCCGATCCCGGTGGGAAAATGCTTCCGAAAGAGGTGATTCAAAAATATAAACAAAATCGACGCTATAACGGCAACACGACAGACAGCATCAAGCTTGGCACAATTTCCAGCACACCGCACTGGATTATCTTTCGTATAAAAAATAATAGTTGGCAAGAAAGTTGGCTTCTATCTTTTGGACAGCATATTGACGGGCGTTACGGTCAACTTTCGCAAATCACATTATATAATCTGACTGACAAGAAAATTGTTCTGAACACCGCAAGTTCAAAACAAAACCCCTATATCAGTGAAAAAGTCAAGTTGACGGAGGTTATCCCTCTTACCATTCCGGCAGGAAAAGAAGCTGTTTATATGCTGCATGTTATTCCAGAAGCCGGTATGCCGACAACATTGCCTTTGCAACTTTTCGACTTTGACATCTATATGGCACAGCAAAAAGATATTCTGCACCCCAGCCGCCTCGTCAGTTTATTTTTACTCTTAATCACCGGGCTTTTTCTGGGCGCGGCCTTATTTAAAAGAACGAAAAGCGGCTTGTTTTTTGCTGTGAGCTATATATTCCAGCTCGCATTATTCCATGCTCACAACGACTCTGTCCTCGCGCAAAATACTCTATCTTCTGAGACGCCGGGTATTCTTCTTAACTTGTCCATGATTGCTTTTCTTCTGGGGAGCAAAGCTTTTCACCGGATATCGGCCACTCAGAATATGCAGACAAAATTTTTCAATATCGTCGTGGCGCTTCTTGTCCTTTCGACCATCGTATCGCTCATCGTGCCGGATAACAACATCCTGCGTCCTACGCTTATATTTGCTCCGGCCTTGTTTTCATTAATCTTTTTGCTGCTAACAGCCGGTGCTCACAGCATTAATGGTCGACCGGAGAATTATGCTTTAACAGCGGGATGGTTTGTTCTTCTTTGTGGTGCAGCGCTGAGCATTTTGACGCTTACGGGCCTTTTTTCTTCGACCCCTCTTTTTACAAACGCTTACTGGATTACCCTTATTGCTCATAGCCTGTTTTTACTGGCGGCGGTCACCCAGCAAAATACAGATAGCGAAGATGAAGACGATAAAGAGCTAAAATTTTCCCTAAGCCAAAGTAACATATCTGCAAAAGAGCTAAGACAGACAAAAGAGAAAAAAGAAAATGCCCGTCTACTCCGCATGATAAATCATGAACGGGAGCTCATGAACGAGCTACGAGAACGAGAGCTGCAACAAGCAAAAGAAATGCGTGAGGCCAAAGAAACAGCAGACATGGCCAACCGTGCAAAATCCGCTTTTTTGGCTGTGGTTAGTCATGAAATTCGCACACCGATGAGCGGTATCACCGGCATGATCCGCTTGCTCATGGAAAGCAAGCTAAATAAAGAGCAACGCAAGCAAGTGCAAACCATTCAGGATTCCGGTAACACCATGTTGGCTTTGCTCAACGACATTCTTGATTTTGAAAAAATTGAAACCGGAAAACTTGATCTGGAATATATCGACTTTGATCTACACCGCTTGATCACCGATGTTGTGACATTAATGTCCGGGCATGCTGAAACCAAAAATATTTCAATCAAGGCGGTCATTGACCCCGCCATACCGCGCTTTTTTATAGGCGATCCTGTGCGCATGCGCCAAGTTCTTCTGAATCTGGCGGGGAATGCTATTAAATTCACCGAAAAAGGCGGCGTTACCATTCATGTTAAACCAGCCCATTCAAAGAGCTCATCAAAAAGCAGCTCAACACACCGTATTCTGTTCTCCGTCGAAGACACAGGGATCGGTATTTCACCGGAAGCACAGAAAAATCTGTTCAATCCCTTCTCTCAAGCCGACAGCTCCATCACGCGGAAATTCGGTGGTTCTGGCTTAGGACTTGCGATTTCACGCCGCTTGATTGAAGCGATGGGCGACGACATTTCCATCGACAGCACAGAAGGCAAAGGATCCTCTTTCTTCTTCACTCTTAGTCTGCAAGAAGGTTCGGAAGAACAAGCCAAAACCGCAATGGAAATGGCGACATCCGCCACGCCGGGGAAATCCGAAAAATCCCTTCATGTTCTGGTGGTTGAAGATAATGAGATAAACCGGAACCTTCTCAAAGAATTCTTACACCGGATGGGACATGAAACCACAATGGCCGCCTCCGGTGAGGAAGCACTAACGCTGGTTGAGGAACACCCACCTTTTGACATGATTCTGATGGATGTACAGCTTCCTGGAATCAGCGGCATTGGCGCAACCAAAGCTATACGCGCGATGGATCAGAAAGACAAAGCCCGCATCCCTGTTATTGCTTTGACAGGGAATGTCCGGGATGAAGATATCCGTAATTGCTTTGCCGCCAACATGAACGATCACATTTCAAAACCCGTTGACCCGCAACGCCTGCAAAAAGTCATAGGTCACGTCATTAAGGGAGAATTGGTAAACCCTGTGGAAGGTGACGAGGATGAGGGTGAGGAAGAGAATGAGAATGAAAATGAAGGCAAAGCCAAAGATACTGGGACCGGCGACAGTGGGGGCATAGAAAAGATCACGGACAGTGGCATGGTTAAAACCAGCAGAGATAAAAAGGAAGAGGAAAAACCACTTCAATCTCAGCCTATACCTTCGGCGCTCCTGAACACAGACCGTTCCTTTGTGGAGGAATATTCCGGCGATAATAAGCCGGATGAACCGCCCCTCGGCAAAGAACAAGTTGCCCCTATTCAGCAATATATTCTGGGTTCTCCCGCTGATTTCAAAGATATTGAAGATGATCCCGATTACGATAGCTTTGCCGAAGCCTTAGAAATAACAGAAGATGATGAAAGCACATCGGAAACGGAGCATAAACCTTTCCCCGCTCAGCATGATACAACAATCGACTATGATATGCTGGCATCCCTACAAAGCAGTATAGGAAATACTGCTTTACTCTCCCTTCTCGATGATCTCTTTAAAAAAGTCGATGAATTGATCGCGGCTTTAGATAAAGCTATCGCTGAAAAAGACGTAGGTGCCATTGCCGCACGCGCTCACGAATTCAAAGGGATGACAGGAAACTTTGGTCTCTTCGAAGCCAGCGCATTTGCCAAAGACCTTGAAACAGCCGTAAAGGAAGAAAATATGGAAGGCTTACCGCTGGTTCTTGAAAAACTCCGCACCAGTTGTGCAGAGGCAAAAAACAAGCTCGAACAGTGGATCAGTGACGTGGATTAAATAAAAAAAGGGAGGCCAAAAGCCCCCCTTTAAAATAGTTTGATATCAGCAGATTAGCCCACAATTTCATCATCGCTGAAGAAGTAAGCGATTTCAATTGCTGCATTTTCAAGACTATCCGAACCATGAACGGAGTTCTCACCAATATTCAAAGCGTATTCTTTACGGATCGTGCCGGCATCGGCTTCTTCCGGGTTCGTCGCGCCCATGACTTCACGGTTTTTGGCCACGGCATCTTCGCCTTCCAAAACCTGAACAACGACCGGCTCTGATGACATGAACTCTGTTAGTTCACCGAAAAAGGGGCGTTCTTTGTGAACGGCGTAAAAGCCCTCGGCTTGTTCTTGCGTCATGTGGATGCGCTTTTGCGCGATGATGCGCAAACCAGCCTCTTCCAACTTGGCATTGATAGCGCCCGTCAGATTGCGCCGTGTTGCATCCGGCTTGATAATGGAAAATGTGCGTTCAATCGCCATGATTAAATCCTCTTAGTTTAAAGGTAATTTTTATTTCGTGCGCGCCTTATAACGCGCCCAGCCCGTAAGAGCAAGGGGGAAAATAAGAAAACAGTATCTAGTTTACAATTCTGTTTGATGTCTTATAACACCCGCTATGCTTTTTAATTCCGTCGAGTTTCTATTTCTTTTTTTACCGGTAACGCTATTTGTTTTTTGGAACTTAAAGCGGTTCGGTTATGGCCAATCTGCTCTGGCTTTTATAGGCTTTTTATCTCTTGTGTTCTATGGCATGTGGGACCCTCGGTATTTGGTCCTGCTCATCGGATCGATCATTTTTAATTTTTTCATCGGCGCCCAAATATCGGCCGAGAAACCAAGGAAGTTATGGCTCTGGATTGGCGTTAGCGGCAACATTGCTTGCCTTGCTTGGTTCAAATATGCCGGTTTTTTCACACAAAATATAAATACACTGTTACCGCATGATGTGCCGATTCCCGATATTGTGCTGCCTCTTGGGATTTCCTTTTTCACGTTTGTGCAAATTGCCTATCTGGTCGATGCGTGGCGGGGAATGGTGGGGAAACATAGCTTTATCGAATATTTGGGATTTGTAACTTTTTTCCCTCATTTAATTGCCGGCCCCATTCTTAATCACAAAACAATCATGCCGCAGCTTCACAGCTTGCCTCAACGGGAATATGACTGGACAAAAGCCGCTCTGGGTTTGTCACTCCTTGCTCTTGGGTTATTCAAGAAAGTTGTGATTGCGGATGAACTGGCTAAATATGCATCGCCCGTTTTCACCGCCGCAGATAGTGGGGAAATCATTACAATAATTCAGGCCTGGGAAGGCGCACTGGGCTATAGCTTTCAACTTTACTTCGATTTTTCGGCTTACTCCGATATGGCGATTGGTATCGGTTTGATGTTCGGGATCAGATTACCGGACAATTTCAACTCTCCTTATAAAGCCGCCAGTATCATAGAATTTTGGCGCCGCTGGCATATAACGCTTTCGACTTTCTTGCGTGATTACCTGTATATCCCTCTGGGTGGGAATCGTAAGGGACGACTCAGGCGCTATGTAAATCTCATGCTCACAATGCTGCTCGGTGGGTTGTGGCATGGTGCGGGCTGGACTTTTATCGTTTGGGGGGGATTGCACGGCTTGTATCTCTGCATAAATCATTTTTGGCGGTATTGGTTTCCTTTGCCGGAAAAATCAAGAAAGATCAGAGCCATTTTCGGCTGGTTGACGACAATGAGTTCAGTCGTTGTTGCCTGGGTCTTTTTCCGTAGCGAAAGCCTTGCCGGAGCTCATACGATTCTGAAAAGTATGGTGGGAATGGCGGATATGGGCGATCCGACAAATGCTTGGAAAATTATTGCTGTGGCGGCTCTTATTGCCTTTTTTATGCCGAATGCACTGCAGGTTATGTCCCATGTAGAATCAGGAACGCCTAAAAAGTGGTATTCTTGGCAGAGCAACAAAAAATGGCTATTGCTTTCAGCCGTTCTTCTATGCGTATCTCTTTGCCTGATGGTTTATTATAAGAACCGGATTTCCGAGTTCATTTATTTTCAGTTTTAGGCGGTAAGAACGATGATAAAGCCGGAAAAATTCTTTCTTTTAACAGCATTGATAGGCATTCTGCTTTTCCTGATGCCCGCGGGCGCTATCGTCGTGTTTGATCCCTTTTTTGTTTATCACAAACCCCTGTTCATAAAAGATCCGGGGTTTATTAATTCGGATCGCTATCAAGCCTCCGGATTTATCAATACTTACCTTTCTGATCCAAAAAGCCCGTATGATAAGGTGATTATCGGTACATCGCTAAGTCAGAATTTCGAACTTGATGATTATACAATTCCGCTCACGCTTGCCGGAGGACGGGCGAAAGAACTGGCTGCGATCGCTGAAAAAACACTGGCATCGGGTAAGGTCAAATCAGTAATCTGGGAAATCTTTATTTCTTACAGCGATCAAAACCCTGATGACGTGCACCCCGACGCTCCTTTACCGCTATGGCTTTATGACGATGTTCTTTTGAATGACTGGCGTTATTTGTTTAACGGCAGTGTCGCTAAACAAGCGGTTAAACTTATACGAGGAAAAACAAAACACAGAAAGCCCATAAAAAATCTGTATCACTGGACGCAGATCGAAGCAGAAATGTTTGAAAATTTTCAGGCACCAGACAATATTGAAAAACTGCGCCGGACTGTCAGACGCAAAAATTTATCTTTTACACTGACCCCGCCGCATGAGCTTCGTGCTCTTCGTTTTCCTAGTGTCGAAAAAAACCTTCTGCCTTATTTAAAGGAAAATCCGCAAGTTCATTTTGACCTCTTTTTTCCACCAGTGTCTTATTATGATCATATTGCGAAACGGAATAATGAAGGCTTTTGGACCGAAATGTTGATGCGGCGAGCGGTACTGGAGGGCATAAAAAATATGCCTCATGTTCGTGTTTTTGCTTTTGATCTAATCGATGGTATTTGTGATGATATTACAATCTATCGCGATTCAGAACACTATCCTGCGTGGGTAAACAAAAAAATATGGGAATCCATAGAAAATGGTGAACATAGAATAACACTTACGGACTGGCCCTCTTATTCACGGATGATGGCTGGCCGCATAAACGATTTTTCAGCACGCTTTGCTTTTCCGGCAAATTATAGTCATTCTGATTAAGAACCCACATGAGCTATGGGCTATAGCCGTGAATTCAGATATCTTTCTTCTTTTTTGAGATTGTCAGCATATCTTGCCAGACGGCCCGCTTTTGGGATGGCGTGCGGAGCAGGTATGCCGGGTGGTATGTGGCTATAGCCGGTATGGGCCGTTCAATCCCGATATCCGGTGTGAGCGGTGCATAGTCGTGCCAACGGCGGCGCAAACGCGAAATGCTCTCGTCTGTGCCGAGCAGAGCTTTAGCGGAAACACCGCCGCACAGGATCAGTATCTTCGGTTTGACGAGAGCAATGTGCCGCTCAATGAAAGGCAGGGAAACTTCGACCTCACCGGGGGCTGGTGTGCGGTTTCCCGGCGGGCGCCAATTCAGGATGTTTGAAATATAAATGGCCTTGGCCGGGTCTTGTGCCGTGCGATCGAGATCAATGCATTTGAGAATGCGATCGAGAAGTTGCCCGGGGACACCAACAAAGGGTTTGCCCATACGGTCTTCATCCGCGCCGGGGGCTTCCCCCACCAGCATAACGGGGGCCTCCGGATTGCCATCGGAGAAAACCATGTTGGTTGCCGTTTTCTTGATCGGCAGGCCATCGAATGTTGCGATGGCTTCGCGGAGTTCATCGAGCGTTGTTGCGGCTTTGGCACGTTTTTCTGCTTCAATTCGCGCTTCCGCCGCGCCCGCTATGCTGGAGGGGGACGAAGATGCGGCGGCGGTTTTGGGAGGTGTAGGGTTTGTTGACGTTTGGACAGGATTTTGTTTCGGATTCGCCATCGGTAAGGGCGTCACTAGTTTTGTCCGGTCGATCGGCTCCGTGGCCAAAGCCTCGTTGGCCCCGGCCTCAATTTGCCATTCCAGTGCTGATAAAAGAGCATCACGCATAAAAAGAATTTTTCGTCGTTTGTTTGTTAACAACTATCGGATAAACTGGCACGAGACAAGAATAACAAGGAAAGTTATACAGCGATGACACAAACTGTGCGCGATGACCGGGAAGCAATGGCGTATGACGTTGTAATTGTGGGGGGCGGCCCGGCGGGTCTGTCTTGCGCAATCCGGCTCAAACAGATTAATCCCGGTTTGACGGTTTGTATTCTTGAAAAGGGTGCGGAAATTGGTGCCCATCTTTTGTCGGGGGCTGTGTTTGAAACAAAGGCGCTGGACGAACTGATTCCCGATTGGAAGGAACAGGGCGCACCATTGAACTGTAAGGTGAAAAAAGATCGCCTGTCATATTTGACGGCTGCCGGTTCGTTTAAACTGCCGACGCCGCCGCAAATGAGCAATCACGGTAATTACATCATTTCATTAGGGTTGCTCGCCCGCTGGCTGGCGGAGCAGGCTGAAGCGCTGGAAATTGAAATTTTCCCCGGTTTTGCGGCGGCGGAGATTTTGTATGGTGAGGATGACCGTGTCATTGGGGTGGCTACCGGCGATATGGGGATCGGCAAGGACGGCGAAAAAACGCCGCAATTTGAACCCGGCGTTGAAATTCATGCTCGCCAGACGGTCTTTGCGGAGGGCTGCCACGGTTCTCTGACCAAAGAGCTGATTGAGAAATTTGACCTGCGCGCGGATAGCGATCCGCAAACTTATGCGCTGGGGGTTAAAGAAGTGTGGGAAGTTAAGCCGGAAAACCATCAAGAGGGACTAGTTGATCATACGCTCGGCTGGCCGCTTGAACGGGATACCTATGGTGGAAGCTTTATGTATCATGCCGCAGACAATCAGGTCTATGTCGGGTTTGTCGTCGGGCTGGATTATCAAAACCCCTACCTTTCCCCCTTTGAAGAAATGCAGCGCTTTAAAACACACCCGTCGGTTCGTAAAGTTTTGGCGGACGGGCGGCGGATCGCCTATGGCGCACGGACTTTGGTTGAGGGCGGCTATCAGTCGATTCCAAAACTGACGGTGCCGGGCGGCATTCTGATTGGAGATAGTGCCGGGTTTTTGAATGTGGCTAAAATCAAGGGCAATCACCTTGCCATGAAATCCGGTATGGTTGCGGCCAATGCGTTGGCGGTTCATTTGCGTGATGAGAACGCGGAGTCAGAATGCTTGTCTTACCCGCTTGATCTGGCGAGAAGCTGGGTATGGAAAGAGCTTTATAAAGTACGCAATATCCGCCCCGGTTTCCAGAAAGGCTTATGGCACGGGCTGTTTAATGCGGCTTTGCAAACGCTTGGTTTATGGCGCCTACCGGGAACGAAGAAAAATCATGCCGATTATGACCGCCTTAAAAAAGCGAATGAATGCACGCCGATTGAATATCCCAAACCCGATGGGGAATTGACATTCGATCGCCTTTCATCGGTCAATCTGTCCAACACGATGCACGAAGAAAACCAGCCTTGCCATTTGAAACTTAAAGATCCCAACATTCCGATCGCAAAGAACCTTCCTGAATTTGCAGAGCCGGCGCAGCGTTATTGCCCCGCCGGTGTTTATGAGATTATTGAGGAAGGCGGGCAGCCCAAATTCGTCATAAACGCGCAGAATTGCGTACATTGCAAAACCTGCGACATCAAAGATCCGGCGCAGAATATTGACTGGACTGTGCCGCAAGGCGGCGGCGGGCCTAATTATGGTGGAATGTAATTATATATTTTTTAGACTCAGAGTTTAATTTTGTTAAGATGAGCGCTTGTTACTCTGGCGCTATTTGAATTTGAAAAAGGAAAAAACAGCCTATGAAACGTCAAATCGTTTTAACTTCTTTGTTGGCTTTGCTTGCGCTTGGTGCGGCTTATATGGCGCGCGATATCAGTCATAAAGTTGAAGAGGTGGAGGATATTGATCCGGAGCTGGCTTTATATACCACTCACGTTCCGGAATTGGCTTATATAGAAATAGAGCAAACGCCGAATTTGTCGGGGCAATTTTTGGCCTCGCATCTTGCGCAGGCTGAAAATGACTGGAAAAAGGCCAATGATTTTCTTGATGAGGTTTTGCAATTCGATCCGGAAAATATAGAGCACATTAAGCGCTCTATGATTTTGGCGATGGGCTATGGTGACATTGACTTCGCAGCAAAACGGGCCAAGCGGCTTGTCGAGAGCGGCGATACTAATTCTCTCGCACGGGTTATTCTTTCCGTACAAGCCATGGCGGCAGGTAATATGGAGGAAGCCGTCCGGCAGCTTGAAAAAATGGAACCCGGTGATATTACCGATTATGTTAGTCCGATTTTGATGGGCTGGGCGAAAGCCGGTCTGGGGGAAGCTGAACCGGATACAATGGGAATGGGGACGACGACGCTTCATTCTTTTCATGGCGCGCTTATAGCTTTGTTCCTGAAGGACAAAGAGCATGCGCGGCAATTTATAGATGCTTTGATGAGTGTGCCAATCCTCAATCCCTTTGAAGCGGAGCGTGTGGCCGATTTGATGGTTTTGGCCGGTGATTATGAGCAGGCCCGCGAGCTTTATAAGAAAGCTCTTCTGGGCAAAGGGCGTGTTGAGTCTTTGAAACAAAAATTGGCTCTCCTTGAAAAAGATCCGCAGATGGTTGTCGAGCTGATGGGGCCGCTTCATATTGAAACGGTGGCACACGGTGCGGCGTTGGCTATGTACGATATGGCTGATTTGCTGTTCCGGGAAAATAGCGATAATAGTGCGCGTTTATTTGCCCATATGGCGCTAACCTTGAACCCGGCTCTGAACGATGCGCGTTTTATGTTGGCGGATATGGCCGCGCGCGATGATCGCGAGGAAGATGCTATTGTGCAGCTTAAAGCCATTCCGGAAACGCACCCTCAATATCTTGAAACCCAGTATGCCATTGCCGATTTGCTGGCCGATATAGATAAACAGGATGAAGCTTTGGCTCATCTGGAGGGGCTTTTTGAAAAGCATAAAGGGGTGGAGCTATTAATCCGTATAGGCGATCTTTACCGGCAGGTGGATGAATATGGTGAGGCGCTTGTCGCTTATAACAAAGCTGTACGGATGTTGGACGGTGACGTGCCCGAAAAATACTGGCATCTCTTATATGCGCGCGGTATGGCTTATGAACATGAGGGACAGTGGGATAAAGCGGAAAAAGATTTGAAGGCGGCGCTTGTTTATCGCCCCAATCATCCGTTTCTCCTTAATTATCTGGGCTATGGCTGGGCGGATCAGGGCGTGCATCTGGAAGAATCGCTGGATATGATCGCTCATGCGGCGGCGCTTCGTCCGGAGGATGGCTATATCAGTGATTCACTGGGCTGGGTCTATTATATGATGGAGGACTACGAAAAAGCTTTACCGCCTTTGGAAAAGGCTGTGGAGTTGCTGCCTTACGATGCGACTCTTAACGATCATCTGGGAGATGCTTATTGGCGCGTGGGGCGGCGACTGGAGGCACGCTTCCAGTGGGAACGCGGCCTCAACAATAATGAGGATAATGTGCTCGACGAAGATATGATCCAGCATAAGCTGCGCTACGGTCTGGATGTGCCGTTCGAAGTCAAGCAGGCACAGAACTAACCGGTGGATTTGTTGTGTCTTCTATGGCCCCACAGATGTTGAATGTGTTCGCCCCGGCGAAACTCAATCTGTATCTTCATATCACGGGTAAGCACGCTAATGGCTATCATGAGCTTGATTCTTTAATGGGATTTGTTGATGTGGGTGATGAACTGCGGATTGCCCCGGCGCCCCGGTTTTCTTTCCATGTTGAAGGTCCGTTTGCAAAAAGTTTTTCCTCGCAGGAACTTGATGCCTCGCCAACTTCCGGCAATCTGGTCGTCCGGGCCCTTTATGCATTGGCACAGCGTTTGAGCAAAAGCCCGGATGTTGCTGTAACCCTAATTAAGAATTTGCCGCTGGCGTCGGGGTTGGGCGGTGGATCGGCGGATGCGGCGGCCTTGTTGCGGGGCATGATGGAATGGTGGAATGTTCGGCCTGAAAATGTGCCGGGGTTTGATGAGCTTTTATTAGCGTTGGGGGCGGAAATGCCCTTATGCTTTCATGGCCGTCCGGCTTTTGTCCGGGGCATTGGTGAGGTTTTGGAAGAGGCAGACCTTCCCCCAGATATCCCCGTTTTGCTGGCAAATCCGGGAATTCTGTGTTCCACAGCGGCGGTGTTTAGTGCCTATGAGCATAAAGCGGATAAAGCCCTTTTGCCCCTTCCGGAGGCGTTTACTGATCGTGCCGCGCTCATTAATTTTCTAGCACTGCAGAATAACGATCTTTATGAGACCGCTTGCAATCTTGTCCCGGCGGTTGCGGATGTTATCGAAACTTTGAAAACTCTTGAGGGATGCCGATTGGCGCGCATGTCCGGGGCGGGGGCAACATGCTTTGCTTTGTTTGATGATGTGTCAGTTGCAAAAGACGGCGCGCAAAAGCTTACGGCGGCACATCCCTCATGGTGGGTGCGGCACGGTTGTTTTAATTGCGCATCTTAAGAGGCCGAATCTGTTGATAAGCATTTCCGCATATGCCGGATTTTATGGACTTTATCCACAAGATAGGCTATTGCCTTAAACCATTATGGTCATGTGTATGAAGAACAGGGCGAATCTCACGCTTGTGGCGGCGCTTGTTTTGCTAGGCGGCTTTCCGGCGAAAAGGCTGTGGGCGGGCGCAGCTCTTCCTGTTATTCCTCTCGCAAAACCGCTTGAGATGCGCGAGGCGCGAGTCGTTTCCCAAAGTGATAAGGTGCCTATCCCCTCACATAAGCCTGACTTCGGGGTTCCTATGGCGGAGCAGCTCTTGCGCTTTGGTGAGCCGCCTGTCCCCAAGGTGCGTCCTATGCCTGCGGCGGGGACGGATTTATCTGCGCAAAATGCTGTGTTGTACCGCAAGATTTTCACATGGCAAGCCGGGGGGCATTGGGATAAGGCCAATGAGCTTTTGGGGCTTTTAAGTGACTATCGCCTGCGCGGCCATGTTCTCTATCAACGCTATATGCACCCGACAGCTTATACGGCTTCTTTTGATGAGCTATTGGGGTGGATGGATATCTATGCCGATCATCCCGACGCTGATAAGGTTTATAATCTGGCTCTGGCGCGGATGCCGGATGATTTTAAAGGCCGCATTCGCAAACCCGTTCAGCATAACGGCGGCGGGTTTAGCGGTTATCTGGCTATCGCCAATGATCGTGATAAGCCCTATAGATCGCCACGGACCCGCAGCAATGACCAGCGAAATGAGATTATAGCTTTAGCCCGGACGATTCGTTCCGATCTGTCAAAGGGTGCGCCGACGCGGGCTTATAAACGTTTGCTGGAAGATGAGCGCGGCAAATTGCTCGACGGTGTTGAATATGACCGTTTGCGTGCCTTAATTGCCCGCAGCTATATGCTGGAGGGCAAAATGGACGAAGCGCTTGATATGGCGCGGGCCAGTGCTCTCCGTTCTGCCGGTAAAGCACCGCAGGCCGGTTGGGTGGCCGGATTGGTGATGTGGCGGAAACATAATTACGCGCAAGCCGCTCGTTATTTTGAAATCGTGGCGGGGTCTTCTTATGCCTCGCCATGGACGGTGGCAGCGGGCGCTTACTGGGCCTCCCGTTCTCATATGCGCGCGGGAAGGGTTAAAGCGGCTTCTCCGTGGCTGCGCAAAGCGGCGGCCCACCCCCGGACGTTTTACGGCTTGATCGCAACGCGGGCTTTGGGGTGGGATTATGATTTTAACTGGGAGATTCCTCCCTTTACTGATTTCTACAGAAACGAGCTATCAAGTCATCCGGCAGCGCAGCGTGCCATGGCGTTGGTCGCAGCCGGGCAATATCATTTGGCGGAAGTTGAATTGAAAAATCTGCCTGTGGCGCGTGATTCTGAATTGCGCAACGCTCTGCTGTCTTATGCGGAACATACGGGGCTTCCGGCTTTTTCCATGAGACTGGCGGAAGCCGTGCCGAACCCGGAAGGCGGTTTTTATGATGCGGCCCTCTACCCGCTGGCCCCATGGATACCACAGGGCGGTTATAAGGTCGATAAAGCGCTTATTCATGCTCTGATCCGTCAGGAATCACGCTTTAATCCGGATGCTGAAAACCGGGGGAGCGGGGCGACGGGGCTTATGCAATTGATGCCGACAACGGCTAGCTATGTGGCGCGGACCAAAGATTTCCGCAGTGCGACGGGGCGGCATATCTTGAAAGACCCGCAAGTTAATCTCGATATCGGTCAACGCTATGTTGAAGAGCTACTTTATCAGGATCATATAGGAACGGAGCTGTTCTCCCTCTTGATCGCTTATAATGCCGGGCCGGGGAATTTGCGCAAATGGAAACGTGAGTTATCGTTCATGCAGAATGACCCGCTGCTCTTTATCGAAAGTATCCCGATGGGCGAAACCCGCGAATTTGTTGAGCGCGTGATGTCGAATTACTGGATTTACCGTCTGCGGCTGGGGCAAAAGACTCCCTCCCTTGATGCCGTGGTGGAAGGCGGCTGGGCGCGCTATGTCCAGATGGATCATCAGCGTTTTGCCGCCGCTCAGTAAAGCGTCCATCGTTCACGTTCGGGCGTCGTCGTTCGCTATTCCTTTAACAAACTCAGAACGTCTTCTTTTAATGCCGGGTTGCCAAGGGCGCAAACGCGGCCATCAGATTGTAGTGTGAGAGGTTTTCCTTGCCAGTCGCACATAACACCTCCGGCGCCGTTGATGACGGGAGCAAGCGCGGCAAAGTCGTGAGGGGCCAATCCATTTTCTATCACAATGTCCAAAGTACCGCTGGCCAATTGAGCGTAGGAATAACAATCGCCCCCCCAAACGATAAAGGCACAGTTTTCTTTGAAGCGTTGCCAAATGGATAAATAGGATGGATCTGTGGTTGATACGCGCGCATTTTGAATATCGGGGCAAGGGCGCGTTTGGACAGGTGCGTCGTTGAAGGTTGTTTGCCGGCCTTCCACACCGATCCAGCGTTCTTTGAGGATGGGTTGGTCGATAATACCCAGAACGGGCACATTATCCTTACATAAGGCAATCAGGGTGCCAAAGAGCGGCCGGCCAATGATAAAGGATTTTGTGCCGTCGATGGGGTCCAGCACCCACGTATAGCTGTTCTTGCTTTCTTTGCCGCCGAATTCCTCGCCGAGGATCCCGTCTTCCGGGCGTTCGCGTTCGATCATTTCACGCAAGGTTTTCTCGATCGTGCGGTCGGCGATGGTCACAGGCGTTTCATCGCTTTTGCTCTCAACCGTAAAATCGGCGCGATAATATTTGCGGGCGATGTTTCCTGCTTCGTCGGCCATGCGGACGGCAAGATTTATGAATGGGTCCATGATATATCTCATTTTTATCGTGTGTTCGTCTGCACTTTAACATGGTGGAAAAGGAGAGGGAAGATTGCTTGAAGGATGATGATTGTTATTGACATAAGGGTGACAGTTTCTGTAAAACCACGATAATGAATTAAATTAAAAAGGATAAAGGGTGTTCCCATGTCACTGGATTTAGGAGAAACATTTTCAGAAGCTCATGATGTTTTTGCCCGTTTAAACGCACCCGTGCTGCAACCGGGGCAAAAGTTTAAAGGGCGTAGCTATTCGCCATATAATGGCAAAAAAGACACGCTTGTGAATATTACTTATAGTCAGGCGGGCGATCAGATTAAGGTGGATGTCAGAAAGCCGGAAAAAAGACGCGTTGCCGGTCATGAGGAATCGCTGCATATGATCTTCAAAAGGACGGCGGATAATACTTGGGCGGAGAGCGCCTATGTTTCTTTCCATACTAGTATTGCTGCGGGTAAAAAACACCTCAAAGATTCTGAAACACTTAAAGATGCCTCGAAGGCGTTGCCTGCCACAAAACGGGAAATGCTAAAGTTTTCTGATATGCAGATACGCGATGCTTTTGTTGCCGAGGAATATTGCAAGAAAAAAGGGTTTAATGATCCGGAGAAGATCATGGGGCAGGTGAAAGATTCTGTAACGCATGTTCGGAATAACGGTATTTCAAAGAGCTATACGCCCGCAAGTTTGCGTATGAAGCATTTCGGGCAGGCTGCTACTGAAGGTGCTATCCAATCCGTTCGCGCCATTCCGGGCCGTGTTCAAAATACCGGAAAGCGCATGCTTCACGCTTTGAAGTACAAGGTAGGGCTGTAAATACGGCAACACGCTCTTTTCGTTAGCGCCGGAAACTGTTAGTCTTTCTTTATTATATTATTTTCTTTTCTTAATAGAGAAGGGTTGGCGGTGTCAAAAGGGCCAGATGTTCTTGAGCGAAAAGTTATCAATCCCGGCAAAGCTTTTATCAAAGCTGGTGAAGAAAATAGCCGTGCCTATATCATCCAAAATGGTATGGTGCGTTCGTTCATTATGCTTGATGACGAAAAAACGGAAGTCGCCCGTTATGGTCCCGGCACAATCATTGGCGAGGCCTGTCTGGTTCTCGATGAATTAATTGATATGAACTATGAAGCCCTTGTCGATACGACCGTTGTAACGCTGACCCGGCAAGATTTTGAGAAAAAGCTAACCCGTTGTGACAGTACCGTTCGTACGATTTTAGGCCATCTCATGGAAAAGCTGAGTGCCCTGGATTCAACCGCCATCGGTAAAGCCAAGGAAAAAGCTGATATTAATGAAAAAGCTTTTCAGCTAACGCGCGCCATCGTGAACGGGTTTGCGGAAGAAAAACAACGCCGTTATGAGCAAGCGATCTTACCGCACATGAATGGCCTGATTAAAGCTATAGAACGTATTAAAGCTGAAGAACGCTACGAAAGACAGGCCGCCGCCACTGAAGAGAAAGTCAATAAGATTAAAGGCGATGGGTGACGACTTTCTTGGTTGTTTAACCTTTTGACGCGAAAGCAAGGGGCGCGTATAAAACAGCATGCGCATTGTTGTGAAAATTGGAACCGGGTCCCTGTTGAGTGAAAAAGAAACGCTCAATCAGGCTGTTATTTCCCATTTGGTTGATCAGATTGCGGGCTTGAAAAAACAAGGCCATGCTGTGGTGTTGGTTAGCTCCGGCGCTGTGGGAGCTGGACACGGACTGTGGCTTAACAAAAACGGTACGGACCGTTTCGCTGATCCGCTCATAAAAAAACAGGTTATGGCCTCGCTGGGACAAGCCCGTTTGATACATACCTACAATGAAGCCTTACAACAACATGATATGCTAGCCTCACAGCTTTTAATGACCCGACACGATTTCCGGCAACGGCGGCATTTTGTGAATATCGCACGGCTGTTAGAAGAGTTGTTGCAGCGGGACACGATTTTACCGATCGTGAACGAAAATGACTCGCTTTCGGTGGAGGAACTGATGTTTACCGACAATGACCAGCTTTCCTCTTTGATTGCGGCACAGATCAATGCCGATAAGATGGTTATGTTGACCAATGTCGATGGGGTTTATGATCCTGAAACAGGGGCGGTTATAAGTACGATCGACCCGGCGCAAACTTTACCAAAAGTTGGCGTGACCAAAAGCGCAGGTGGCCGTGGCGGTATGGCGGCTAAGCTGGAAACGGTTCGGAAAATGGCGCAAATCGGCATTGCCGGCCATATCGTTCATGCGCACACGCCGGATGTTTTGTTGCGTTTGATGGAGGGGGAAGAGGTCGGAACAACAATTATCCCCGCTAAAAAGCCCAAGAGCAAGAAACGCTGGCTTGCCGTTCATCTGGAAGACGCGCGTGGTGTGGTGACGGCCAATGCATGTCTGGTTGAGCGGCTTAATGCTGCTGAAAAAGCGATGAGTATCCTGCCGGTGGGGCTGACCGATTTGTCCGGCTCCTTTGAAAAGGATGATATTGTCGAAATCCATGACGAACAGGGTCGGCACCTTGGCTATGGGCAGGCTCGTTACGGCTCTGCGGCGCTGAAAGGTCATATGGGACAGAAGAATAAACCGGTATTTATTCACTATGACGCACTCCACTGGGAGAAGAGAGAGGAGCAGGCATGAGCGTAACAATCATGGAAGAGCTAGCGAAAACAAAGGCGGCCAGCTATGAGCTTCAAGAATTATCGGAAAATCATATTGCGGCTGTTTTGACGGATTTTGCCGATGCTTTACGGGTTGAACGGGCCGCTATTCTGTCCGCTAACAAACAGGATTTGAGAAAGATGGAGCGGGATAATCCGCTCTATGACCGTCTTTTGCTGAATGATGAGCGCATTGATGCGATCGCCGCCGATGTGGAACATGTCGCGACGCTTCCTTCTCCTGTCGGGGAAATGATAGAGGGTCGAACGTTGGATAATGGGTTGGCGCTGTCGCGCGTACGTGTGCCGCTGGGCGTGGTGGCAGTGATTTACGAAGCGCGCCCCAATGTGACGCCCGATGTGTTTTCTCTATGCTTTCGTTCGCGCAATGCCTGTGTGATGCGTGGAGGGAGCGATGCTCATGAAACAAACCTTGTGTTGATTGATATTATTCACCGTGTTTTGAAAGCCCATGACATTGATTCGGCTGTGGCTTATTTGATGCCGCCGGAACGCGAATACGTGCCGGAGATGTTGCGGGCGCACCAGTATGTCGATGTTTGCATTCCGCGCGGATCGCAAGGCTTGATAGACTTTGTGCGCGAGACGGCCTCCATCCCTGTGATAGAAACCGGGCGCGGCGTGGTTCATACTTACGTTGATGAAGGCGCGGATATCAAAATGGCGGCGGCGATCATTGATAATGCCAAAACACGCCGTCCGTCGGTGTGTAATGCTTTGGATACGCTTTTGGTTCATGAGGCGCTTTTGCCGCAACTGGAAGCTCTGGTTGCGCCGCTTGCGTCTAAAGGTGTAAAATTGCACGCCGATGAAAGAGCTAAAGATACGCTCGCGGCTTTTTATCCTGCCGTTCTTTTGGCCGATGCAACGGAAGAGACAAAAGACAGGGAGTGGATGTCTTTGCAAATGAATTTGTTGAGTGTGCCGTCTTTGGAGAGCGCTCTTATGCATATTCGCTCTTATGGGTCCGGTCATACGGAGGCTATTATCACGCAGGATGAAAAAGCGGCGAAAGTCTTTGAGCGGCGGGTTGATGCCTCGACGGTGATGGTGAACTGCTCTACGGCTTTTACCGATGGTGGGCAGTTTTCTTTGGGGGCGGAGATCGGTATATCAACGCAAAAGCTGCATGCCCGCGGTCCGATGGGGCTGGAAGCGCTCACGAGCTATAAGTGGCTCCTTGAGGGCACAGGGCAAGTGAGGCCCGCATGATGATTTCGGAAACGTCACGTAAATTTATCTATGATAGTCTTTTGCCAGCCGAGAGTGAGGCGGCTACTGATCCGATTGTGTACGCGATGTCCGGTGTGCCGGGCGCGGGGAAAAGCACCTTTGTTATGCAGGAACTAAAAAGCGGACGATTTCCTGATAACGCTTTTATTCTGAACCCTGATCGGGTGATGCAGGCTCTTCCCGAATACCAGATTGATTTGGGAGAGAAAGGCCGCGAGGAGGCCTTTATACGCTGGGAAATGCCGGCGCGTGATTTGTCATACGAGTTGCTGGAAGTTGCAGTTAGACGTGGCGGGCATGTGATTAAGGATATGGGCTGTTCCCGCCATGAAAATCTGGAGATGCTGCAAAATATCAAGGGCCGTGGCTACCGGCTGGAGATGCACTATATTTATTGCGCGTCTGAGGAAGCTGTGCGGCGCGCTAATGCCCGCGGGCGTTATACGCCGGAAAGCATGATCTATGAGCGGGCCGAGATGCTGGCGGAGCTTTTGCCTTGTTATAAGGAATTAGCTGACTGTTTTGAGGCTTACGACAACACCGACCTTCATACGCCTTTTGTGCGGATGAAATGATTATAGATGAAATACGGCGCTCCTTTAAAAATCCCATTCGCTTTTATCGACCGAATAACTACCGCATAGCCATGAAATAATTTGCTGTTTTTCCTCTAGCTGGTCGGCGGCCTTTTCCTTTGTCTTTGTCAGGATTCTGTGGCGTTTGAGAGCAAAATCTATGGCCGCGCGCAGGCAAGCCGGGTCTTTGTTGATTTGGCTAAAGGGGATGTAGTCCTCCGCCCCGTCTTCTATGATGTTAAGCGCCCATTCGTGGTCGTCCGGGCCGGTGGCAATCACAGGTGCTGCGGGTAAAATATCTTCTACATCCCTGATGAGCAGATTGCTATCCTCAGATTCAAATCCCGTAATATCAAGCAAGACAATATCAACATCGCTTTTGTGACAGTTTATATAAGACAGGGCCTTGAAGGGCGATGAAAAATGCATGAACTGAAAAGGGGTCTTCATAATGCCGCGTAAATGCCGCCGAATTGTGGAGGCATTCCTCATATCACTTTCAATCAGAATGATGTTTAACGTGTTAATCATGACTTGTTTCCCTTCCTTACTTCATTTCCTCCGTCCTGCTTATTGTTTTTGCAATAGCCAAACAGCCACAGGGAGATTCCTGCCCCCTCCGTCTCCAACACCACCGCTTTTTTCTTTTGAAGAAATCACAATGTACGACGATTCGCGTATGAAATCAATTAAAATTGTATTTATATAACAATGTTGAGCACGCCATTGTAATAATATGACCGTTTTTCTGGGGTTTTTAGCTTCGGCATCGGGCGCTTTATATTGCATCTTGATTTACGGAGGGGTTTTCCGCTATACAGCAAGGCGCGCCAGAGTTGCGTGATATTGTAAAATAAAGCGAAAAAAGAAAGGTTAACCGTGGATATTGACGCAATTGCTATCGGGGGTAACCCACCGGAAGAAATTAATGCCATCATCGAAAACCCTATGGGGGGTGATCCGGTTAAGTACGAACTGGACAAGGACTCCGGGGCGATGGTCGTTGACCGCTTTATGCATACAGCTATGCGTTATCCTGCTAATTACGGTTTTATTCCTCACACGCTCTCCGGTGATGGTGATCCGGTTGATGTGCTCGTCATCGGGGAGGTTCCTGTTATGCCAGGGGCTGTAATTCCTTGCCGTCCGGTCGGCGTGTTTCTTATGAAAGATGAAAGCGGTATGGATGAAAAAATCATCGCTGTGCCTGCTGATCGTTTGTATCCCTATTATCGGAATGTCAAAACATATGAAGATTTGCGCGAAATTAAACGCGACCAAATCGAACATTTTTTCAGCCATTACAAAGACCTTGAAAAGGGGAAGTGGGCTGAATCTATGGGATGGGACGGCCCGGAAGAAGCTAAACGTTTGATTCTCGAAGGGATAGAAAACGCGCGCGCTAAAAAATAAAAGTTATGCGCCTCTTGCTTTCTTGACGTTGGAGCGCTATAACCCCATATCTTTGATGGATATCTCTGGACTTGTAATAAGTTTATTGTCGTTTTTAAAGCGGTTGAGATGTCTTATTTCTTGGTGACGCGGGATGGAGCAGCCCGGTAGCTCGTCAGGCTCATAACCTGAAGGTCGTAGGTTCAAATCCTACTCCCGCAACCAATAAATCAATGACTTAGCAACACTTCTTTAACCATAATACTGCTAAAATTGACTTACACACTACTTACACACTTTTGTACTGTGAAAGGCATCGTATTATGGAGATACAGCAGACACCAGAAAAGCATCCAGTTTTAGGCGGTAAAGCCTATGTCTATAAGCGCGGGCGCAGCAGCTATTGGCAAGCCGCCGCTTATCTGCGCGGGTATAATTATCGTACATCGACAAAAGAAACATATCTGCATGAAGCGATACACTACGCCGAAGAGTGGTATTTCAATCTGCGCGGTCAGGCGAGCATCGGTGTTTTAGAAACGCCCGCCGAGAAGCAGGAAAAAGAAAAAGTCCTAACCTTTCGCGATGTCGCGGATAAATTCATTCAAGAATATTCCGTTATCACCGAAGGCCAGCGGAGTCCTGCATGGATTCGCGGCCATTCAGACCGTTTGCGCGTTCATATCCTGCCCTTCCTTGGTGATCTGCCTATTAAAGAAATCACAGGCGGCAAGGTGCAGGAATATCGTGTTTATAGAATGACCCCGCAAACAGAAAAGAATCCTCATGCGCGGGATAATCGTCCGTTCAAGGGTGGAGTTCCTGCGCCCAAGACCCTGCACAATGAAATTGTGACATTAAGACAGGTTTTAAAAACGGCCTTAAGGCATGGATGGATTGATGCCCTGCCTGACCTTTCCACGCCCTATAAGCGATCAAGCAAAGTGTCCCATCGTCCTTGGTTTAGTCCTGCTGAGTATCAGCAGCTTTATAAAGCTACACGTAAAAATACAAAAGAAGCCCTGCCGCATTTGACATGGGCGGCAGAACAACTTCACGATTATGTTCTTTTCATGGGCAATACAGGACTTCGCCCAGATGAGGCGAAGAATTTGCAGCATCGAGATATAGAGATCGTCGAAGATGCGGCAACAGGCGAGAAAATCCTCGTCATTGAGGTGCGCGGTAAGCGCGGCGTGGGCTATTGTAAAAGTACAGCGGGGGCGGTGCGCCCATATGAGCGGCTTTTACAACGCGCCAAACCGAAAAAAGACAAGCTGGGAAACCCTCAATATCCGCAGCTTGCGGATAAGGTGTTCCCCGGCTCTCATGTAAAAATGTTCCAAAACGTGCTTGAGCGGGAAGGCTTGCGCCATGACCGCGATGGGAAGAACCGGACTTCCTACAGTCTGCGCCATACGTATATTTGTATGCGTTTGCTGGAAGGGGCAGATATTTATCAAATCGCCAAGAACTGCCGAACATCGGTTGAGATGATCGAGAAGCACTACGCTGCACACTTGAAAAACTCGCTGGATGCCTCCGCGATCAATGTGCGTAAAACGGGGTATTCACTGGCGAGGAATAATCAGGAGAAAGATTAAGCATAAGTGTTTGCTAATGCTTGATCTTTTTTGAGGGAAATTAGCCCTCAAGGACAAATACTGGTTGTTGTTTGTTCTTATTTTTTATAATCTTTTCAATGCTTTCATTAAAAAGAAAATGGATTGATTATGGCCAAAGACAATAGCGGCGCAAATTTAGGGTATGAAGCTAAGCTTTTCCAAGCGGCGGATAAGATGCGCTCTGGCGTATCGCCGAGTGAATATAAGCATATCGCCCTTGGCTTGATCTTCTTGAAATACATTTCCGATGCGTTCGAGGCCAAACACGCCGAACTTATGAAGGAAGGCGAATCCTTCGCCGAAGATAAAGATGAATATCTGGCCGAAAATATCTTCTGGGTTCCTAAAGAAGCCCGCTGGTCATATCTGCAAGCCAACGCGAAGCAGCCAACTATTGGAAAAATGATCGACCAAGCGATGCTAACGCTTGAATCCGATAACCCAACGCTTAAAGGTGTGTTGCCAAAAGAATACTCCCACCCATCTTTGAGCAAAACTATGCTGGGCGAATTGATTGACCTGTTCGGGACAATCGAAATCGGCGGCAATGCAGCCAAAGCCCATGATGTATTCGGGCGTATCTATGAATATTTCCTTTCAAACTTTGCTGGCGCAGAAGGCAAGCGCGGCGGAGAATTCTACACCCCGCGTTCGGTCGTAAATCTTCTGGTGCAAATGTTAGAGCCATACAAAGGCCGTATCTATGACCCGTGCTGTGGCTCGGGCGGAATGTTCGTGCAATCTGAAAAATTCGTGGAACAGCACGGCGGGCGGTTGGGTGATATTGCCATTTACGGGCAAGAGATCAACCACGTCACATGGCGCTTGGCCAAAATGAACATGGCCGTGCGCGGTATTGATGCCGATATTCGCTGGAACAGCGAAGGCACATTTCATAAGGATGAACATCCAGACCTCAAGGCTGATTATATCCTCGCCAACCCGCCCTTTAACGTGAGCGATTGGGGCGGTGAGCGTTTGAAAGAAGATAAACGCTGGCAATATGGCGCGCCGCCTGCGGGTAACGCCAACTTTGGTTGGGTGCAACATATCGTGCATCGCCTCGCGCCAAGTGGCTATGCGGGCGTGGTGCTCGCCAACGGTTCTATGTCGTCCAATTCATCCGGCGAAGGTGAAATCCGTAAATCCCTTGTCGAAGAAGATGTGGTGGATTGCATGGTGGCCTTGCCGGGGCAGCTTTTCTATTCTACACAAATTCCGGTTTGTCTGTGGTTCTTGGCGCGGAACAAAGGCAAAAACGGTTTCCGTGAGCGTAAGGGTGAAATCCTCTTCATTGATGCCCGTAATATGGGGCACATGGTGGATAGAACGCGGCGTGAATTTTCGTTCGATCCCGCCGACCCGAATTCGGATATTATGAAGATTGCCGATATTTACCACGCATGGCGCGGTGAAGAAGACGCAATAGAGCGCAGAGGCGAATACGAAGACATCGCCGGATTGTGCAAGTCGGCCAGCCTCGATGAAATCCGCGAGCATGGCTATATCCTCACCCCCGGACGCTACGTTGGCGCGGCGGACGCGGAAGATGACGGCGAGCCCTTCGCTGAGAAAATGCAGCGCCTCACCGCCGACCTCGCGGCGCAGTTCGAGGAATCGGACGCGCTAGAGCAAAAGATCAAAGATAATTTGGCAAAGGTGGGGTATGGCTTCTGATAAAAAGAAAAAAAGAAAATC
>JBNKRZ010000033.1:0-21373 GCA_050297015.1 Alphaproteobacteria bacterium | reverse complement strand
GCAGTCAACGTGAGCGTAGTGGCGGTTGTCCGTTTCATATTCAACGTGAGCCGTCGAAATCGTGATCCCGCGCTCGCGCTCTTCCGGCGCACCGTCAATCTGGTCGTACGCCTTGAATTCACCAAAATACTTCGTAATCGCAGCCGTCAGCGTCGTCTTACCATGGTCAACGTGACCAATCGTTCCGATATTCGCGTGAGGCTTATTACGCTCAAACTTTTCCTTAGACATTTCTTTTCTTCCTTCTTTCCAAAAATCTTGTAATTAAGCGCCGAGGCTTTCTTTTACTTCCGCCACAACGTTAGCCGGAACCGGCGCGTAGTGGTCGAACTGCATCGTGTACTGGGCACGGCCCTGCGACATCGAACGCAGCGTATTAATGTAACCGAACATGCTGGACAGCGGCACATGCGCATCGACAACTTTCGCGTTCCCGCGATCACCCATGCCAGCTACTTGCCCGCGGCGGGAGTTCAGGTCGCCAATGATGTCACCCATATATTCTTCCGGCGTGACCACTTCAACCTTCATCATCGGTTCCAGCAGTTGCGGACCGGCTTTGGCCATACCTTCTTTAAAGGCCGCTTTCGCAGCAATCTCAAACGCCATAACGCTAGAGTCAACATCGTGGTACGCCCCGTCAATCAGACGTACTTTAAAGTCGATCACAGGGAAGCCCGCGATAATGCCGCTTTCCTTGGCTTGCTCGATCCCTTTTTCAACGCCGGGAATGTATTCCTTCGGAATGGAACCACCGACAATTTCACTCTCAAAGCTGTAACCTTCACCCGCTTCGACCGGCTCAAAGATTACATCCATCTTAGCAAACTGACCGGAACCACCCGTTTGTTTTTTGTGGGTGTAAGATACCTCAGCCGGCTTCGTGATTGTTTCACGGTAAGCCACTTGCGGCGCACCAATATTGGCCTCAACTTTGAATTCGCGCTTCATACGGTCAACAAGAATGTCGAGGTGAAGCTCACCCATCCCTTTCAGAATCGTCTGACCGCTTTCATGGTCGACAGACACCCGGAAGGAAGGATCCTCCGCCGCCAGACGCTGCAACGCCTGAGACATTTTCTCTTGGTCGGCTTTGGTTTTCGGCTCAACCGCAATCTCGATAACCGGCTCCGGGAATTCCATACGCTCCAGAACGATCGGCGCCTCTTTAACGCACAGCGTATCCCCGGTCGTCGTGTCCTTCAAACCAACGAGGGCCACAATATCACCGGCGAATGCCTCTTTGATTTCCTCACGGTTGTTGGAGTGCATCAGCAACATACGGCCGATACGCTCACGCTTGCCTTTTACAGTGTTTTCCACGTAGGAACCGGATTCCAACTTACCGGAATAAATACGCGCAAACGTCAGAGAACCAACAAACGGGTCATTCATAATCTTGAACGCCAGAGCGGAGAAACCTTCCGCATCATCCGGCTTGCGACTGTCGGCTTCATCGGAGTCAACTTTCACGCCTTTCACCGCGCCGATATCCAGCGGGCTCGGCAGATAGTCAACAACAGCATCCAGCATCGGCTGCACACCTTTGTTTTTGAAAGCAGAGCCACACAGAACCGGAACAAAGTCACCGGCAATCGTACCCTTACGGATACATTTTTTCAGCGTCGCTTCATCCGGCTCATTACCTTCGAGGTAAGCTTCCATCGCCGCATCATCTTGCTCAACAACAAGCTCAATAAGTTTTTCGCGCCATTCAGCCGCCTTATCAGCCAGATCCGCAGGAATATCGTTTTCCTGATACGTTGCGCCCAGTTGCTCGCCATCCCAAACGATAGCTTTCATTTTCACCAGGTCAACAAGCCCGGCAAATTCACTTTCCGCACCGATCGGCAACTGAATCACACAAGGCTGCGCGCCCAAACGGTCAACAATCATATCAACCGTGTTGTAGAAGTCCGCACCGATTTTATCCATTTTGTTCACGAAACACATGCGCGGCACGCTGTATTTATCAGCTTGACGCCAAACCGTTTCGGTCTGCGGCTCAACACCGGCATTCGCATCAAACACGGCAACGGCACCATCAAGCACGCGCAGAGAACGTTCAACCTCAATCGTGAAGTCCACGTGTCCCGGTGTGTCGATAATATTCAAACGGAAGCGCCCTTCCGGATCAACACCATGGGCCGGGCCATTCCAGAACGTCGTCGTCGCAGCGGAGGTAATCGTAATACCGCGCTCTTGCTCTTGCTCCATCCAGTCCATCGTAGCCGCACCATCGTGCACTTCCCCGATTTTATGGGACTTCCCGGAGTAGTACAAAATACGCTCGGTCGTCGTGGTTTTACCCGCGTCGATGTGCGCCATAATGCCGAAGTTCCGGTAGTGGTCGATAGGATATTCGCGTGCCATAATGTTTATATTCCGTTTTTCGTGTTCAGTGTTTTAAATCAGTCTTACCAGCGGTAATGAGCAAAAGCTTTGTTAGCCTCAGCCATTTTGTGCGTATCATCGCGCTTCTTCACGGCTGTGCCGCGCTCGTTCGCCGCATCCATCAGCTCACCGGCCACACGCTCAACCATTGTGTGCTCGCCGCGTTTGCGGGCTGCGTCGATAATCCAGCGCATCGCCAACGCCTGCGCACGGTCGGGACGGACCTCAACCGGCACCTGATAGGTCGCACCACCAACCCGGCGGGAGCGCACTTCAACCTGCGGACGGACAGTTTTCAGCGCCTTGCGAAAAACCAGAAGACCTTTAGAGCCACCGCCCTGTTTACCGCTTTCGCCTTCGGTCACTTCTTCTTCGAAGTTCTCATTAGCCGCTTTGGCATCGAGGATTTCAAGCGCACCGTAAACAATGCGTTCAGCTACGGACTTCTTACCGTCCAACATAATGTTGTTCATGAATTTCGACAGCACCAAATCCCCGAATTTCGGATCGGGGAGGATTTCGCGTTTTTCTGCTCTATGACGACGTGACATTCTTTATATCTCCTTACTTCGGACGTTTCGCGCCATAACGGGAGCGCGCTTGTTTCCGGTCTTTAACCCCTTGCGTATCCAACGTACCGCGGATAATCGTGTAACGAACCCCCGGCAAGTCTTTCACCCGGCCGCCGCGCACCAGAACAACGGAGTGTTCTTGCAGATTGTGGCCTTCACCGGGAATGTAGCAAATCACTTCGTAACCCGTGGTTAAGCGAACCTTTGCCACTTTCCGCAAAGCGGAGTTCGGCTTTTTCGGGGTCGTTGTGTACACACGGGTACAAACCCCACGGACCTGCGGCTTGCCTTGCAGGGCACGTTTTTTGTTCGGCTTCATCGCCTTTTTACCGCCCATGGAACGGGGCTTACGGATCAACTGTTGTATAGTGGGCATATGTATTCTCGCCTTTTCTACTTACGTTACAAACTCAAATTCAACATTTACGGATGGGAAACAGGCGTGCCCTACAGCTCTCTTCACTGCTTGAAACCCCTTCCTGCAATCAAGAGAGACATGATTGCTTTGCGGGTCCCTTCAAACAAAAGCGCTTTAGTTCGCGTCTTTTTCTTCCGGATTTTCCCTTTTAAAAAAGGGAAAACAGAGCCGCGTCTAGGCCGCTCATTTCTTAAGGTCTTCCCTTAAAAAGCGGCCTACAGCCAGCCCATCCAATTCAAAATTCTGGCGGAATATACAGCTATCCCCATGAAGCGTCAAGCTTTTGTTTGGAAAATTTTAAGATTTCGCAAGGAATCAAGAAACGCGCTTCGCTTTTCTACGGATTAACGTAGCAAATCAAATGATATGAACTGGTACAACTCGTCGTAACGCCCCAGTCCGTGCAATACTCGTAAGTCGATCCCGAATAATACGCGGATCCCGTCGCTGTACAGACAGCGCCCTGAATACTTTTCCCCAAAGGCATCCAATATGTGCCGTTACAAAACTCAAGCGTACCGCCGTTATAGCGCATTTGCGCCTCGGCCGAACAGGTCTCAAGAGCGGCCCACGAAGGCGATGAAACGCCCAAAGTAATCAAACATAATAAAAGCAATTGCCTGATTTTCATCACTGGTCTCATACGTCCGTTCATTTTATCGAGGCACAAAAAGAAACTTCCGCTCTCTTATCAAAGAAAAGCCATAAGCATCTTCAACAGAATCAAAGGAAATACCAGCCATGTCAAGACAAGGTTTATCTTGAAAAGCCAATCTCTTTTAAAAATGAAGGTCAAAATCAAGAGTGCACCGTACCCCATCAAGCATAGAGAAAAGATAAACAGCGCCGTCTGCGCCTCTTCGTTATCGCCCAGAAACGGCGTGACCAGAAAGCGCAGGAAAAACAGCCCTACCCCGATCCCGGCGGACAGAACACCGTTGCGCATAATGCGCCCGATTTTCTTTTCTTTTTTACGTTCTTGTTTGGCCAAATCGTTCATATAGCCATCCCTTTCTCTTTTTTAAAATCGTCACACCCACGCACTCATTTTAAGACGCCTGCGTACAAAAAAACAGCCCTCATGGTGAGAGGGCTGTTTTTACAATTCTTACAATTATCGAACCGTTATCAACCGGCAGCAACTTCCTTGCCGTCTTCACCTTCCGCAGACATTTCCGCCTCAGAAAGCGCTTCCGGGTCCGGCAGGGCACTTTCCCCTTCGGCATGCGCCAAAGCTTCGGCTTCCTGCTGAGCGGCAATCGCGATGTTGTCGCGGTCGGCCGCCAGCTTTTTGATCTGGTTGACGTAAGCACCGGTGCCCGCCGGAATCAAGCGACCAACGATCACGTTTTCTTTCAGACCGTACAGCTTGTCGACCTTGCCCTGCACGGAAGCCTCCGTCAGCACGCGAGTCGTTTCCTGGAAGGACGCTGCCGAGATGAAGGAACGCGTTTGCAAGGACGCTTTTGTAATCCCCTGCAACACAGGCTTGCCTTCGGCTGGCTGTTTGCCGTCTTCGATATATTTCTGGTTCATCAGCTCAAATTCGCTCCGGTCAACCTGTTCACCGACAAGGAACGTCGTGTCACCCGGCGCCAGAATTTCAACCTTCTGCAACATCTGACGTGCAATAACCTCAATGTGTTTATCATTGATTTTCACACCTTGCAGACGGTAAACGTCCTGAATTTCGTTCACAAGATATTCAGCCAGCGCTTCCACGCCCATCACATCCAGAATATCGTGCGGCACCAATGCCCCATCAAGGATCGGATCCCCTTTGCGCACAAAGTCACCCTCATGCACGGCCAAGTGACGCCCTTTCGGGATCAAGAATTCAACCGGCTCTCCACCGTCGGCCGGCTTAACAATCACGCGGCGTTTGGATTTGTAGTCTTTACCGAATTCAATCTGTCCGTCCACATCGGAAATCACAGCAAAGTCTTTCGGACGGCGGGCTTCAAACAGCTCGGCCACACGCGGCAGACCCCCGGTGATATCACGGGTTTTAGAAGTTTCACGCGGAATACGCGCAATGATGTCCCCGGCTTTAACTTCCTGCCCGTTTTCAACGGACAAAATCGCATCAACCGACATGTAGTAATTCGCCGGCAAACCGTTCGGCAAGGTAATAATCTCACCTTTGGCATCAAGCAGGGAAATACGCGGTTTCAACTCACCACCTTTAGGCTGGGAATGCCAGTCAATCACGCGTTTAGACGCAATCCCCGTTGCTTCATCAACCTGCTCGGCCAAAGATAAACCTTCGACCAGATCATAGAAATGAGCCACCCCGTCTTTCTCGGTAATGATCGGAACGGTGTATGGATCCCACTCAGCCATTTTATCACCGGCCTTGACCTTCTTACCATCCTCAACCAACAGGCGGGAACCATAAGGCAAACGCTCGGCAATTTTCTCAGTACCTTTAGAATCGAGAACAACAACTTCCGTATTCCGGCTCATAACAATCGCAACACCTGCGGAGTTCTTCACAACGTTCTGGTGGCGAATTTCGATCTTACCGTCAACCGGTGATTCAACAGAGTTCTTTTCAGCACCTTTCTGCGCCGCCCCCCCGATGTGGAAGGTACGCATAGTAAGCTGCGTTCCCGGCTCCCCGATCGACTGGGCAGCCATAACCCCTACGGCCTCGCCCATATTCACGGAAGTTCCCCGTGCCAGATCACGTCCGTAACAGGTCGCACAAAGGCCGGCTGTCGCCTGACAGGTCAAGGCAGAACGAACTTTCACCTCATCAATTCCGGCGGTTTCGATTTCTTCGGCTTTCACCTCATCAATCATTTCACCGGCTTTGACAATCATATCACCCGTCAGCGGGTTCACGATATCAAGTGCGGCGCTCCGCCCCAGAACACGCTCGCCCAAAGAGACAACCACATCGGCGCCGTTCATAACGGCTCCCATCGTGATGCCCATATCCGTGCCGCAATCGTCTTCGGTAATCACAGCATCTTGCGCCACGTCAACCAGACGACGGGTCAGGTAACCGGAGTTAGCCGTTTTCAACGCCGTATCGGCCAGACCTTTCCGCGCCCCGTGGGTGGAGTTAAAGTATTCAAGAACGGTCAGACCTTCTTTAAAGTTAGAAATAATCGGGTTTTCAATGATCTCCCCGGACGGTTTGGCCATCAAACCACGCATCCCGGCGAGCTGACGAATCTGGGCCGCAGACCCCCGCGCTCCGGAGTGTGCCATCATGTAAACCGAATTCAAATTACCGACTTCAAGGTTTGAAATCCCTTTCATCATGGCATCGGCCACATCGTCGGTACATTTGGACCAGATATCGACAACCTTGTTGTACTTCTCACCTTTGGTAATCAAACCGTCGAGGTACTGTTGTTCGTATTCTTTTACCTTGTCTTTGGCTTCACCGACCAGTTTTTCTTTGTCATCCGGAATAACCAAATCATCTTTACCGAAGGAAATACCCGCAACACAAGCGTTACGGAAGCCCAGCTTCATCACACGGTCACAGAAAATTACAGTCTCTTTCTGGCCACAGTGGCGGTAAATCACGTCAATAATGTTAGAAATTTCTTTCTTGGTAATGACTTGATTAATCAAGCTGAACGGCACTTGCGGGTGACGCGGCAACAGATCGGCGATCATCATCCGGCCCGGCGTCGTTTCCACGATTTCCGTTTTCGGATTGCCTTCCTCATCAACGCCGTGATAGCGGCATTTGATTTTGGCGTGCAGGGACAAATGCCCTTCCGTGATGGCGTGCTGCATTTCGCCCGTTCCGCGGAACGTCATGCCCTCACCCAACTGGTCTTCCAGTTCGAGAGACATATAATACAGACCCAGAACAATATCCTGCGTCGGCACGATAATCGGTTTTCCGTTCGCCGGAGAGAGGATGTTGTTCGTAGACATCATCAGGCAACGCGCTTCCAGCTGTGCCTCAATAGACAGCGGCACGTGAACGGCCATTTGGTCACCGTCAAAGTCAGCGTTAAACGCGGTACAAACGAGCGGGTGAAGCTGGATGGCTTTCCCTTCGATCAGGGTCGGTTCAAATGCCTGAATCCCCAAACGGTGCAGTGTCGGCGCACGGTTCAGCATGACCGGGTGTTCGCGGATCACTTCTTCCAGAATATCCCAGACTTCCGGACGGGCTTTTTCGACCATTTTCTTGGCGGCTTTCACCGTCGTGGCCATGCCGTAGAGTTCCAGCTTATGATAGATAAACGGCTTGAACAGCTCCAGCGCCATTTTCTTCGGAATACCGCACTGGTGGAGTTTCAGCTCCGGCCCGACCACAATCACGGAACGGCCGGAATAGTCCACCCGTTTCCCCAAAAGGTTTTGACGGAAACGCCCTTGTTTCCCTTTGAGCATATCGGACAGAGATTTCAACGGGCGTTTGTTCGCGCCGGTAATCACGCGGCCGCGGCGGCCGTTATCAAACAGCGCATCAACAGATTCCTGCAACATGCGTTTTTCGTTCCGCACAATGATGTCCGGTGCGCGCAGCTCAATCAAGCGCTTCAAACGGTTGTTCCGGTTAATCACACGGCGGTACAGATCGTTAAGGTCGGAAGTCGCAAAACGGCCACCATCCAGCGGCACCAACGGGCGCAGCTCCGGCGGCAAGACCGGTACAACATCCAAAATCATCCATTCCGGGCGCGTGCCTGAAGCAATGAAAGCCTCCAGCAGTTTCAAGCGTTTCACCAGTTTCTTACGCTTGGCTTCGGAATTCGTTTCATGCAAGTCTTCCTCGACACGCACCAATTCCTCTTCCAGATTCATCGCGGAAAGCATTTCTTTCAGAGCCTCAGCCCCGATCCCGGCGCGGAAATTTTCTTCGCCGTATTCGTCCTGCGCGTCCATGTATTCTTCTTCGCTCAGGATCTGGAACGGTTTGAGCGGCGTCATGCCCGGCTCGATCACCACAAAGCTTTCAAAGTACAGAACTTTTTCCAGCTCTTTCAAGGTCATGTCCATCATCAGACCGATACGGGACGGCAGGGATTTCAAGAACCAGATATGCGCAACCGGCGCGGCCAGTTCGATATGGCCCATGCGCTCCCGGCGAACCTTTGTCAGCGTGACTTCAACGCCACATTTTTCACAGATGATCCCTTTGTATTTCATGCGCTTGTACTTGCCGCACAGACATTCATAGTCTTTCGTCGGGCCGAAAATCCGCGCACAGAACAGACCGTCTTTCTCCGGCTTGAAAGTCCGGTAGTTGATCGTTTCCGGTTTTTTCACCTCACCGTAAGACCAGCTCAGCATTTGCTCTGGCGAGGCCAGAGAAATCCGGATGGAATCAAAACTTTGCGGGCCGGTCGGTTGGCCAAACAGGTTCATCAGTTCGTTCATTGTGCGCTCCTCAAATTTTCCGTTCCTAATTTTGTTGACGTTATAATATCAACGCCACTTTTTATATCCTGCCTAACATCTTGAATCTTGTTCTCAAATAAAGCCAATTCTTCTGGATCTAATCCCATAATCTCAAACGTAAACAATTGTCCATCTGAGCCAAGCCAGCCTATACCTCTAACAAACATTTTCTCTTCAAAAATAAAGAATTCTCTCCGAGAATGGTTATACTTATAATCAAGAATTAAATCTTTACCTGCTCCATTAACTTCAACCTTTAAATCAACTGGCTCAACACTTTGGATAGCTTTTTCAAAAAAGTCTGCGAGCCACCCATCGTTCCCATATTCTATATTCGCTGGTTTTAAATCCCATCTTCGTAGGTGTCCCACCATAGAGCGAGAAAAAAATATTCCCTTAGATTCTGCTTGCCTGACATACATACAACCTATAATCGGCTCATCTTCCTCGCACGATTCAACCTTATCTAAAGAAAATCTATGCGGGAGTTCCGAATTTTTTATATAAGCCAAAGAATCTTGCCGCTCAGCAACTTCTGCTCTCACATTAAATGCCGTACTAAAAGTAAAAACAATGCTGGCCAACAATAATAGAATCTTTATCGAATTCTCCTTGTTTAATTTCGCAAACACAAAGCTTAACTCAACAGCCATAAAAACCTTTCTTACTCATCCGTGCCGGATTGTTTCATATCGATATTCAGACCCAGAGCGCGCAGTTCTTTGGTCAGAACGTTGAAGCTCTCCGGAATACCGATTTCGAAATCATCCTCGCCGCGGACAATGCTCTCGTACACTTTCGAGCGCCCGGCCACGTCATCGGACTTAACGGTCAGCATTTCCTGTAGCGTGTAGGCCGCACCATACGCTTGCAGGGCCCAGACTTCCATCTCCCCGAAGCGCTGACCACCGAACTGGGCCTTACCGCCCAGCGGCTGTTGCGTCACCAGAGAGTACGGCCCGATCGACCGTGCGTGGATCTTGTCGTCGACCAGGTGGTGCAGCTTGAGCATATACACGTAACCGACAGTTACCGGACGGTCGAATTTCTCACCCGTACGGCCGTCGATCAGCGTCACCTGACCGGACGTATCCAGCCCCGCTTGTTCGAGCAGCTCGTTAATGTCGGCTTCATGCGCCCCGTCAAAGACCGGCGTTGCCATCGGCACACCGCCCCGCAGGTTGTTAGACATTTCAACCAGCGCCCCGTCATCCAGCTTCGATACTTTGGCTTCGTATTCGCTCTCGCCATAGACATTTTTCAGCTTGCCTTGCAGGTTTTTGACTTCCGCACTCGTTGGGTTTTTCTTGTCGGCGAAACTGTCCAGCATCTCACCGATTTGCTGCCCCAGTTCCCGTGACGCCCAACCAAGGTGGGTTTCCAAAATCTGTCCCACGTTCATCCGTGACGGCACCCCAAGCGGGTTCAGCACGATATCAACCGGCGTTCCGTCTTCCAGATAAGGCATGTCTTCCTGCTTCATGATGCGGGAGACAACCCCTTTGTTCCCGTGACGACCGGCCATTTTATCCCCGGGCTGCATTTTACGCTTCACAGCCACGAAGACTTTAACCATCTTCATCACGCCCGGCGGCAATTCGTCACCACGTTGCAGCTTCTCAACCTTGGATTCAAAACGGTGTTTGAGGTTATCAACAGCATCGTCGAACGTCTCGGACATCGCTTCGATCTCGGCCATGCGTTCTTCGTTTTGAACGTCGATCTGGCGCCACAGGCCGCGCTTAACGGACTCAAGATCGGCTTTCTTGATTTTGTCGCCTTTCTTGATTTTCAAGTCTTTCGGACCGGAAGCATAAGCCTGACCTTGCAACATGTCGCCCAAACGCGCATAGAAACCGTCTTCCAAAATCGCGCGTTCATCATCGCGGTCTTTTGCCAGACGTTCGATTTCCTCTTGCTCGATCGCCATCGCACGGGCGTCTTTATCAACGCCGCGGCGATTGAAGACGCGCACCTCAACAACGGTCCCGGCCACACCCGGCGGCAAACGCAAGGACGTATCTTTCACATCGGCCGCTTTTTCACCGAAGATCGCGCGCAGGAGTTTTTCCTCCGGCGTCATCGGGCTTTCACCCTTCGGCGTGACTTTACCAACCAGAATATCACCCGGATGGACTTCCGCACCGATATGAACGATCCCGGCCTCATCGAGGTGTTTCAAGGCTTCTTCCCCGACATTCGGGATATCGCGGGTGATTTCTTCCGTGCCCAGCTTGGTGTCGCGGGCCATGACTTCAAATTCCTCCAGGTGGATGGAGGTATAAACGTCATCGCGCACAATCCGCTCGGACAGCAGAATAGAGTCCTCAAAGTTGTAACCGTTCCAAGGCATAAAGGCGACCAGAACGTTCCGGCCCAGCGCCAGCTCACCGAACTGTGTGGACGGGCCGTCGGCAATAATATCGCCGGCCTTCATAACATCGCCCACTTTAACCAGCGGCTTCTGCGTAATACAGGTGTCCTGGTTAGAGCGTTGGAACTTGGACAAACGGTAAATGTCAACCGTCGGCTCACCCGGCTTGATGTCACCGGTAGCTTGAATAACCACGCGCGTTGCATCAACCTTCGTTACCATACCGTCACGGCGCGCCGTCACAGCTGCACCAGAATCACGGGCCACAGTGGCTTCCATACCCGTTCCCACCAACGGCGCATCAGAGCACAGCAGCGGCACGGCTTGGCGTTGCATGTTCGACCCCATCAGCGCGCGGTTAGCATCATCGTTCTCAAGGAACGGAATCAGCGCCGCAGCAACGGAAACAATCTGTTTCGGCGAAACGTCGATATATTCAATCAGGTCCGGTGTCGCCATAAGGTTTTCCCCGGCCTGACGGCAGGAGATCAAGTCAGCCGTGAATTTACCGTTTTTGTCGAGCACGGCGTTAGCCTGCGCAATCGTGTAGCGTGCTTCCTCCATAGCGGACATGTAAACCACTTCGTCGGTCACTTTGCCACCTTCAACCTTACGGTACGGGCTTTCGATGAAGCCATACTGGTTGACGCGGGCAAAGGTCGACAGGGAGTTAATCAGACCGATGTTCGGCCCCTCCGGCGTTTCAATCGGACAAATCCGGCCATAGTGGGTCGGGTGCACGTCACGAACCCCAAAGCCCGCGCGCTCACGCGTCAGACCGCCCGGCCCCAAAGCCGACAGACGGCGTTTGTGCGTAATTTCAGACAGCGGGTTGGTCTGGTCCATAAACTGGGACAACTGTGAAGAACCAAAGAATTCACGCACTGCGGCTTGTGCCGGCTTGGCGTTAATCAGGTCATGCGGCATGTAAGTGTCAATTTCAACGGAAGACATACGCTCACGGATCGCGCGCTCCATACGCAGCAAGCCCACACGCACCTGGTTTTCCATCAATTCACCGACGGAACGAACACGACGGTTACCAAGGTTGTCAATATCATCAACCTCACCCAGACCGTCTTTCAAACCGTGCAGATATTTCAAAATCGCCAGCATATCTTCCTTACGCAGAACACGCAGATCATCCGGCGTATCCAGATCCAGACGCGCATTCATTTTCACGCGGCCGACATCGGACAGATCATAGCGCTCGGCATCAAAGAACAGAGAATGGAACAACGCTTGCGCGGATTCCACCGTGGGCGGCTCACCCGGACGCATCACGCGGTACATGTCGATCAGCGCCTCTTCGCGCGTATCACACTTGTCGATTTCCATCGTATTGCGGATATAAGCGCCAACATTCGTGTGATCGATAGCCAGAACCGGCAGATCGGAAACCTTCATACCGGAAAGCGTTTCCATATCTTCTTCCGTCAGCTCGTGACCGGCTTCCAAAATAACCTGTCCGGTTTCTTCATCAAACAAATCAACGGCCAGATATTGACCTATAATTTGCTCGTCGGAGATCAAAATTTCTTTCAATCCGTCTTCCGCCAGTTTCTTAGCCTTGCGCGGCGTGACTTTTTCACCGGCTTCCAAAACAGCTTTACCCGTTTTGGCATCAACCAGATCGTCAGCCAGCTTGACCCCGCGGAAACGTTCGGCATCAAACGGTGCCTTCCAGCCTTTTTTGGCCTTACTGTAAGCAATTTTATCATAGAAAGTCTCAAGAATTTCTTCGTTGGACATCCCCTGTATCAACAGTTGATCGACTTCCTGATCCTTTTCTTCGCATTCGATACGGTAATCCGCCGTCTCGGCACTATCAAGCGCACGCAGCAGCGTCGTCACCGGCAATTTCCGGCGGCGGTCGATCCGCACATACATGTGATCCTTGGCATCGAATTCGAAATCCAGCCAGGAACCGCGGTACGGGATAACCCGCGCGGTAAACAAATACTTCCCGGAGGCATGCGTCTTCCCGCCATCATGGTCGAAGAACACACCCGGAGAACGGTGCATTTGCGATACGATAACCCGCTCCGTTCCGTTAACGATGAACGTCCCGTTTTCGGTCATCAGCGGCATATCAAGCATGTAAACATCTTGCTCTTTAATGTCGCGAATGGAGCGCAGCCCTGTGTCCTCATCCACATCAAAGACAGACAGGCGCAACGTCACGCGCAGCGGCGCAGCATAAGTCATGTCGCGTTGGATACATTCATCCGTATCGTATTTAGGCTCTTCCAACTCATAAGACACGTAGTCAATCTCGGCCCGATCGGAAAAATCTTTGATCGGGAAGACTTCGGTCAAAACCTTGTGCAGCCCTTGCATGTTGCGCTCATCCGCAGCAATCGCAGCCTGCAAGAAGAGCTCATATGACTGGCGTTGAACCTCGATCAGGTTTGGCATTTGCGCGACCTCACGGATTTTACCGAAGGAACGGCGTACACGCTTACGACCGGTATAGCTGTCGACATCGTTTGCCGGGTTAATCGCTTTGCTTTCTGATTTTTCGTTCGTGGATTTTGTTGCGCTCATATTTAGACTACCTTTTGCCCGTTTTCGTTCGAACCGATCACGCCATGTACCTTCTGCATACTGAAAGACACGGCAACAGCCCGCTTTTTAAAACAACATAAAGCCGCATTCACCCTAACCCCCTTTTTGCCGGGGAAGGCTGAAACGGCGTAATATTCACGGATCTACCCGTTATGTGGAAATCCTGCTCTCAAACTCATCTCGGATGCTTTGTCCGGTGGTTATGGCGTACCGGAACGCCTAAGTCAAGACATTATTTTATAGGACAGAATATCCCGGACCACGCACATGCGCAGGACCGGGATATACCGTAAACTATAAAAGCCGATTATTTCAGCTCGATGCTAGCGCCAGCGGCTTCCAACTTAGCTTTAATGTCTTCAGCTTCGTCTTTTTTCGCGCCTTCTTTGATGTTACCACCAGCTTCAACCAAGTCTTTCGCTTCTTTCAAGCCCAGACCCGTGATACCGCGCACTTCTTTAATCACGGCAATTTTGTTACCGCCGGCAGACGTCAAAACAACATCAAAGCTGTCTTTTTCTTCTGCAGCGTCACCACCGGCAGCAGCGCCCGGAGCAGCAGCAACAGCAACAGGTGCTGCGGCAGATACGCCCCATTTGTCTTCCAGCAGTTTCGCCAGTTCAGCCGCTTCCATAACGGACAGAGCGGACAGTTCCTCAGCAATTTTTTCCAAATCAGCAGCCATTTTCTTTCTCCTTTTTTAAAATAAATCAGTTAGCCAATTGATTAGTTAAAACCTATAAATTCTTATTCGCCTTTGGCAGCATAAGCACCAACAACACGGGCCAGCTGCCCGGCCGGGGCTTGCAGCACACCAGCAACCTTCGTGGCCGGAGCTTGAATAAGCCCAACCAGCTTGCCGCGCAGCTCATCGAGGCTCGGCATTTTCGCCAGCTGTTCAACGCCAGCTGTGTCAAGAACCGTGCTTTGCATAGCGCCGCCGAGGATAATCAGATTTTTATTATCCTTGGCAAATTTTTGAGCGACCTTTGCCGGCGCCACAACATCTTCGGAAGAGAGCATAGCCACCGGACCTTTAAACAGATCGGCAATCCCTTCGAATTTTGTTCCCTGGGCCGCGCGGCGCGCCAACGTGTTTTTGGTCACTTTAACCTTCACGCCTTCTTCGTTGCGACGCAGAGCCGTCATCTCAGCCACCGTCGAACCGGAATACTGGACAACCACAACCGTTTCGTCATTTTCAAAACGTTCGTTATATTCGGCAACAGCCTGTTCTTTTTGGGCGCGGTTCATAGCCATAACTTTAAAACTCCTTACAAACAAAAATAAAAAAGGGACGCATATTTTTTTCCTGCATCCCGTACAAAAACTTTTTTGATGATGATAAAAGACGCGCGTGTATTCGCCGCGTATAAGCCCTAAAAGCTCTTCCTTTTACCCCATCTATTGCAGGATTTACCAGCTTACGCCGACCCGCAGTCTCCGACAGGAACGAGGGCCCTTCTATAGAAAAAAAGGACCCTCGTCAAGATTTTTTTATGCCGCGTCGTTAAGCGCCGCTTCAATGTCCAGTTTGATCCCCGGGCCCATGGTCGAAGACAGCGTAATCTTCTTCATGTAAGTTCCCTTGGCACCGGACGGCTTAACACGTTGGATTTCCTTAACGAAAGCCGCCACGTTCTCCGCGAGTTTTTTCTCATCGAAACTGGCTTTCCCAACACCGGCATGCACGATCCCGGCTTTTTCAGCACGGTATTCGATCGCGCCGCCTTTTGCGGATTCAACAGCCTTTTTCACGTCCGGCGTCACCGTACCCAGTTTCGGGTTCGGCATCAGACCCTTCGGACCCAGAACTTTACCCAGACGGCCAACCAGCGGCATCATGTCCGGCGTGGCAATACAGCGGTCAAAGTCCATGTTACCTTTTTGGATTTCCTCCATCAGGTCCTCCGCCCCGACGATATCAGCCCCGGCATCTTTTGCTTCCTTGGCTTTTTCGTCCTTGGCAAAGACAGCCACGCGAACCGTTGCGCCGGTGCCGTGCGGCAGCTCATACATCCCGCGCACCATCTGGTCGGCGTGACGCGGATCGATCGCAAGGTTCATGGCAATTTCAACCGTCTCATCAAATTTACGGTTTTTAGCGCCGTCCTTGATGATTTTAATCGCTTCCGCAACAGTGTAGAGCTTTTCACGATCAATATTGGCGTAAGCCGCCTGCATTTTCTTAGCTTGCTTTGTCATGATCTTAGTCCTCCAGCACTTCGATGCCCATGGACCGTGCGGACCCGGCAATAATTTTAGCACCAGCCTTGATGTCATTGGCATTCAAGTCTGCCATTTTCTTCTCGGCGATATCCTCAAGCTGCTTTTGCGTAACCGTCGCGATCGTTTCGTGACCGGGGTTATTCGCACCGCTTTTCTTTTTTGTCACCTGTTTCAGGAAATAACTTGCCGGCGGCGTTTTGCAGATAAAGTCGAATGAACGATCTTCATACACGCTAATGACAACCGGAATCGGAATACCTTTTTGTTCTTCCGTCTTGGCGTTAAACGCCTTACAGAAGTCCATGATGTTCACACCATGCTGACCCAAAGCAGGACCAACCGGCGGAGATGGGTTGGCAGCACCACCCATAATCGTCAGGTTAATATAACCTGTTACTTTTTTAGCCATTACAGCCTCCGTTAGTTTTAAGTTAACGAGGTTCGTGGTCCGGCTCCGGATGGCAATGCTTTACCGGAAAACCTCCCACGTCTCTTACAATGCGGCGGACACTACACTAACGCCCCCCCAAAAATCAAGTATTTTATATTTTCTCAACTTGAGAGTATTCCAGTTCAACCGGCGTGGCCCGGCCAAAGATCGAAACGGACACTTTGAGCTTGCCTTTTTCTTCGTCGACTTCCTCAACCAGCCCATTAAAGGACGCAAACGGTCCGTCGATAACTTTGACCTCTTCACCGATATCGTAAATGATGGACGGCCGCGGGCTGTCGATACCTTCCTGAATCTGGTTCATCAGACGCTCGGCTTCTTTTTGGCTGATCGGGGAAGGCTTGTTTGCGGCCCCCAAAAAGCCCGTCACTTTCGGCGTGTCTTTAATCATGTGCCAAACATCATCGTTCAGGTCCAGCTTAGCCAGCACATAACCGGGGAAGAATTTACGTTCAGCCTGAACGCGTTGACCGCGGCGCACTTCCATAACTTCCTCAGTCGGGACCATGATTTCCTCGACCTTTTCTTCCATGCCCTGTTTGCGGGCTTTTTCCTGAATAGCTTCCGCCACCTTGTTTTCAAAACCGGAATAAACGTGAAGAACGTACCAGCGATGTGCCATAATGTTTCTCTCTTCTTTATATATTAAAGCTCTTATAAGTTCCCGCTAACGGGAGTAATTACATCCCGATGTTCAAAATCGTTTTTACGATAAAAGACAAAACCTGATCCGCCATAAACAAAAAGAGCGAAGCAATCACGACCATAATGAACACGGCAATTGTGCTCGTCGTCGTTTCCTTGCGCGAAGGCCAAGTCACTTTTTTGACTTCGGATTTGACCTGATTGATGTATTCGACCGGGCTGACTTTTGCCATTTTTTCCTCGTTTGCTTTTAATCGTATCGTTTTGACCAAGGGCCCGTAACGTGGCGCTGCGCCAAGGAAAACGAACCGTTATGTCAGGGAATGACCTTTATATAGCCGAAAAAAATGCAAAGCGCCAGCGAAAAAAGTGCCCTACCGAGAAAAAGAACGGCGATCACTTAGAGCACCTTAGGGCCGACATTAAGCTTTACCCCCGTGGGTGCCTTCGGAATCTTTTGAGTTTGAAGAGCCTTATCCTCGGCGGACTTAGTGGAAAAATCAGGCGCTGCAAAAGCCGCACCCACCGCAACGAGCAAAACCGAGGCAATAGTCCGACGGTATTCCGAAGCAAGAGATAATTTTTTAGAAAACATAGCACACCTCAATATTTATTCTGTCATATAGTAAAACCTTGTTCCTTCTAGCAGATAATAAAACAAAAACGCAAACTTTCTAACGATACAGTTCATCAACCGCCTCAAGAAAAACTTGACCTTTTAGAGGCATATGGCATTTATAGTCGCCATAACAATAATTTATATATATTGAGAGTGTTTACGACATGGCTTCCTTGGCAAGCAGACTATCGGACATCGTTCGGCCCGTTTTCGCGGACATGGGCGCGGACCCCGCATGCGGCACGGTAAAGATTTCCGACCGCGCAGATCTGGCCGCCTTTCAATGTAACGGTGCGATGGGTGCGGCCAAAACCCTCAAACGCAATCCGCGGGAAATCGCGAGCGCCATCGTAGAAAAGCTGCAAGACCATGAAGCGATTTCAAAAATTGATATTGCCGGGCCGGGCTTTATCAATATCGACATCTCTGACGATTTCCTGACGGCCTATTTGGATGATTTAAAAAACGCGCCTCATGCCCTGATCCCGCAAACCGGAGAGAAACAAACGGCTGTTCTCGACTATGGCGGACCAAATATCGCCAAAGCCATGCATGTGGGGCATTTTCGCCCGGCCGTTGTCGGCGATTCCATCCGCCGGATTATGAAAGCCATAGGCTTTGAAACGCTGGGGGATGTCCACCTTGGCGACTGGGGCACCCCAATGGGCATGATTATCGCGGAGCTGGAAACACGCCATCCGGACTGGCCCTATTTCGATGAGAATCATAAAGGCGACTACCCGGCTGAATCTCCCGTCACAATTGACGATCTGGAGGAAATCTACCCTGCGGCTTCCCGCAAGGCCAAAGAAGACCCCGCAGAAATGGAACGCGCGCGACAAGCGACTCTGGCCCTACAGGACGGGCGCCCCGGATACCGCGCCCTATGGCAGCATTTCTTTGATGTTTCTATGGACAGTGTCAAGGAAAACTACCGGCGGCTGGGCGTACATTTCGACCTTTGGAAGGGAGAATCAGACGTTCACGATTACATCGCCCCGATGGTCGAAGACATGCTGGCCAAGGGCATTGCCGAAAAAAGCGACGGGGCAACCATCGTGCCCGTGGCAAAGGAAGACGACAAACATGATGTGCCGCCGCTCATTCTTTATAAAAGCGACGGCGCAGTTTTGTACGGCACGACAGACTGCGCAACCATTCTGGAACGGGTCAAACTCTACAACCCCAGCCGGATCATCTATGTCGTCGATCAGCGCCAACACCTCCATTTCGAACAAGTCTTCCGCGCCTCCTACAAAAGCGGCGTTGCACCGGAGGCGCTTGAGCTGACGCATGCCGGGTTTGGCACTATGAACGGCCCGGATGGCAAACCGTTTAAAACGCGGGATGGCAACCTTCTGCGTCTGAATGATTTTATCAGCATGACTCAGGATAAAGCCCGCTCACGCCTGAACGAAGCCGCGCTGGCACAAGACATGTCCGATGAAGAGCGCGAAGATGTGGCCCAAAAAGTAGCCATGGCGGCGATCAAATTCGCCGATCTCCTCAATCCGCGGCAATCCGATTACGTTTTCGACCTCGACCGGTTCGTTAACTTTGAGGGAAAAACCGGACCTTATCTGCTCTATCAGGCCGTCCGGATCAAATCGATCCTGCGTAAAGCCGAGGAGCAAAATTTCAAACCCGCAGCGACCATCACCATTCAAGGGCCGGACCGTGCTCTAGCTCTAATACTGGGGGAGCTGCCCGATGCGTTTTCCGGGGCGCTCAATAATTATGCGCCGCACTATGTCGCGGATTATGCCTACCGGCTAGCCCGCGAATTCAGCCGTTTTTACAACCAGTGCCACATCATGACGGAAAAGGACGAAAGCGTAAGAGACAGCTATCTCGCGTTGCTCCAGCTATCCTATGATGTTCTAGCCCTGTGCATCGACACCCTAGGCATTACCGTCCCCGACCGTATGTAGGGGGTATCATTCATAAGTCAGCCGCTATCGCCCTAGATACTGTAGTCACATGTTATGCATATTTCTGTTCGTTTTTCGGATAAAAGGATCAAGTTTTTGGTTCGCAGGACATGCCAAAGCATATTCAAGGAGCAAAAACGATGATAACTTTATTTGAAAAACGAACCCGAAGGGCGCGGCATCTTTTTGCGCCTGTTCGCTCAAAATGCTTAACCGTAGCTATGGCTATGCTCTGCGCATTTTTCGCGCACATTCATCAAAAACCTGCTTACGCAGAAATGTACATAACATGTGACTACAGTATCTAGAGGACGGTAGCGTGACATGACACAGCTGAAGCCCTTGAATCCCTCAAACATAAATTTTCTTTCATCGCCCAGCGAAGCACAAAAAACCGCGCTCAAGCGTGGCGCGGGTGGGGTAATCATCATCGTGAATAAGTTTGAAAAGACATTTTAAAAAACGGGCTTGGAAGACTTGGCAGTGTGCTACTCTCCCACGCCTTAAGACGCAGTACCATCGCCGCAGAGACTTTTCACGGCCGAGTTCGGTATGGGATCGGGTGTTTCATTCTCGCTAATGCCACCAAGTCATCCAAAACCGTTCTCCAAAAACTCCAAAATTCTGTCTGTCTAATAATGTTGGTGTGCGCTCATTCATATAACGACAGCAATAGATTTATTCCTGTGCGCGCACCCGACACGCCAAGGCGTCAGGCATAATATGAATTCAAGCCGATCGAGCAATTAGTACTGGTTAGCTTCATGTGTTACCACACTTCCACACCCAGCCTATCAACGTGGTGGTCTTCCACGGCTCTGATAGGGAGTCCTAGTTTCGAGGGAGGCTTCCCGCTTAGATGCTTTCAGCGGTTATCCCGTCCGAACATAGCTACCCGGCGATGCTCCTGGCGGAACAACCGGTACACCAGAGGTTCGTCCACCCCGGTCCTCTCGTACTAAGGGCAGCTCCTCTCAAGACTCCAACACCCACGGCAGATAGGGACCGAACTGTCTCACGACGTTCTGAACCCAGCTCGCGTACCTCTTTAAATGGCGAACAGCCATACCCTTGGGACCTGCTCCAGCCCCAGGATGAGATGAGCCGACATCGAGGTGCCAAACAGCGCCGTCGCTGTGGACGCTTGGGCGCTATCAGCCTGTTATCCCTAGAGTACCTTTTATCCGTTGAGCGATGGCCCTTCCATACGGGACCACCGGATCACTTTGACCTACTTTCGTAACTGCTTGACTTGTCAGTCTCACAGTAAGGCATGCTTCTGCCAATGCACTCGCTGGACGATTTCCGACCGTCCTGAGCATACCATCGCGCGCCTCCGTTACCGTTTAGGAGGCGACCGCCCCAGTCAAACTACCCACCATACAGGGTCCCAGACCCGGATAACGGGTCGTGGTTAGACAACAAAAGTGCCAAGGGTGGTATCTCAAGGATGGCTCCCCACCGACTGGCGTCGATGGTTCAAAGCCTCCCACCTATCCTACACATTTGATTACTAATGCCACTGCGAAGCTATAGTAAAGGTGCACGGGGTCTTTCCGTCTAACCGCAGGAACTCCGCATCTTCACGGAGAATTCAATTTCGCTGAGTTGGTGTTGGAGACAGCGGGGAAGTCGTTACGCCATTCGTGCAGGTCGGAACTTACCCGACAAGGAATTTCGCTACCTTAGGACCGTTATAGTTACGGCCGCCGTTTACCGGGGCTTCAATTCAGTGCTTTCACACCTCCTCTTAACCTTCCGGCACCGGGCAGGCGTCAGACCCTATACGTCGT
>JBNKRZ010000032.1:0-68851 GCA_050297015.1 Alphaproteobacteria bacterium | reverse complement strand
AACTGACTTTTAATCAGTAGGTCGAGGGTTCGAATCCCTCACCGGTCACCATTCTCACAAACACTTACATAGAATTTTGATGAAAAACGTTAGAGTCGTTTTAGAGTTTTTGGCTCTTTTTTTGTAGGCGTGGCGCAGCAGATGCTCGATCAAATCCTGTGTCTAGGGGGCTAAAACCGTCGCGGGATTTCTGCTCTTGCTCTCCTTTTTTGTCTGCGACGTTTTTTCTTTCCTTTTTTCTTTGCGGGTGCGGGTGGATTGTACTATCACTTTTTCTATAGAGAGAAAGGATCCCGGCTATGGATAAAAAAGATGTCATCATTATCGGCGCAGGTCCGGCGGGCTTGAGTTTCGCAAAGCTTCTGGCCGATAGCGGGCTTAAGATTACTTTGGTGGAAAAGCAAAGCCAAGAGTCGCTGGCCGATCCGGCTTATGACGGGCGGGAAATTGCGCTGACGCACCTGTCGCAAAAGGTGATGAGCGAGATGGGACTGTGGGATTTAATCCCGGATGAAGAGATTGCCTTGATTAAGGATGCGAAGGTTTTGGACGGAGATTCCCCGTATGCGCTGCATTTCGATCACAAGGATGCCGGGAAAGATAATCTGGGCTTTATGATCTCGAACCATATGATCCGCAAAGCGGCTTATGATGCCATTCAGGGAATCGATAATATTGAGTTGATTACGGGCGTCGAGGCCAAGGCGGTAGGGACGGATGCCGGTAAAGGCTGGGTTGAGCTGTCGGATGGTGCACGGCTGGAGGCACCGTTGCTTGTGGCGTCAGACAGCCGCTTTTCCACGACGCGCCGTTTGATGGGGATTGGCGCGGATATGCTGGATTTTGGGCGCGTGTGCGTGGTGTGCAAGATGAGTCACGAGCTACCGCATGATGATACGGCTTACGAATGCTTTCACTATGACCGGACGCTGGCTATTTTGCCGCTGAACCGTGGGGAGTGCTCCGTTGTGATTACGCTGGGCGCGGAGGAAAGCGAAGAGTTATTGGCTATGGACCCGGAAGATTTCGCCGCCGATATTGAACGGCGTGTCGAAGGGCGCTTGGGTAAAATGGCGCTGACTACAGAACTGTATCCGTATCCGCTGGTGGCTGTGTATGCGCGGAAATTCTATACCAACCGTTTTGCCGTGATTGGCGATGCGGCGGTGGGTATGCACCCGGTAACGGCGCACGGCTTTAACCTTGGTCTGCAAAGTGCGGCGACGTTGGCGGCCGGGATTAAAGAGGCCGTTTATAGCGGCAGCGATATTGGCGCGAGCGCTATTCTTGAGCGCTATCACACGAAGCACCGCCGGGCCAGCCGTCCGCTTTATCTGGGCACGAACGGGCTGGTGAAGCTCTACACCAAGGACACGCCGCCGGCACGGGTTGCCCGCCGGGCGCTCTTGCGGATGGGGAATCTTATCAAACCCGCCAAGCGGCTCATCATGAATCAACTGACGGAAACCCGTAAGAGCGCGGCATAAATTCTTTGACAAATGGCTGAAAATCCGTATATTCGCGGCTATTCCCAAGATAAGGGCGCTTGAAGCGTCCTTGTTGGTAGGTCTTTAGGCCTCAACCCGCTGGTCGGAAATTGGGACAATTTGTTGAAAAGTAAGAAAGGATCTCAATTATGAGTGAGAAAAAGCGCCCAAGCGCCAAGTATAAACTAGATCGCCGCCACGGCTGTAATGCCTGGGGCCGTCCGAAATCTCCGTTTAACACCCGCCAGACCCGCCCCGGTATGCACGGCGTGCGTCGTGGTAAACTGTCCGACTACGGTTTGCAGTTGATGGCCAAGCAGCTTTTGAAAGGCTACTACGGTAACATCGGGGAAAAGAAATTCCGTCGCTACTACCATGAAGCAGCCCGTCTGCGCGGTAACACGGCCCAGAACCTCGTTGGTTTGCTGGAGCGCCGTCTGGATGCGGTTGTGTACCGCGCCAAGTTCGTGCCTACCGTTTTTGCTGCGCGCCAGTTTGTGAACCACAAACATGTAACCGTGAACGGTAAAGTTGTAAACATTCCGTCTTATCAAGTGAAAGAAGGCGATGTGATCGAAGTGCGCGAAAAAGGCCGCACGATGCCGATGGTTATGCAAGCGATCGAAAGCCCAGAGCGCGATGTTCCCGAATATGTGGATGTCGATGCCAAAGGTTTCAAAGCCACGTTCCTGCGTACGCCGCAACTGGAAGAAATTCCGTACGGTGCGCAAATGGAACCGCACCTGATTGTGGAATTCTATTCCCGCTAATGAATTTGTCGATGAGCCGACATTAAGAAGAAGGGCCGCAAATCAGCGGCCTTTTTTTGTGCTCTTTCTTCGTCATTGCGAGGAGGCTTTAGCCGACGAAGTAATCCAGAGCTAAAAGGAAAATTTCTGGATTGCTTCACCGCCGTTGGCGATTCGCAATGACGGGAATTATTTCTCCGTCGGCGGGGCTTTTTTACCGAGCAGGGCGCTGATGATACCGTGAAAGGTGCGGATTTCCTGTGCGCTCATTTCCGCGCGGGCGAGGGTTGTTTTCAGGTTGCGGATCATAATGGGCCTTTGCCCTTCTGTACGGAAGAAATGATTGGCCTCCAACTCGTTTTCGAGGCGCTCGAATAGCTCATTGAGTTCTGCGTGCGGGGCGGGGATGTGATCGCTGTCGGCGGGGCTAAATTGCGCTTGCGACCATTCATAGGCCAGAAGCAATACCGCTTGCCCCAAATTGAGAGAGGAAAAGGCCGGGTTCAGCGGAATGGTGACGGCCGTATGCGCCAGCGCCACATCATCATTGGTTAGTCCCATGCGCTCCGCCCCGAACAGATAGCCGATTTTCTGGCCCTGCGCTGCGCGGGTACGGGCATCTGCTGCGGCTTCGCGGGCGGTCATAACGGGTTTTGCCATTTCGCGCAGCCGCGCTGTGGTAGCGTACAGGTAATGACAATCGGCGACGGCTTCGGCGGTGGTATCGTACACCTTTACAGGCGGCATTTTATCAAGCGCACCCGATGACATAGCGTCGGCCCGTTCATTGGGCCAGCCGTCGCGCGGCCGGACGAGGCGCAGCTCGGTCAGGCCGCAATTGAGCATCGCGCGAGCGGTTGCACCGATATTCTCACCCATCTGCGGATCGACGAGGATCACGACGGGCGCGGCCTCGTTAATAATGATCTCTTGTGATTGATCGGTTCCTGTCATCGTTTTTATGCTGCCAGCATCCGCTGCGCCGTGCCATCTTCCACCGGTTTGGCGGTCACGACAGAGTTTTCAATGATCTCCATGAACTGGGTTTTGTTTGCAGCACTGTCGAATTCAAACGCCATCAGCGCGCGCCCGATGGATTCCCCGGAATATTGGTAATTGAAGTAACAGATATTTGCCACGCCCGATATACTGCGCAGTAGGTCACGCAGCGCGCCGCGCCGTTCCGGGAAATGGATATGCATCAGCACCGGATCGTGGAACAAAGCCGGGTTGTAATTGATAATCCGATAGCGCACGTCCGGCTCACCCGTTACATCTTCAAAAGCGATATTGTGCTTAGCTAGTCCTTCGTTCAATTCCGCGAGCTTGTCCGGGTGCGCTTCAAAGGCGATAATCGGCCAGGCTTCGTCCTCGCGCACTTTGCCGTACTGGAATTCGTGGACGCTGACATCGGTGAAGATGTTGTCAAGAATGCCTAGCAGGCTGCCGCCGCGCTCATCAATGTGGAAGCGGTAAAAGCGTTTGCGGTTCGCGCCGATGGCGGAGGCGCCGACGATAATAGGCAGCTTTCCGAAATCAACATTAGCGCCGCTGGTGATGACCAGTACGCGCTTGCCTTTAAGCTCATCCGGGAATTGGTCGGCATACTGGATGAGGCCCGCGAGGCCCAGCGCGCCGGAAGCCTCCGGTATCATGCGCTTGCTTTCCCAGAATTTCTGGATGGCGGCGCAGGCCTCCTCATTGCTCACAGTGACGATGGTGTCGAGGCAGTCCCGGCACAATTCATAGCTTATTTCCCCGGCGCGGATGACGGCTGTGCCATCGCAAAAGGCATCGACCTTGTTGAGCGAAACAGGCTCTCCGGCCTCAAATGCGGCTTTCATACAGGCTTGATCTTGTTCCTCAACGCCGATGACTTTGATGTTCGGGTAGTGCTGCTTCAGCCATGTGCCCACGCCCGCGGCCATGCCGCCGCCGCCGATCTGGAGGAACGCGTAGTCGAACGGCCCTTCACCGGATAGGACGATTTCATCGGCGATCGTGGCTTGTCCGGCGATGGTGTAAATATCATCGAAGGGGTGGATATATAGGGCTTCATGGTCCTTGACGTAGGTTTTGGCCGCATCGGCCGCAACGTTGTAATCATCCCCCTCCAGCACGACTTCGACATAATCACCACCGAGTCGTTCGACGGAAACCTGTTTCATGCGCGGGGTGGAAAGCGGCATAAAAATTTTAGCCTGTACGCCGAGGCGGGCTGCAGCCAGCGCGACTCCTTGCGCATGGTTGCCGGCGGAGGCCGCAACCACAGGCTTGCCGGGGTTGGCTTCCGTCATAATTTTCATGCAGTTATACGCCCCGCGCCATTTATAGGCGTTGATGGGGGAGAGGTCTTCGCGCTTGACGAACAGGGAGAAATCCTCACCGTTTAAACGCATAGGCTCCAGCGGCGTTTTCTGGCCGACATGATAAACCCGCTCCCGTGCTTGCAGGATTTCCGTTGTTAGTTTGTCTTTTAGTTCATTGGGCATTTAAGCGGCTTTCTTGCTTTTTCCCAGACGGTTAGCAGCTTTCTCCGGTCCGATTAGGGGTAAGAGAACGGCCAGTTCGGGGCCATGATCCATCCCGGTCAAAGCTTGACGCAGCGGCATGAAAAGCTGTTTTCCTTTGCGTCCTGTGGCTTCTTTTACGGCATTGGCCCATGTCATCCATGTTTCTTCGTTCCACGGAGCCGGAGGCAGGAGGTCGAGGGCTTGCGCGATAAAGTCGGGTTCTTCAATGACAGGCTCAACCGGGCCGTGCGCGACGCGCGCCCATTCCTTTATATCGTCAAGGCGGGCGAGGTTGGGGCGTACGGATTCCCAGAAGTGTTCGTCCAGCTCCGGCAGGTCCATATTGGCAAGGCGCACGTTGACATCTTCAAACGGCGTGGCGTGCAGGATTTTGGCGTTCAGGCGCATCAGTTCCTCAACGTCGAATTTGGGGGTGCCGCGCCCGAATTTGGTGAAGTCAAAACTATCAATGAGCGCCTGTATGTCTGTGAAAGGCTCAATCGGGTCGGAGGTCCCTAAACGCCCCATCAGGCTAACTAGTGCCATAGGCTCTAAGCCTTCGTTATCGCGAATTTCATGGACGCTGAGCGAACCGAGGCGTTTGGAAAGTTTTCCGCCTTCCGCATCGGAGAGCAGCGGCAGGTGGGCGAATTGCGGCACAGGCGCGCCGAGGGCTTCAAACATCTGGATATGGGCCGCAGTGTTGGAGACGTGATCTTCCCCCCGCACGATGTGGGTCATGTCGTAATCGGCATCGTCAATGACGGAGCACAAATGGTAAAGCGGGCTGCCATCTTCGCGGATTACAACGGGGTCGGACAAGTCAGCGCCGTGGAATTTGACTTCGCCGCGCACCATATCGTTCCAGATGATCGGCTCATGTTCGAGTTTAAAGCGCCAGTGCGGCTGACGGCCTTCGGCCTCATAGGTCGCGCGTTCGGTATCGGACAGGCTCAGCGCACCGCGGTCATAGATCGGCGGCAAGCCACGGCCCAACTGGCTTTTACGTTTTAATGCCAGTTCTTCCGGCGTTTCATAGCAGGCATACAGGCGCCCATCGGCTTTCAGCTTTTCGATTAGCTCGGCATAGCGGGCGGTGCGGTCGCGCTGGCGGGCCTTTTCATCCCATACGATCCCCATCCAGACAAGAGAGCTTTCAATCGCAGCTTCGTACTCGGCTTTGGAGCGTTCCTGATCCGTGTCGTCAATCCGCAGAAGGAAGTGCCCGTTCTGTGATTTGGCGAACAGGTAGGTAATCAGCGCCGTGCGCGCGTTACCGACATGCAGGTAACCGGTGGGGGACGGGGCAAAACGAACTTTAACACTCATGGTTTTCTTATTCCTCTATGCTGTCATCTTGAGCGTATCGAAAGATCTATGTATGCGGGTCATTTAAGATTCTTCGCTGCACTCAGAATGACAAGACGTTACTTATCAAACTCCACTGAATAGCGGGTTTATCAGGCTTTTTCAATGATATTCACAAAATGATTCGTAATCGGGTAGCGGCGGTCGCGGCCAAAGGCGCGAGAGGTGATTTTTACGCCCGGTGGGGCTTGGCGGCGTTTATATTCGGCGCGGTCCAACATACGCCAAACGCGGCGGACTGTGGCGGCTTCATGTCCGCGGGCTACGATCCCCTCAACCCCCAGATCAAGTTCGATCAGGCAATGAAGAATATCGTCCAGCGTTTCGTAAGAGGGCAGGGTGTCCTGATCGCATTGATCGGGTTTAAGCTCTGCCGTGGGTTTTTTTGTGATAATATTTTCGGGAATGACGGGTCCTTGTTCGTTGCGCCAGCGCGCCAGATCATAAACCTGCACTTTATAAACATCTTTTAACGCATTGAAACCACCACACATATCGCCGTAGAGTGTGGCATATCCTACGGCCATTTCCGACTTGTTCCCGGTGGACAGGACCATCTTGCCACTGGCATTTGACAGGGCCATGAGGATTAGGCCTCGGCAGCGGGGCTGGATGTTTTCATGGGTAACGGCGGGAGCATCTTTCATGAACGGGGTAAGCTCCGTTTCAAATGTCTCAACAGCGCTTTCGATGGGAATGCTCTCATACGTCACCCTAAGGGCTTGGGCACAGCTTTCTGCGTCATCGAGGCTTTCCTGAGAGGTGAATTTGCTAGGCATCATCACGCAGTGTACTTTATCGGGGCCGAGGGCATCAGCGGCGATGGCTGCAGAAAGGGCACTATCGATCCCGCCGCTCATCCCGATAATGACGCCGGGAAAACCGTTTTTATTCACGTAGTCGCGCAGGCCTGTGACGAGTGCCTGATATATGGCCTCTTCATCTTTGAGAATCGGTGTTATGACCTTTGTTGCGCATTGCCAGCCTTCGGCCGTTTTTTGCCATGATGTGTGCTGTACGTCTTCGGTAAACTCTTTGGCTTGTAAAACGAGCTTGCCGCTTTTATCGAGAATGAACGATGCGCCATCAAAAACCAATTCATCCTGTCCGCCACATTGGTTGACGTAGATCAGGGGCAGAGCCGTTTCAATGGCGCGGCTGCGGGCTTGTTCAAGGCGCAGGTGGTTTTTGTCAAACTCAAAGGGGCTGGCGTTGAGCGCAATTAGCATGTCCGCCCCTTCATCACATAGGTGCGCGGCAACATCCGGGTACCACATATCTTCGCATGTCATGATGCCAAGCCGATGCCCTTTGAAAGAGACAGGTTCCGGAAGCGGTCCTGCGGTGAAAATCCGCCCCTCATCAAAAACGCCATAATTAGGCAGGTGATGTTTAGGAACAATGGCCGTAATGGCACCGTTTTCAATAAGAAGTGCGGCATTGCGCACATGGCCTTTTTCATCCCGCCATGGCGCAGAGATAAGGAGAGCAGGGTGTCCCTTCATATTTTCACCCGCTAGCGTTCTCACAGCGTGCTCAATGTGATCGAGAAAGAAGGATTTATGAACGAGATCCTCTGGCGGATAGCCGCACACGATCATTTCCGGAAAAACAATCAGGTCTGTTTCTGCTGGGGCGCTGTCCCGCACTTTCCTGATTTTATCGCAGTTATACGATATATCCCCGACGATGGGGTTTAGTTGCGCAAGGGTGATGCGAAGATGTGGCATCGGTCTTTCTTACCCCACCATTCCCTTTAACTCATCGGCCACAAGGAATGCTAGTTCCAGCGCTTGGTTGGCGTTCAGGCGCGGGTCGCAAGCCGTGTGGTAACGCTCGGACAGGTGTTCCTCGGCCAGTTCCTTGGCGCCGCCCGTACATTCGGTAACATCTTGTCCGGTCAGTTCTAGATGGATCCCGCCGGGGTGCGTGCCTTCGCCTTTGTGAACATCAAAGAACCCTTTGATTTCAGCCATGATGTGGTCGAAGTTTCGGGTTTTGTAACCGTTTCCGGTTTTGTAGACATTGCCGTGCATGGGGTCGCAAGACCACACGACGCTGCGGCCTTCTTCTTTTACGCGGCGCACAAGCGGCGGCAATTTATCGGCGACGCCCTCATGTCCCATACGGGAGATCAGTGTCAGACGGCCGGGGATGTTTTCCGGGTTCAGCGTGTCGATCAGCTCGACAAGAACATCCGGCTCCAAATGCGGCCCGACTTTCAGGCCGATCGGGTTGTTGATGCCGCGGGCGAATTCGATCTGTGCCCCTTCGGTCTGGTGCGTACGGGCGCCGATCCACAGGAAGTGCGCGGAGCAATCATACCAGTCGCCGGACGTGCTGTCTTGTCGGGTCAGAGCTTCCTCATAGGGAAGAAGTAAGGCTTCGTGACAAGTATAGAAATCCGTCTGCTTGACGATATCCGGGGCGCGCTCGCTGGTTAGGCCGCACGCGTTCATGAAATTCATTGTGCGCCCGATTTCCTCGGCCAGCGCGTTATAGCGGCCCTTTAGCGGGCTGTCGGCAACGAAGTCAAGATTCCAGCGGTGGACTTGGTGCAGGTCGGCATAGCCCCCTGTGGCAAAAGCGCGCAAGAGATTCAATGTAGCAGCGGCTTGATTGTAGGCCTGAATCATCCGCTCCGGATCGGGCTCGCGCGAATCAGGAGTGAAATCGAGCGCATTGATAATATCGCCGCGGTAGCTCGGCAGCTTGACGCCGTTCTTTTCCTCAAAATCGTCGGAGCGCGGCTTGGCGAATTGCCCGGCCATACGGCCCATTTTAACAACGGGCAGGGAACCCGCAAAGGTCAATGTCACAGCCATTTGCAGGATAACACGGAAGGTGTCACGGATTTTAACCGCACCGAATTCATTAAAACTTTCGGCGCAATCGCCGCCTTGTAACAGGAATGCTTTTCCTTCGGCTACCTGCGCCAGTTGTTTTTGCAAGTTGCGGGCTTCCCCGGCAAAGACCAACGGCGGTAGTTTTCCCAAACGCTCTTCCACGGCTTTTAAGGCCGCTTCATCGTTATAGGTTGGTAGTTGTTTGGCGGGTTTGTCACGCCAGCTGGCCGGGGTCCACGTATCGGTCATTCTTTGTTTTTTATCCTCACATATAAAGTTTGTCTTATTGATTTATGCAATTCCGCTCTTTTACGCAAGACGAAGCTGTAAAAACTTTTTCATGTTTTAGAGGGGATAGGGTATAAAAGGGGGAGGGTTTTTGCCTTCTTCTTTGTTTTCCGTGCCTGTCTTTAATTACCGGGAGAAAATTTTTGTCTCAAGAGAATCCCCTCTCTGTTTATTCATATGAGAGTTTTTTGCCTTTGTTTGAGGCTTTGAAGCCTGTGTGCAAGGGAGATTTCCCGGAAGAAGAATTTCTAGAAGCATCGCTTCTCGTTGATTTGTGCGATTCTTTAAAAACGCGCTTCGTGGAAGATTATCTTTGGCTGGATGATGCGGCAGATTTATTGTTTGAAGAGGGAATTGCCGATTTCGGTGCGCGTACAACGGTTCTTTTCGCTGAATGGGAAGAACGGGGGAGCGGACCGATGCTTCCGGCACTCGTTGCTCAGGCTGTTCGTGCTTTTGCACTGGATGTTAACAGTCCTGTGGTTAAGGGGGCGTTTTTATCCGCTATCATGGCGGAGGCGCCGAATGGCTGCCGTTATCATGGTAACGAGCATTACCGGAAAGTTTTGTTTCACGCGATTCGTTTGGTTTCAACTCACAACCAGCTCGCGGCGAATACGGACATGTTTTTAACGCCTGAAGATATTGCCGTGTTGCTTGTTGGCTCTTGCGTTCACGATCTGGGGCATAAGGGTGGTGATAACGTGCGGGATGGTGTCTATACGCCGGGCTATCTGGAACAGCGTTCCTTTGATATTGCCAAGCCGTATTTGAAAGCCGTTGGGGTTGATGATGAGGTGGCTGGTGCAGTGGAAACAATCGTTTTTTGTACGGATATTACGTTCTTTGCCGGGGATAACAGCCCTTGCGTACGCATGAAAAAAATATATCAGCATTATTTTTGGGAAGAGGAAACGGAAGATGTCTCCCTCATGATGATGGGCAAGCTGCGGCGTTATGATGAAAACCCGAAACTGGTCCTGATGGCGATGTTGGTGCATGAAGCCGATATCGCGTCATCCGCGGGTATGAGCTATGAATGGACCATACGCGAAACAATCAAGTTTATGGAAGAGCGGGGGATGCGCTCTGCCGGGCCAAAGGTTGTTCTGGCTTTCTTGAGGGAACAGCTCGGCGAAACATTGTTTACGACCGCAGGAAAAACCCTCTATGGCGCTGTGATGGCGCAGGTGATCGAACAGGCGGAAAGAGATGTAAAGGCTGGCCGCGAAACTTATTATGAGTGATCTTTCTTTTTAAGAAGGCCAGCGGCGATGTAGCCAGAGCCATTGTTCTGGATAGGCGGTGATCCAGTTTTCTAACAGTTTATGCGCTTGCTTTATCACAGTTTCAACGGGCAGCGCCGCCTCCGTTTCATCGAATAGCGCCAATGGCGGCTCAATCGTGACCCGAAAATGCGCTCCATCAAGACGCTCGATCCGGCCGGGAATAAGCGGGCATTTGAATTTTTGCGCCAGCTCGACAAAGGCGGGGCTGGTCATCGCCTCCCGGCCAAAGAAGGGAGCGGCGATTCCCTCATTATATTTTTGGTCGATCAGAATGCCGATGTGGCGGCCGTCTTTCATCGCACGTAATATCTGACGCGTTCCGGTCTTTGATTTGGGGATGGCTTGTAAATCGCCCGTGATGTTGCGCGCCCGGGTCAATAGGCGGTCAACCGCCGGGTTGTTTGGGGCGCGATAAATGCTGTCGGTCGGCAGTGCTGTTTGGATGCTCAGGGCGGCGGCCTCCCAGTTTGCCAAATGAGCGCCGAAGACGATCCCGGTTTGGTCGTCATCCTTCATATTTTGCAGGATTTCTGTGCCGTTGATTTCTATGCGTTCGCTGACAATTTCTTTCAGATGCGGATATTCGGCCATCACGCGCCCCAGATTATCCCACATGCCGCGTATGATGGCTGTATATTCCTCATCAGTGCGGTTGGGAAGGGCCGCTTTCAGATTTGCGAGTGCTTTACGGGATGTTGCAAGGCGCGGTCCTATGGTGCGTCCGATCCATCCTCCGGCGGCGGATGCGGTATCCAGTGGCATTATCCCAAACAGAATCATGATGAAACGAAGGAAAATGTATTCAAGAAAATATCTTAATTGTTTCATAATGGTTGCGCATTCTTTTTAAGGTTATTTCTCAAGAATGATTTTAATGTTTCCGGCTCTTCCCAACAAATTTCAACCGGTAAAATATCTAACGGATTTTCCTGAATAAACCGCTCAGGGATCTTTACCGCGTCTTTTTCCGTTGTAATCAGGCGCGCACCTTTTTCGCGAGCCTTTTCGGCAAGACGACTTAGTTCCTGAACACTGTATGTGTGGTGATCGGGAAAAGCCTGCCAATCGACGATTTTAATTTTCAAATCCTCCAGAGATGCTTTGAATTTGTTTGGTTGCCCCAATCCCGTAAAGGCGATGTAGGATGATTTCGTATCGGCGATCCAGCTGTGCGGTACGGCGAGGTGGGCGTGAAAAACAGGGATGTCCGGCGGCAGGAGGGCTTTCACCCCGCATTGGTCTTCGCCGATTAGGATGAAAGCATCCGCACGCGCTAAGCCCGTTGCTAGCGGTTCGCGTAAAGGCCCCGCTGGAAGAAGTTTGCCGTTGCCAAATCCCGTCCGGCCGTCAATCGCAACGAAGGATAGCGTCTTCGCCAGCCCCGGATTTTGCAGGCCGTCATCCATTACTATGGCATCCGCGCCATGCGTTTCGATTCTTTGCGCCCCGGCCTTGCGGTTGGCCGAGACAACAACGGGACCTTTGGTAGAAAGCAATAGCGGTTCATCACCGATGGCGGCGGCGTCATGCGTGTTCGGTTCAACGCGGAGCGGGCCTTTTTCCCGGCCCCCATAGCCACGCGTTAGGAAACAGGGCGCAGAACAGAGCTTTTCGCTTATCAGTAAATCATAGAGTGCTAAGGCTACAGGTGTTTTTCCGCTGCCACCCGCGACGAGATTCCCGATGCATAAAACGGGTAAATGGCTTTGATAGGGACGCTTTCCCATGTTTGAAAGTACTCGTCCCGCCTGGTAAATGAGGCTCGCTCCTTCCAGCGGGATACGCATCCATTGCGCCAGCTTTCCGCTTTTTCCATACCAGAATGTCGGGGTTTTAAAGGGCATGGTTACAGGGCCGCTTTTTTTTTCGGGGGGCGCTGTTCGTGAAGGGCGGAAAGAACAGTTGGGGCGATTTTATCCATAACGGTGTGGAGGACGTTTTCGTGTTGCCGGGCAAAACGCAGCGCTTTATTTTGTAAGGCAATTAAGCCTTCTTCGTCGGTCATGAGGCGTTCTAGCCGTTTTTGGAAATCCGTTTCATCTTTCAGGCATAGTGCCGCTCCCGCTTGGTCCATGTCGTCATAGATACTTTGCAGGTTTTGAACGCGAGGGCCGTGTAGGATCGCGCATTCCAGTTGCGCGGCCTCGATCGGGTTGTGCCCACCACCACCGTCAGCGCTAAATGAGCGGCCGATGCAGGCCAAAGGTACCAGGCGGTAAAATAGACCCATCTCTCCAATCGTATCGGCGACATAAATTTGCGTTTTTTCGTCCGGGATATGGGTTTGTCCGCTGCGCATGCGTGTGTTCATGTCATATTTTTCACAGACGGTTTTGATCTCTTCCCGTCGTTCGGGGTGGCGCGGTACGATAACGGTTAGCAGATCAGGCAATTTTTTTTGTAAATGGCTATGAAGACGGCAGGCTATTTCTTCCTCACCCTTATGCGTGCTGGCATAGAGCCATGTTGGACGGTTGCCGATGGCCTTGCTCAGTATTTCATATTCCTTTTTATCGTAGGGCAGTGGGGTAGCGCTATATTTGAGATTCCCGGCGCAAAGGGCGTGCGCGGCCCCAAAAGTTTTGAAGGTATCGGCGTCTTTTTCCGTTTGCGCTAAAATCACATTAAAGCTATCCAAGAGTTTCCGAAGCGTTTCGGGGGCGCGCTGCCATTTTTTTTGTGAGCGTTCTGATAGGCGCGCGTTAATTAAAGCCGCAGGGATATCGCGGACTTTTAGCTGCATTAACATGTTGGGCCATAACTCCGATTCTAGCCAAAGCGCGGCATCGGGGCGCCAGTGATCGAGAAAGTTGTTCACCCAGCGGGGATGGTCCAGAGGATAGAATTGGTGGAAAGCGCCTTCGGGGAGGCGTTTTTCCATCAGGGTTGCCGATGTAAGAGTTCCCGTTGTGACGAGGATGTTAACGTCTGGAGAATCTTTTTTTATCGCGTCTATCAGGATCAGAGCCGATTGTGCCTCACCGACGCTGGCCGCGTGAACCCATAATAAGGAGCCGTCAGGGCGCGGGCGCTCATATTGCCCCATACGTTCGGATATGCGCACGGGGTCCTCTTTTCCGCGTTTGCATCGGCGGTTAAGGATAAAACGGAGGAGGGGGGCGGAGGCCCCCGTAAACGACGTATAAAGAGAGAGCATAAAACCCTGTTTCATTCACTTTATTTTAGGAGTTCATGTGTAAATTTCTAAGGTATAAGGTTTTTTACGCCTTTTGCAAGTCATCCCTATGAGCCCCTTACGTTCAGGCAATATAAAAAGGATATAAATTATGCGCTGCACATTTTGCAACAAGCCGCGCCGCAAGCGTCTACAAGAAGACATCTTAGAGCATGTACGCCGTTTGCGGCGGGAGATAGACCCCGCATTACTTAAGAAAACGCGGGATGTGATAAACGGTGCCGGAGCCGGGGAAGAAAAAATTGACCAGCGAAAAAATTGGGAAACAGTTATGCGTGTTCTTGCCATGAAGCCCGAAGATGAGGCTTTGCGCAAAGAGGTTGCGCGCTGGGTAGCGGAAAGGCGCAAGTAAGTATCAGTTACAGCTTCCTGATCCCGACGGGTTATAAGAACAGCCAGGGTTCGGACAGACAGCATCGGGGTAGGAGGACATGCCAGAGCGAGTAACGGTTACCCCTGTTCGGATTGGTGGGTTGCTACAGGCTATGGCAGGGCCACCCGATGGGTTGGTAGCGCCTCTAGGTAAGATGCGATTGAAGTATGTTGTAACCGTATCTTCAAGATAATCCGTTCCATCGGCTATTGCCGGGTTGTTGTCCGGCGATAGTGTGTAGCGCGATTCATGCCCGTTATAGGCCGTAGCTAATGCGGATGTGTACAACGTGCCCGGCGCTGCGGCGCAGGCGGAAGTTAGCTGACGGGGGTCGTTGGCATCGTTCGTATACCAGTCAAAATCATAAAATGAATCCTGGGACTGGTGCTGGAAGTTTTGGCAGCGCGCAATGTCCCATACAGCTTGCATGCGAGAACATGCGTAAACGGAGGTCCCTTCCGCAGGATAAGCTACTGTTGCGCGCCCTCCAAGCGGCGTATGGTTAAAGTTAGCACCTAAGTAAGACGTAACGGATTCCCCCACAATGGCTTGAATAGATGTTGCTGTAAGGCTGGCATCACTGAAGAGGGTTCCTGTTGCTGTGATGTGTCTTAGAAAAGATCTGAAGCACGTATAGTCCAGAACGCTATCCGGTTTAAATATAAGGTTTTGGTTTTGTGATATTTCCCGTTGTGCTTCCATCCAGGCTCGCGCTTCGAGAGCGTCCATATATTCCGGATCGCACGCTGTTGCCGGCTGTGCCGAAACAGATTGTGGGAATAATACGAATATGACCGCGAAAGCCAAAAAAGAAAGGCGCGCAGAGATGAATAAAAAATTTCTGGAACGGAAAATAGGAAAAAACATCAAGAAACCTCAAACAATATTAGTATTTTAAAGGTAGAGTATTTTGTTTTTTTTGTCATCTTGAATCTTGATCTAATCCTTTTGAATCCCCAGATGATTGGAGCTTAAAGTGCGTAATGTGTACATTTCCTCTATTTTATTGGATGAGGGCTGTTACTGCTTCTACTGTGTCGCCGGTGCTTCTTGAGGTGATGTCTCCTGTAGCCAGACCATCCACTATGGTAAGGGTCTCACTTCCTGATATAGTATCAGATAGAGCACCCTCGGCGAAATCAGATGCACCCCCCACGAGGTTCGTTCCAGCATCACTCAACGCGGCATTTACGTCAAAGTCGTTTATGTCTCCTGTAGCCAGACTATTCACTATGGTAAGGGCCTCACTTCCTGATATAGTATCAGATAGAGCACCCTCGGCGTAATCAGATGCAGCCCCTATGATGCTCGTTCCAGCATCACTCAACGCGGCATCTACGTCAAAGTCGTTTATGGCTGTTGTAATTTCCTCTGAGGCTGAATCCCACGCGCCTTCAATATCTATATCTCCTAGGTCACTGATATCTCCTAGGTCACCCAGATCTCCCAAGTCAAATCCCCCTAAAGCGCCCGCGATATCTCCAAAGAGACCGCCGGTGTCCAAAATCTCTGAAAGGCTGTTTTGCCATTGTTGTTGATAAGACGAGATTCTGCCTGATGAGGCGCTTAAAAGGGTGCTTTGTCTGCTGACGGCATTTCCTTCGTTGCCGGTGGCCCATTCATCATTTGTGACTGTTATGTCGTCTGAATTAGGGCGGAAAACTGATGAGGAGGAACTGGAAGATGAAGTCGCGCCGGGGATCAAGCTTATGGGCGCTGCGTATGCCGTTGCGCTGGAAAATGAAATAAAAGCAATAGCTGTCCCCAGAATATATTTATTGAATGAGCGCATAATTATTCCTTTCCTATCGTTTGTCCTCAATGCGAGGAAAATCCCATTTATCTAAAATTTTATCTTTAATTTATGAAAAAACCGTTAAATAAAATATTTTTGTTGTTTATCAGTGTATTAATAGTCGCTCTTTTGTCTCTTGTTGATGTTTAAAGATTGCGGTTGGAATAGACGCTGCGGTGTTTTGTTTGTTTCTCCCCGGTAGAATAAATTGGTTTTTTTATTTTCTGTTTTTTCGAAGCTTGGGTGCATTCCATCAAACCCCGGGAATTGTGCATCGGCGAGGTCTATTTGGGGCGTGTATGCTTCTTCAAGGAGGGCATCCCAGCTGTCTTGTATTTTTTCTATGTTAGCAATCATTTCTTGTTGCAAGGCTTGTTGTTTTTGTTGCGCCGATACAGCAGCCGCTTTTTCATTCGAGGAATCTATGGCGTTCATCATGCTGCGAAATGCCCCTTCGGCAGCTCTCGTATGGCGCTGTGCAGGCGGGATGTTTGTTTCTCCAAAATGAATAGGGGCGCGCGGTCTCTTTTGAGAGGGCTCTTTTTTACTTTTCCCTATGAATTTTTGAATGTATCCCTTTGGATCGGAAAACAGATTTTGTGCAAAAACAGGCGACGTGAAAGCAGAAGATATCGTGACAATAGCCAGAGCGCAGAAAAGGTTCTTTGGGGGCACGATCATTGTTTTTACTTCTCCTCACGCAAACATCCAGCACAACTTTAATTGTAACAGAAATAGCAGGAGGGCTGGAAGAAAATATTCGAGAATATCGGCTACCTTTATTGTAACGGGAAGTCCAGCGCTTTGACAAAGCTATGATGTCATGACAGTGGTCTTATACGGAAACCGGCAGGTCTATGTCTAAAATAGCCATGTTGAAATCGTAGGAGACTTCACCATCTTCGTCATCTTTATAAACAACGCCGAGAAATTCGCCATCCAGCAAAACTTCGACGGAATCATCAGCTTGCGAACGGGTGCGCAGCGCGATCTTATCATTCCCCAGTTTTCTCTGGAGATAGATTTGCAGGCGTTGAGCATCTTGGGATGTGAAGGGCATGTATTAATTCTCCTTGTTTAACCGGGGACTATGCTGCCTTGCTTTCGTGGGCGGTGTCAAGTCCGTTCCTGACTTGTGCCTCACAATAAACGGCAAGTGCCTTGCGGCTTTGATAATCGGCAGGTTGGCAAGGCGGATGAAAAATGACGTTCAAGCGCGCGCCCCGGCATCTGGCAAAAGACCACAGGTGAGGGGCTAACGTCATAGCGCCGTGCCAGGCGTATAAGTCCCGTGCGTCCGTGGTGGTTGGGACGCGGTTGTCAATGCGTTGTAAAATAATCGTGACGGGCTGGATAAGCAAGGAGGGCGCAGGGGCATCTTTCGTCTTCGCTTTGAGGGCTATACTGAAAAGGCTTGATTTGAAGGGGAGGACTTCCGTGCCCGGTGTTGAGGTACCTTCCGCAAACAGGATCATGTTTTTCCCGTCATCGCGCATATTTTCCAAAGCGTTCTTGCCCTCCATGACGGTGTGACGGTCACGGCTGATGAATGCTGTTTGCTGTAGCTTTGAGAGAAAGCCGAACAAGGGCCAATGGGCCACGTCTTCCTTGGCGATGAAAGAGGCCGTCAGGAGGCTCCCTAGTGCAGGAATGTCGAGGTAAGACAAATGATTGGCCACGTACATGACTTGGCTTTTTGTGTAGACATCGCCTTCAACCTCGATTTTTATGTCAAATATCGCACAGACAATGCGGTGCCAGAGACGCGGTATAATGTAAGGTACTTGCCCTTTGCCGCCGGTCAAAAGCAGGACGAGCGGCTGGGTGAGTGTGACGGCAAGGCACAGCAGCGCAAAAAGGAAAAAACGAAAGAGGGCTATGACTGTTCGCATCAGGCCGTTTCTTTATTCTGCAAGAGAGGGGATGTTTCCCAATCTTCGTTCGGTCCCGGAATATGGCGGTTTACTTTCCGGGCGTAAAAACGGCGGTAACTCTCACTGGCATTGCGAATAGGGAAAACAATGCAGACATCCGTTGTGTCAAACTGCTCATCGACGTAAGCGCCGTCCCCTATGTAGGCCCCCAGACGGATATAGCCTTTGATAAGTGGCGGTAAGTTTTTAAGGGCCTGTATGGGATCAATTTGATCCTTCGGGATGATGTTCATGTCTACATAGACCCCGGATAGTGCGCGCGGGCATAGCTCTTTCGGCGCGTGGTGGTAGTGATGAAGGTAGGAAAGTGACTCGGCTATGGCGTTTACATCGGTGCCGTGAAAGCTCGCGCAACCGAACATTAGATCAATGCGGTGGTCGATCATATAATTGGTAATGCCTTGCCACAGCATTTGAAGAACTGGGCGCGTGCGGTAGGGCTCAAGGACACAGGAACGCCCGAGCTCCAGAAGGGTGTTTTCGCTATTGAGCAGAGGAGCGATGTCGTATTCGTCACTGGTGTAAAAGCGGCCGTTTCTCTCGGCTATTTCCCGGCGTAGCAAGCGGTATGTTCCCACGATTTGGTCTTGAGGCAGCTCTATGCGGCTATCAATAACAATCAGGTGATCGGCAACTTCATCAAAGGCATCAAAGTCCCGCTTTTCGAGGGCCGTTGCTTCATCTGCTTTGGCGGCGTATTCTTCGTAAAATACTTTGTAACGCAAGCGTTGTGCCGCTTCGATTTCTTCCTTGTTGCGGGCAAGGCGAACGGTGACTTGTTTTTCGGAGGGGAGGGAAGTTTCAGGAGAAACGCTCATGTGTTTTTATCACTGTTTGTCGCGCGGATCCCGCACGGAGTTAAGAGTGTGCATATTCAGCATTGATCTTTAGGAAGTGTCAAGCTTCAAATCTCTTTTCGCGCAAGCTTGTGCGGGGTAAGCTATATTGATAGTTTGAAAGGACAGGAAAGGAAACGGCATGAAAAATGATGCGGACAAAGAGAAAAAGAACGATGGCATTAAGGTTAAAATTGAGATTTGGCTTTTTCTTTTGTTTGTTGCGGCGATTGCTGCCGGGATTCATTTTGGCTTGAACTCTACTGCGCCCGAACGGGAGCTTGCTGTGGTGGAGAGCGCAGAGCAGCTCCAAGCCGATAGGACTCTAGGGATTGATGCTACTGAAGAGGGCCAAGAACGTGCAATGGTTCCTGTTGAGGGAAAAGAGATGATGAAGGCCGAGGTGCCGCTCCCCGTGCCGCAGGCTGTTCAGAAAGACACGGATGTTGATCGTGCGGTATTACAGATGGATCATCTGGCGGGAACGTTAAAAATAACCAGCCCCGCGGTTAAGAAAGGCAAGCGTCTACCGCTGACCTATACGTGCTATTGGGATAATATTTCTCCTCCGATTCATTGGGAGGGGGCTCCGGAGGGGACACAAAGCTTCGTTTTGTTTATGGAGCAACGAAAGTCGGATAACCCCGCTTTTTTGAATTGGGCGCTGTTTAATATTGCCGGGACGAAAACGGGGATAGGGAAGGATGTTGCCAAAGTAGCGCAGCTTGAGGATGAGATGGCTCAAACGCTGAACGGTCATCGCAATGCGGGGTATGCCGGACCTTGTGAACCGCGCGGTGTTGTGCCGTATGTCTTTCGCCTTTTTGCGCTGGATACGGCTTTGGAAATTTCGGGCGGCGGTTCACGCGAAGAATTGATTGCGGTCATGAACGGCCACATCATTGATGCGGCAGAGCTTCCCGTTGTCCACTATTTCAGAATGTAGAGTCCGCTTTCTTAAAGAGCTGATTCCAGCTCCGGTACGGCATCAAACAAATCGGCGACGAGGCCGTAATCCGCAATGGAAAATATGGGCGCTTCCTCATCTTTGTTGATGGCAACGATAACTTTTGAATCCTTCATGCCGGCTAAATGCTGGATGGCCCCGGAAATCCCGACAGCGATGTAAAGCTCCGGTGCGACGATTTTTCCGGTTTGCCCGACCTGAAGATCGTTGGCGCAATAGCCCGCATCAACAGCTGCACGGGAGGCGCCAATAGCGGCGCCAAGTTTGTCGGCCACGGGTTCAAGAATTTTGTGAAAATCTTCGTTGCTCCCCAAACCGCGTCCGCCGGAAATAATGATTTTTGCTGTAGCAAGGTCCGGACGTGTGCTTTCCGTGAGCGCCCGTGAGACAAAACTGGTCAGTTCAGTATCACCCACAGAGCCGATTGTCTCCAACGGCGCGTTCCCACCATCAGCCTTGGCGGCATCGAAAGCTGTTGGCCGGATGGTGATGACTTTTATAGCGTCGAGGCTTTGTACGGTTTCGAAGGCGTTCCCCGCATAAACCGGGCGTACGAACGTATCCGCGCTTTCTATGGCGCTAATATCGGATATAGCCTGCACGTCGAGACATGCAGCAAGGCGCGGCATAAAATTTTTCCCGAAAAAGGAGGCCGGAGCCATAATATGCCCGTAAGCACTGGATAAGCTTTCAGCCAGCTTGGCAAGGTTTTCCGCCAGACCGTGCTCATAGGCTGGATCATCAGCGTGCAGCACTTTGCTCACGCCGTGAATTTGTGTGGCCGCTTGCGCAACGGCGTCACTGCCCGCGCCCGCAATCAGGACATGAATATCGGAATCGGCTTGCCGGGCGGCTGTGACCGTATTCAAAAGGTTTGGGTTGAACGTTTGATTATTATGTTCGGCGATAACAAGAACAGACATGGCTTACAGTACCTTTGCTTCGTTTTTCAGTTTGTCGACCAATGCGGCAACGCTTTCGACCTTAATCCCGGCTTGACGCACGGGCGGTTCAGAAACCTTTAGAACTTTTGTTCGGGGCGCTATATCCACCCCTAAAGCCTCAGGCGTGGTGCCCTCTATCGGCTTTTTCTTGGCCTTCATAATGTTGGGAAGTGAAGCGTAACGCGGCTCGTTCAAGCGTAAGTCAGCGGTAATGACGGCCGGCAGGGACATTTTGAGCGTCTCCATCCCGCCGTCTATTTCGCGCGTGACGGTTGCGGTGCCATCGCTGATTTCTATCTCTGAGGCGAATGTGCCCTGTGCCCAGCCGCCAAGCGCCGCGAGCATTTGGCCGGTTTGGTTGTTGTCGCCGTCAATGGCTTGTTTTCCCATCAGGATCAGGTCAGGATTTTCTTGATCGCTTAGTGCCTTTAGTAATTTGGCTACGGCCAAAGGCTCCAGTTTTTCATCGGTTTTGATGTGAATGGCGCGATCTGCTCCCATCGCTAGCGCCGTGCGCAGGGTTTCCTGACATTTTTCTTCGCCGGCCGTCACGGCTATGATTTCGTCGGCTTTGCCGTTTTCTTTCATGCGGACGGCCTCTTCAACGGCAATCTCACAGAAAGGGTTCATGGACATTTTGACATTTTGCGTTTCGACACCGCTGCCATCGGCTTTGACCCGGATGGTGACATAGGCATCAATAACGCGCTTAACGGGGACAAGGATTTTCATGGTGATTGGTTATCTTTATAAGGTGAGTGAAAATATTAAGAACACTTTCCATTGTACCGTGAACCGGCAGGGATGAGCAAGAGGGAACAGCAGGGTCACTTTAATCCTTTTATTTGAAAGGTGTGAATAGTACTCTGGGTGGCATTTGAACGAGAAACCTGATAATTTGCCGCATATGTCTATTGACGCCCAATCATCTCAGAAACAACAGGAAGACGAGAGCCCTTATAGCCTTGGCGCTTTTACGATATTGATCGTGGAAGATTATCCCTTTATGGCCCATCTTATGGCGACGATGTTGCGGGAATTTGGTGTTGGCAAGGTGTTGATGGCAAATAGCGCCGATGAAGGCAAGAGAGTGCTGGCGATGTTTAATTCTGATGCGGGTGCCCGCGACCCCGTCGATATTGTGATTGTCGACTGGCTTATGCCGGAGGAGGGCGGCGACGGCGTGGCTTTGATGGATTGGGTGCGCGGTCATAAAAAGGATGCGGTCAAGTTCTTGCCCATGATCTTATGCAGTGCCTATACCAACGAAGAGGTTGTCATTAGCGGTCGTGATCATGGGGCGAGTGAAGTCATGGTCAAGCCGATAGCCGCACAAAAACTGGCGCGCCGCATATTGCATGTGATCGACCATCCTCGTCCTTTTATTAAGGCCCCTGATTTTTTTGGTCCGGATCGCCGGCGGAAGGTTCAGGCCTTTAACGGTGAGGAAAAACGCAAAATGAACCCGGAGGAGATAAAAGAGAGCCATGAGCAAGTCTGATGAAGATGAAATGAAATGCGCTGAGGACCGGCAGGAGGCGCCGCATGTAGAAGTTTTCCATCGCGTAAACCGTTTAAAGCTGAAAGCTGGCGCGCCTTCTCCAGATGCGGCGCCCGGCTTTCTTGATCCTAAAGCTATTGAGCGGGCTGATTTAGCGATAAAAGATGAAGGGGCGGTCTATGTTGAGGAGCTCAAGGATGTCTTGGGTAAGTTGGAAGGCGCTTGGGAGGCGGCGCTGGCCGTGTCCAATGGGCGTGCCTATACGGAAATAGAGGAAGTCTATCACTACGCAAACCATGTTAAGGATTTGGCGGCAACCTTCGGGTATGGGCTTATGAAGCATTTTGGAGCTTCCTTGCGGGCGTTTGCCGCGGATATTGATATAAAAAACGAGGCCCATCATGTGATTGTGCGTGCGCATTTGGATGTGATGTGGGTTGTATATCATGAAAATATCAAGGATCATGGTGGACCGAAAGCAGAAGAGCTTAAGGAAATTGTTGCTCAGGCGATTGAACGCTATAAGTAGTCGTGATTGGAGGATAGCAATATGGACGATCCTAAACCCTACAAAACTAGAAAAATCCCGGCATCAAGAGAGTTGCAGAATAAAGTTGGAACCGGAAAAATTGCGCAGGAAGACGTGGCCGCGGCGCAAGATGTCATCGAAACGAATGGTGCTGATTTTGAACAGATTGCGATGCCGCATATAGATGAGCTTGCTCGTCTGATTTTCGCTGTGCAAAATGCTGAAATATCAGAGAGGGAGATGATAGAGGCCGCTATACATCCGATTATGAATCTTAAGGCGAATGCGGGGACATTTAATTATCCGTTGATTACAACGTTGGCGGAGGCTGTTTTGGGCGTTTTGGATAATACTGAAGAGGCCGATCAGGCTATTATAGATATAACCGATCATTTGCAAAAAGCTGTGCTTGCCGTGATGCGTCATAAGATGTTTGGCGATGGCGGCGTTGCGGGCGCGGCGTTGGTTAAAGAGTTTGAAGATGTTTGCAGACGCTACGTGATACAGAAAAATGAGTCCTGAAATGGGGTAATTATTTGAATTTTTTGATATTTTTATCTTCAGGTTCACTTCAGCTTATTTAGAGATACTTAAGAAAGATGAAATAGTCTTTATGAGGAATCTCTTGCTTAAACTGCGTCTTCACGAAAATGACCTTAATACGGCCAACTTGTACCTGCATCCTGGGCGGATGAAACGAGTTAGTCGCCTTGTGCCCTCCGTCATAGATATTACCGGGCGTTTTGAACCGGATCGGCAGCGCGTGGAAGATTTTATCAAGGATATTTATGCGCGCTCTTATGGTGCGGACATATCCGTTGATTATCCTATTTTAATGAGTGTGCGGGATGATTCGGGGAAAGTCTTGGCCGCCGTCGGTTTTCGTTATGCTGCACAGGAGGCTTTGTTTTTGGAGCAATATACGGGGGCGCCGGTTGATATGCTTTTGGATGTGCCCCGTACGCAGATTGTTGAGATCGGTAATTTGGCTTCGGCCGGTAATGGCGCGTCAATATTTTTGTACGCTGCACTAGCATCCTATCTGGATTTTAAAGGTATTCGCTATGCGACGATTACGGGAACGGATTTCCTCCACCGTTCCTTTGAAAGGTTGGGTTTAGCGCCGCAAAAACTTTGTGATGCCGATGTTTCCTCCTTGCACAGCAACGGTCAAAACTGGGGGGCTTATTATGATACCAACCCCCGTGTTTTGGCTGGCTGTGTCGATAAGAGCGTTGCGAAGTTGAAAAAGGCTCTGGGGGCTGAATTCGAAGATTGCCGTCCGCGCTTATATCCCCGTGTGCATTACAAATAGCCTATTTTCGTGAGCTGAGACAATGAGTGACTTGTTAGAAACGCTAAATGAACATGCCCGTCGATTTCCTGCGCGTCCGGCTTTGATAGGCGGTGAGGAGATTATTTCCTACGGTGATATGCCGGAGGCTATTGCAGAAAAGGCCGATCTTTTGGCAGAGGAAAAATGCCGCTGTGTTGGTTTGCAAATGGATAATGGCCCGGAATGGATTTTGTGGGATTTGGCGGCCGTTAAAGCGGGTGTTGCATCCGTACCGTTGCCGCCCTTTTTTACGCCGGCGCAAGTGCAGCATGTTGTTCAAAGTACCGGAATTGATCATATGATAGAAGAAGGGCGCGGATTGGGCGGAACCGGAGCGCCGCTTGCTGCTGCGGGCATTCCTGAGGGAACATCCAAAATTACTTTTACCTCTGGCACGACCGGAACCCCCAAGGGGGTATGTTTGTCACAAACAGGGCTGGAGCAGGTGGCGCAGAGTATCGTCGGACGGCTGGGGGACAGTTATGCCGGGTTTCATTTGTCCATTATGCCTTTGGCGATTTTGCTGGAAAATGTGGCGGGGGTTTATGCCGCGCTTTTTGCCGGAGCGACGTGCCACCTTTATGCTCTGGAGATGATGGGGATGGGGAACCCGTTCCAACCTGATTTTCTGCAATTGCTTTCCGTTATGAAGGAGAATGCAATCTCTTCGGCGATCCTCGTTCCGGAATTGCTGCGCGGGCTTATGGGGGCTGTTGCGCAGAGTGGGGATGTGATTCCGCTTCCGGCTTTGAAGTTTTTGGCCGTGGGCGGATCGAAGGTTGCGCCGGAATTGGTGAGAGGTGCGCGTGCTATGGGTTTGCCCGTTTACGAAGGCTACGGTTTAAGCGAATGCGGTTCTGTGGTTTCTATGAATGTCCCGGATGCGGACGGGCCGGAGACGGTGGGAAAGCTTTTGCCGCATGTCGATGCCCGTATTGAAGACGGTGAAGTGGTTGTGCAAAATCCTGCGTTTCTTGGCTATATAGGACAGCCGCACCAAGGCGCCTTTGCAACAGGCGATTTGGGGCGCTTTGATGAGAATGGTTTTCTTTATATTGAAGGGCGCAAGAAAAATGTTTTGATAACATCGCATGGCCGGAATATTTCACCGGAGTGGCTGGAAAGTGTTTTGTTGGCGCAGCCGGAAATTGCCCAAGCGATTGTTTATGGCGATGCTTTGCCTTATCCGGGGGCGCTGATTGTTCCGGTTGCTGGCGATGTGGATGTGTTTGCCGCTGTGGATAGGGCGAACAAGGCACTTCCGGAATATGCACAGATGAAAACAATTCATGCCGTTTCGCCCTTTACTGTTCAGGACGGGACGTTGACCGGAACGGGACGCCCGCGCCGGAATGCTATCTTTGAAAAATACAAAACTATACTGGAGGAAAAAAGCCATGAGTTTTTATGATCGACTGGTCAGTGAGACGGAAGAGGCGCGCCGCGAACTTTATAGTGTGCCGCAATTGACGGACGGCTTAACGGGGAATATTTCCCGGGAAACTTATATTGCCTACCTGACGCAGGCTTATCACCATGTGAAACATACCGTGCCCTTTTTGATGACAATGGGCGCGCAACTGCCGGAGGAGAAGCATTGGCTTCACAAGCCTATTGTTGAATATCTGAAGGAGGAAATCGGACATGAGGAGTGGATTCTGAATGATATTCAGGCGGCCGGTGGTGATAAAGAAGCCGCGCGCGTAAGTAAGCCTAATCTCGAAACTGATGCGATGAACGCCTATAACTATATGGTGTTGAATAAAAAGAACCCGGTTGGTTTTTTTGGAATGGTTTTTATGCTGGAAAGCACCAGCATGCAGATCGCTACGAACGGTGCGGAAGCTGTGAAGATGGCGCTTGATTTACCGCAAAGTGCTTTTACCTATCTGTTTTCGCATGGCTCTCTCGATATCGAGCACATGGCTTTTTTTAAAAAATTGATGGACAAAATTGTCGATCCTGAAGATCAAGCCGCGATCATTGAAGTGGCTAATGATGCGTTTCGTCTGTTTGCCAATGTGATGCGTGCGATCCCTCATGATAAGGCGGAGGCCAAAGATGCAGCTTAAAGGAAAACATGTCGTTGTGACAGGCGGGCAGGGCGCTATGGGCTCCTTGCTGACAGCGCGTCTGGAGACGGCTGGGGCGCGCGTAACCGTTGTGGACCGGGGTGAAGGTGAAAATGTCATTACGGCGGATTTGTCGGATCCCGCAAGCTTAACAGCGCTTTGTGAAAAACTGGCTGGGATGGAGGTTGATGTTTTGGTGAATCTGGCGGGCATCATGTATTTCGGCCATACGGAGGAACAAGATGTGGACTCCGTCTCCGCGATGTTGAAAATAAATGTGGAGGCCCCCATCCGTCTCGCACAGGCCCTCGTGCCTGGTATGCGCGAACGGGGGGCGGGGCAGATTGTTAATATAGGCTCCATTTTTGGTTCGCTGGCCTTTCCGCATTTTACGGTCTATTCCGCAACTAAGGCCGCCATTAAAAGCTTTAGCGAAGGGCTGCGGCGGGAGCTGGACGGTAAGGGCGTTATGGTTACTCATGTGGCACCGCGTGCGGTAAAAACACCGCTGAATAGCGGGCCCGTTGCAGAGCTGCATGAGCGCACTCATGTGGTGAATGATGATCCGGAAAAGGTGGTCGGGATTATTTTTGATGCCATTGAGCGGGATAAAAAGGACGTTTATATCGGGTTCCCGGAATCGCTGTTCGTGCGGGTCAATGCCCTGTTGCCGCGTGTTGTTGATGGCGGTTTGACGGAAAAACGCGATATCGCTGAAGAGATTTTGCAATCACAAAAAGTTTCATAGAAAACGAGGAGAGAAAAATGAAACAGATATTCACATTGGTTCTTTTGATTTTTATAGCCATGCCGGCTTACGCCCAGCAAGCGCAAACAGTGGCTATAGCAGGAAAAACTTCTGCTTCCCATGACGCTTTGTCTTATATTCAAAAGGAGTGGGCTACGATCAAATACCGGGTGCCGGATAAAAGCTCTAAATTGGAAAAGATAGCGGCGCTGGAGGCTTATGCCTCTAGGGCGAATAACGCTTCTCCCCACAATCCGGCATTAAAAATCTGGGAAGGGATTGTATTGTCTACAGATGCCGGGATTACCAAAAATATGTCCGGGCTGCCGAAGGTTAAGAAAGCTAAGGCGCTATTTGAAGAAGCGCTGGCAATTGATCCGAAGGCTCTGGATGGCTCGGCTTATACTTCATTGGGGTCTTTGTACTATCAGGTGCCCGGTTGGCCGATTTCTTTTGGGGATAATGATGAGGCAGAAAAACATCTGAAGCAGGCGCTCGCAATCAACCCTGATGGTATTGATGCGAATTTCTTCTATGGCGATTTTCTCTTACAGAACGGGCGGTATGGAGAAGCGGTCACCGTTCTGGAACATGCCTTGCAAGCCGCGCCACGCCCGGATCGTCCGCTGGCCGATGCCGGTCGTCATCAGGAAATTCAGGCTGCTCTTGCAGAAGCGCGGGAAAAATCGCAACCCAAGGATGACAAAGCCGCGCGATATAACTAAACTTGCTCCCCATGATTAGTTTTTTAGGACATCAGACCCAGCGCCAAGGATTGATTAAGTTCTTTCTTTTGTTGCTGCTTCTGGTGGCCTATTTTGCGTATCTGGTTTGGCATTACGGAATGGCCACGGGGGGCGGTGTTTTAGCTCTAACGTGGAGCTTTTTTGTTTTGTGCACGCCTATCGCCGATGCTGGGTTTTTGATTGATTTCCCTATCAGGCTTATCATGGGAGTGAAAATGTTCCTCATAGAGCTGTTTGTGTGGGGTGTGGCGGCTGTAATTAATATTACCACGTTATTTTTTTTCCCGGATGTGTATGAGAAAACGGTTTTGACATTTTTGTTTCATAAGATACTGACAACGCCATGGCCATATTGGAGCCTGATTATTCTTTGTGCTTTCGGAACATTTTTGTCTATTCGCTTCGGCGATGAAATGTTCGATGTGGTTGCGCATCGTGAATCTGCCGTTCGCCGTAAATATGCCCTCAAATACAAAATTATTGTCACTGTTATGCTGCTTATTGTGATCGTTTTTCTTTATTATCACTTGCTGGAAACGCTCGGTGTTCAGGTGCCAACGGGGTAAAATATATGCGGGTTTTATTGATCGAGGATGACGAGATGTTGGGGAAGGCGACGGCGGCGGGGTTAAAGACAGCCTTCGCTGTGGATTGGTGTCAGGATGCAGAAGAGGCGGAAGAGGCGCTTCTCACGACCTCGTATGATTTGCTGGTTCTTGATATTAATTTGCCGGGGCAATCGGGGCTGGATTTTTTGAGAGAAATTCGGAAAAACGGTGATGAACGCCCCGTTTTATTCCTGACAGCACGTGACACGGTGAGCCAAAAGATAGAGGGGCTGAATACTGGCGCGGACGATTACCTTATTAAGCCTTTTGATCTGGATGAGCTGATTGCCCGCTGCAATGCTTTGATGCGTCGCACTCAAGGGCGTGCAACACCGCTTATTGTTTGGGGCGGGATTACGTTTGATCCTGTTGGCGCACAAATTACAAAAGATGGAGCGCCTATAGCGCTGTCTGGGCGGGAACGCGCTGTTTTAGAAATATTGATGAGCAATATCGGGCGCGCCATCAGCAAAAGCCGGATCGAAGAACATATTTATGATTGGGAAAGCGGCGATATCGAGAGCAATACGATAGAGGTTCATATCTCGGCTTTGCGGCGAAAACTGGGCAAAGATTTGATAAAGACAATTCGCGGTGTCGGTTATATGGTGCCTCCATGGATGTGAAAAAATATTCATTAAGATTACGTCTTTTGGTTTTGATTACGATCCCTCTTTTTCTGACAGGGGCGGCGGTTGCTTCTTTATCTTTGCTGAATGCCTATCATGAAATTGAAGAAGTTTATGATGCCGAATTGGTTCATACGGCTCAGTTTTTCTTACGTCTGGCGGAGCATGAACTGGATGAGCACAAGAAGGAACCAATCGAGTTAGGGGTCGAGGAGTCCGTTTCAACACACCCTTATGAGAAAAATATCGCTTTCAGGATTTGGAAAGAGGAGCTTTTGGTTACTCAATCGGCAAGTGCTCGTGAGTTTGCTGGTTTTCGAGCGCCTCCCGGGTTTTCAAATCATCGTATAGGTGATGATGAGTGGCGGTTTTTTGTCTTTTTGGGAGAAAAATCAGGGGTAACGGTTGAGGTCGCGGAAAAGCAAGACGTGCGGCAAGATATTACGCAGGACTTGGCTAAAAGTTTAACGCTTCCGGCTTCTCTTTTTATTCCGTTGGTGCTGATTCTTGTTTGGTGGGGGGCAAGCCGTAGTTTGAAGCCGTTTGATACTTTGTCGCGTGCGATTGATTCCCGTGATGTAAATGATCTTTCGGCTGTGCGGGTGGCAGCTATTCCACGGGAAATTATGCCTTTGATCAAGGCTCTGAATGATCTGTTTTTGCGGATGGAGGAAAGTATACAGCGTGAGCGGGAATTCACCGATAATGCCGCGCACGAATTGCGAACCCCTCTGGCCGCGATGAAAATGCAGGCGCAAGTTTTGCTTAAGAAGAGCCGTGATGACCAAGAGCGTGAAGGGTTAGACAATCTGGTTGCGGCAATTGACAGGGCAGCCCGTATGATTGAGCAACTTTTGTCTTTTTCACGATTGCAAAGTCAGGATTTCCCTTTTTGCGCCGTGGATTTTTCTTTGTTAACAGAAGAAACCCTAAAGGAAGTCTCTTCCTTGGTAGTGGCGAAAAAGAAAGAGCTAGGGTCTGATATTCAGGCTGGAATAATTGTGCAGGGGAATGATGATGCTCTGCGCATAATGTTGCGTAATTTACTTGATAACGCCCTTAAATTTATGCCGGAATCAGGACAGCTGAAGGTGGCTCTGAGCGAAAATGGTGGGAAAGTTCTGTTAGAGGTTATGGATTCCGGTCCGGGTATTCCCGACGATCAGAAGAAACAAATATTTGAGCGTTTCTATCGTATAAAAAAAAGCGGCACGCAAGGCAGCGGTTTAGGACTTGCTATGGTTAAATGGATTGCATCGGCTCATGGCGCTCATATTTCCGTTGTTGACAATAAGCCCACGGGGGCGAATATTCAGGTTACATTTTATGAGGGGTGAGGGGGTGCACCTCTTGTTTTCATAATGAATTATTCTTTTTTTTAGATTTTTACTTTAATTCTAGTATCATAAACTTTGTGTTCTGAAGTTTTTTAGCTGTAATAAACGCATAAAACGGATTTAAGGATTAGATCAATGACTGACGGGGCTGAAAATTCACCCGAACAAAGAGCTGTACAGCCGGTAGGTGCTGCAGCTTCCGATTCTGGCGCGAAGGTGCCTGAAACGAAAACGCTGGTGCCGACGGGCCGCGGCGTGGCGGAGGCTTATGGCGCAGGGGGCGCGCAGACAGCGGCTGGTGATGGTAGCGGACGGATCGGCGATCGTCTCGTTGAGCGCGGTCTGATTACCCCGGATCAGCTGAATGTTGCGCTTCAAGAAAAGAAGGTTAGCGGAAAGCTCTTGGGAGAGGTTCTGGTTGATCTGGGTTTTATCACTCAGGAAACCCTAACGAACTTTTTGGCCGAGACTTCCGGGTTTTCCGTCTTTGATCCGAAAGCGACAATTCTCGATAGTGCTGCGTTGGAGTTGGTTGATAAAGCAACAGCTGTTAAATTGCAGGTCCTTCCCGTTTCTGTGACGGATAAAGAAGCGTTGGTCGTTATGGCGGACCCTTATGACGTTGTGGCAACCGATACGTTGCGCCAATTTATCCCTAAACATTTGGCTCTTACGCCTTTGGTGACAACGCCTTCCGTCTTGTCGGAGGCTATTGATGCGGCTTATGGCTATGCGAGCAGTATTAGCGGTATTTTGAAAGAGCTGGAGGAGGGTGGTGATTCCGCTGATGTTTCCAAACTTGCGGAGGAGGAGGCTTACACGCACCCGATTGTCCGCCTTGTGAATGCTCTTGTGTTTGAGGCTGTGAAAGTAGGGGCATCCGATTTGCACTTTGAGCCGGAGGAAAACTTTGTGCGCTTACGTTACCGTAAGGACGGTGTTCTCTACACGGCACAGATACTTCACAAACAGCACTGGCAGGCGATATCGCAACGGCTGAAAATTATTTCCAATATGAATATTGCGGACAAGCTTACGCCGCAGGATGGACGCTTTCACATGAATATCGGGGGGCGGGAAGCGGATTTCCGTGTATCCTCTTTGCCGACGGTCCATGGTGAGAATATTGTTTTGCGGGTTTTAGACCAGAGCGCCAGTATCTTGCCTTTGGAAGCGCTGGGCTTTAGTGAGTTGAATTTAAGCAATATCAAGAAATCCCAGACACGGCCGGAAGGGATTATTATTGTGACGGGCCCAACGGGGAGTGGTAAATCAACGTCTCTCTATTCGATGCTTAATGCGATTAATGATGTTGAGATTAATATTCAAACCTTGGAAGACCCTGTAGAGTATTCCTTACCGATGATTCGGCAAACGCATGTGCGTGAAGGCGTTTTGGAATTTGCCGACGGGATTAAGGCACTTTTGCGGCAAGACCCCGATATTATCTTTATTGGTGAAATCCGAGATAAAACAACGGCTGAAATGGCTTTGAAAGCGGCGATGACAGGGCACCAGGTTTACACGACCTTGCACACCAATGATTCGTTTGGCGCTATTCCTCGTATGCTTGATTTGGGGCTGAAGCCGGGAATGATTGCCGGGGCTGTTATCTCTGTGTTTGCACAACGTTTGGTGCGAAAAGTTTGCCCGGATTGCCGTGTGCCCTATACGGCGGATGCACAGGAATGTGAAATTCTTGGTGTTGATCCGAACGATCCGCCTACGATTTACAAAGCGCGACAGGGGGGCTGCCCTTCCTGTGAAGGACAGGGATACAAAGGTCGGACGGCTGCGGTTGAGATTTTAATGTTTGATGATGATCTCGATGAAATTGTTGCTGGTGGGGGCTCAAAAGCTGATTTAAAGAATAAAGCTGTCGAAAAAGGCTTTAAAAGTATGGCTGATGATGGCATTCTTAAAATTCTTGAGGGCGTAACAACCTTTGAAGCTCTTTCCAAGGTTGTCAGTGTTTCCAAATAAGCGTTCTCTTCTTTTTGCGTGACCAGCAAGCTTTCGGAGAAAAACAATAGAACGATATAAGTACAGAGCGATCAATAGTAAGGGGCGGCCTGTTCGGGGGGTTGTTTCCGCTGCGAGTGAGATCGACTTATATAATCAGCTGCAGAGCGCCGGGATGGAGCTTCTCCAATGTGCACCTTTGGTTAAAAAGAAGGGTGCTCTGGGAGGACTGGCTTTAACAAAGAAAGTCACTGTCCGTGATTTGATACAGCTTTTTATGCATCTGGAACAAATGCAGGGTGCCGGGGTTTCTTTGTTGGATGCTTTGGCGGATATCCGTGATGCAACGGACCATGACGGTTTGCGCGATATTATGGCGGAGATTTGCCGGGATGTTTCGGAAGGGGCTGCGTTGTCGGAGGCGATGGCTCTTCACCCGAAAGTTTTTAAGCCGCTTTATGTTTCTCTTATTGCATCGGGGGAAGAAACGGGTGATTTAACATCGGTTTATCTTCATCTGATTCACTTCCTGAAATGGATTGATGAGATGCAGGCCAAAGTGCGTAAGGCGACGCGCTATCCGATGATCCTTGTTGTGGTTATTTTGATAACGATATATGTGATGATGGGGCATGTCGTTCCCGATATCGTCGGCTTTATTGAGAATATAGATCAAGCGATACCTTGGTATACGCAGTGGTTGATGAATACGTCCGACTTTTTCGCCGATCCGGTGTTTAGTTTGCTGGGGTTTCCTGTATCTGGTGGTATGTTGTTGCTCTTAGCCCCTGTTGTTTTGTTCTTTATTTTAAAAGCTATTCGAACGCTGTCGGATGATATGGCGTATCGCTTTGATACGATTGCGTTGAGCGTTCCGATTGCCGGTCCCTTGATCCGAAAAATTAATATTGCGCGTTTTGCTCAGACGTTTGGCGCTTTGTTTGCCAGTGGAATTGATATTCTGAAAAGTCTTGATTCTGCCCGTGGCACTGTTGCTAATCTGGCTTTGGCTGAGGCGCTTGACGTGGTGTATGAGCGCGTGCAGACGGGTGCGCCGCTATCGACGGCTTTCAATGAAACGGGAGAGTTCCCTAGTATGGTCGTTCGCATTTTGAAGGTGGGGGAAGAATCCGGGAACTTGACACCTGTTCTGGAGCAAGTGTCTGAATTTTATACGAAAGATGTGGATGAGGCTATTCAGGGGTTGATATCTATGATTGAGCCTTTCCTTACCATGGTGCTTGGGGGTATGATAGCGTGGATCGCTCTTGCGGTGTTTGGGCCGATTTATTCCAGTTTCGAGAATATAGGGTTTTAGGATGCCAAAATTAACAATCAATAGGGTTTCAGTTTGATATGGCGCTTTCTTTTTTATCCCCATCCCGTGCCGTTTTGCTTGTGACGGATGATGCTTTGTGCGTGTACGATGTAACGGCGCGGGCGTGCCGTCTTGTTGATATTGTGCCGTGGGAGAGGGAAAAGATTGAGACGCTTATTGCGGAATTGCTCCGAAAGGATTGTAAAGGGAAGTCGGTTGTCATTCTGAATGACGCGACTGACCAGCACTTTAAGGGCGGGCAACGCATGCCGAATGTCGGCGTGATGGATAAGGCCAATGTTCTGCGACGTAAATTGCAGGTGGCTTTTCCGAATTATCCCGTGCGTGGCGCTCTTCCTGTAAAAAGGGCGCCGGGTTCTGATTCTCCTTTGGCTAAGAAGGGGACGTATCTCTTTGCTGCGATTCCTCTCTCTGAAACGGTGTCGAAGGCGATTGAGGCCGTTACGCTTTCAATGTCATCGATTGCCGGTCTTTTCCTGTTGCCGGTGGAATCTGCTGATCTTGTTCAGGCGATTGCATCGAGGCAGGCCGGAAAGAAGAAGAAAACGCCTCGCTGGACCGTTTTTATGGGGCAGCATCGAAATGGTGGAATGCGCCAGGTTATTATTCGTGATGGTCAACTGGCGATGACTCGTATGACGCCTGTGATTGATACGGATTCCGATCATGAGGGCTGGGCGCGGGAAGTGTTTCAGGAGTTTAAGGCAACGCTCAGTTATCTTTCTCGTTTTGGCTTTTCTTCCGATGATGGGATTAATGTGGTTGTGGTTGCCCATCCCCAAGCCGGTGATGTCTTGGAGACCTTGATCGACATTCCATGCAATTATACGTCTTATACTGTGAATCAGTTGGCGCAGTTTGTTGGGGTTCCCTTAGGCGTTCAGGATTCCCCCCGTTATGCTGATGGCCTTCATGTTGCTTGGGCCGGGCGTAAAACCAAATTTACGTTGCCGATGTCTTTGCAGCGTTTGGATAAGGTCGCGCAGATGCGCCAAGCGGTTTCATTTTTGTTCCTGCTTTTTGTCCTCGGCGCGGGTTATCTTGCTTGGCAATTGTTTCAGCAGTCACAGGCTTTATTTGCTGCGCAGGAGGATGTCGGTGTTCAGCAAAGTCATCTGGTGCGTGCGGAGGCTTCTTATCGTGAAGAGATTGCCCGTATGGAAGGGCAAGGTTTGGATATTGAGCTTATCCGGGGAACGTTGGGGGCTTATGATTCCTTTGAAAAAGGCCGTATGAAAATATTGCCTTTTGTTAAGAGCGCGACGGAGGCTTTGGGGGGGGAGGTGCGTCTAGATTCCTTTGCGCTGAATAAGCATACTCCCCCGAAGGTTGTTGATCCTTATGGCTATGGCGCTGACTCTACAGAGGAGAAAAAATCTACATTTGAGGCTCTTTTCAAAATGACGTTTCCTCAAACAGTTGATTTGGAAAAAGGGGTGCAGGAAGTTAAAGAGCTGAGTGCGCGTTTGCAAAAAGCTTTCCCGGATTATGAGGTGACGATAAAACGCAATTTGATCGGTTTGGATTATAGCGCTCAATTCTCTGGTGCGTCTGGTGTCTCTGCGAAGGATGTCGCCAAGGAGGATTATGTGGCCGAGATACAAATTACGGGAGACGTTCAATGATTGAACTCATAGGTATGCGTCGTGTTGTGACTTTCTTAATTTTACTCGCTGTGAATGCCGCATTGGGCGCGGCGGTGTATATGTATTTTGAACCGCAAAATTTAAAAGCAGAGTCCCATCTGCGCAGTGTGCGTGCGCAAGTTGCTCAGAAAAACAGTGAGGTGGAGCAAATGCGACAGGAGTTTTCTGCCATTGAAGAACTTAAAGGGCGTTTTGCGGCTTTGAAAGCGGCGGGCTTCTTTAACGATCAGGGCCGTATATTAGCGCAAAAAACGATGGATGAGATTCAGCAAAAATCCCGGGTGCAGGAAGTGAAATATAAGTTTGACCGGGCGGAAGTGTCTGAGAATTCTGAGGTGTCCGATGCGGGCTATGTGACTTTGGATAGTCGGGTGACTGTTGATATTCAAGCGATTGATGATTTTGACATTTATAAGTTTGTTTATTGGATTGAAAATGCCTTTCCCGGCTGTACGTCAATTGACTCCTTGACTATAAATCGTCAGATGGATGTGAATCAGGCAACTTTACGTCATATTGGGGCTGGGAAACGTTTGGCCCTTGTAAAGGGAACTGTTGTTTTTTCATGGAAAACATTGGCCTCCAAAGAGCAGGTGCAAGGTGCCGCTTTTGATAAAGGGGGGAGATAATCGTGCGTCATTTTTATTTTGATTCTCGTTTGCGTTTTACTTTGATTCTGCTGGGCGTGCTTGCACTTTTGCCAAGCGTTTCTTCTTCTGTACAGGCGCAGGAGCAAGAGCCTGTGGCGGCGGAGGTCTTGTCCGATGATGATGGTGGTGTGGCGCTTAATGATGCCGTTGCCGATAGTTATTTGGGCGTAGATGAAATGTTGGCGCGTCGTCTTCGCGTGCGGCAGCCTAAGATTAATCCCGATTCTATTCAATCATCTCTGTTTTTTACTGACTGGCAGTATACTTTGCTTAAGGAAGCGAAAATCGGTTTCTTCTCACGTCCTGTTTCGGATGACGAGCTTCTCTCTCAAGTCGATATGCAGGATATTCCAAAGGAAGAACGTCCGCGCGGTATTCGTGAGTTGGCGTTAGGGGGGATTGTTTACATCAAACAGAATGATTGGATTGTTTGGCTCAATGGTCAACGCTTGACGCCAAATGCCTTGCCGGAGCAAGTTATTGATATTCGTGTTTCCCAAGATCGGGTGGATTTGAAGTGGTTTGATGCGTACAATAATTTGATCTATCCGGTGCGTATCCGTCCGCATCAACGTTTTAATCTGGATAGCCGGATGTTCCTGCCGGGCACCCTTTAAAGCATGAATGTGAAGGGAAAGCTTATGGATGTGGACAAAATACCTGTACTATCCGTACGTCAGGTTGATGTTTCTTACGGCAACAAAAAAGTTCTGGATTCTGTTTCTTTAAATGTAGAGGCCGGTGAAACCTATGGTTTGATCGGCTTGAATGGTGCGGGGAAGACAACGCTTATTAAAACGATTTTGGGCCTGCGCACATCTCATGCCGGGTGTGTTTTTATCACGGGAGAGGACCGTGGCGCTTTAGAGCGCAAGCGTATGGTTGCTTATTTGCCGGAACGTTTTGATCCCCCCTCTTTTTTGAATGGACGAGAGTTTATTCGGTTTTCTTGCTCTTTGTATGGCGCTGTGCCGGATGATGTTGCCGTTGATGAAATGGCTTTGGCTTTGGCTTTGGCATCTGATGTGCTTGATAATCGTGTTCATACTTATTCCAAAGGGATGAAGCAAAAGCTGGGGTTGCTCGCGACATTTATGACGGGGTGTCCGCTTCTCATTTTAGATGAGCCTATGAGCGGTCTTGATCCTCAGGCACGGGCCCATGTAAAAATAGTGCTGAAAAAGCTAAAAGGGGAGGGGCGCACCTTTTTTATAAGTTCTCATATTCTAGCGGATATGGATGAAATATGTGAGCGCATCGGTGTTTTGCATGGCGGCATTCTAGCATATGAAGGGACTCCCGCGGGTCTGAAAGAGATGAAGAGCGAAAATAGTCTTGAACGGGCTTTCCTTAATATTATTGAGAATGAAAAAGCGGCTTAAAACAGCCATTTTTCGGTGCCTATCCTGAAAAGAAAGCTTGTGAAACAGTAACGAGAGCCTTAGAATCACATGACTTGCCATTCTATGTTGCTGGCAAGTCCTATCTTTAGAGAACAAGGAATGAAAATCATGACATCTGATACCGACAAGCCGGATCAAAATGAAGAAATTATAGATTTGGAGATTGATGATGATTTCGACGTAACGCCTTCTCTCGCTAAGGAGCCAGTGGATGAGGAGCTGACGGCTTCTTCTTCGGATGTGGAGGAAGAGGTTTCTGATGAAAGCGTTCTTGCGCCTGCGTTGGAGGCTATAGAGATTGATGATGATGATATTGATCTTGATGACGACGATTCTCTGACGGCCTTTGATGATGAATACGAAAGCGACGAAGGCGATGATTTCGTGAGTGTATCCTCTGCTCCTAAGGCGAAGGGTGGGAAAACAAAAACATGGATGATTGGCGGAGCTGTTATTGTTGCCGGCGTTGCTTTAGGGGGCTTCCTTGCACAATCCGGTGTTTTGAATGGTGAATCGGTATCGAGTACGCCTCTTTATGCGCAGTCTCAGTCCGCGCCATCTTCTGAGCCTTTTCCTGTAATGGATAATGATATGGTTGCGGCCCCTTCTTCTGAGGAAGAGGTGCTTGCTGATATAGGGGATATCCCGCAACCGCATGCGAATCAAAACCCGGTGCCGCGCTTGCCGGAAGAGGGCGCAGAGATTCTAGATGCTGAAACGGCGGCGGGTGCTCTTGCACCGGAAATACCCGCATCCTCTTTGGATGAGCCTGTTGAAGAGTTGCCTGTGTCAGATGAGGCAAAGGAGACGCTGGAGCTGGATGAAGAAGATTCCTCTGCTCCGCTGGAGTCTGCTGCTGATTCGGATGATGATGTGCCTGCGCTTGTTTCAGAAAATGAGCTGTCGGAAGATGATCTCTTGCCCGTGTCAGATGTAACGGAAATGGTTGCTCCTGTTGTTGATGTTGCACCTCCGGTTTTGGATGACGTGCCGGATGATATGTTTGATGTTCCGTCTGTCGCTACTGATGCGGCGCTGGATATTCCCTCTTCGCCTTTGCCGGAGCAAGTGGCGGGGGTTTCTAACAAAACTGTTTCGATGACAGCGGAAAAGCCTGAGGAAGTAAATGTTTACTATGATTCCGTAAATACAACAGGCTCAGCGCTTTCAACGGCGACAGGACCGCGTAAGGTCGATCCGCGTAATGAGCCGGCTTCGACGTGGGTGACGGTTCATACCGCACATGAATCAGGAGATTGGGAATCGTTGCTGGTTTCTGCAAACCGGGCTTTGAAGTTGGAACGCTATGATGCCGCGGCTGAGATGTTTGAGCGTCTCTATACCAAAAACCCTCGTGATATGCGGGTTTTGATGGGGCGGGCGGTTGCTCTTCAAAATACGGGGCGGACAGCTTCGGCGCTGGATGCCTATGAAGGGGTCCTGGATGTTGATCCCGATAATGCCGATGCGATGGTGAACATGATGGGGCTTTTACGGCAGGAATATCCTTCTGTGGCTCTGCGTCGCCTTTTGGATATGAAAGATCGTTTTCCTGATAATGCGCCACTTTTGGCGCAAATTGCCGTGACGCAAGGTGATATGGGTAATATGGATGAGGCTATTCGTTACATGGGGATGGCGTTGTCTCTTGAGCCGAATAATCCGCAGCATTACTTTAATATGGCTATTTTAGCTGACCGTGCCGGCGATAAAGAGAATGCTGTTAAATATTATGAACAGGCTTTGGAAACCGATATAGTTTACGGTAAAGGGCGCTCATTGCCGCGCGATACGATTTATAACCGTTTGCATGCTTTGCGCCGTTAACTGCGGTGGGCTGAGGGAAGATCGTTTTGCTTTCCACTTTTTCTGAGATGCTTCTTGTTGGTTTTGCCGGTCTTGTGCTGGGCAGTTTCTCTACGGCGCTCTCATGGCGTGTGCCGCGCGGTGAGTCTTGGGTATGGAAAAAAGTTTCTCCTGCCCAAAGAAAATTAAGCGCGCCTCTTTATGCGGGACGCTCGGCCTGTCCCTCTTGTGGGAAAGCTTTGGCTGTTCACGACCTTGTGCCTCTTTTTTCATGGCTATTTTTGCGGGGGCGTTGCCGTTTTTGCGCGGCGCCTATTGGTGCGCGTTATCCATTGATTGAACTGGGAACCTTGTTGGCAGCGTTGGGAGGTTATGCGGCGTGGGGATTTTCTCCGGCTCTACTGTTTTTGCTTTTGGCGTTGCCGTTTTTGGTGGCGCTATTTGTTATTGATTTGGAGCATTATATTCTTCCCGATCAGCTTGTTTTACCGTTGGCCGTGATCGGTGGAGCTTTTGTTTTAAGCACGGGGTGGCCGATGTATGGGATCAGTGTGCCTCTTTTTATGCATGCTGTTTTACCCTCTGTGGGCGCGGCTTTTCTTTATGGTTCTTTTGCATGGGGGGCCGGGGCTCTGCTCAGTTTTTTCTTGAAAAAGGATGCGTTGGGAGGCGGTGATGTAAAATTTTTTGCTGTGGCAGGGCTGTGGCTGGGAATAAGCGCCTTTCCGTTTTTTTTAATTTTGAGTGGTTTTGCCGGTGTTTTTTTAGGGCTTTTGTGGCGCGGTTTGTTTAAAACGCCGGTGTTTCCTTTTGGCCCGGCGCTGATTGTGTCATTTTATATTTTGCTCCTTTCCGACGGTTGGGAGTGGTTTTCGTCTGTGATGCCTTTCTTTTGATGGGGAGACACATCCTTTAACTTATTGATCTTTGTTTACTTTCTGTTTGCACTTTTGGCGTACAACTGTAACATGATACAAAGTCTTTTCCCTGTGTGGAGGTTCTCGTGGATATAACCCAATTGTTGGCTTTTACAATTCAGAACGAAGCGTCTGATTTGCATTTGAGTCCGAAAAATCAACCCATCATCCGTGCGCATGGTGATATGAAACGAATTAAGACAGATGTTCTCGAAAGCGATGATATCCGTACGATGCTTTATTCTGTTATGACCGAAGATCAGCGGGCGGAATTTGAACGGGATATGGAGCTTGATTTTGCTATTTCCTTTGGCGAGAAAGCGCGTTTCCGGGTCAATATCTTCACAACGCGGACGGGGACGGCCGCTGTTTTTCGGAGCATTCCTTCCCTTATTCCAACGATGGATGAGCTTGAATTGCCGCCGATTATGCGCCGCTTTTCAGAGTTGGAGAAGGGGGTTGTTTTGGTTGTCGGCCCGACCGGTAGTGGTAAGTCAACAACGCTGGCTTCCATGATTAATCACATTAATGAGACATCCGCACGTCACATTGTGACGATTGAAGATCCGGTGGAATTTTTTCATACGTCGAAAAAGAGCCTTGTGAACCACCGGGAAATAGGTCCCGATACAAAAACATTTGCGCGCGCGCTTAAAAGCTCGTTGCGGGAAGATCCTGATGTAATTCTTGTGGGGGAGATGCGTGATTATGAAACGATCTCTCTGGCTTTGACGGCGGCGGAAACGGGACACCTTGTCTTTGCGACCTTGCACGCGAGTTCAGCGGCAAAAACCGTTGATCGTATCATTGACGTTTTCCCGACGGGGGATAAGGAAATGGTCCGCGCGATGCTTGCCGGTTCGCTGCAGGGTGTTGTTGCACAAACGCTTCTTAAACGGACGACAGGGGGGCGGGTGGCCGCCCATGAAATTTTGGTAGGGACGAATGCTGTGCGAAATCTGATCCGTGAAAATCAGGTGGCTCAGCTTTATTCCATGATTCAGACAGGCTCGCGTTACGGCATGATTACGATGGAAGATTCTGTTGACGCTCTATTGGAGCAAGGTGTCATTGATAAGCGTGAAGCGCGACGTGTTTTGCTTAAAACATCAGATTCTCAAGATGAATTGGATGATGATGATGTGCCGGCATCTTTGGGCGGGGAATCAACCCATCAAACTGGTGGCAGAGCGCATGAAGAGGGGTATTCGTTTTGAGTGAACCGCTCGTTCTTGGATATTTCAGACAAATGACGGAGGCTCAGGCCAGTGATTTGTATCTGACGGTCGGTCATCCGCCTAGTATGCGCGCGGATGATGATGTCATTGCGTTGCGCCAAGAGCCTCTCAGTCTTGATGAGCTTAATGATATTATGTCCTCCATCCTTACAAACCGTCAGTTGCGGGAGTTCGAAACCCACATGGAATTGAACACCTCTTTGGATGCGGGGCAGTTCGGACGTTATCGTATCAATGTGTTGCGTCAACGCCAACAGCCAGCTCTGGTGATACGCCGTGTAATCTCCAAAATTCCCGGCTTTGCGGAATTGCATTTGCCGCCGCTCTTGGAAAAAATATCAATGGAAAAACGCGGTCTTGTTTTATTTACCGGAATGACGGGGTCGGGGAAATCGACATCATTAGCGGCGATGATTGACCATCGGAACCGCAACGCTTCCGGGCATATTATTACGATCGAAGATCCTATCGAATATTTTCATGAACATCAAAAATCCGTTGTTACGCAGAGGGAAGTCGGGGTCGATACGGAATCTTATGCTGTGGCATTGAAAAATGTTTTGCGACAGCGCCCCGATGTTATTTTGATTGGGGAAATTCGTGACCGTGAAGTTATGGAGCAAGCTTTGACGGCTTCCGAAACGGGGCATTTATGTCTGGCGACGCTTCATACATCGAATGCGTACCAGTCGATTGAGCGTATCGTGAACATGTTCCCGGAAGAATATCAGCAACAAGTGCGTTTAAATCTTTCTATGAACCTCAAGGCGATTGTCTCCCAACGTCTTGTTCCGGCGAAAGCAGGTGGTTTACGTGTTATTACGGAAGTGATGCTCAATCAGGGGCTTGTTAAAGAGCTTATTGAAAGCGGCAAAATTTCTAAAATTCGTGACGTTATGGAACAAAATAATCAGTTGGGAATGCATACCTTCGATCAGTCTCTTTTAGCCCTTTATGCCAAAGGGGAGATTACGGAAGAGACCGCGTTGTCGAATGCCGATCAGCCAGGCGATTTGAAAATTCAAATTCGCGAGCTTGAATTGGGGACCTTAAAAGGGAAGCGCAGCGCGTTGGAAAGTGTTGATACTTCTGTCCTTACTTTTTCTGATTAATTTACGTTGTCTGGTGCTTTTTCGCATTGTGCCTTTTTAAGGTATGGCGAGTGTGGTATAAGGTTAGGAGGATTCTTCGGCGTAGATTCGTTTGCGCTCTCTTCCTTTTCGGACTTAATCACTCGTGTAGATGGATATATCATGAACAACGTTGATAAGCGCTTCTTTTCACAAAAGCCTTTCTTTTCCTTTTTCATCCTTTTTGTTGCTGTTTTATCGCTCTCGGGCTGTGATTTGTCCCGTAATTATTTGAAGGCGGATCGAGCGGGGAACATGGATGCGCAGGATTACCGCGATGCGTTGGAGCCGCGGTTTGAAGAAGAGGATGCTGTTGCAGGGCGAAACGCTGATATGGCGGGGATACCCGACTTGCAGTCTTATACGCTTCCCCCGGCGGAGGATTTAACGCCGATGCCGTTGGTGAGTGTTGAAGTGAATCAGACGGTGCCGTTGCGGGATGTTCTTTATGATTTGGCACGGCAGGCGGGCTTCGATATTGAACTTGACCCCCGTATTCGCGGTTCGGTTATTTTTACGGCGCGTGAAAAGCCCTTTGACTTGGTCGTTGAGCGTCTATCCGAAATCGCGGGTTTGCGTTACAAAATAGATGACAATTCAATACGTATTGAGCTGGATCGTCCTTATAACAAAACGTACAAGATTGATTATTTAAGCTATGTACGCTCTAACGCGAGCAGTGTTCACACGGATGTTTCCGTTGTTACGGGTGAGGGGGCTGATACGGGATCGACCTTCGGTATTGAGGCTTCAAGTGAGTCTGATTTCTGGGGGGAAATGGCGAGCGGTTTGACCCAGATTTTAGGAGTGTCTGAATCTCATGGGCGTTTGAAGACAAGTGCTGATCCGCAAATTACGTCCGTTGCGCCTAATCCGGCTCCGGTGGGGGCTGTGGTGGCGGAGGGCGGTGAGGTGACTGTTCAACCCCCTGAAACGGTTTTGAATGTTTCTGCTCTACCGCCGGTTAGTGCAGAAGAAGAAGAGGATGATTCTCAGAGTATTTCTGCCGATTCACGATTTTCTTTGAATAAACAGGCTGGCTTGATCTCTGTTTATGCAAGCGAGCGGCAACATAAAGAAATAGACGCTTACTTGAAAGAAGTGCGGCGCTCTGTGACGGCGCAGGTTCTTATTGAGGCTAAGGTTTTTGAAGTGAATTTGACGGATGAATTTGCTACGGGGATTGATTGGGCTCTTCTGGATGGTCCGGCGGGTAGTATAACGGGAGGCTTTAATAGCTCTCCGGTGCGCCCGCTTCTTGATCCTGTGGCGGCATCTGATTTAGCTGTGAGTTACTTGACGAATGATTTTAGTGCTGCGATTGAGGCTGTTTCTCGTTTTGGGACGGTTCGTGCTTTGGCCAGCCCGCGTATGACGGTTCTCAATAACCAATCGGCTGTTCTCAATGTCTCCCGGAATGAGGTTTATTTCGAATTGGATATTGATGTGACGCAAGCGACAGATGCTTCCCCGGCTCAGGTTGAGGTCGATAGCACCGTTCACACCGTGCCGGAAGGGGTTTTGATTAACGTACAGCCTTCGATTAATCTCGATAGTCGGGAAGTTTCTATGGCTGTGCGCCCGACTATAACGCGTATTGTTGATACGAAGCCTGACCCGGCGGTTACATATCTTGATGCGGCGGGGCTTGAGTCGAGTGTTCCTGTTGTTAATGTTCAGGAAATGGACACTGTTGTGAGCATAGATTCCGGAGAGACCATTGTTATGGGAGGCTTGATGCAAGACCGCGCAGATTCCACTCAAGAGGGGATACCTGTTTTGGGTGAGGTGCCCATATTTGGAAGCTTGTTCCGCACGCAGGAAGATAAAATTCAAAAGACGGAGCTTGTTGTCTTTTTGAAAGCGACGATTTTGGATGGTTCGCGTGGAAGCGTTCATAAAACGGATACGGATTTATATAAAAAGTTTTCCGGAGATCGCCGTCCGCTTGAATTTTAATACGGTGTTTCCTGATCTTTTGAAAGTCTGTCTAATATGGTTTCCTTATCGCTTGTTAAATATGTTTTGACAGCGGCTCTGCGGGATCGCTTAATTCATTCCTTTTTGCTTTTGATTGCCGTTGGTTTGAGCCTTTCCCTTTTTTTAGGAGGGGCGGCTATTGTTGAATCGGATCAGTTTTCTGTCGTTTTTGCGGCCAGCGGTTTGCGGCTTGCCGGGGTGGCGGGGCTTGTCCTTTTTATCGTGTTTTATCTCCGGCGGGCGTTTGAAACCAAGGATGTGGAATATATCCTTTCCCGCGCGATTAGCCGCCCGGCGTTTCTTTTCTCCCATGCGCTGGCCTTTGGTTTACTAGCGGTGTTTTTAGCTGTGGTTTTGAGCCTCGCTTTATGTGCGCTTGCGCCGCATATGGTGGGGCAAGCGCATTTTTTATGGGGCTTAAGTCTTGTCGCCGAGTTTTTTATTATGGCTCAGGCCGCCTTGTTTTTTGCCTTTGTTCTCTCATCCCCGACGGCGGGAGCTTTGGCTGTGTTTGCGCTTTATGTATTGGCCCGGATGATCGGTCAGATATTGGGCATTGTCGATTCCGATATAGGGCAGGGCTTTGTTTTTCTTGGGTATATCATGCAGGTTGTCTCTTTGATTGTGCCGCGTCTGGATTTAATGGCCCAAACAAGTTGGCTGGTTTACGGGGATTCTAACATTTCTGTATTGTTTATTCTGGCCCAAGGCGTGATTTATAGCTTTTTACTTATGATGGCTGCTTTGTTTGATCTGATGCGCAGGCAGTTTTGATGAACGAGAAAAAGGCGCTAATTGTTGTCTCTTTCTTTTTGGCTTTCGCCTTTGCCATGAACGCGGCATTTTGGCTTTATGCGCGCGACCGTCAAGCCGTATGGACTAACGTGCCTCCGGTTCCTTCGGCGCAAAGAGGGGCTATGATGATGCTCGGCGATACGCAGCTAGCTTATCGCGCGGCGGGGATCGTTCTCCAGAATTTGGGCGATACAGGCGGGCGGGTGACGAATTTCTCTCATTATGATTATGACCGTTTGGGACGTTGGTTTGGTGTGGCCCATCAATGGGATTCGGCTTCTAACTTTATGCCTTATCTGGCGGCGTATTATTTTGGCGCTGTGCGGAAGGATGCGCCAGACTTAACGCCGCTCATTGATTACCTTGCCATGGTAGGAAAAGTGCCGGGTGACGAAAAGTGGCGCTGGCTGGCGCAGGCTGTTTTTATGGCGCGTTATTCCCAAAAAGATATGGAGAAAGCGCAAGAGCTGGCTTATGAGCTGGCTGATTTATATACGCCGGATAAGCCGTATTGGGTGCGTGAAATGCCCGTTTTGCTCTTGAGCGCGCGTGGGGAAAAGGAAGCCGCCTACGATCTGTTGATTGAAATACTTAAGGATGGGGCGGAAAATATGCCGCCTACGGAAGTGGCCTTTATCAAGAGCTATATTTGCGAAAGAATTCTGAATAAAGACGAGGCAGCCCTTAACCCGCTCTGTACATCTGCGCCTTGAGCGTTATGATCGGGCATGTCTTTTGAACAACTAAGATTTTCCGTGCCGGAGATTGTTTCTCTTTTGGGGTTAGCCCAGTGCATCTATATTATGGTGTACATGGCGTTTCATGCCGGTTGGGACCGCCGGGCGTTGTTGCCCTTTTTCTATTTCTTCGTCATAGGCAGCGCTTTTTTCTTTGATTTTGCGGCGCGTTTTGTTGGGCCGGCTTTACCTTTTTATGCCGTATGGCAGTGGGGCTTATGGTTTATGGGACCGCCTCTGGCTGTTTTGGTGATTATGCAGATCGCGCAAGTGAGCCAGCTGCCGCCTTTGCGCTTGTGGGGGATATTGCTTTTGATCCCTGTGAGTTTTCTTCTTTCCCTGTTTTGGGCTTCTCGTGATGAAAGCTGCCATTTGCCCGATGATTGCGACGTTCTAGAGGATTGGCTAGTTGTGAGCGGCGTGGCCGTGGGCAGTCTTTGCATGGCGCTTCTTTTGAGCAAAAGGAGGCTTTTGACGGAGCTGAAAAAACAAAAAAGCGCCCGGCAACGCTATTGGCTCGTTCTGGTTTTGGTGTTTGCCAATTTGTTCTTCCTGTTTTTTATGCTTTTGGGCATGACGCCGTTTTTGGCGCAGACGCATGGTGAGATGTTGCGCACAGTGATGGGGCTGGCCTTTGTCTATCTGGCGGGGACCAGTTTGTTCCGCATTTATCCGCAGGCATTGGAGACTCGCTCCGGTCCTGCGCCTAAAACGCTGGAGCAATTTTCCGGTGAAGAGCAGAAAATTATACAGGGTGTGCAGACGCTTTTGGAACGGGAAAAGATTTATCATGAGGCCTCATACACGCGCACCGATATGGCGCAGGAACTCAATGTATCCGAATCACTGCTCTCTCATGTGATTAACCGTTACTTTGGAAAAAGCTTGCCGCAGCTCTTGAATGAAAGGCGGATCGAGGATGCTTGCCACTTTTTGGAAGAAACCGACACGCCCATCCGTCATATCGCGCAGGAATGCGGGTTTAATTCCGTGGATTCTTTTAACCGCGTTTTTCGTGAGCATATGGATGTCTCACCGGGGCGCTACCGTAACGCCCGGAAAGAAAAGAAAACTGCATAGGCGTTTTTTGTTTTTGTATAGACAATTTGTCAAACTGCCTTTTTTCTCCCTCGTTTGTTAATCTTTTGTTTCCCAAATCCCTGAGAAACTGGGACGTGGCATGTATGTTTTTTGGTTTTTCGGTGTATGATTGGGAGGCAAATCAGTATACAATAGCGGACGGTGCCTGAACTGCTTGGGGTATGTAGGGCGCTGTCTTTAAACAGGTTTTTCTAACCGTATTTTCTACAAACGAAGGAGTATAGAAATGATAGAACGTAAACACATGATGGACAAGAAACAGGCGGGTTTTACGCTTGTGGAATTGGCTATCGTTATGATTATTATCGGTCTGCTGATTGGTGGTGTCCTGAAGGGGCAAGAGCTGATTAAAAACGCCGAGATTTCCGCAACAATCTCACAGGTGAAAGCCTTTGATGCGGCCTTTGGCGGTTTCCGCGACCAGTTTGCGGCTGTGCCGGGTGATATGTCTGCGGCGAATGCTACGGCCCGCATTCCGAACTGTGCCGCGGTGCCGTGTAACCGGGGAGGTAACGGAAATGGTACGGTAGACCAGACCCCCGGTGCGCTGTTGCCTGCGGCTGCAGAGGGGCGTACGGCTTGGGTTCAGTTGCAAAATGCCGGTTACATTCCGGGCTTGAACGCAAACAATGTGCCTGATGGTAAAATTGGCGGTGAATTTGTTCTTGGTTACCACGCTGGTGGTAACTTGCCAGCTGATGTTGGTGGCGGATCTGTTACGCGTTCTCACTTTGTAACGCTGAACGGTACGGCTGCTGCCGGTGATGCGCCAACCGCGGTGACTTCTGCTACGGCGGCCCGGATCGACCGGAAGCTGGATGACGGTGTGGCTAATACCGGGACAATGCAATCTGGTGCGTTGGGAGCCGCGGCTTGTGCAACGGCTGCTGGGGTGTACAATGAAGCGACGGATACCGCTTCTTGTGAAATGGCCTTTGGTCTGAGTAACTAAGCGTTACCCGCACATTACAGAATACGGAAGGCCCGGTTTTGCCGGGCCTTTTTCTTTGCTGCGTCATTCCGAACGCTTGTAACACAAGCGGAGGAATCCTGCCCCCTATCAATCGTCAAAGATCCTTCACATCCGTTCGGGATGAGGTTTATTTAAATGGAATGACTTTAAGCCGCTTTGCGCTGTTCTTTGGCCAGTGCTTTTATCAGGGCATCGCCCATGGCTGCGGTCGTAATTTTTGTGCAGCCTTCCGCCATGATATCCGGCGTACGCAGCCCGCTGGTTAAAACGGCCTGTACGGCGCTTTCGATCATAGCGGCCAGATCGCCGCGCGACAGAGAATAACGCAGCAACATCGCAAAGCTCAGCACAGTAGCCAGCGGATTGGCGATTCCTTGCCCGGCGATATCGGGGGCTGAGCCGTGGATAGGCTCATACAGTCCCGGCGTGCCCGGCGCACCGAGGGAGGCGCTCGGCAGCATGCCAAGGCTTCCGGTCAGCATCGCCGCTTCGTCGGAGAGCACATCACCAAACAGATTGTCGGTCACAATCACATCGAATTGGCGCGGGTTGCGGCAGAGCTGCATCGCGCCATTGTCGGCGTACATGTGGGAAAGCTCCACATCGCTATAGCTTTCCGTGTGCAGTTTAGTGACTTCCTCGCGCCACAGGATGCCGCTTTCCATGACGTTGGATTTTTCCATGGAGCAAACGCGGTTTGCACGCTTGCGGGCCAGATCAAAGGCCACTTGCGCCACGCGGCGGATTTCCGATGTCGTGTAGGTTTGGGTGTTGAATCCCCGGCGCTCACCATTGGGCAGGTCTTCAATGCCGCGCGGTTCGCCAAAATAAACGCCGCTGGTGAGTTCCCGCACGATCAGGATATCGAGGCCCTTCACAACCTCTTCCTTGAGTGTAGAGGCTTCCACGAGGGCGTCAAAGACGATCGCCGGGCGCAGGTTCGCAAATAAATCCAGTTCCTTGCGGAGCTTGAGTAGGCCGGCCTCCGGGCGTTTTTCGTAGGGCACATCCGCCCACTTTGGTCCGCCGACCGAGCCCATAAGGATCGCATCGCAATCGCGCGCCGTGCTTAATGTCTCATCGGTCAGTGGTTCGCCGTACGCGTCGTACGCACTGCCGCCGAGATGATCCTCCTGTAGATTGAAGGAAATATCGGTGTTTTCTTCCAGCCAGCTAATGACTTTGCGTGTTTCTGCAATGATTTCGGGGCCGATCCCGTCGCCGGGCAGGAGAAGAATTTTATGGGTGGTCATGATTTAGTCCTTAAAAAAGATGCCGTCTACCTGTAGCTGACGGTTCAGTTTGCGGGAAAAGTTTGTTTCTATCAGCATATGCGCCTTAAAGCCCTTTTCCTTTAAGAAAGCGATGATCTCATCGAACAGGGTTTCTCCTTCATAAAGCTCAAACAGAGACATTTCAAGCTGTAGCCCCGCGGCTTGTTCCAGTGTTTGGGGCGCGTGGTGCAGAATAGGCATTTCATAGCCCTGCGTATCCATTTTGACGAAGACCTTTTTCCCGGTGAGGTTAAGTTCTTCATACAGAGCATCAAGCGTTTTCATGGGAACCGTAACGTTTTCAACCGTGCGCGTACGGGGCAGGGCCGTCATAAGCGCATCGGAAGAGGGGAGAAGGCTGCTCATGTCACTGGCTTCGGAGACGTTCATCGTACATTCGCCATTGTGGTCGCCCAGCGCCAGAGGCGGCAGAACCGTCCATAACGGGTCTTTGGCCGCTTTAGCTTGCAATTCGTCCTGTAGCGCAGGAAGAGGCTCGACGGAGATGATCGGTCCGGTAAAACCGCCCATGCGCAGGTTATCATGGGTCTGACCGCGGTTTGCACCAATATCAATGACGGTTTCTATGCCGTGCGCCTTTAACGTCAGGCCGATTTTGCCTTCGCGGGTTTTGTGCGGTTTTTTCTTTTTGAACGGGAGTATCATTACGCGGCACTCATCCATGAGCGTTTTTGCTGGTCTTGTTGTTCAAAGGCGGCGATTTTGCTTTCTTTTTCCAGCGTCAGGCCGATATCATCCAGCCCCTTGAGCAAACATTCTTTGCGGAACGGGTCTATATCAAAGCTGTATTCATTATTGGCGCAGCGGATGATTTGTTTTTCCAGATTGACGGTCATTTCGTGCCCATCTTCAGCATCCTTCATAAGGGTGTCTACATTTTCTTTTTTTAGAACAATGGGTAATATCCCATTCTTAAAGCTATTGTTGAAGAATATATCTGCGAAAGACGGTGCTATAATGCAACGGATTCCAAAGTCGAGTAGAGCCCACGGTGCATGTTCCCGGCTGGAGCCACAGCCGAAATTCTCACCCGCGATTAAAATTTGAGCGTTTCTGAATGGTTCTTTATTTAGGACGAAATTGGGGTTTTCGCTGCCGTCCTCGTTATAGCGCAACTCGTCGAACGCGTTAACGCCCAGCCCTGTGCGTTTGACGGTTTTCAGGAACTGCTTAGGGATAATCATATCCGTGTCGATATTGACGAGCGGAAGAGGAGCGGCAATCGCGGAAAGCGTTGTAAAAGGCGTCATGTATTACTTCCTGTTTCTTGTGGGCGTGCGTCAGTATATTCACTCATTTTCATCTCTTCAAATGCTTTAAAGAGTGTCATGTCGTATAGACTGAATTTTTCATCGCGCATGCGTTTGAGTACGCCGGGGGTGGTAATGTCCCGGTCGCCAAAATGCGGACGCCATGTCTGGTAGCCGTCAAAGCTTTCAATGATTGCGGCGAGGCGTACGGGGGTGGAGAGCTGATCTCCCGTCAAGCCGCGATAGCCGGAGCCGTCAACGTTTTCATGGTGGTTGGCGATAATGTCAACCATCAAATCAATAAAGGGGTGCGTCAGGTGGCCGAGGTGTTTTTCAACAATCTTTAGACCGTAATCGGTGTGGGCGCGGCGCTCTTCTTTGATGTCCTCGGAAGGTTTGTCTTCCATATCCCAAAGGGCTACGTCTATTTTGCGCTTGCCGATATCGTGCGGCAACATGGCCCAGTACAGGTTGGTGCAAACTGGCTCATGCCATCCCATGTAACGGGCCGTCAGCTCCATTTCCCGCGCGGCACGGTGAATATGTTCATGAAAGATGTAGGAGGCATCTTCGGGGCGGTCTTTTTCGTATTCCTCCAGACGGCATATCTCCGCCTCTATAAAGGGCAGAATTGCGGTGCGGAACAGTTTGTCCGTCTCGACGTTAAAGTTATCCGGTAAATCAGTGTATGCAATCATAGCACCACGGGTTTAATCCAATTCCCGTACGTCCGTCAAGTGGCCTGTGATGGCGGCCGCAGCCGCCATGGCCGGGCTCATCAGGTGCGTGCGCCCCCCGCGGCCCTGACGGCCTTCAAAATTCCGGTTGGATGTAGAGGCACAGCGCTCTCCCGGAGCCAGACGATCAGCATTCATGGCCAGACACATGGAGCAGCCCGGTTCCCGCCATTCGAATCCGGATTCGATCAGAATTTTATCAAGTCCTTCGGATTCGGCTTGTTCCTTAACGAGGCCGGAGCCGGGAACCACCATAGCCAATTTCACGCTTTTGGCGACTTTACGGTCCTTGGCAATTTTAGCGGCTTCGCGGATATCCTCGATCCGGGCGTTGGTGCAAGAGCCTATAAACACTTTGTCGATCTCAATCGCGGTCAGAGGCGTGCCGGAGGTCAGGCCCATATACTCCAGAGCGCGCTGGATCGTTTCGTTCTCCGCTTCCGGTACGGATTCTGTAATAGGCAGAACATCTTGCGGGCTGGTTCCCCATGTGACGGTCGGTGTGATAAAGGCCGCATCAATCACAATTTCCTTGTCATAGGTCGCACCATCATCGGAGGGAAGTGTAGACCAGTAGGCAACCGCTTTGTCCCACTCCGCACCTTGGGGGGCGTAGGGGCGGCCCTTCAGATATTCAAAGGTTTTTTCATCCGGGGCAATCATGCCCGCACGCGCGCCTGCTTCGATTGCCATGTTACAGACCGTCATGCGTCCCTCCATTGACAGGTCGCGCATGGCTTGTCCGGCAAATTCGATGACATGGCCTGTCCCGCCGGCGGTGCCGATTTCACCGATAATGTGCAGGACCATGTCTTTCGCGGTCACGCCGGTTGGCAGTTTGCCGTTTACTGTGATTCTCATGGTTTTTGAAAGTTGCTGGATCAGGGTCTGGGTTGCCATGACGTGTTCGACCTCTGATGTGCCAATCCCAAAGGCAAGCGCGCCAAACGCGCCGTGGGTGGCTGTGTGCGAATCGCCACAGACAATCGTTGCACCGGGCAGGGTAAAGCCTTGCTCCGGCCCGATAATGTGGACGATTCCCTGACGTTTGTCGTTCATATCGAACAACGTGACGCCGAATTCGTTACAGTTGGCAGAAAGGGTCTCGACCTGTACCCGGCTTTCGGGCTCCACAATCCCCTCGGAGCGGTCCGTTGTCGGGACGTTATGATCCGCTACGGCCAGTGTTTTTGCAGGGGCGCGGAGCTGACGTTCTGCCAGCCGTAGCCCTTCAAATGCCTGCGGACTGGTTACTTCATGAACAAGGTGACGGTCGATATAGATGAGGCTCGTGCCGTCTTTCTGTGTATCGACAAGGTGATCGTTCCATATCTTTTCGTATAAAGTGCGCGGTGCAGACATTGATATTTTCCATAAACATTGACACGTTAACTGTTTTTTAGTACATTAGTTTTACTATCAGGCGCAAGCCTCAATGTGAACAGGAGAGTGTGAGATGAAATTTAAATTCCCGGTTTTAGCAGGTGTAGCAGTTGCGGCGGCTTTTGGGTTATCGAATATGCTTGACGGTCCTGATCTTCCTTCTGGGCATGATCCAGAGGCAGAGCGCGATTTTGTTAATGATGTTCACGAACTCCCTTCGACGGAAGCCGGGCGCCTCCGCATGCAAGCGGGATGCAAGCAAGATGCCAATAACTGTTTTGTCGGCAGTGAATTTGCCAAGTGCGATGTCACTGATGAAAATAATCCGGTTATCCTTAGCAATTCACCGGGAATTGAAGGGGAATGGGTTGCAGGTGGTTCTCGTGGTGATGTGACGCTTAATGAGGATCACGTAACTTGTAACTGGGATACGGGGAACGGCCAGAGCATTACTGTGCCGGCCGTGGCAAAATACGAGTTCAAGCCGTAAAAAATATGTTATCGCAATTATAGAATAAAAAAAGCGCGGAAACCATGTGGCCGCGCTTTTTGTTTGTCCTTTTGTAAGCAAAATTATTTCTTGGATTTTGCTTTTGATTTCGCTTCTTTGGCTTCGATACCGTGACCGGTTGTACGCTCGGCGATACGGGCCTTTTTACCACGCAGGTTGCGCAAGTAGTACAGCTTTGCACGACGGACGGAACCGCGGCGGATCAGCTCAATGCTGTCCAAACGGGGGGAGTAAAGCGGGAATACACGCTCAACGCCTTCGCCGTAGCTGATTTTGCGAACTGTGAAGCTGGAATTGATGCCGTCGCTCTTACGGGCAATGCAAACGCCTTCATAGGCCTGTACCCGCTCACGGTTACCTTCACGGATTTTCACGTTAACCTTAACTGTATCTCCGGCGGAGAAATCAGGAATATTGGTGTTTTCTTGTATTTGTTCGAGATTTTTGGTCTCAAATTTTTTCAGTATATTCATCGTCGTTTCCTTTCCCTTATCATAGAACCCGAAATAGGGCTGTCAGCCCCGCGGTTCCCTTATCTTTTTCATGGGGTTTAAAAATCAGAGGGCTTTGTACAGGGAAATGGCTGGCTATGCAAGTTTTTCTTTTATAGGCGAGGCATTTATTTGTATGCGCTTTTTCATTTTTTGCCTAGCGCTATTAGGCAATTTATAGGATAAAGCGCTAACAAAAAATATAAGAAACACAAAAATAGAGGTTGTGATGCTATTAACGAAAAAACAAGTAGGGCGCCGCCGTGCTTTCAGGCGTGCGGCGGAAAAAATGGCACCTGTTATCGGGATGGCTTTTTTTATCGCTGCGATATCTGAGTATCCGAACGAAGATATCTCTTCCCGTGACAAGGCGGCTGAGTCAGCTCAAAGTGTGCATTTTTTACCTTTAAAACGGTAAAAGGTTCTCATTCATTATCCTGCAAGTCCGGGCAGCGCTCTTTTGTGAGTGCTGAAGCCTGATCGTGACGCCTGCGCCGTTTTGCTGTGATCGCCGGATATTGGAACGTCGGGTGCGCTTGGTAAGGGGGGATCTGCGCTTCCCTCATTTATTCATGGGGATAAATGAAGAAATATCGGGTTGCTTTTCACATAATTGTGACTATAATCCGCGATGCTAAAGACATAACAACTTTTCTTGGGAAGGACTTTGTTATGCGGGATAATTCAGTAAAAGAGCTGCCGCTTGTTGATGGCTTCCAACTTGTCATGAGTTTGCCGGTGAATGACATTCACTTCGTTGCCGCGTATGTAGACGGCAGCGCTGATATTTACTTGGGGGGCGATCATTTTCAGGCGCCGGAACCTTTTGAAATGTTACGAAAACGCTTGCCGGGAGAGGACTTTATATTTCTTCCCAAAGAACGCTCGGAGGGAGATCCCTGTACAGGTTATTTTGTGCGTATCAAAGATATAGAGGGTGTTGAGGTGCTCTCTGAAGTCCAAATCGAAAACGGTGTACCCTGTGCTGTACATTTGAAAGATTCAGAGATTGTTTTGGGCGTTCTCGTGAACGGGGAGAATCTTGAGCGCGTGCGACAAAAGACGCAGGTGAACCCCGTTTTGCCTATGAGAGCCACTCTTCAATAACGGAATTAGGTTCGGTCAAGCAGCAAGTCCGGCCGGCGCTCTTTTGTTATTTTTAGAGCTTGTTCTTTTCGCCACTTTTCTATTTTCCCGTGATCGCCGGATTTTAGAATATCCGGCACGCTGAATGAGCGGCCATCCGCGGCCACCCAATCGGCGGGGCGGGTGTAATGCGGATATTCCAGCAAGCCGCCGGTGCTCTCCGCAAAGCTTTCCTCACTGACGGTTTCTGTGTTGCCCATCACGCCGGGTAAGAGGCGGATGCACGCATCCATCATTAGCAAGGCTGCGGGCTCCCCGCCGGACAAAACGAAGTCGCCAACGGATATTTCCTCGAATTCATAAGCGTCAAGAACGCGCTGATCGACGCCCTCATAGCGCCCACAGAGCATTGTGATTTCCGGTGTGGCGCTTAATTTCTCGGCCAGGCGCTGGTTGAATACACGTCCGCGCGGGGAGAGGTAAAATTTACGTCCCGGCTTAGGCAGGGAGAGCACGGCTTTTTCAATCACATCGGCGCGCATCACCATGCCCGCGCCGCCGCCGTACGGGGTGTCGTCTACGGTTTTATGGACGCCTTGCGCGAAGTCGCGGATGTTGACGGCCTCATACGACCAGTCGCCGCGCTCCAGCGCTTTCCCGGCGAGTGAATGGCCGAGAAAACCGGGGAACATGTCCGGGAAGAGGGTGAGAAGGTTGAATTTCATTTTATTTCATCAACGGAGTTAAATCGTTCATATCGTTGATAATGAGGCGTGCGCCCGCATCAATCAAGTTTTCTATGCGCGCGCTTTGATAGCCGTGTTGCTCTATGATGAAACCGACCGGGATCATCCCGGCATTCACGGCGGCTTTCATATCCAGTACGTTATCACCAATATAGGCGGTGCTTTCAGGGCAAAATCCCATGGCGTCAGCGGCATGGAGGAGAATGTCGGGCGCGGGTTTGCGCTCCATTCCGTCTTGCAGGCAGAAAACAAGGTTTTGAAACCGTTCGGCAAGTTCTGTCATTAACTCAAGATCACCATAGATTTTTCCCGGTTTTTTGTTCGTGGCCATGGCGTAGTGGCCTTTATGCGCATCCAGAAAGTCGAATAGGCCGACGGCATACGGCACAGGACGATCACGGAACAATGTTTTGCGCAGAGATGTGCGCTTTTCAATGAATGCGTGCTCATAGGGTGCGGGATCAAAATCCTGTTGTTTGGCGATAATGGCGAGCTTTTTCTCGCCGGAGTTGCCCGCGAGCGTACGGATATAAGCCGGGTCTAGAGTAGGGGCTTTATCCGCTTGTTCCAAAATTTCGTTCAATAGGGCACAGTCAAAATCGGCAAACACCGTTTCCGTATCGGCCAGCGTCCCATCGAAATCGAACAGGACGTTTTTGAAAGCGGGACGTGTATTGGTTTCATATAGGATCATCGCAATCCTTCCGGTATCTCTACGGTGATTAGACCTGCGTCCATATCCGTTTCTAATACATATTGATCGGCAAAGGGCAGGTAAAAGTTATCGCTGCCGTCCGTCGGTTTTATGTCGAGGAGAGGGCCTGCGCCAAAATCGTCAATGCCGGCGATCTCCCCTATGGTTTTGCGGTTCTCTACAACGCTCAGACCGATCATGTCCTCGTAGTAGATTGCGCCATCTTCTGGTTCCGGCAGTGCTTCACGGCCGATCCAGAGTTCTGTGTGGCGTAGTTTTTCGGCTTCCGTGCGGTCGGTGATGCCGTCTACCGCCGCCAGCCAGACTTTACCCATGGAGTTTTTCATGGTCAGTGTGAGAGTGGCGGGTCCGTCTTCCGTTGTATAGAGCGTGCCGTTAAGCAGGGCAGGGTCTTCGGCGTAAACCTGTACCTTCACGAAACCCTTGATCCCGTGCGCGGTGGTGATTTTTCCGAGGAGAATGCGTTTCATATGAACCACAAAAAGTAACGTCATTGCGAGAAGCGTCTAGCGACGAAGCAATCCAGAAATTTCCCTTGTGGCACTGGATTGCTTCGCCTGCGGCTCGCAATGACGGTTGAGCTGTCGTTACTCAGCCTTTGTTTCTTCTTCAGCTGCGGCTTCTTCTGCCGGAGCTTCTTCAGCGGGTGATTCCTCAGCAGCAGCTTCTTCTGCCGGGGCTTCCTCAGTGGGCGCTTCTGCGGCAGCAGCAGCTTCCGCTTCGGCTTCTTTAGCCGCTTCAGCAGCAGCTTGGCGTTTTTCTTCCTTATCGGCGATCAACTGTTTTGTTTTTTCGCTCGGTTCGGATTTTTTCGGTGTTTCATTCCATTTCGGCATGTCGATGATTCCGGCTTTGCCAAGGAAACGGGCAACACGGGCGGAAGGCTCGGCACCTTGTTCCAGCCAGTATTTAATGCGCTCTTCGTTCAGGACGACGCGTTTTTCATCATCGTTGGCGAGCAGTGGGTTGTGCGTGCCCAGCTTTTCGATGTAGCGACCGTCGCGCGGCATACGCTTGTCCGCGACAACGATTGCGTAGTGTGGGCGTTTTTTACGTCCCCCGCGGGACATTCTGATTGCTAGTGCCATTTTAGTTTTCTCCTTTGGTTTTAATCAGTTCGTTTGTTAAAATTAAAAAATTAAAAGTTATTTTCGTTTTCCCTTCTTGCGGTCTTTCTTCTTGCCGCCGTGGGAAAAACCGCCAAGGCCCTCGAGGCCCGGCATGCCGCCAAACGGGTTTGCGCCCGGTGAGCTTTGCTGTCCGCCCTCAAGGAACGGGTTCGCGCCAAGTGGCCCTTCATCCTTTTCGCCGGCAACCATGCTGCCCGCTAGTGCATCGGGATCCATGCTTTGCATCATCAAGTCGGCTTCTGCGCCGCCGCCCATCATGTCTTTCATCATGCTCATCATTTTGCCGCCGCCCATTTTGCGCATTTTCTTCATGACGGTTTGCATTTGCTTTTGCTGTTTGATGAGTTGGTTGATTTCCTGCACCGTGGTGCCAGAGCCCGCGGCAATCCGCTTTTTGCGGCTGGCGTTCATAAGGTCCGGTTTGGCGCGTTCCTTTGATGTCATAGACAGGATGATGGCTTCCTGCTTTTTGATGACGCTGTTATCGAGATCGGCGTTTTCCAGTGCGGCGGCCATTTTGCCGAGGCCCGGCAGCATTTTCATCATAGCGCCCGCGCCGCCCATTTTCTTGAGCTGCTGCATCTGAGAGAGTAAATCGTTGAAATCAAATTGGCCCTTTTTGAACTTTTTGGCCATCTTGGCCGCTTCTTCGGCGTCAACGGTTTCCGTGGCGCGTTCGACGAGGGAGACTATATCGCCCATGCCGAGAATGCGTCCGGCCATCCGGTCGGGATGGAAAGCCTCCAGCGCGTCCCATTTTTCGCCCACACCGAGCAGTTTGATGGGCTTGCCGGTGACGGCCTTCATGGACATGGCGGCCCCGCCACGGGCATCCCCGTCCACGCGGGTCAGCATCACACCGGTTAAATCAACGCGCTCGTCAAAGGCTTTGGCCGTGTTGACAGCATCTTGCCCGGTCATCGCGTCGGCGACGAGGATCGTTTCGGCGGGCGTCACAGCTTTTTTGATGGCCGCGATTTCCTGCATCAGCTCTTCATCAATCGACAGGCGCCCGGCGGTGTCGAGGATTACAACATCGTAGCTTTCCTTGCGGGCGGTTTCCATCGCGCGGGCGGTGATCTCCAGCGGCATTTGCCCTTCGATAATCTCCAGTGTCGCAATGCCGGTTTGCTCGCCGAGCTGTTTGAGCTGTTCCTGCGCGGCCGGGCGGTAAACGTCCAGAGACGCCATCAGTACTTTTTTGCGTTGCTTGTCCGTCAGAAATTTTGCGATTTTTGCCGTTGATGTCGTTTTACCGGAGCCTTGCAAACCCACCATCAGGTAAGCACAAGGGGGGGCGGTAAAAGTAAGCTCAGCGCTTTCGTTGCCGAGCATTTCAATCATCGCGTCATGGACGATTTTAACGACTTGCTGCGCAGGGTTGACGCCCTTGACAATGTCTTCACCCACAGCCATTTCTTTGACGCGCTCGACGAAGGCCTTAACCACGGGCAGGGCAACGTCAGCCTCCAGCAGCGCGACCTTGATTTCGCGCATGGCGGTATCGACATCGGCCTCCTTCAGAGCGCCTTTGCCTTTGAGCTTGTCGAATACGCCGCCGAGGCGTGAGCTTAGAGTTTCAAACATTTACAGTCCAACATTAACAAAACAGTTTAACCGCCATGAGCGATCTTATTCGCCGGTGACGGGGTATCCTTGGACACGACTTTGCAATCCGTTTGTGGGGCAATGTCATGAAATTTCGGGGTTTTATAAGCGTATTTCTCATGATATGCAAGTGTTATGTTCAAATTCAAAAAAATGCATGGGCTGGGGAATGACTTTGTTATTATAGATGACCGTCATGCCCATAGTGATTTAACCACCGATCAGATACGGGCACTTGCTCATCGTAAGCGGGGGGTGGGATGCGATCAAATAGTTGTGATGGAGCCTTCGGAAAGCGCCGACCTCTTTATGCGGATATATAATGCCGATGGAGGAGAGGCTGGAATGTGTGGTAACGCGGCGCGTTGTGTCGCGCACTGGTTCATGACAGAGAACGATAAAGAGCAGTGCACGCTGGAAACGCTCTCCGGTCTTCTGGAATGCCGTATGGCCGAAGGGGGGATGGTTGCTGTTGATATGGGTAAGCCGCGTCTAAGTTGGAATAACATTCCGTTGGCGCAGGAAATGGACACGCAAAAACTTGATTTTGCACTGGAGGGGTATGGAGAGCCTGTAGCTGTTAATGTTGGTAATCCGCATTGCGTGTTCTTTGTGGATGATGTGGCGCATGTGCCGCTCGATGTCGTCGGACAACAGGTTGAGCTTAACCCTTTATTTCCGGAGCGCACCAATGTTGAATTCGTGCAGGTTATAGACGATCGTAAATTGCGTGCTCGTGTATGGGAGCGCGGCACAGGTGAAACGGAAGCTTGCGGCAGTGGTGCTTGCGCCGTTCTTGTGGCGGCCGTGCGGCGCAATCTTTCCCGTCGCCGTGCGGAAATTGTCCTCGACGGGGGAAGTCTGATTATTGAATGGGATCGTGAAAACGACCATATCCTTATGACCGGGCCGGTGGCTTATGTATTTGACGGCCAGATGAGCTGACCCTGAGATGGAAGACGACGAACCTCAAATTATTACTTTTGGCTGCCGGCTGAATACCTATGAAAGTGAGGTTATGCGCACTCATGCGCGAAACGCCGGCATGCGTAATGTCGTGATTTTTAACAGTTGTGCCGTCACGAAGGAAGCCGAGCGCCAGCTCCGGCAGGCTATACGCCGGGTACGACGTGAAAACCCCGATGCTAAAATCATTGTTACAGGCTGCGCGGCGCAAATTGCGCCGGAGGCATACGGGGCGATGGCGGAAATTGATCTTGTTATCGGCAATGATCTTAAGCTTAAGCCTGAAACATGGGGGGCGCCGCCGGAGGAAAAAGTCTCCGTTAATGACATTATGGCTGTGACGGAAACCGCACCACAATTGGTCGAGGGGATGGAAGGGCGCAGCCGTGCTTTCGTGCAGGTGCAAAACGGTTGTAATCATCGCTGTACGTTTTGCATTATTCCCTATGGAAGGGGCAATGCGCGTTCCGTTCCTGTGGCGGATGTTATTAAACAGGTGCGCACATTGGTCGATGAGAGCGGCTATCAGGAAATCGTCCTGACCGGTGTGGATATTGCTTCCTACGGTGGCGATCTACCGGGGGCTCCGGCGCTGGGCACGCTTATACGGCGTTTGATTGCCTTCGTGCCGGGGATACGGCGTTTGCGCTTGTCTTCTCTTGATCCGGCGGCGTTTGATGATGATTTGTGGCGCTTAATTGCCGAGGAAGAGCGCTTTATGCCGCATCTCCATTTGAGCTTGCAGGCCGGGGATAGTATGATCCTTAAGCGTATGAAGCGCCGCCACAGCCGCGATGATGTACTGGCTTTGTGTGAGCGAGCGCGTAGCTATCGCCCGGATGTCGTTTTTGGCGCTGATATTATTGCGGGATTTCCGACGGAAACGGATGAAATGTTTGAAAATACCCGCCGTTTGATTGAAGAGGCCAGGATTATATACCCGCATGTTTTTCCTTATTCCGAACGTGAAGGGACGCCCGCCGCCAAGATGCCGCAAGTTGATGTGCCTGTGCGCAAGGAACGGGCTGCGCTGTTGCGTGAAGCAGGGGAAAAAGCTTTGAATGAATTCTTGAGATCAAGGATTAACAAAACAGAGCAAGTCCTTGTTGAAAAAAATAATATAGGGCGGACGGAGCATTTTGCGCAAGTGCGGCTTGATCGTCCCTGCGGGGCTGGAGAAATCGTTCCGGCGCACATATCTTCACTTGCAGATAATTTTTTGATCGGTAAAGTGGTACCGAGAACAACAACGGGATGAAAGCCATATGTTTACGGGCATTGTGAGCGATCTGGGTGAGGTCGTTAAAATTGATAAGACGAAAGGCGATTGGCGCCTGTTTATTCGCTGCCGCTATGATCTCGATAAATTGGATATTGGGGCTTCGATTTCTTGTGACGGCGTTTGTTTGACGCTGGTGGATAAAGAATACGGGGCGTTCGCTGTGGATGTTTCTCATGAGACGCTCTCTAAAACGACGATCAGTAATTGGAAAGAGGGGCGCCGGATTAACTTAGAGCAATCTTTATGCATGGGGGATGAGCTCGGCGGACATTTCGTTTTTGGCCATGTTGATGCTTTGGCCTCGATGATGGCGGTTTCCAAGGATGGTGACTCTCATCGTTTGAAAATAGAAGTGCCGGAAGAGCTGGCGCCTTATTTCGCCTCGAAAGGTTCTGTGGCGCTGAACGGCGTTTCTCTGACGATTAACGAAGTTGAGGGCAATGTGTTCGGTGTTAACATCATTCCGCATACATGGGCGGTGACTAATCTGGGCTACCTTCAACCCGGTGATAAAATAAATCTCGAAATTGATATGCTGGCGCGTTATGTGGCACGCATGCTGGGTAAGGATGCTTAAGGGATGACAATGGGGATGAAAGCACAAGACGTTTCTTCGGAGAATAATTCTGTTCTTTCGCCGACAGAGGATATTATTGCCGAGGCCCGTGCCGGACGCATGGTGATTATCGTTGATGATGAAGATCGAGAAAATGAAGGCGATTTGCTTATCCCGGCCGAACGGGCAACACCGGAGGTTATTGCTTTTATGGCGGCTTATGGCCGTGGTCTGATTTGCATGCCGGCGGAGAGTGCTATTATTGACCGTTTGGCTTTGCCCCCGATGGTTCCGGAGAATGACAATACCTCAAAATACGGTACGGCTTTTACCGTTTCAATCGGGGCGCGTGAAGGGGTGACGACCGGCATATCCGCCTTTGACCGGGCGAAAACGGTGGCTGTGGCGGTTGATCCGCAAAGTGGGCCGGATGATATTACATCGCCGGGGCATATTTTTCCGCTTCGTGCCCGCCCAGAGGGGGTTTTGGAGCGCTCTGGGCATACGGAAGCCGCCGTGGATATTGCGCGTTTAGCTGGCTATTCTGGCGCAGGTGTGATATGCGAAATTATGAAAGATGACGGAACGATGGCTCGTTTGTCTGATTTGGCTGTTTTTTCCCGTCTTCATGGCCTGAAGATTGGCTCTATCGCGGATTTAATTGATTACAGAAAGAGGATGCAATGACGGCTCATGTCTTGGTTGTGGAGGCGCGTTTTTATGATGAGATTAACGACAACCTTGTCGAAGGGGCGCGTATGGCGCTGGAGGCCGCCGGTGCGACTTATGAGGTTGTAACGGTTCCGGGGGCGCTGGAAATTCCGGCGACGATCAACTTTATGAATAAGAACAAGGGCAATATTTACGATGCCTATGTTGTCTTGGGGTGTATTATCCGCGGAGAAACCAGCCATTATGATATCGTGTGTAACGAAAGTGCGCGGGGGGTATATGATCTGACTTTACAAAACGATCTTGCTCTGGGGAATGGAATCCTTACAGTGGAAAATAAAGCGCAGGCGATGGCTCGTGCTAATCCTGAAGAAAAGAATAAAGGGGGTGCGGCGGCCGAAGCGGCGTTGCGCATGTTGCAAATTAAAAGAGAATCACAGGAATAATAAAATATGGTTTTCTGGCGTAAGAAAAAAAATGATGCCACTCAGGAAGAGCACGACAAGCAAGAGCGTCTTCTGCATAGGAATACGGACCCGAATTTGGAGTTGCCAACGGAGTATGATGCTGAGTTGAGCGATGAGCTTGAACACGAGTTGTTCGAAGAAACAGCAACAGAAATTCTTGATGATCTCGACGTTGTTCCAACCCCCAGCCACCGCAAAGTGCAGGATATAGCTGAGGCGGAAGCGCTCGGTGATCATACCGAAGAGGGGGGCTGGCTAACGCGCCTTACTAGGGGGCTTTCCAAGTCCTCTAAAAAGATCGGGCAGGGGATCAGCGATCTTGTTACCAAGAAAAAACTCGATCAGGAAACGCTCGACGCTTTGGAGGAGCTTCTGATTAGTGCGGATCTTGGCCCGAAGACTGCCGCGAAGATTATTGAAGAATTCAGTAAGGATCGCTTTGGTAAGGAGATCGAAGAGCTGGAAATTCGCGAGGTGCTGGCGGGGGCTATCTCTGAAATTTTGACGCCGGTCGCTAAACCGCTGGGCTACCCGAAGCCGGATAATGGGCCTTTTGTGGTGCTGATGTGTGGTGTTAATGGTGTAGGAAAGACGACAACGATTGGCAAGATGGCGCATTACCTGCACATCAAAAATCACCGTTCTGTGATGTTGGCGGCGGGGGATACTTTCCGGGCGGCGGCGGTTGAACAACTCGGTGAGTGGGCTAAACGGGCGCATTGTAAGCTCGTGGCCAAGGAGGTTGGCGCGGATGCGGCAGCCGTGGCGTTTGAGGCCTACGAACAGGCAAAGGCCGAAGGGGTGGATGTGCTCTTTATCGACACGGCTGGGCGTCTGCATAATAAAGCGAACCTGATGGCCGAGTTGGAGAAAATCGTGCGTGTCCTGAAAAAACAGGATGAAAATCTGCCGCATGCGGTGCTTTTGGTCCTGGATGCTACGACAGGGCAAAATGCCCATGAGCAAGTCCGTACCTTCAAGGAAATGGTCGATGTGACGGGGCTTGTCGTGACCAAGCTTGACGGCTCGGCGCGTGGCGGTGTGGTTGTGGCGCTGGCTGATGAATTCGGCTTGCCGATTAATCTGATCGGTGTCGGAGAAAAAGCGCAAGACTTGCAATCCTTCCACCCCGTAGAATTCGCCCGCAGCCTTGTGGGGTTGAAATAGAAAGGCCAAATGAAGAAAAGGCAAAAGAACGTCAAAATTTCACCACTTCGCTTCTTTTTGCAATCATTGGCGGATAATCCTTTTAAAGTGGCGATGATTGCTGTTGGGGATGTGTTGCAGGCGATCTTTTTGCTGCTTGTCCCTTTCGTACTTAAAGATATCGTTGATACGCTTACAGCCTTTGATCCGGATGCTGGCAAGGATATATGGGATGTGGCCAAAGCGCCTTTTTTGAAATTTTTCCTAACGGTGTTTTTTCTCTATTTCTTTTCCCGTGTTTCAGGGATGTCTTTATTTTTCTTGGCGCCTGTTATCCGTCAGGCTCCCCGCGAACGCATGGTGGCTCATTTAAAAGACCATTCTATAAATTTCTTTCAGACAAGCTATGGCGGTGCTTTGGGCGGCAAGATTAGCACGGCGATGAATGGCCTGACCTATGGGTTTTGGGATATCGTTTTTGAAATACTCCCTATTATTGTGCGCCTATTCTTTAGCGTATTTCTGGTTTTTACGGTAAGCGCTGTAATGGGGCAGACGATGTTGCTGTGGTCTCTGTTTTACTTCGTTGTTATGGTCATGCTGGCTGTGCGTCAGGGCCGTTTGATGGAAAACTTATCTGCCGTACGCGCGCAAATTACCGGTAAGATTGTTGATATGGCTTCGAATATCCAAACAGTCAAAGCCTTTGCAAATGAAGGGTATGAGCAAGATCTGCTGCACCGCATAGGCAATAAAGAAAAGAAAGACAATTTCCGTCTTCAGATAAATAGAGAAGGTGCCGCTTTTTTCGATAATTTTATGGGGCTTGGTCTTCTGGTTGGTTTGATGATTATGGCTATCAATAGTTATGCCAGAGGAGAGTTTACCGTTGGAGATATGGCTTTTGTCTTTACTGTGATTTTGCTGGTCGTTGATAACTCACGGGCTCTTTTGTGGGCTATCACGCACTTTCTGGAGCATATGGGGGAAATGAGCAATGGTGTGAATACCATTATGACCGAACATTGCCTTTACGATAGAGAGGGGGCACGGGATTTACTTTTGAAAGAGGGTGCGCTTTCCTATGATGCTATTGATTTCTATTACCCGGAATCCCCTTATCAGAAGATATTGTCCGATTTTTCCCTAGATGTTCCGACAGGGCAAAAGGTCGGGGTTATAGGACTTTCCGGGGCAGGAAAATCAACACTCGTTAACCTGTTGATGCGTTTTTATGATGTGCAGGAAGGGGCGGTCAAAATTGACGGGCAGAATATTGCTGACGTGACCCAGTCCTCTCTTCGTCAAAATATTGCCATTATTCCACAAGATACGAGCTTGTTTCATCGAACGCTGATGGAAAATATCCGTTATGGCTGCCTTGATGCGAGTGATGAAGATGTCATAGAAGCGGCGAAAAAATCTCATGCACACGAATTTATTTTGGCCCTTCCTGAAGGGTACGCAACTCTCGTTGGGGAGCGGGGCGTAAAGTTGTCCGGTGGGCAGCGGCAGCGCATTGCCATTGCGCGGGCGATTCTCAAAGATGCGCCGATCTTGATCCTTGATGAGGCAACTTCGGCTCTGGACAGTGAAAGCGAGAAGCTGATACAGGACTCTTTGGAAGATTTGATGGAAGGCAAAACGGTGATTGCTATTGCCCACCGCCTGTCGACGATTTCTCATCTCGATCGTCTGATTGTCATGGATGAAGGGAAAATCGTTGAGGACGGAACGCATGAAGAATTGCTGAAGCAAAAGGGGCTTTATGCCAAGCTTTGGACTATGCAGTCCGGCGGCTTTATCGGGGGATGATTAATCTTAATGAAATCGCAGGATAAATCCGGCATAATAGGGGCATGATAAAAACACCCAAATTGATCAAACCTCGTTCTTTCAAAGATCCACACAAGGCGTATGAATTCATCCGTGAATTATATGATTCCCACACGATCTTTTTACGCGATGCTTTCAAAGACTTTGTCTCTGGAAAGACGGGTGATGCGAAGTTTCGGGCTTTTTATCCGTATATAAAGATCACGACGGAAAAGGCTAGTCGCTCTGATACACGCTTGTCTTACGGCCTTGTGGCGCGCCCTGGAACGTATGAGACAACCTTGACACGTCCGGATATTTTCGATTTTTACTATGAAGAACAGCTGCGTTTGCTGATTCATAATCATGATGTGTCGGTGGAGGTCGGACTGAGCGATACGGTGATTCCGATCCATTTTGCTCTGGGGGATGATTTCTATCTGGAAAAGGATTTAAGCCGGGATCAGGTCGAATTGCTACCACAGTGTTTCGATCAGCCTGACCTCGACATTATGGACGATCAAATTGCCAATGGGACCTATAAAGTGCGAGAGGGAGAGCCGGGACCGCTTTCTCTTTTTACCGCGCCGCGTGTTGATTTGAGCTTGATGCGGTTGCGCCACTATACGGGCACGGCGGCGGAGCATTTCCAGAATTACGTGATTTATACAAATTATCAGTTTTACATTGATGAATTCGTAAAGATCGGCCATGGACTGATGTGTGATGAAGGCGGTGAGTACATCGCTTTTGTGGAGCCGGGCAATAAGGTGACGGCCAACCACAATGTTTCTGATAATCCTATGAAAGATCATGACGGAAGCGCACTTTCCCGTATGCCGCAGATGCCTGCTTATCACTTGAAACGGGCGGACGGCAGCGGTATTACAATGGTGAATATTGGGGTGGGGCCCTCTAATGCTAAAAACATAAGCGATCATATTGCTGTTTTGCGGCCTCATGCTTGGTTGATGCTGGGGCATTGCGCCGGGCTTCGGAATTCACAGACCTTGGGTGATTATGTACTGGCGCACGGTTATTTGCGGGAAGATAATGTGCTTTATCGCGATTTGCATCCTTCCATTCCTTTGCCGGCGTTGTCAGAGATTCAGTTGGCATTGGAGCAATCTGTTTCTGAGGTCACGGGCCTTGAGGGCTATGATCTGAAAAAGATTATGCGGACGGGGACGGTTGTGACGGTTGATGATCGAAACTGGGAACTGCGCCCGGCGTTGCGACAGAATATCCGCCTGAGTCAGAGTAGAGCGATTGCGATGGATATGGAATCTGGCACGCTTGCCGCCAACGGTTTCCGTTTCCGTGTGCCCTATGGGACGTTGTTGTGTGTGTCGGATAAGCCGTTGCATGGACAGCCTAAGTTGCCCGGCATGGCTGATGCTTTCTATCGGGAGCGCGTGGAACAGCACTTGAAAATAGGTCTGCGTACAATGGAGCTGTTGCGCGAAATCGGTCCGGCGCGTCTTCATAGCCGGAAGCTACGCTCTTTTGATGAGGTGGCTTTTCAATAAGTTTCTTTGAAAGACTATATAATAAAAAACGGCGTCAATTGAGACGCCGTTATTGCTTCTTTTTGATGCGCTGACATTAAACCAGAATATCAACCGTGCTACCGCGGCTTTGAGAGGAAGAGGCCGATGATGTGCCAGAGCTTCCGCCTGTGCTGCTCGCTGTTTGCAAAGATTGCGAAGTCTGACGGTTTTGTGTGACTTCAGATTTCTGTGCCCCTGCGGCCTGCGCGCCTTGCGGCTGCGGTTGGTTTTCCTCTGGCTTTTTCTCTGTAGGGTTCTGCAAGCCCCCCGTCAGCTTTTGCTGAAACGGGTTTAAATATGAACTTTGTTGCTGCTGCTGAACGCCAAATCCAACTGGTGTAGCCATGGAGACCTTCCTTTCTTCACCCAACTATAGCTCATATTATTATAGAGCTCAATCTTTAACAAAAGCTTGCTAACGGTCTATTTATAGATATCCACTCTTTTTTTTGTATGTTAACCGGATGTAAAGAAATAAAGCGTATACAGGTAAGTGACGAGGTCGTAAACGTTGCAGAGCCTCGTTTTCTTAGGAGCGTAAGAATTATAAAAATAAAAACGTTCGCTCAAGGTAGAGACAAGGGCTGTGGTGTTTGGAAAGCATGCTTGGGGCGTGTTTCTCGGGAATACGGTTTTTTGATTTATCAGGTTAGGGCTATATGTTTAAGACATCATCAGAAGTGGCGCCGTTGCTTGTCAGATTGTATGACAGTCACAGGCTCTATACGCTTTTGAAAGACGAAAAAGATCCTCATGCCAAGTGGGAGCTAACGAGCGCCGTAATTGATTTACTGGCGGTTCCTTTGAGTCCTCATGAGCAAGAGCTGCTGGCGGATGTTCTTATTGCCTTGTTGCGGCAGGCGGAAAGCGATTTACGGGCGGCTGTTTCTGAACGTATGTCTGTGATGGATGATATGCCGCTGCGGCTGGCGCTTCATTTTGCCAATGATGAAATACAAATTGCACGGCCGCTTTTGAAAAAGGCTGCTCTTTTTAGTGACCTTGATTTAATTTACATCGTGAAATCCAAAGGGCCGGAGTATTGGCAGGCCATTGCAAGCCGCGAACAGCTTAGCGCACAGTTGATTGATGTGCTGGCCGACACGCGCGATAGCGGAACGGCGATTGCCCTGTCTGAAAATGAACGAATTACTCTGACGCATCATGCTATGACAGTTTTGAGTGAGGTGGCGCAAGACGAAGAAGCCGTCGCCCGACCTTTGTTAAATCGCCCTGAATTGCCGGAAGCTTTAGCGCGGCGTTTATATGCTTGCGTGGGAGAAGAGCTGAAAAACACAATCCGGCAGCGTTATGGTGAGGAAAGCGCGCAAGTGTTGGAGGATACGCTTGAGGATATCGTGATTGAATTTTCGGATGCGCCAGTAGCCACTGCCACCGCTGAAAAGGAAAAAGATGAAAGCCCTTACGCACCGAGTATGGATATGATAAATGCGGCCCGGCAATATGCAGAGAAAGGGTGCTTGACGCTGGATGCTGTATTCAAACCCCTACGGCGCGGTCAGATTTCTTCCTTTGTTGCTTTGTTTGCACAATATACGGGGATGCCGGTTGAAAAAATGCAGCGCGTCTTGATGCAATCTTGCGGCAAAGGGTTGGCGGTTGTTTGCCGTGCTAACAGTCTACAGAAAAATGATTTTTCCCAGATTTATCTGCTGA
>JBNKRZ010000031.1:0-6850 GCA_050297015.1 Alphaproteobacteria bacterium | reverse complement strand
TAAAGTTATCATCGTTTTTGCTCCTTGAATATGCTTTGGCATGTCCTGCGGACCAAAAACTTGATCCTTTTATCTGAAAAACGAACAGAAATAGGCATAACTCGTGACTACAGTATCTATGCAAACGGTAAAGATCCCTCCATAGTTTCACGATGTTCGGGATGACGGGAAGGGCGTGTGCGCCATGACGACTTTTCTTTTGTTTTCTCCGTGCCCTCTGTGTACTCTGTGGTGAAACAAAAGCAGGAGTTAAAATATGAAATACCGTAAACTGGGGCGGACTGATTTGGATGTGAGTGTGATTTGCCTCGGCACCATGACGTGGGGGCGGCAGAACACGCAGGAAGAAGGCCATGAGCAAATGGATTATGCTCTGAGCCGGGGTGTGAATTTCTTCGACACGGCGGAGATGTATGCGGTGCCGCCGCTGCCAGAGACTTACGGCAAGACGGAAACGATCATCGGGAACTGGTTTATTGCAGACAAGTCCCGGCGGGAAAAGGTGGTTTTGGCTTCTAAAATGTCGGGTGGAATTCTGCCGTGGATAAGGGGCGGAGCGGGGATTGACCGCGCCAATATTCTTGAAGCCATTGAAGGTAGCTTGAAACGTCTGCAAACCGATTATATTGATTTGTACCAAATCCATTTTCCGCGCCGGGGCGCCTACCATTTTGCTAACCGTTGGGATTTTGCGCCACAGACTATCGACCCCCAAGCGGAGGAGGCTCATTTTGTTGAGGTGCTCGAAACACTCGACGAACTGGTGAAGGCTGGGAAAATCCGTCATGCCGGTATTTCTAATGAAATGGCATGGGGGACGATGAAATATTTGCGTCTGGCCGAAGAACGCGGTCTGCCACGTATGGTGTCGATCCAGAATGAATACAGCTTGCTTTACCGTCTGTTTGATTGGGATATGGCGGAAGTCTCGCTGACAGAGGATATTGGTTTGCTGGCGTGGTCGCCGCTGGCGGGGGGGATGATTAGCGGAAAATATCTGGACGGCGCGCGGCCGGAAGGAACACGCTGGTCTTTGGATGAACGCAAGCTGTTCCGGGATGAGCCGCAGGCCCATGATGCCGTGCGTGCTTATATGGCTGTCGCGGAAAAACACGGGCTGGATGTGTGCCAGATGGCGCTGGCCTTTGTGAATGACCGTCCGTTCGTGACGGCGAACATCATTGGCGCGACGAGCATGGAGCAACTCAAATCCAACATCGCTTCGATTGATATTACGCTTTCTGATGAAGTGCTGGCCGATATTGCGGAAGTCCGGCGGCAGTATCCCGTTCCTTACTAGAAGGATTAGCATTTAATGTCACGCTCTCGAACAACAAAAAGAAAAAGCAGCCGCCGCTTAAGCGCAAAAACGCAGCGTTTGGTGATGCTCGCCCGCCGTGTGGGAATCGTCGTTGGCGTGGTTGTTTTTGTATTGTGGTTGGGGGCGTGGGTTGTTTTAAGCGGCGCGGTGTCGCGCGGGGCGCTTTGGGTCGAGCATAAGGCTTATGATTTTGCCTCTGGGCTTGGTTTTACGGTGGAAGATATCCTGGTCGAGGGCCGCGTGAATACAGATGCCGATGTGTTGCGCGCGCTTATTAATATTGAGAAAGGCGATCCGCTGTTTGCTTTTAACCCGGCGGAAGCGCGTGAATTGATCGAGCGTATTGCGTGGGTGAATAGCGCCCATGTCGAACGGCGTTTGCCGGATACGATTTATATCAGGCTAACCGAACGTGTGCCCTTGGCGCTGTGGCAAAACAAGGGCAAAATTCGCGTAATTGATGAGGAGGGTGTGACCCTGACGGATAGTGAATTACTGCCGTTCAAGAATCTCATTATTGTTGTGGGGGAAGATGCCCCTGCAAAAGCGCCGGCCTTGATAGATTTGCTGAATGCGGAGCCGTTGTTAAAGGCGCGGGTGGAGGCTGCTTCCCGTGTTGGAGATCGTCGGTGGGATTTGACTTTAAAGAGTGGTATTAAGGTGAAACTGCCGGAGGATGATGCGGGCTTTGCCCTGCGGCGGCTGGCCGTGGCACAGGAAGATGACGGCTTGCTCGACAAGGATCTAACTGTGATTGATGCGCGGGAATCTGACCGTTTGATTGTCCGCACCCGCCCCGGCGCGGTGGAGACTTATAAAGCCGGGCGTGACTTATAAGTTGAGAGTTATGGGAGGGGCGTGTAGAGTGTTCTTGTCTTTTTTAGTTCTCAACTTTCTATCTGTTTGTTTCATTTATGCTCCATAAACCCAAACCCAAAGGTTCTGTTATTGCCGCGCTGGACATCGGTTCCAGCAAGATTGCCTGTTTTATCGCCCGTGTGATTGACGATGAAGGGCACTTTGAAGTGTTGGGAATAGGTCATCACGCCGCGCAAGGAATAAAAAACGGTACGGTCGTTGATCTGCAAGCGGCGGAAACCGCAATCCGCAAGACGGTACATGCGGCGGAGAATATGGCTGCCGAAGCGATGAAGGGCTATCCCTTGCGCGAGGTTATTATTAATGTGCCGGGCGTTCATGCGCGCTCACACAGCTTTGCTATTGATGTCGATGTGATGGGGCATGAAGTCACCGATCACGATATCCGCCGGGCGCTGGCCAAGGCGCAGAAACAAGCGCTACAGGATGATTATGAACTGGTACACACGATCCCCGTCGGCTATGGTCTTGACGGGCGGGAAGGTGTGCGTGAGCCGCGCGGCATGGTCGGTGAGACGCTCGGCGTCGGGATTCATCTGGTGACGGCGGAGACGAATGCGCTTAAAAATATGGCAAGCTGCATTGAGCGTTCTCATCTTGATGTTGCGGCCCTTTGTCTGGATTCGTATGCCGCCGGGTTAGCGACGCTGGTTGAGGACGAAATGGATTTGGGCTGTACTGTGATTAATATGGGCGGCGGCGTGACCTCTTTTGCCGTGTTTGCTGGTGGAGCACTTGTCTATGCCGATGCCGTGCCTGTGGGGGGTATGCATGTGACCAGTGATATCGCACAAGGTTTGACGACATCCTTAAGTGATGCGGAGCGGCTTAAAAACCTGTACGGCCATGCTCTGGCGACCAGTAGCGATGAGAATGAAATGCTGGAAGTCCCTCAGATTGGAGAGGACGCAAACGCGCAGCCGAATCATGTGCCGCGTTCCTTGCTGGTCGGAATTATTCAGCCCCGGCTGGAGGAGATTATGGAGCTTGTGCGCGCGCGTCTGGATGATAGCAGCGTGAACGCTTTGGCGGGGCGGCGCGTGGTTTTGACGGGCGGTGCCAGCCAGTTGCCCGGCGTTCGGGATCTGACGCAAACGGTGCTTAATAAACAGGTTCGTCTTGGTAAGCCGATCCGTATTTCCGGTTTGGCCGATGCGGTCAGCGGTCCGGCTTTCGCAACGACGGCGGGGCTTTTGACTTATGTGGCTGAGCGCAGCGATGAAATGCCCGCTGAAGTGATGGCGATGGCGGAGCCGGGGAATGTCTGGGAGCGCGTTAAATTCTGGCTGAAAGAAAATTGGTAGTGCGTCCAGATATACGTTTTTCCCGAATCATTCACAGGGTTTTCGACACGTACGCCTCTTTCTTTCTTCCTGAAAATACTTATTTTTCGTGTATAACTCTCAGGTTATCCACAGCTTTGTGTTTTAAGGGGTTCACGAATCATCTGCCTTTTGTCACACTTTCTAAAAGTTGAGTCGGATGAATCGTTTAGCAGGTTCTTCTTCAATGAATTTCTCAACGCGATGTGGGGTGTGAACGGTTATTTTTTTGTTGGAAACGCGGTGTGCTCTCAAAGTATGCCCTTCCCATCGGGATAAAGCTTAATATAGAATCGCTCTTAAGTTCTCGCCTTTTACGGAGGTCCTAAACGTTATGATTAATGTCAGAATGCAAACGCAACAAGAGGTCAGTAAATTGTCTCCTAAAATAACCGTGGTTGGTGTCGGTGGCGCCGGGGGTAACGCTGTTAATAATATGATTGGTTCCGGTCTGGAGGGCTGCGAGTTTCTCGTTTGCAATACGGATGCGCAGGCACTCGAAGGTTCGCTTTGTGATGCGACGATCCAGCTGGGTACAACGGTGACGGGCGGTCTGGGTGCCGGGGCAAAGCCGGAAGTCGGGCGCGCTTCTGCGGAAGAATCTCTCGACGATGTTATGCAATATCTGGAAGGCTCCAACATGGTCTTTATTACCGCCGGTATGGGCGGCGGGACCGGAACGGGCGGGGCGCCGATTATAGCGCAGCACTGCCGCGAAAAGGGCATTTTGACGGTTGGTGTCGTCACGAAGCCTTTCCATTTTGAAGGCTCTTTGCGCATGAAAATGGCGGAAGACGGTATCAGTGAAATGCAGGATTATGTCGATACGCTGATTGTGATTCCGAACCAGAATTTGTTCCGTATCGCCAATGAGAAAACAACGTTCTCCCAAGCTTTCCAAATGGCGGATGGCGTGTTGCAGTCTGCTGTGCGCGGCGTGACGGATTTGATGGTGCGCCCGGGGCTTATTAACCTCGACTTTGCCGATATCCGCTCTGTGATGCTGGAGATGGGTAAAGCCATGATGGGGACGGGCGAGGCCGAAGGCGAACAGCGCGCGATCGAGGCCGCGGAAGCCGCGATCAATAATCCGCTTCTTGACGATGTTTCCATGAAGGGCGCGAACGGTGTCATCATCAATGTGACCGGGGGCGATGATATGACCCTGTTTGAAGTTGATGAGGCTTGCAACCGTATCCGCGATGAAGTCGACCCGAATGCCAATATCATTATTGGTTCGACCTTTGATTCGGCTCTGGATGGTATGATGCGCGTTTCCGTTGTGGCAACGGGGATTGATGCTGCAGAGGCTAGAAACAAGACCCGTTTTACGGGCGGCAATGGCATGACCAAAGCTGTTTCGGTGCAGAATAAGCTGGAGCGGGCGCAGCCTGTTTCCACATCATCCGAGACGGCGCTGTCCGAAAGCATGACGGCTGTATCTAAACCGGTATCTTCCGGCGGCCTTAATGTGGCTCCGGCGGCAACGTCTGCACCGGCTGAAGAGCCGTTGTTCCAGCAATCTGCGCCGATGTCTCAGGCTTCCACACCGCAATCGCCTGAATCGTTGCGCGGCACGGTTTACCGGGATTCCTTTATTCCGCCCAAAGCGATGACGCCGCACGAAGCGGCTACGCGGGGAATGAGTGTGCCAGCTCCGGCGCAGCCCGTTCAGCAACAACAGGCTGCTCCGCAGCAGCAAATGCAAACGCAAACCTCTATGGCTATTCCGTCGTCACCAGCAATGCCGCAAGCTCCGGCGGAAAGTAATCCTCTTTTGGCGACACGTCCGATGTCTTCTGGCATGACCTCGTCAGAGCCGTCTACGGCGGGGCTTTCTTTGAAGCCGCCTGTGCCGGGCGGACGGGCGCAAGCTTCTCAGGAATCGCAAAAGCGCCATCCGTCTTTGTTCGAGCGTTTCACAACGCCGATTCGTCAATATACGGAAAATCTGACGGGCGAAGTCTTTTCTTCCGTAGATGAGCGTGAGCAAACTTCCGCACCGTCACGTGCGCCGATGGGAATGCGTCCTTCACAAGGTAATCTCGCCATTGATGAAAATGCCGCACCCAAAACCGAGTCTCAGGGGGAAAATGAGCTGGATATCCCGGCTTTCCTCCGTCGCCAGGCGAGCTAACTCTTATCAGGGTTAGTTTACCAAAACACTCCTTGAACGGGGGCCATCTGGCCTCCGTTTTTTTATCGTCATTGCGCGTTTCGCCTTTAGATACTGTAGTCACATGTTACGTACATTTCTGCGCAAGCAGGTTTTTGATGAATGTGCGCGAAAAATGCGCAGAGCATAGTCATAGCTACGGTTAAGCATTTTGAGCGAACAGACGCAAAAAGATGCCGCGCCTTTCGGGTTCGTTTTTCAGATAAAGTTATCATCGTTTTTGCTCCTTGAATATGCTTTGGCATGTCCTGCGGACCAAAAACTTGATCCTTTTATCTGAAAAACGAACAGAAATATGCATAACATGTGACTACAGTATCTAGGCGAATACGTGTAATGACGGGACGCGCTTCGGGATGGGTGGGCGCTATTATATTCCTTTGCGCTATATATTATGAGTTTTACATAATACAGAAATCAAGGAGGGAGGGAATAGGGTGGTGATGTCCTTATTCTATGTTTTAATTTACATAGCTTCACGCCAAGAGAAAGAAGAAAACTCTGTGATCTCTGCGATCTCTGTGCGCTTTGTGGTGAAAAGGAGCGGCCCCGCCTAAAGCGCGGGGATGACGGTTCCTTAAAGAAATACGCCGCGCTCTTTGTTTCTCCGCATTTTTTATCCCGTCATCGCCTGAATCCGTGCCAGCGGATTCTAGGGCGATCCATACGATCTAACGGATAGGCACCATGGATTCCCTTAGAATTTGTTTCCAACAAATTCAGGGAATGACGACCTCACTCTTATCATCATTGCGAGGGAACAACGTGACCGAAGCAATCCAGAGCCGTGGGGGGGGAATTCTGGATTGGCGGTTTTTGTTATTTCTTGCTCTACACAACTCTAATTTTACATAATGCGGCACCAGGGAAAAAGGAAGGGGGTGCCTCCGTTTCTCCGTTTCTCCGTTTCTCCGCTCATCCGCGTAAGAGGGGGCGGACAAATACCGTTCACGCCAAGCGCGCAAAGTCTTGCAAAGGCCGCATAAGAAGGAAGAATGAAAAAGCTTTGCGGGCTTTTCTTTTTTTTTCTCGGCGACCTTTGCGGGAACGATTAAGATTCCTTCGCCTGCGCGCGTAATGCCCGGGGAGGCGCGTGGACGCTGTTCTCTTATCGTCATTGTGAGGGAACGACGTGACCGAAGCAATCCAGAG
>JBNKRZ010000030.1:0-6312 GCA_050297015.1 Alphaproteobacteria bacterium | reverse complement strand
ACTACAGTATCTAGGATTAATTCTATTTTTCCGTTCATAACCTGCCATAATAAGGGGCGCATCGGTTGACTTGTGCGCGCCCTCCGGCCAGAATCCACCATTGAATTCTTTACTGTGCGTTGGGGATAGCGCCGTTTTTATATGCAGATGCAATTGTTTGACTGGAAATTATGGAAGGGCGTTGCCGAAGCTTTGTTTTCGGTATTTCTGCTTTTGCTTATTTCTCCGGCGGAAGCGCAGCTTTTGACAGGGTATAGTATTCCATCGGCGTTCTCTGTTTCCAGTCCTGTTCCGGAAGATGAAAGCATGCCTTTAGCACCCAAAGCGAGGGGGCGCTTGTTGACGGGGTACGGCAGAGCGGAGGAGGTTGAAATCGCCGTTGAACAGAAAAAAACGACAGAGAATGACGAAGTGATTACAGAGGATGCGACATCATGCTTGCCTCGTGGCCCCCATGTTGTTGCGGCCCAGTCTTCTTCTCCGCCGGTTTCAGCGCCGCGAACGCAAGATGAGGAAGCCCCCGTTGATCTTTCTGCCGACTCTTTGGAGCATGATAAGGACGGCCAGACAATCACAGCGCGCGGTCATGTGGAACTGGTACAGGCGGGCCGGATATTGCGGGCGCAGGAAGTGCGCTACAACATGGCGACAGATACAGTAACAGCGCATGGAGATGTTGTCTTAAATGAACCTAATGGCGACGTTCATTTTGCTGAAAATGTGCAATTGAATAACAAAATGAATGAAGGGTTGGTCGCAGGCTTGCGTTCTTACCTTTCCGATGGTGGGCAATTTACGGCTGTCGAAGGACAACGTGAAGGAGAAGATGGCCGCCGGATTGTCATGCGGGATGCAACATATACGCCGTGTGATTGCGATACAGGGGAAGATGGTGACCCCGTGTGGCAGATCAGAGCTTCAAAGGTAACCTATGATAAGGAAAGCCATCGTGTGGCTTATAAAAATGCACGTTTTGAAATTTTTGGCGTACCTGTGCTTTACACACCTTATCTCGCACACCCGGATGGTCAAGAAGAGCGTAAAAGCGGTTTTTTGTCACCAACACTTGAATTTGACAGCACGTTGGGCACTGTCGTGACGGAGCAGTATTACTGGGATATCGCCCCTAATCGTGATGCGACATTCGGCGTTATGGCTATGACGCAGGAGGCGCCTGTCGCGCTGGCGGAATACCGTCACCGTTTCAAGGATGCAGAGTTGAAACTTAATGGCAGTGGAACCTATTCATCGCGCGTGGATGAGGTTGATGGCGTTTCTGTTCGCCGGAAAGAAGCGTGGCGTGGCCATTTAAGGGCTGATGGTCGTTGGGACATAAACGAAAAATGGCGCGCCGGCGCAAAGGTTGCATTGACCTCTGATGACCAGTATTTGCGTCAGTATGATTTTTCTGGGAAGGATGTTCTTGAAAATGAGCTTTCTTTAGAGCGCTTTTCCGGGCGGCATTATGCTGTCGGACGCTTGCTTTCTTTCCAGGATGTGCGTGTGCGAGAGGAACGAACGGACCAGCCCAATGTGTTGCCGGAGCTTGAAGCTTCTTTTGTTGGTAAACCGAACGCTCTTATCGGTGGGCGATGGGATACAAAACTCTCTGTGCTTAACCTCCAACGGGGGGGGCAGGATCAGGATATGGAACGCCTTTCGGCGCAAGTGGGTTGGCGTCGTCGCCATGCGGCTAAAGTCGGACTTGTGAGCACCATGGATTTGCAGGCGCATGGTGATACCTATTATGTTCACGATCGGAGTGATGCGGCTGCCGGGTCGGGCACAAGTCGTGAAACGCGGGAGACACGAGGCTTTGTTCGGGCGCATATGGTTTCTTCTTATCCTGTTATGCGCGATTTTGAAAAGATGCAAGCCGTGATTGAGCCTGTAGCGGCTTTGACGGCGACATCTGATATTAAGGAAGAATCCTCTACCGTTCCCAATGAGGATAGTCAGGATGTTCAGCTTGATCCGATGAACCTTTTTAATCCGGATCGTTTCCCCGGTTACGATAAGATTGAGGATCGCTCGCGGGTTACGTACGGTTTGCGTTCTGGTTTGTACGGTCATAAAGGCAGCTATGCGGAGACATTCATCGGTCAAAGCCACCGTTTTGAGAATAAAGATAATCCATTTCCGGAGGGGTCCGGTCTATCTACACAGGAATCGGATATTGTCGGGCAGGTCGCTGCTGCTTATAGGAACGATTACGGTATGAATTACCGCTTTCAAATTGACAGTGTTGATACGACCTCACAACGTCATGAATTCGATGGGTTTGCCAAATGGGATCCGGTTTCTTTGAGTGCTCGTTATTTGTTTGCAAAAGCCCTGCAGGGAACGGATATCAGTGAAAACCGAGAACAATTGAAGGGGACTGCCCGCATAAAGCTTATTCGTAACTGGTCTTTGCGGAGTGGTGCGCTTTATGATTTAGGCGAGGATCCCGGTTTGCGTAAGGCTATGGCCGGGATAGATTATCTCGGTTGTTGTATGACGTTTTCCCTGGGCGCTGAACGCAGTTTAACGACGGATTCTTCCGGGGATAGCGGGCTGGATGTTACGTTGCGCTTGGGGTTGAAGCATATTGGGGCGTTTGAAACATCTGGCGGCAGTTGGGGCGCTGGTAATTGAGAAGGCTAGAGTTGTGATTTTGCTGCGTATAAGGAAAGAAGAAACGTGACATTCGCTTTTGAAATATCGGCGTTTCATATGTGGTTTGTTCTGATTTTAACGGGACTGGCGATCATATCGTTTGTTCGCGAAAAATTCCCGTTAGAAGTGACAAGCGTAGCTCTGCTTACGGCGCTTTTACTTTTTGGTCAGTTCTTTCCTGTTTTTGATGCAAACGGGCGTAATCAGCTGGGGGCTATGGGGCTGCTTTCCGGTTTTTCTAACCCATCTCTTGTGGCGGTGTTGGCGCTGCTTGTTGTGGGGCAGGGGATTATACAGACAGATGCTTTGCGTCCTGTAACACATTTATTTGTGACTTCTGATCGACGATGGGTGTGGGCGTCGATCTTTGGCGTTTTGGTTTTTATCGTTCTGATGAGTGCCTTTATGAATAATACGCCGTTGGTTATTATGGCGATTCCGATTATGCAAGCTTTGGCGGTTTCTGCCGGGCTTTCTGAAAGTAAAATGATGATGCCGCTTAGTTATGCGGCTATTTTGGGGGGGATGACTACCCTTGTCGGCTCATCGACGAACCTGTTGGTGTCGAGCTCTATGGTTGAGTTGGGGTATGAGCCTTTGGATTTCTTTGCGTTTACGGTTCCGGGCTTGATGATGGCGGGAACAGGTTTTCTTTATATCCTTTTCATTTTGCCTAAATTAATGCCGGAGCGCTCATCCCTTACCAGTCAGCTGGTTGGGGGAGAGAAGGAATTTATCGCTGAAATTGATGTTACGGCTGATAGTAAATTGGTGGGGATGGAGTGTGAAGAGGGACAATTTCCCAAATTGCCAGAGATGAAAGTGCGTTTGATCCAACGGGGTGGTCATTTGATTTTACCGCCTTTTGAGGGGTACGCCATTGAGCAAGGTGATATTTTGATCGTTGCGGCAACGCGCGATTCGCTGGCGGATTTGCTCTCACAATATCCGGGGTTCTTGCTCTCGGAAGAAGAAGCCCGCGCTTTGGAAGCGAAAAAGGAAGAGGATGATAGTGTCGGTTCGCCGCAATTAGAGGAAAAAGTGGCTGAGACTCGCATTCTGGCCGAGATTATGATTAAGCCCGGATCCCGGATGATAGATATGAGTTTGGAACAAGTCGGTTTCCATCGTCAGTTTGGGGCTATTGTTTTGGGTATCCAGAGACGCGCACGGGTGGTGCGGCGGCGGTTGGGGCGCATCCGGCTTGAGGCTGGGGATGTTTTGCTTGTCGCGGGGAGCCACGGTGCCGTTGATGCTATGCGTGGAAATCAGGATATTATTGTGCTTTCCGGTTCTAAACGGGAGCTGCCGATTCCCAAGAAAGCGCCCTTGGCGGCCGGGATTATGCTGGGTACCATTCTTATGGCGGCGCTGGGTGTGATGTCCATTCCCGTGGCGGCGATTACCGGGGCTGTTATTATGATTGCTACGGGCTGTCTTAACGTGCGCCAAGCTACGCGTGCGATCGATAGAAAAATATTTTTGTTGGTGGGCTCTATGCTGGCGTTGGGGACGGCGCTTCAGGTTACCGAGGGCGCTTCATTTATTGCGGAGTCTATGTTGCGTTTGCCTGTTGCGGATTCACCAATGGCTATTGCGGCGATCCTTTTTATTGTGGTGGCGATCTCAACCAATGTGTTAAGCAATAATGCGTGCGCGATTTTATTTACGCCGATCGCCATGAACCTTGCGACAAATATGGGGGTTGATCCTTTCATATTTGCGGTAACCGTTATTTTTGGTGCGAATTGTTCTTTTGCATCGCCTATCGGTTATCAGACAAATTTGCTTGTTATGGGGCCGGGGCACTATCGTTTCCGGGACTTCATGAAAGCGGGCGTGCCGCTTATGCTTATGTTGTGGGGCGCGTATATCCTGATTGCGCGGTTTTATTTCGGTTTATAGGTGCCCGTTTATTCGCCGGGGTTTAGGCTTATGACATTTTGTTCTATCGCCTCTCCGTGTTGCGCTTGTGTTATGATTTTGGCACTCATGTCTTGTAGTGGTCCGTTTATTTTTAAGGCAATGCTGTCGTAAGACGTTCTTTCGATTTTCTCGGAAATGCGTTGGATATTGCCAGGGGTTAGCATCAAACTTGTGAAACTTCCCAGAAGGCCAGACGTGTCTTCAAGACTATTTTTGACTTGCTCAAGAAAGCTTGTAAGGGCAGCCAGTTCATTACTTTGTGCTGTGATGTTTATGATGTAATCCGTTGTGGTTCGTTCAAACTCTGCATATAGGGTCACCCTGCCATGGTGGGTTGTTTCTTCTCCCTTTAAAATGAAATGATAGGCATTAGAAGGGCCGTCCAAGGTTATATTAACATCTGAAAGAGATAGCCCCGCCAGATTAATTTGTCCGGCTTCTATTTGTCCGCTTAGTGTAGGAATATCATGCTTGGTGCGGGCAATGGTGCCCCATCCGTTTACGCGTGAGGCCTGTAGTTTTTCGGTGTGGATGCGTGCTTCCTTGAGCGTAACTTCGATGTCTGCGCTTCCGTCTGGTTTTGTTGTGCCCCTCCAGCGTGTATCAAGGTTTAGCTGGTGCTGTTTGCCCCAAATAGCGCCTTCAAAATGGTCGGGTTGATCTGAAGGATCTTTGATGAACTGTCCCTTGGCATTGAGGCGTATGGCTCCATAGGGGGTCATTAAATCAAGACGCCCGCTATTAAGTGTGAGTGCTTTGAATGGAGGATAAGACGGGAGCGTGCCGTTCCATCCCGCCAATGAGAGTTTATCGCGGGGGGACCATTCCCCTATCAGTATGAGATCATCAATTGTGATGTGAGCGTTATCCGGAGAGAGCAAAGCCGTTAAGGGGGAGAGTTCTAAATTGATAACACCGATTTTGTTGAAGCCATCTTTATCCAATGCGGTATCACGAAGCAAGTAATGCGCTTTTTCGCGATGGATGTGCGGCGGGGTAAGCTGTTCAAAGCCATTGATGGAAAGAGTCGTCATGACACTTTTTTGCAATCTATATCTGGGGCCGTATATCGCAGTTAGAAGTATAAGGAACAGAATGCATCCGCCTATAAGGAGTTTTAAATTTTTATTTATTTTCATTTTGTTATGCTGGAGATTGAAAGCTAAACATCAAGATCGTCAACGAAAGCGGCGTTGTCTTGGATGAACCGGTAGCGCGCCTCTGCATTGCGTCCCATCAGGCGGTCAACCAAATCATCAATATCGGCGCGTGATATGGCCCCTTTTGTTTTTTCTGTTTCATCATCATCCAGTGCCATTTCGCTGGTTAGTCCTAGTGCGGCCATTGCATCCGGTAATGTGACACGGATTAGTGTACGAGTGTCCGGGTTCATTGTTGTTTCTTTTAGTTGTCTGGCAGGCATTTCCCCCAGGCCTTTAAAACGGCTCACATCGACTTTCTTTTTGCCTTTAAAGGTGGTCGCCATCAGTTCATCTTTTTGGATGTCATCCATCGCATAGGCGCTGGTGTTTCCACTCGACAAGCGGTAGAGCGGCGGCTGGGCAAGGTATAGATGTCCGTGTTCAATCAAACCATGCATCTGGCTATAGAAGAATGTAATCAGAAGGGCTGCAATGTGAGCGCCGTCCACGTCCGCATCTGTCATGATTATGATTTTTTCATAACGCAAATTCGTTTCGTTGAAATCTTTTCCCGTACCGCAACCGA
>JBNKRZ010000029.1:0-47441 GCA_050297015.1 Alphaproteobacteria bacterium | reverse complement strand
GTCCCCGCGCCTCCCCCGGCATTAAGCGCGCAGGCGAAAGAATCTTAATCGTTCACGCAAAGGTCGCCGAGAAAAAAAGAAAAGACCGCAAAGCTTTTTCATTCTTCCTTCTTATGCGGCCTTTGCAAGACTTTGCGCGCTTGGCGTGAACGGTATTTGTCCGCCCCCTCTTACGCGGATGAGCGGAGAAACGGAGAAACGGAGAAACGGAGAAACGGAGGCACCCCCTTCCTTTTTCCCTGGTGCCGTATTATGTAAAATTAGAGTTATATAGAGCAAGAAATAACAAAGACCGCCAATCCAGAATTCCCCCCCACGGCTCTGGATTGCTTCGGTCACGTTGTTCCCTCGCAGTGACGGTGTTTCTAATTTCTAATTACTGATAACTGCACCGCCCTTTAGTTTGGGTTATGTAAAATATCAGTGAAACTTAAACGCATGCCCCTGCGCGCTCGCAGCCATCAGCATATCATCCCTTCTAAGCAATTCACTTTCAGCTACATATTCATTCAGCTCTTCCTGCGTTAAAAGACGGGGCAGCTCACAAGCACTCCCCAAATCGACGGCCAGCGCCATAACAAGCGCTTCACTGCTACAGCCGATTGTAATCCCTTCATTTGAGATAAACGGATCCGATATGCTCTCTGTTTGAAATGTGGTATATCTCAAAAAATGCTCCATCCTCTCAGCAATAGTGTTCAAAAGATTGCCGGCAGCATCTTCCGAACCGCTCTCTACAACTTGCTTCACTTTACGCGAAAACGGAATAAAATAGCCGGTAACACTTTCTTGCCGCGCTTTGTCAAAATCCTGCATTTTTCAAACCCTCCTCCTGTTTATTGAAAATCACACCTTACGCAATAACGGCATAGCTGATAATCATTTTCAATAAAAAATGGCACGGCCCCCGGAATTTTTCATCCGGGCGCCGCACCTACATCGATACAAACAGCCCTCAAACATGACGACCTTCATCAAGGGTGGGAAATGAAGGAAACCAGCAAACGTCTACCTAGGGCAAGGAGGGATTTAAATTACGGTCGTTACTATGCGTAGACCGTAACTGTGACGCTGCTGCCGTCGTTTCCGGTGACGACGTAGAATTTCGTCGCCGGGGTGCCGTCCGTATCGATATTCACAATCAGCAAATCATTAGTCCGCAGCATATCAACCGCATTGTTGAAGTACCCCGCCCCTTCGATGGTCAGGGTGTCGTCAATGCTGGTGTAGTGCCACAGGGTAAAATTGTTCGCGTAGGCAAGTACGCTCAAATCAGATGATTTGAAAGCCATAATGGTTTCTCCTTATAAAATTTTAATGATGTCATTCTGAGCGAAGCGAAGAATCTCATGGACACACCAAAAGATCCTTCACTCCGCTACGCTTCATTCAGGGTGACAGATGAAATTAATCCGGTGTTTCGTCACACTGGATTTCGATCACGCCGATCTCGTCGATCAGACCTGCGCCCTGACTCATCATGTTATTGACAAAATGAGCCGCGCGATCGCCGTGCCACGTGATGTCCGTTTGCACATCAGAACCACTGGCATGGCCGACGGCTGTTTTGTGGAACCAATAGCAAGACCGGATATCATTGGCATCAATCGGCAAGCCGGAATGCGGAATCCACACCGTGCCCAGCCACATTTTCGCCTGCGTGATGGAGCTATACGGTAAGTTTTCGCGGCCGACATAATCGGCATTCACGAATTCATCCAGCGCGAGAAGCTCGCTCCACTGTTTCCAACCAACGACAGCAAAGCGCTGGCCGTCATCCGGCACGTCAAGCCCGCCGAATGTTTCAAACGCGGTCAGGACTTTGTCCTTGGTCAAGCCGATATTCGCATCGGTAATCACGTTGGTGGAGGCCGTTGAAAGCGCGTCGATAATCATCTCATCCGTCTTGCGGCCCAAAGCACCCGCCCCGGCGGAAGCAATGACTTGCCGCTCGTCGATGTTGGTTTTCAGCTCGTCCATACGGTCCACCCAGTCACCGGCATAGTAGTCCTGCAACACGACCTCGACATTGGTATGATCGAGATTCATCACAGGCACCATCCCATGGGTCGATTTAGTGGACGCTGTGCCTTTCCCGACTTTCTGGAAGACAGCGGAGGAGCCCTTCACTTCGTTAATTACACGCACCGTGTTCCGCAACTTGGAACCCTGGCGTTGGTAGGCCTCATGCACTTCGCGTTCGAATTGCTTGATAAAAGCCTGGTCAATCGTTGTTGACATGGTTGTTACCTCTTATGTAGTTGGATTTGAAAAAGACAAATGCACATGCAAGGCGGTTGTCGTCGGGATGACGGCCACACAGGAGATGCGCAAAAAAAGCGGGCAAAAATTTGTTATCCGCTTTTCAAAGAAATAAACGCCCGCTCCGCAAACAGAGCGCGCATGAATACTGTTGTTACGAATTATGAATAGTAAAAAACGACGAACTTTTATTATCCCAAATAAAAACTTAAGCTTTCAAAAAAAACGCTTATTTCGAGGGAAAACCTTTTCCCATAACGTTTTTCCTCTTGCGTAAAGCTATATTAGATGTATATAATGAGCTGGTTAAATTTTAGGGAGCACCAATAATGTTCAATGCTTTACTTTCAGGTCTGCGCACACACGCCAGCAATGATACCGATGATATGCAGCGCCGTCACCCGCGCCGCATAAATGACCGCTGCGTCATTGATATCTGCGGTCAGACCTTCCCTATTGAAAACTGGAGCTACGGCGGCGTCCTTCTTTCCACGGACGAACGTATGTTCGGTCTGGAACAGGACATCGACTTCACCCTGAAATTCAAGTTACGCAGCACGATTATCAACATCAACCACCGCGGCCATGTTGTGCGCAAACAAAAGGGCCAAGTCGCTCTACAATTCGAGCCGCTGACCCAGATGATTAGCCGCAATTTCCAAAAAATCGTCGATGACGAAGCGGCCATGGAATTCGCAAATTCTCAGGCTTAATCGCCCTCCTGCAATCAGACTTCAACTCTAATAAAGCGTTTTCGCTTTGGTCGCACACAAGGCAGCCGAGGCGCGGTGCGCGGCACGTACAAAAAGTACGTGAGCACACCAAGGCCAAAGGGTAACGATGTGTACGGCCAAATGGGAAATGCTTTAATCCCCGTACATCTGTTTAAACCCGTCTGTAACCTTCGCCACAAAGGACGGGTCGCGCTCGCGCCAGTAACGCGGATCGCGCATCATGGCATGCAATTCACCCTGTCCGTTTTGCGGCGCTGTTTCCCCTTCGCTGACTAGCCCCGGCTCATCGCCCTTCATCATCCGGTGGAGCGCCATAACGCCCTCAAATGAAGAGGACAGATTATCCAGCACCTCCGGCGGCAAGCTTTTTTTACCATAAGCTAGCAACTGACGAGACATTTCCGCCCATTTTTCTTCACCGCCAAAGGCCGCAACCAGCCGTTCAATTTCACGGTCGGCTTTAAATTCTCCGGCCAGCTCCAAAATCATAGGCACCAGCTTTTCCGCCGCCATGTCATAAACCGCCTGTACCTGTTCCAGCGTAAAGCCCAACTCATGCAGCTTTTTGTTCACTTCCGGGTCGGCGTCGAACAAACCATGAGAGGTATCAACCTCATAATCATCCGGGGTTGGCGGCGCGACCGGACGGGCGGATTGCTTTTTCTCCAGCGCCGTATAAGAGCTTAGCAAAGCATCCAGCTTCACTTCACCCGTTTGCGGATCACGGAATTTTTCGGGGACATTCGGTTGTTGTTGCACTTGCTGTTCGGGGGTGTTCATAATAATTTTCTCCTTTGATTATAAGTAAATAGATTGTCATTCTGAGCGAAGCGAAGAATCTTTTCGTATATTTTTCAGATCCTTCGCGTCGCTCAGGATGACAGACCGTTTAAACGGGACGCCGGCCGGCTTCGATCATACGTAAAACCTGACTAACCAGAGCGCGCTGGCCTTCGACAAAACGCAATTGTTCGTCCGAAGCCTCCGCACCATAGGCCCGCAGGAATGTCACGGCCTGCAAATGGGCTAAAACCTTTTGCCCGTCTTCGGATAAAAACAGGCGCGCATAGGCGATCTCCATCGCGCGTTTATCACCCCGCGGCAAAGGCGGCACCTCAAAAACCGATTTTCGCTTTTTGGATAATTTAAATAATCTGTAAAACATACGTGAACCTTTCTCTCTTTTTCCAGCTTCATCATCTCATTCCCATCCCCGCCGTCATTTCTCTTCTCCGCTCTTCTTTTTGGAGTGGGGTTATGTAAAATAAAAAGACTGTAATCCTCTCCCCATCCTTCAAACGTCCGTTTTTGCATCACCCTCCGACGGCGGCGTCAGGGGCAATATCTCCTTCCTTATCAAATCACTGGGCACACCCAGCGCATCACCAAGGAAACGCGCAGCTTCCGGCAAATTCACAGCCAGCGCGGCTTCCGGCCCCATCGCAAGAACGGAAGATATCCATGACAGCGTATTTTGCACATTCCTTTGCCCCTGCGCACGGGCCAGCGGCGCGCGGTAGTCGAGCACCACATAGCGGCCATCCAGATTGACATCCGGCACCTCACCACGGCGACGCAGGATGCTATAAGCCCGTTTAATCAGCGGCGTGAGAAGCTCATTTTGCAGACGCCCGTATGTTGCACCAAGCAAAAGTGCCATTTCGCCGGAACGCTCCAGCACCTCCGTTGCTGTCATTTTTGTCCCCACCACAGGCCCCAGCTTATCCGCCAGCAACGCATGCCGGATACGGGCGCGCAAATCCTCCAGCACGATTTGCGATATGTCAAAACGACCCGGCATCTCCAGCGGTTTTAGCCCTTGCGATCCCACAGCTTTAGGGATGATCGAGCCGGGTTTTAACTCAATATTCGCGGGGTTGAGCACACCATCATCATCGGCTTGCCATATTCCTGTCACGGCGATGGAGGCATTTTTCAAGATCAGTTCCACCACTTTGTTCGCGGTCTTGATATCGGGCAGCGCTTTCATCACCGGGGAGCGGCCATACACCTCCCCCGGCGCTTTCAACCAGCGAAAAGCGATGATCGGCGAATGCGTGTAAGAACCGCTATGCAGCAACAACGGCTCACCATTTTGCTCCGTCAAACAGGCTTTATACTCAAACACGCCTTGCGCGTTCGGTAGCGTCATTTCCATAACTGCAAATTGCACCTGCGGATCATCAGAACCTTTTCTCATAACATCGAGCGGTAGCTCCACCAATGGGTAGCGTGCCTGCAGCTGTGCCAACGTTAAAGACAACTGGCGGTAAGAGCTATTCAGAAAACCATCCGGACCCTCCTCCAGCACGATTTGCTCCAGCGGCACAGCGCTAAATTTAAAGGCCGAAAACGCGCCGGGATCCGATTCTTCGAACACCAACGACGCCGTCCCGCCCACCACCAGATCGAGAAAACACTGATGCATCTCGACCAGAAAATTCGAGCGGTCAAAATGGGATTGAATCGTCTTGGCGGCTTGTTCCAATACGGGTGCGAGGGCCTCGGCCTCCGAATCTGAAAGTTCCGGTCCCGGCTTGAACCCGAACCACTGCGTCCATGGCGGCGTCAAATTACCCAGCAAGCTCGCGGAAAGCTGCTCCACCGCATCAAGCGCCGTTCCATCGTAAAGGTGGCTCATTTTGCGGGCGCCCGGCGCGCTACCGTTAAACCCGTTTCGCTGCGGCAGAGCATAGTCATAAGCCTCCTGCCACAGGCTTTCCCAATTACGGCGGCGTTCCCGCGCCCGGTGAAAGCGCTCTAAAAGCGGTTTTAAGTCAACAGCATCCTTTTTCTCCATCATTTCCATAATTACTCTCCCAACAAAGTTTTGCGTTGGTTTTGCTCAACGCTTTGATTCAAAATTCCACGAAAGCCCGTTGAGATCGTAGCGAGCCGCCCGCGGCTGCGGCTGAGCAAATTATTTTCCCGTGCGGCCGCTGCGCTTTCCGTCGATACGCTATCACCAGTCTCCGCAGCACTTTCCGTCACCGCAGAAGCCGTCGATGCAGGCTGTTGAATGGTGTAGATAACCGGCTGCGTTGTTGAAGCCGGAACCTTAGGCCGGGAGCTTAAACTTCCCATGATGATTCTCCTTTTAAAGTATTCACATAAATCAAGCGGCGGTAAAGTTGCCACGGGGTAATAACAAAACGGTCGTGCATACCAATCACGCGCTTCACGGCCTCCACACAGCTAAAAATCATCGCAGGGGCCGGCTTGCAACGCGTGCGGTCTATATAGGCCGGCACAATGAGATAACCCTGCCCCGCCAGCCCCCCCAGCAAATCGAATTCCTCCGATACGGAATGGAGGCTGATTTCCAGATGGCTGGACATAGGGTCAAGCAAAATCCAGTGATCCTCGTCACACAAAATCACAAAACAGTGCCGAAAACCGGGACGGAGAATTCTGAGCCACCGAATATCCGTCTTTCCGGTAAAAGCAACAAAGGCTCTCATTCGGCAGCAACCGGAAAAGGAACAACATTATGAGAAACCTCAACAATCCCTTTACGAATGAGAGGCGCTTCAATTCGTTCCAGCGCTTCGTCCCATAATTTAGCCGCGCGCGCTTCTTTTATCCGGCGAGGGTCAGGCGCCATCATCCGCCGCCCGTAATGACGCAACACCAAAAGATGATCCATCAGCAAACGGCGGTTACGATATAACCTGTCCACAACTTTTAAAATGTCCAGCGGCTCGCACGGACGGGGAATAAGGCCGGAGCCCATCGTAAAACGCGCCCCGTCATTGCGGGCGGCTTGCGCCTGAATGAACCAGAACCACGCTTCCTCCGCGCTTTCAAAAAGCGTTACCTGATCGGCATTAGCGTGCGATCCATCATACATCCTCTTTTCAGACATAAGCTTTCCTTCCCTGTGATCTGGATACAATTGTGGCGTTGATGAAAAAACTTATGAAGGAATTTTTTCCTACTGTCAACAATTTTTTAGGATTTTTTGCTTATTTACGAATCGCGCCCGTCATGGGACGATGTTCCTATAATCGATTCATCCCAGTCTCAATAAGACATAGAGGGTGATTTACGACAATGATATAACCAGAAATATAGTCTTTTAAGATAACGTCTGGACGAGGCGCAAGCGACGAAGCGTAGACCTAGCTACGTGAGAAGCGAAGCAACACTGTCCAGAACTAAAATTAAAAGACTACAAAATGTAAAAATAAAAAGAATAGGAACAACTATGTTTACGCACGAACAAGTCTGGCATGCCATGGATGCCCTCGCAGAAGAAAATGGCTACTCACCCTCCGGCCTTGCCAAAAAAGCCGGGTTAGACCCGACCGCCTTTAATAAAAGCAAGCGCCACAGCCCCGATGGAAAACCGCGCTGGCCGTCCATGGAAAGCATCTCCAAGGTCCTGACGGTAACAGGCGCCAGCCTTAGTCACTTTGAAGAGCTGATGTCAAAATAAGTTTGACTTCTTTTGTGGGAATAGTATCCTACGTTTATGATTAATTTATTTTCCCTATATGCCCGCTATGATGGCCCGATTCCCCGCCGTCCCTTACCGTCGCCTCACCTCGATAGTCTTATAAGGGATACATTGCACATCATCCGGGCGCGGCGCGGCGCGGGCATTGATGAAACACTAAACACTTACGTTACCGCGGTAAAAGATTTGCTCAGACTTGAAAAAGCACGCAAAACCGGGCAGAACAAATAAAGACTTTTCAAAATATGAAGGAACCATCCATGTCCGATGCCATCGCCCGCGAAGCCGCTAAAATCCTGCTTAATACACAATCGGTCCTTTTTAATGCGCGGGAGCCGTTTAAATACGCGTCCGGCAATATCGGCCCTGTCTATGTGGATTGCCGCCGCTTGCTTTCCTTTGCCGATGCACGCACGCGCCTGATGGATATGGCGGCGCACATGCTCCGTGACGAGGTCGGCGCAGATAATATTGATATCGTCGCCGGCGCGGAAACGGCGGGCATTCCCTATGGCGCGCTGGTTGCCGACCGCCTTGAAAAGCCGATGGTTTACATACGGAAAAAGCCCAAGGGCCACGGGCGGTTGAGCCAGATTGAAGGCCATATCGAGGACGGCACCAACCCACGTGTCGTGCTTGTTGAAGACCTCCAGAATTTCGGGCACAGCAAAAAAATATTTGTTGATGCCCTGCGTGAAGCCGGGGCGCAAATCGACCATTTCTTTGTCCTGTTTAACTATGGCAACCGCCCGGAAGTCGATACGGATAACGCAGAAATGGGGCTGACCGCTCATGCGCTGTGCACATGGTGGGATGTCATCGCCGCCGCCCGCGAGGAAGGCGCTATAGACGCGGAAACAATTGATTCCGTAGAAGCTTATCTGAAAGACCCACAAGGCTGGGTCGCCGCTTTTGAAGCAAAAAACGAAAACGCGGCATAGCACGATCATTCTCTTGATTTTCATATAAACTTTCCATATAACCATCCTTATTCACTGAATAGAGGAGGTTTTCATGGCGCACAACAAAAGAAAAAAACGCCCTGACGAAAAAAAATTATACGTTCACTGGAACGCGGTTTGCGATGACGCGCAAACAATAAAGGGAAGAGGTTTCATGAACGCGCTTGCTCAAAAAATAAACGTCCTGTCAAACGACGTAAAAATTATCGCTCCTACGGATAGCTTTATAACCAAAAGTACCCTGGCCGATATTGCAACAGACAGCGTTCCTCTTGATGAAGAGCTTCCTCAAATCTTCATAAAAAAGGGAACATTCCGAGAAGCATGGCAAAAAATGGGAGCTTCCTCACAGAAAAAAAGAATCTCGAATTTTGCCAATTCTCATACGACAACAATAACTAAAGCGCTCCAACATCTGCCGGCTTAACGAATGATCCCTCTGGCATTAAGAGGCACTTTGCGATAAATTGCCTTTTATGAGTGAAGCGCCCCAACATATCCATTTCCACGCCTCCACAGCCGATGGTGCCCAAGCGGCATTAAAAGAGCTGGAAGCGTTGTACGGTCAATCTGCGCCGGAGGAGGCCGACGTTATCGTAGCGCTCGGCGGGGATGGCACGATGCTCGGCGCTTTGCACCGTTTTTACACACTGGATAAGCCAATCTATGGCATGAACCGGGGGTCTGTGGGATTCCTCATGAACCCCTATCGCGCGGAAAATCTCCCCGAACGGCTCAGCAGCGCGCAGAGCATTTCTCTGCACCCTTTAAAAATGGTCGCCCACACGGAAAGCGGGCAAGAGCTGGAAGCGCTGGCCTTTAACGAAGTATCACTCCTGCGGCAGGGACGCAATACTGCCAAAATCGGCGTGTCGGTCGATGGCGTGGAGCGCTTGCCGGAAATGGTGTGCGACGGAGTTTTGCTCTCCACCCCGGCGGGCAGCACGGCCTATAACCTGTCCGCGCACGGGCCCGTTATTCCGCTCTCCGCGAACGTGCTGGCCCTCACCCCGATCAGCCCTTTCCGCCCCCGGCGCTGGCGCGGGGCACTGCTCCCGCATGATGCGCAGGTGCGTTTTGAGATTCTGAATGCGCCACACCGCCCGGTCAGCGCAACAGCCGATTCCACAGAAGTCCGCGATGTCCGCCAAGTCGATATCCGCCAATCCCGCGACATTGCCGTAACGATCCTGTTCGACCCGGATCACAATCTGGAAGAACGCATTTTAAAAGAACAATTTTTGCCTTAAAGCCTTACGCGCTGTCTTTCATCTTCCACAGCAACAAGCTCGCCGCCGTGCGGTAAGGGGCAAAGCGCGCGCCCTCTTCCTGCGTTCGTTCAGCAGACGGGCGCTCCGGCAAATTCAGATAGAGCCTCATCCCTTCCCGTATCCCCAGATCAGCGGGCGCCCAGACATCCGGGCGGGCCAAGCCGAACATCAAATACATCTCCGCGCTCCAGCGGCCAAACCCTTTCAGCGCCGTCAGGGTTTCATAAACCACTTCATCCGGCTGCTCGTTTAGATATTCAATATTCAGACTTTCCGATTGAACAGCCTTGGATAGTCCTCTGATATAACTTGTTTTTTGGCGACTAACGCCGAGACTTTGAAACGCCTCATCAGATAAGGACAGGACCTGCGTCGGGTCAACGCGCCCCAACGCGCCAGAGAATTTTTGCCACAAGGAATCGGCCGCTTTGGTTGAGACTTGCTGCCCCAGCACAATCCGCGTCAGTGTCGCAAAGCCCGGCCCCATATGCGGCCAAGAAAAATCATCCTGAACAAAATTCCGGCAGGAAAAGACCGGGTCGTTTTTCAAGAGGTGGTTAAGACCACCGTTGATAGCAGGAATACCGTAAAGATTCACGCCGCCCCCCAACGTCATCGCGAGCGACTAACAGGAGCGCGGCGATCCAGAATCTGGATTGCTTCGCCTGCGGCTCGCAATGACAGCAAAATCAGGCTGCAATTTCCACCCGGTAATCTTCGATCACAGGATTGGCGAGCAGCTTGTCGCACATATCTTCGATCTGTTCTTTGGTCGTGCTGTCGGCGACTTCCAGTTCGATAACCTTACCTTGGCGCACTTCACCAACGCCCTCAAACCCTAGACCTTCCAGCGCGTGACCGATAGCTTTCCCTTGCGGGTCCAAAACACCTTTTTTGAGCATAATGTGAACGATTGCTTTCATTGTTTTTTCTCCTAAACCTTTTAAACCTTACGAGGGGGTTGTTGTACGACTTTCAAGCTACGGCGGCGGCGCTGCCATGAAAGCTCGTTTTCAATTTCACCAAGTGATTCGGCCAGCTTTTCGTTAAAGTTGCCGCCTTCGATCAAACCGCCCTCCGGGATCAAACCGAGTTTTTGTGCGATTTTCTGATAACCATCAGTCAGATCTCCCAGATCAAAACGGAAGCGGTCCTTATCCAGTTTTTCACCGGTAGACGCATCCCACAGACGGCAGCTATCCGGGGAGATTTCATCGGCGAGCAGGATATACAGCTCCCCATGTTCACCCCACAAACGGCCAAATTCCAGTTTAAAATCAACAAGCTTAAGCCCCATCCCGGCAAACATACCGTTCATGTAGTCATTAACGCGCCAAGCCATATGGACCATTTCTTCCAATTCATCCGGCCACGCCCATCCGAAATTCATGATATGCTGTTCACTCACCAGCGGATCGTGCAATTCGTCATTCTTGTAGAAGAACTCAACCAACGGCTGCTGCAGAACTGTACCCTCCTCAATCCCATAGCGTTTACACAGAGAACCGGCAGCAATGTTGCGCATCACGATTTCAATGGGAATAATCTCAACTTCCCGCACGAGTTGTTCCCGCATATTCAAAGAACGAATGAAGTGAGTCGGAATACCAATTCCCTCCAACCGTGTCATGATGTGCGCGGAAATCCGGTTATTTAAAACCCCCTTACCGGAGATCACAGCCTTTTTCTCGCCATCAAAAGCGGAGGTATCATCTTTAAAATACTGGATAACGGTTCCCGGCTCTGGCCCTTCAAAAATGGTTTTGGCCTTGCCGTCGTAAAGTTGTTTGCGCTTGCTCATGGGATATCCCTCGTTTTTTTACTATGAGATCATCATATAACAATGGATTTACTGAATTTCAAATGATAGAAAGCATTATCTGTTTTTTTAATTCACAAGGTCGGGAGCTTTTAATGTCCGTATTTAAAGATCGCAAGGATACTTTCGAAAAGAAATTCGCACATAATGAAGAACTTATGTTCAAGGCTGAGGCACGCACATGCAAACTTTTGGGCTTATGGGCCGCCGAACAAATGGGCTTAGAAGGAGACGCTGCGAAAGACTATGCACAAAAAGTCCTAAAAGCGAACATGGACGATTTACGTTTTGAACACGCGACGCACAAAATTATGCCGGACTTCATCGAAAAGGGACTGGATATTTCTGAGTACGTTATCAACACGCAACTCGAAAAATTGTCTGAAATCGCTATAAAGCAGATTATGGAAGAAGAAAAATAAGCAAAACGTTATTATTATGAAGACATCCATCATTTTATTCCCCGGCACGAATCGGGAAAAGGACATGGCCATGGCGGTCGAGCGCGTAACAGGTAGCGCGCCGCAAATGGTCTGGCACAAAGAAACAGATATAGGCAGCCCGGACCTGATTATCCTGCCCGGCGGGTTTTCATATGGTGACTATTTGCGCTGTGGCGCGATGGCGGCGCACTCCCCCATTATGAAAGAAGTAATTCGCAAGGCGGAAGCCGGCACGCGTATATTCGGCGTGTGTAACGGCTTTCAAATGCTGATTGAAACGCGCATCCTCCCCGGCGCGCTGCTGCGTAACAATTCCCTGAAATTTATCTGTAAGCAAGTTAATCTACGCTGTGAGAACGGTGAAACTGAATTCACAGGCAAGCTGGGCAAAGGGGCGACGATGCATGTCCCCATCGCGCACGGTGAGGGCAATTATTTCGCCAACGATGAAATTTTGAAGGAGCTAGAAAGCGAAGACCGCGTAGCCTTCCGCTATTGCGATGAAAGCGGTGCTATCACGCCAGAAGCCAACCCGAACGGCTCGGTCGATAACATCGCCGGGATTTACAACAAACGCAAAACCATCCTCGGCATGATGCCGCACCCTGAAAACGCGACACAGGACCATCAAGGCAACGAAACCGGCCTGCCGCTGTTTGAAGGGATGATGGAGGCTTTGGGGTAGGATTTTTGAACGTGAACATTCGGGAAGTTACAGATAAAGAGCTATTCTTAGAAACGCTCCCCCTTCTCAACCTGTTGATGACAGAGTCGAACTATAAAGCCGTCACAGAAGAACAAGGTTGGCGCGGTTTTGAAAAGGCGGTGCAAAGCGGATACCGGGAATTCTGCTCTACGGACAAAGAAAACCGGGTTGTCGCAGTGATAGGATTACGGGCCTTTTATGACCCCTTGGAAACAGACGTGGGGTTTGAAATCAATAACTTGATCGTAGATCCCGATTTGCGCGGTCAGGGGATTGGTACGAAGCTCTTCGAATTTGCCGCTGAAACCGCTAAAAAAGAAGGTGCAAACTGGATAAGATTGATGGTTTTTCCAACGAACGAAAAAGCCATCCGGTTCTATAACAAACATGAATTTAAACATCTCGCTAACCTGATGATGTGGGAAAAGGAAACATGACCTCCGCTTTAAAACAAACCGATACCGCCCCCGTTTTTAACGAACCCGAAGTCACGCCGGAGCTAGCGGCTGAGCATGGCCTCGCCCCGGATGAGTATGAGCGCATGTTAAACATCGTCGGGCGTCAACCGACCTATACGGAACTCGGGATTTTCTCGGTCATGTGGTCGGAGCATTGCTCTTACAAATCCTCCCGCTTGCATCTGAAAAAACTCCCGACGGAAGCGCCGTGGGTCATTCAAGGGCCGGGCGAGAATGCGGGGGTCATTGATATCGGCGATAATCAAGCCGCCATTTTCAAAATGGAATCGCACAATCACCCCTCCTACATTGAGCCTTACCAAGGCGCGGCAACGGGCGTAGGCGGCATTATGCGCGACGTGTTCACCATGGGCGCGCGGCCGATTGCCAATGTGAATGCCTTGCGCTTTGGTTCTCCCAACCACCCGAAAACGCGCCACCTCGTCGATGGCGTTGTAGCCGGGATCGCGGGTTACGGTAACTGTATGGGCGTACCCACGGTCGCCGGGGAAACCGAATTCCACGAAAGCTATAACGGCAATATCCTTGTCAACGCCATGACGGTAGGCTTAGCCGATCAGGATAAAATCCACTATTCCCGCGGCGCCGGGATCGACCAGCCGGTTGTCTATGTAGGATCCAAAACGGGGCGCGACGGCATCCACGGCGCAACGATGGCCTCGGCCGAATTCGAAGACGGCAAGGAAGGTAACCGCCCGACCGTGCAAGTGGGAGACCCGTTCACCGAAAAACTGCTGCTTGAAGCCTGCCTTGAGCTGATGCAAACGGATGCGATTGTCTCCATTCAGGATATGGGCGCGGCGGGGCTGACCTCCTCCGGCGTGGAAATCGCTGATAAGGGCCAGATCGGCGTTGAGATGGACCTCGACAAAGTGCCGCAACGCGAAACACACATGACGCCGTATGAGCTAATGCTCTCAGAATCGCAAGAGCGGATGCTGATGGTTTTGCATCCGGGCAAGGAGCACATCGCGCAAGCTATTTTTGAAAAATGGGATCTGGATTTCGCCGTCATAGGCCGCACGACCAAGGAACGCACATTGAAGCTCACCATGTATGGGAAGACATGGTGCGATATCCCCGTGCCGCCGCTGGTCGATGAAGCGCCCGAATACGACCGCCCGCAAGGTGAATACAAGCTGGCCAAAGCTATTGATAACGGCTCTTACCCCCTGCCCGCTGGCGGCATGAAGGAAGCGCTGGAAACGCTGATATCCTGCCCGAACATTGCCGATAAACGCTGGATATGGGAACAGTACGACAGCCTCGTGATGGGTGAGACGGTGTTCTCCCCCGGCATTCAGGATACACAAGCCGGGCACACGGGCGACGCCGCAATTGTGCGCATCGAAGGGCACGACAAAGCACTGGCTATTACCTCCGACTGTACCCCGCGCTACTGCAAAGCCGATCCGTTCGAAGGCGGCAAGCAGGCCGTTGCCGAAAGCTACCGTAACATCTGCGCAACGGGCGCCAAGCCATTGGCCGTCACCAATAATCTCAACTTCGGCAATCCCGAAAAGCCCGTCATCATGGCGCAATTCGTCGGCTGCATCGAAGGATTAGGCGAAGCGTGTAAAGCACTGGACTACCCCGTTATTTCCGGAAACGTATCACTCTATAACGAGACCAGCGGCGAAGCCATCAACCCGACCCCCGTCATTGGCGGCGTCGGCCTGATTGATGATGCGCGCCAGGCTGCCCCCCTTTCCTTCCAAGGCGAAGAGGAGACGATCCTTCTGATCGGAGAAACAAAGGGCCATCTCGGCCAGTCGCTCTACATCCGTGAAGTGCATGGCTGCGAAGACGGCACCCCGCCGCCCGTCGATCTGGACGCCGAAAAACGCCACGGTGAATTCATCCGCAGCTTGATTGCCGACGGCCTTGTCACAGCTTGCCACGACCTGTCCGACGGCGGGCTAGCCGTAGCACTGGCAGAGATGGCAATGGCTTCAAGAATCGGCGCAGAAATAAACGCCAACGGTGACGCCGGCTTTTGGTTCGGTGAGGACCAAGCCCGCTATGCCCTGACGACAAACGACTCCGCTACGATCATGCAAAGAGCGAAAGACGCGGGCGTATCACTTATGGTCCTCGGCATCACGGGCGGTGATACACTAGCCCTCGCCGGAGAAGCTCTACCCGTTGCGGACCTCAATGCCCTGAACAAAGCGTGGTTAAAAGGCTATATGGCCGGAAAGTAATAATCCCTATGCCCTTAACCGCTGAAATGATTGACGAACGTGTCCGGGAAGCCCTGCCCGATGCGTCAATCATCATAGAAGACATGCGCGGCGATGGCGGTCATTTTGCGGTAACGGTTACCTCCGCCGCCTTTAACGGCCAGCCCCGCCTTCAACAACACCGGATGATTTATGAAGCACTCGGAAAACTGACGGATGAAGAATTACAAACCCTGTCGTTACGTACATGCGCCGCAACATAACGCATAAATCTTTGACATATACTAACCTTTTGGCTATATTACCTATGTTTCCTAATATAAGGGGTTCGTAATAATAAGGGGGGCGTCAAAGTGGAAAACGTGATTTTTGACCATATCCGGCGAGAAATAGAATCCAGTGATATCGTCCTGTACATGAAGGGCACAGCGCCCTTCCCCATGTGTGGATTTTCTGCCGCTATCGTACAAATTCTCTCACAACTGGGCGTGCCGTTCAAAGATATCAATGTTCTGGAAGACAGCGTCTTACGCAAAGGCCTCAAGGATTTTTCCAGTTGGCCAAGTATTCCCCAACTTTATATCAAAGGGCAGTTTATCGGTGGCTGTGATATCATCCGTGAGATGTATGAAACCGGGGAACTTCATGCCCTGATTGAAAACCATAACATCCCGATGAGCGCAGCAGCGTAAACAATTAACCAAAATTTTCATCAAACTTTATCTCTAACTCTTTCAATGAAAAGCACAGCAGCGTTTTTCTGTGGCTAGGCAAATAAGGCGATGCGTAGTTAACCTACGTGAAGCGAAATTTAACGACGCCCACAGTGAAACGCTGCAAGCGTCACATTCTGACAAGCTTCGCCTCGCGGTGAATACCGCAGCTCATAATCAGACCGAACCCCGCCAGCGCCGCCAGCATCGACGTACCGCCGTAGGAAATCATAGGAAGCGGCGCACCCACAACCGGAATCAGCCCCATCACCATCGCGATATTGATAAACACATAAAGCGAAAAATTGACCATCAAGCCAAAAGCCATCAGACGCCCAAACATATGGCGGCAACGAAAGGCTATCCACGCACAATAAAGGAAAATCGCCCCCATCAGCGCGAGTAAAAACACCCCGCCGAGCAAGCCCCATTCCTCCACCCACAGGGTAAAGATAAAGTCTGTTTGCTTTTCCGGCAGGAAGTTCAGGTGGCTTTGCGAGCCGCCCAGAAAGCCTTTCCCCTCGATTCCGCCAGAACCGATAGCAATCTTTGACTGGGTTATGTGATAGCCCGCGCCCAGCGGATCGCTTTCCGGGTGCAGAAAGGTCAAAACTCTCTGTTTTTGATAGTCGTGCATAAACATCCACGCCACAGGTATCGATGCTACGCTAGCCACGATTCCTCCGGCGAACAACCACCATGGCGCGCCCGCCGTAAAGGTCACAGCCACCCCAGCCATAACAATCATCAGCGATGTCCCCAAATCAGGCTGGAGCAACACTAGCCCCACCGGTGCAAAAATAACCAGCGCCGGAATCACCAATGTTGTCAAATGACGCATATCCTCGGCGCTGCGGCTGTGGAAATAGCGCGCCAACACCATCACGACGGCGATCTTCATCAGCTCCGACGGCTGGAGTTGGATAAAACCCAGATTAATCCAGCGCTGCGCACCCATACCAATATGGCCCATAATCTCCACCGCCAGCAACATCGCCAAGCCCAGAAAATAAATCGGCCACGCCAGCTTGAACCACCAGCGCACATCAATCAGCGCCACAACAAACATCCCGGCCAGCCCAACGACAAAGCGCATAGCCTGCCGCGAGGCCCATGGATCCATCGCACCGCCCGCCGCTGAGTAAAGCGCCGTCAAACCAAGCCCGGCTACCATCGTCACCAAAATCACCAGCCCCCAATTCAGGTGGATGATTTTCTGCAACAAGCTCTGTTCTGTATGGATTTCAATGGAACGGCTCATGGTTTCTCCTGTTTAACGGAGGGAGGCGGAGGCTCCGGCTTTTTCGGTGGCACAGCCATCACTTTTTTCTCTTCTTCCCGGCCATAGGGTTTCACAGGCATTTCCGCCAAAGCGCGCTTTTGCGCCATCAACAGAATATCCCGCGCAATGGGGGCCGCCGCCGCCGAACCGCTGCCCCCGTGCTCCACAACAACCGCGCAAGCATAGCGCGGCTTGCTGATCGGCGCATAGCCCACAAACAGGGCATGGTGGCGGTATTTCCACGGTAGATCCTTGTTCAATATTCCCTCTGCACGCTCTTTCATGGTAATCCGGCGCACCTGTGCCGTGCCTGTCTTCCCACCCATCTGCCAGCCGGTCTCGGCAATGCGGGCCGCATGAGCCGTCCCTTTGGCATGATTAACCACACGTTCCATCCCCCGTTTAATCAGGTCGAGATTATGTTTCTTAAGTCCCAGTGACGGCCAGCTTTCATCCCGCCCGGCTTGATCGCCGATATAAGCTGTAAGCCACGGTTTCACGGCATGCCCGCCATTGACCAGCCGCGCCGTCATCACCGCCAATTGCAAGGGCGTGGCCTGTATATAGCCCTGCCCGATGGAAGCCACGATTGTCTCACCCGGCCGCCATACCTCACCGAAATGGCCCATCTTCCAATTTTTATCCGGCATCAAGCCCGGCCGTTCCTCCACCAGATCAAAATCCAGCTTGCTTCCCAACCCCAGCTTACGGGCATATTCGGCGAGCTTATCGATACCGATATCCGTTGCCTTTTTATAAAAGAACGTATCGCATGATTCCGCCAGCGCATCGAGCAAATCAACACGCCCGTGCCCGCCCCATTTCCAGCAATGAAACCGGTTACCGCCGAAATCGTAATGACCAGGACAAAAAACGGAGCTGTTCCGCGTGATCTTTCCCTCTTCCAGCGCGGCCAGAGCCGTAACCATTTTAAAGGTCGAACCCGGCGGATATTGCCCGCCGACAGCCTTGTTATTAAGAGGCAGCCCCGGATCGGAGAGCAGTTTTTCCCAATCCGCCGCCGATATCCCCTTTGTAAACAGGTTGGGATCAAAGCTCGGCGCAGAGACCAAAGCATAGACCGCCCCTGTCATCGTATCCATCACAACCGCCGTCGCGCTTTTTTCCTCGCCAAGGCGTTGCTGTACATAGTTTTGTAAACCTGCATCAATCGAGAGCTGTACCGCATCGCCACTATGCCCGCCATAGCGCCGCAATTCACGCACCTCACGCCCGACGACGTTGACCTCTACCTCGGCTGTACCGGCGCTCCCGCGCAAAGCTTTATCATAATTTTTCTCAATTCCGGTTTTTCCGATCTGAAAGCCCGGCAAGCTCAAAGCCGGATCATTTTCCCCCTCCTCCAGCTCGGCCTTATTGACCGCGCCGACATAGCCGACAAGGTGAGCCGTCGCCTCGCCCAGCGGGTAATGGCGGATTTCCCCCACGTCAATCGACAAGCCCGGCAAGTCGGGCAAATTCACCTCGATCCGGGCAACATCCTCCCAATCGAGATTATCTTTCACCTCCAAAGGCACAAATTTAGCCGTTTTCCGGGCTGTTTTCAAAACCCGGCGTACGTCGTCCTGTGTCAAAGGAAGCAGCTTTTGCAAATGTGATAACGCCGTTTCCAGATCTTCGGTTTGTTCCTGCACCAACAACACCCGGAAGTTCTGTCCATTTTCCGCGAGCGGCAGCCCGGAACGGTCAACAATCAGCCCCCGCGACGGGGTAATCATTTTGATATTAATCCGGTTTTTATCGGAGAGCGTTTTGTAGCGTTGCCCTTCCGCGACTTGCAGCCACGCCAGCCGCCCAGCCAGCACCATCAGCAGCCCCCCCTGCACTGCGCCGACAATCACCGCGCGGCGGGTAAATGTTTTACCGCGGTCTTCGTCCTGCCTGTCTTTAGAAAGTTTTGAAATCATGAGGGCAGAATACGATGGGTCAGGATCAACAGCAAGCTGACAAACGGAAACAAAAAGAAACTGACCACCGCATTAAACAGCGCCGAAAGCGGCGAGCCCCACTGCATCGCGGAAAAGCCGCTCATCCCCCATTGCATAAGGGCAGCAGACAAAACAACAACAGAAAAAATAAACCACATCACCAAAAAGGGCTGCCCCATCAAAAAGCGCCTTTGGCTGCGGACGACCCACTGAAAAAGGATCAGGATAAAAGCGTTCATCCCCAACAAGCCGCCCGATAAAATATCCAGCAGCAACCCCGCAACAAAACAAACGAGGGAAGAGACCATCGTCGGGCGGTAAATCGCCCAGTAATACACCGCCATCAAGACAAAATACGGGTTTACCGTCCCGGCATAAGGAAACGGCAAGGCCAGCATATTAACAATCAAAAGGGAAAACAGAAGAACCTGCGGCACCAAAAGCCGCAGCAACATCATAACTTTAATCGGGGAGGACTCTGTCGTTTCCATGTATAGTCATTTAATTTTTGTTTCCAACATCGTTGCCTGTCACTCACATAGCATCACTATGCTTCACTCCAGCCGCCTTGTCGGAAAACAATCTTAAACGACTATAGAATTAAATAAAGAGCTTTGAGACAGAGCACAAGCCGAAGCCGCAAAACAGTGCTTTTAAAAATCGCTTTCCTTCAGGCCAGGCGTAGCGCTCCGGTTGACCACCCGGACGTAAACGAGCCGCTCAATATCTGCGTAAGGCTCAACAGACCAAACCCCTTCCGCATCCCGCACGATCGTACCGACCGGCAGCCCCGGCGGAAACAGCCCCCCATGCCCCGATGTAACAACCCGCGCGCCTTCCTTAACCTCAGCATTTTGCGGCAAATGCATCAAAACAGGAAGCGCTTCGTTATTTCCGGCCAAAACAGCGCGGTCACCTGTTCCCTGAACGGTCACCGGAATACGAGAGTTCATATCAGTCAAAAGCAAAATACGCGCGGCTTTCTCCCCCGCCTCAATCACGCGCCCCACAACCCCGTCAGCCCCCAGCGCAACCTGTCCTTTATCAACGCCTTGCGCGGCGCCGGCCAGCACCAACAAACTTTGCACATAAGAGCTACCGGAATCCGCAATCACGCGGGCTGTGATAAATTGGTTTTGCGGTTCTAGCTGAATGTGAAAGAGCTTTTGTAATTCTTCGTTCTGCGCCTGTAAAAGCAGCGCTGTCTGATACCATTCACGCAGGCGTTTGTTTTCCGCACTCAAACGCTCGTTTTCCGCCTGCAAATCCGCCAACCCGGTCACGGAACCGACGTAAACACCCGCCTGCCGAAAGGGGGCGTCAATCACGTACAAAAGCGGCGATAACGCATCAAGAACCTGCGCGCGCAAAGCCGCCGCATGCATACCGGAAAAAGAGGAAAATAAAAACAGCCCCAAAGCCAATAACGACAAAAGAGAAGAAGGCAACCAGCCGCCCCATAAATGAAGCGGCATGACACGGGAAATTCCTCTGGCACGGCGGCGAAGCTTCAAAGTTTTTACGTTCCTGAACAATACATTGGAAGAAAAAAACAAACTGTTCTTTTAAGGGTAACCGGAAATAACAGTTTTTGCAAACGGTTAGAAAGTGTTTTGAACAGAATTAATAGCCGCCGATGAGGACGCGTTTGAGGGTTTTCATTTCCTCCAGCGCATGCCCGGTACCCAGCGCCACGCAGGATAAAGGGTCATCAGCCAACGTCACCGCCAGCCCCGTCGCATGACGCAGCACGTAATCGAGATTAGCAAGCAGTGAGCCGCCCCCGGTCATCACGATCCCCTTATCAACGATATCGGCAGAAAGCTCTGGCGGCGTGTGTTCGAGAGCCACCTTCACACCTTCGATAATCTGGCCGACCGGCTCGGCCAGCGCCTCCGCAATCTGGCGCTCCGTCACAATGATTTCCTTGGGCACACCGTTCATCAGGTCACGCCCCTTGATTTCCATCTGGCGCCCTTCGCCATCCGCCGGCATACAGGCCGACCCGACTTCCTTCTTGATCCGCTCGGCTGTACTCTCCCCAATCAGCAGATTATGAACCCGGCGAATGTAGGCGATAATCGCCTCATCCATTTTATCGCCGCCCACCCGGACAGAGCGCGCATAAACAATCCCGCCCAGAGAAATCACAGCGACCTCGGTCGTGCCACCGCCAATATCAACCACCATAGAGCCTGTCGGCTCTGTTACCGGAAGACCGGCACCAATCGCCGCAGCCATAGGCTCCTCGATCAGCCCCACCTGCGATGCTCCGGCGCTTTCCGCCGATTCGATAATGGCGCGCTGCTCCACCGCCGTTGAGCCGGACGGCACGCAAATCACCATCTTGGGAGAAACAAAAGAGCGGCGGTTATGCACCTTGCGAATGAAGTGCTTAATCATGGCTTCCGTGACTTCGAAGTCGGCAATCACCCCGTCACGCAAAGGGCGGATCGCAACAATGTTACCCGGCGTACGACCCAGCATTTGCTTAGCTTCGTTCCCCACGGCGAGAATCTGTTTCTTCCCGGCATGCTGGGAAATAGCCACCACAGAGGGTTCGTTCAGCACAATACCCTGATCGCGCACATAGACCAGCGTATTGGCCGTGCCGAGATCAATGGCCATATCGGCCGACATAAAGCCAAAAAGTTTAGAAAACATTCCTTTACGTGCCTTCACATACCTATTGAAACGATAGCGGTTATAGCAGACAAAAAAGCACGGCGCACCAAGTTATTTGAGCGGAAAGCAGGTTATCAGCAATTGATTTAACATTAGCGCACAACAAAAGGCCCGCGCGAAAGCGGGCCTTATCGTAAAAAGCCAGTGTAAAGCGTATTATCCCTGACGGGCTTTGAAGCGCTTTTTGGTTTTGTTAATCACATAAACACGGCCGCGACGACGTACAACCTGACAATTGCGATCCCGTTTTTTCAATGTTTTGAGCGAGTTTGCTACTTTCATTGTCTTAATTCCTTAAATACTGTCAAATCAGTGAAGCCGGAACATACGCGCCTTCACCACGGCTTGTCAAGCGTTTCATAGCATATTTTACGGCTTTTCTCTTATCATCCACCAATTTAATAATTGATTTCATAACAAAAGCACCGCATCATAGTGCCACGTGCTTTTCATCACAAGTTGAAATCCTTAAACAAAATTCGCATATTCCATGAATGAACAACACTCTCCCAAAGCCTTTAAGGCTGGCGACACAATATTAAGACAGGGCGAAGAAGGAACTTGCGCCTACATCATCGAAGAGGGGCAAGTTGAAATCCTGATCGAACGCCCGGACGGTACGGAGCAAAATCTTGGCACACGGGGCGAAGGCACAATCATCGGGGAGATGGCCATTGTCGACGACGCGCCGCGCACGGCAACGGTCCGCGCCCTTAAAGACTGTAAACTTCTAAAAATATCGCGGGAAGACTTCTCCCAGCGCCTCGAAAGCACCGACCCCGTCATCCAAATGATCTCACAAGTCATTCTGACCCGCTACCGCGACACACTGGCGCGCGCCGAGATACTGGGCGAAAGCCCGAATTTTCCACCGCCGGAAATGCTGGAGCGCGATTACGCTGCCCAGACTGACGTTGTGGAATCGGTCAAAATCGCCAATGAATTTAAAGAAGCGCTGGAAAACGGCGAACTCAGCATGCACTATCAGCCCATCATAGACCTCTCCAACGGGGAAGTCCGGGGCTTTGAAGCGTTGATGCGCTGGATCCACCCGGAAAAAGGGTTTATCTCGCCGGGGCTTTTTATCCCGATCGCCGAGAAAAGCGGCCTGATCGTTGAAGCGACAAGATGGGCGCTCAAGGAATCATGCGCCGCCCTCAAACGGATCGAAGAAAAGCTGGGCTGCGAAAACCAGCTTTATGTCAGCGTCAATTTCTCCAGCGCTGATTTTGCCGAGCCGGATTTTGTCGAAAACCTCGTCACAACCATCCGGAACAGCGGCCTGAAAAACGAACAGCTCAAGCTTGAAATCACGGAACGTCTTTTGATCCAACACCCCGACAGCGCCCGCGATGCCCTGACAGCGTGCCAAAAAGAGGGCGTAAAAATTGCTATTGATGATTTCGGCACAGGCTATTCTTCTTTAAGCTATCTCTATTACTTCCCCATCCAGACCTTAAAAATCGACCAGAGCTTTATCCGCTCGATGAGTCAGGAAAACCGCTCGCTGGAACTGGTCAAATCAATTGTCGGTCTGGGCAAGAACATGGGAATGGACATCATTGCCGAGGGCGTCGAAGAAAGCGAAGAAGGCCGCATTCTCCGGGCGATGGGCTGTGAGGCCGCACAAGGTTATTACTTCGCCAGACCAATGCCGGAAAACGACGTGATCGAAGCGCTATCCACATGGACGCCCGAGGATTTAGGGAATTGATCCCTATCCGCTCTACCCAACGACACAAAACGACTATAGATACAATTTTATACAAATCTTTCTAAAGACTTACGGGTTATTAATGTTCTTTAGCGTAGAATTAATAATGGTGACAGGTATCTATCTGCTGCCGCTATTTGGGTATATACTATAGGCGCTTTAAGATTGTTTTCCGACAAGGCAACTGGAGCGTAGACGTAGTGGGCCTACGGTAGCGACAGGTAACGATGGCGGAAACAAAAATTAAACGACTATAATTCAGGCAGTGAAATAAAAATTCACGCCTGTCAGGGTCAGGGCAAGGGGAAACACAATGGCACGCACTTCGGACAGCGATTTCGATCTCAGCGACGGTAACGCGCAAACACATGGCAACATTATACAGGCAAACGGGCAAGACGTGATTGATTTGCCCGACAGCTCTTTTTTGGCCAATGCGAACATCGCGCGCGATGGTGCCGACCTGATCCTTGAAACACCGCAAGGCGAAACACTTGTTATTGAAGGCTATTTCAGTGCGACCCCCGCCCCGCTGTTAAATGCCCCTGACGGCGGCGTTCTAACACCCGACCTTGTCAATTCTTTCGCCCATAACGCGGGGCCGTTGCAATACGCCCAGACAGCAACGATGAATGATGCCTCCCCCGTTGGGGCTGTTGAGGAACTCTCCGGCCAAGCCAGCGTCACCCACACCGACGGCACGAGCGAACCTCTCGTTCTCGGCATGCCTATTTATCAGGGCGATGTTATCGAAACATCCGTCGACGGCGCCGTTAACATCCTGTTTTCCGACGATTCAAACTTTGCCGTATCTGAGAACGCACGGCTGGCCATTGATGAATATGTGTTCGATCCGGCCAGCGAAAGCGGCACGTCGAATTTTTCTCTGCTCCGCGGGGTCTTTGTTTTTACCAGCGGGCTGATCGGACGCGGCGATCCGGACGATGTCGAAATCGACACGCCGGTGGGCTCCATCGGAATTCGCGGCACGACATTGGCCGGCACGATCAACCCCGATGGCGAAAGCCAGATCACCGTGACCGAAGGCGCTATCGTCGTGCGCAACGGCACGGGCGAATTCACAATGTCCGACCAATTTGAAACGGTATCCCTTTCGGGCTTTAACAGTGCCATAGAGCCTTTAGGAGTCGTCGATTCCGCCGTGATAGCGAACAACTATGGCGGCTTACAAAATGTAGCGCCCGTCTTTTTCACAGAACTGGGAGCACAGCCAGCCGCCGATCAACCACAAGCGCCCGCCACAGCAGAACAAGCGCCGGGTGAACAGCCAGCCGCCGCAGAGGGGCAAGCGCCAGCTCCCGGTGAGCAACCAGCCCCGGTGGAGGGACAAGCACCGCAAGGAGAACCAGCACCTGCCCCCCTTCCGCCTGTCGCCGGAATGGATCCCGGCTTTGAGCAGGCCGCCGGGCTAGAACCTGCCCTCGACGGCACCCTTCTTGATGGGCTTTCCCCCGTTCTCGCCGACAACGCGGGCCCCTTGGCCGACGCCGCGCCCATAACGGCAGACGCGGGCGCGCCAAGCGCAACGGTCTCTGTAGAACCGCCGCCCCTACCGCCTTTGGCACCGGAAGCGCTGCCTCTGAGCGGATTAATTAATGGCACGGCCGTTGCCGGAAATACGGTTATCGTCCTGAAAACAACGATGGACTACGCGGAAGTTCACTTTTCCGTCAGCAATATACCGACAGACAGCGTTTCAAATCCCTATTTCACGTTTGTAGACTTGAACCCGACTAACGGCACGGCCTCTCTTGTATTAACCGCCGCCGGCGAAGAAGCCTTAACTTTGGGCCATATCACCAAACAAGAGGTCTTCGATATCCAGATCAACGTAAGCTTACCGAACGGACGCACGGCGACGAGCACCTTGGGAGAAGCCGTCGCTAATTTTAATCTGGGCGACAATGCGCTGAACCTGAACGGCATATCCGGTGCGGATGGCTACATGATCGGCGGAGAAAACGCAGGAAACCATTTCGGAAGCTCCATTGCCGCACTGGGCGATGGCCGCTTTATCGTGACGGAAGATGCCGCGGATGGCGCCTCTTTCGTTTACAACCACGCCGGAACACCTATCAATGCCGACACCATCGCGCCGAGCACAAATGATACAGGGGCCAATATCACAGCCGTTGGCGATTATGATGCCGACGGTGATATGGACTACGTAATCGGCACACCGAACGCCATATCCACTATAGGTAGCTATTCCGGAGTCGTTTCCGGAACAGGATCCTCTTCAGGGAACTTCATGGGCTATAGCGTTGCCGGCATTGGCGATCTCGACGGTGACGGCTATATGGACGTTGTCATCGGCGCACCGGGAGCAAACGGCATCACATACATTGATAACAACAGTTCAGGTAACGATACGGGCGGCACGGGCTTCGGACATAATGTCGCCGCCGCGGGCGATTTCAACAATGACGGCTTTGCCGATTTTCTCGTCTCTGCACCGGATAGTGGCAGCGTCAGCATTTATGGCGGTTCCGCAGCCGGGGCAACACTGGGAGGCACCATTACAGGCGTTACCGTTGATACAACCTCCGCCGATCCGATGGATCATGATATTCCGCTCGTATCTCTGGGCGATATGAACGGTGACGGGATCAGTGATTTTGCCGTCGGCCACACCGGCAATGACACAATCCAGTTCTTCTGGGGCAGTGGCGCTTTTAACACAGGCGCCGATTTCACGATTTCCGCCGATGCCGGGCAACAAATTCTCAGCGCCGGAGCTGCAGGGGACTTCAACGGCGACGGCTATGACGATGCCGTAGTCGTCGTATCGGATAATACCAACCCCAATAAAGCTCATTTATTTGTCGTCTACGGACAAGACGGCCTCACCAATATGGGCACGCATGCGCTGTACAATCCGGATAACGCCTTTCACATGACGTATAATCTGGGCGGGGCCGACCCCTCCACCTTTAATTTTGAGATCACATCTTTGGGCGATATGAACGGTGACGGCTACGAAGATCTGGCTATCGGTATGCCGGATGCGGCTGGCGGCGACGGCGGCGTGATTGTCGTCAACGGGCGCGATACGACCGACAACAGCTTTCTGGCCGCCGATGGCAATCAAATGCATATCGCGGGCGTCACAACCGGCGCCAATGTGATTGCGAACGCAGACAACCAACATTTGGTCGGCAATAGCGGCGCCAACAACCTGAACGATGGCGCTAACGGCAATGTATCTATGCAAGCCGGGGCCGGGAATGACGTTCTGGCTATTCACAACACCTTCGGCGCTCTGGGGAACATTGACGGCGGCGCGGGTATCGACAGGTTACAACTCTTTGGCACGTCCAACACGCTCGACTTCTCTACTGTCGGCTCGGAAGGCTTGCACGGGATTGAGCGCATCGAATTAACGAATGTCGGCCAAACGGTAACTCTGGGTCTCGACGATATCTTCCGCCTGTTACAGGAAAGCGAAACGGGTGAGCTGTGGATTGACGACACAACCGACAGCGCTAATGCGCAGACCTTGAATATTGCGAGAAATGACGGCGGAGCAACAGGCGGCTTAAGCACTATCGTCAGCACCAGCCAATTATCAGACTTTTCCGTCGGAACTTCGGTAGGTAGCTTCAATTGCTACGACTTTGGCGGCTATTCCCTGTATGTGGACTCAAACATCGAAACCGTGGCGGTTACGACATAAAGCCGCTAAAGTTTTTTTTAAAAACGCTGTCCCTACATCCGTACGGGCGGCGTTTTCTTTATAAAAAAGCTTGCATTTTCTTCCAAAAAAGTATAAAAGAGTTGCCATAATAAAACACAGGCGGAGAAAATTATCGTGACACTGATTAACACCACAATTGATTTTAATGAACTCGTTAATCCCCTACGGGGAGATTATTCCATTGGCTCAACGTACAGCAGCGGTGGTTTTACCTTCACGGCAGATATCGGAAACTTAAACACCCTTGGGCCCAACAATATCAGTTATCCCGGTTCCGGCGCTATATACCCGGATGTCTTCTCAACCATGACCATCACAAAGGATGATGGCGGTGAATTCGGCATTACCTCATTTGGTCTTGCCGAACTGCTCGGAAATTCTTCAGCCGGAACAATAGAATTCACGGGAACACGTTCCGACAATGTCGCGATTACAGAAGGCTTCAACCTTGATGGTGGGGCCGCTAACACACAAATCTTTACACCCAATCTGTTGGACACATTCAACTACACGTCAGTTTCCGCTACGCTGGACACTCTCCCAGGCTTTCAAGTCGACTATATGCAAATGGTCTACGATAACGGGCTTAACAACAATGCGGGTGGTCCCGTGACTTCCGTTCCGGAACCGGGCTCTGCTGCTCTTTTGACGGCAGGTTTGCTGGGCATCGCGGCGACAAAAGGTATGAGAAAAGGTATGAGAAAAGTTTTACCGAAGCTGGGCCTATAGTCCGGCAACAAAGAACAAAAATCAAAAAGCCCTGCCTTCCTCCGGCGGGGCTTTTTTATACCCGCCATCCGCCGGTGGAACTTTTTATGCCAACCTTCCAAAAGGAGTACCACTCCCCCTTCAAAAAGGACACCGCCTAGGGTCTGGACCCTAGCCCCCCTTTTTTCCTTCCTCTCTGGCTCCCCCTTCCTCTCTGTTTCCTTCCCCTTCCTCCTCTCTGGTTGCGAATTATGTAAAATAACAACATGTACCGCAAGAGGTATGATATAGTCCTTGTGTGCTCTGGATTGCCGCGTCGGTGTCGAAAAGCTATTTACTCGTCGCGGTATAAACGCCATCCCAATCATCGCCGGGCGGGGTTTTCTGGAATTCCCGAATCCTTTTCTGATAAAGGTCGTAGACCCCATCCATTTGCCCATCGGAGAGGCGGCGGCATTCGGCGATCTGGCGCGTGGCGGCCTCAAAATTGGCCGCGCGGTAATGAGCCAGCATCGTATCGTGCATTTCCTTCCATGCTTTGAAAGCCTCGCTTGATGCCTGCTCCTCGTCCCCCAGCAAGGCATATACCCGCACGGGTTTGTTCTTCCCCTTAACCCGAATCAGATCAAGTTCAAGAAAAGCCATAGCAGGCACCTGCGCCGCCGTGCTTTCGCTTATCATGACATCAACGCCGTAGAGCTTGGTTTGCCCCTCCAGCCGGGAGGCCAGATTCACAGAATCCCCCAGCGCCGAATAAGCAAAGCGCGCTTGAGATCCCATATTCCCGACATTGGCCGGACCGGTGTTGATCCCAATCCCGGAGCGCAAAACAATCGGCTCCACCCCCAACTCAGCCGCCTTTATGCGCAAATCCGCGTTGACCGCCGCCAAAGATTCCTCCATGCGCAACGCCGCAATACAAGCATGACGCGCGTGATCCGGGTCATCCAGCGGCGCATTCCAGAACGCCATCATCGCATCGCCCATATATTTGTCGATCGTGCCACGGTTCTCCATGACCACATCCGACATCGGCGTCAAAAATTTGTTCATCAAGCGCGTAAGCTCTTCCGGTTCCAGCGGTTCGGAGATACTCGTAAAGTTGCGGATATCGGTAAACATCACCGACAGCTCGCGCGTCTCCCCGCCCAGTTTCAGCTTCTCCGGATGCTTGGTCAGCTCCGCCATAAAATGCGGCGAAATATAAAGTCCAAAGGCGCTGCGCACCTGTTTGCGTTCAGCCTCGCTGCGAATATAAGTCAAAAGCGAGGCACACAGGAAAATGATAAAAACAGCCAAGCCGGGGAAAACCGGATCCAGCAAAAGCCCGTATTCCAGATAAGAAACCCAGGAGATAAAAAACGCCGCCGCAATAATGAAAGAACACAAAAGCGTCAGGAGAAAAACACTGATAAACTGGGCCAGAACGATCATCAAAAAGCCGCCGCAAAAAATAAACAGAAATTCCGCCGCAATCGTCAAAGGCGGGCGAACAAGGAAACTTTTTTGCAGGATTTGCTCAACCACATTCACATGAACCTCAACCCCCGGAACAAAAAGTTCCAAAGGCGTGGAGCGAATATCTTTAAGACCTTCCGGACTGGCACCGACAAAAACGATTTTGCCGTCAATCGCTTTGGCAACCTCATCATGATAGCTCTCATCCAAAATTTTATAGGCCGAAATATATTCCGTTTTTTTGTTGATCTCCCGGTAATAAACCCAAAATTTTCCGTTTGAATCTATGGGCACCTCATATGCGCCAACTTTCAAAAGATACGGCAGATCGAAATCGCCCTTTTGATCGGCGGGCAGCTCCCGCAATAAAACGAGTCCGTTTTCGCCCGTTTCCGCCACACGCAAGGTTTCCAGATTTAAAGAAGGATATATCTCGTTGTTTATAAAGGGTCTTCCGCTAAAAAGGAGGGAAACACTCCGGATAATGCCATCCATTTCCGGCGCGGCGATAAAGCTGCCGTTCCCCGCGGCGCTTTGCGAGAATAAAGGAAGATTGGTTGCCGCCCCCACAATTTTGAGACAATGTTTTAAAAACGCCTCCTTCATCTCTGTTTTGCCGAATATTTTTTGCTTCAAGAGCGGTTCACGCAATGTTTCTTCCCGCTTGGCTGCCGTAAATGCCGTAACAACATTTCCGGCCTCTTTAATCGCGGCGGCGAACGCCTCGTCATTATCAGGCAGCGTTTTAATCTGCTCCTTCACGGCTTGGTATTCAGGTGTATCCGGCAAGCGATCAGCAATACGAACCGGCGCCGTCCTGTCGGGTTCGGCAAAGACCATATCAAAAGTCGTCACCTTCGCGCCCATATTTTTCAAATTGAGCACAAGATCGCCCAAAACATCGCGCGGCCACGGCCATTGCCCGATGCGTTGTAAAGAATCCTCATCAATATCGACAATAATAACCGGGCGGCCTTCCGGCACCGCGCGGGGATACCATTTGTTGAATGCATCAAACGTCGCGAACTGGAGCCTTTTACGCAGATCATTATCCGAATAGCTAATATAGCTGGCCGCAAAAAGAAGCCCCAAAAGGAAAACAAGATGGACTTTCCGGTTTATCAGGAACCTGTTCATCACATCCCTTTCCCTCCTACCGCTCTGTCAAGGCACGCTCACGCGCGCGCAAGACGGGTTTGAGAAGATAGCCCATAATCGTGCGTTTTCCGGTAATAATCTCGGTTGTCGCCACCATACCGGGCGTGATGGGCAAAGGATGATCCACGCTGCCCAGATGGTTTTTATCGGTGCGCACTTCAATCTCGAAAAAGATATTTCCGTCGCGGTCGGTCACGCTGTTCGCGCCAATCCGTGCCAATCGCCCGGTCAGGGAACCGTAACGCTGCGAATCATAAGCACTGATTTTCACATTCACGGGCTGCCCGACCTTTATGAACGCAATATCGGATGGCAAAACCCGCGCGATAATTTTCAGTTCATCATCAACCGGTACAATCTCGATCAATTTTTGTGCAGGCTCAATCACGCCGCCGATCGTCTTAAGCGCGATATTATTAACCACACCGTTAACCGGCGCGCGCAGCTCGGTGCGGTAGACGCGATCCTCAATTGATTTCAGGCTTTCCTCAAGCTGTGCCAGTTCCGTTTCAACCTGCCCCAACTCACCCAAAGCTTGCGTACGGAATTTATCGCCTTGATCGGCTTGCTCGTTTTGCGCACTGCTTAACTCGGCCTCCAGCCCCGCCAGTTTTTCCTTATAAGCCGCGATCTGGCCGTACACATCGGATAGCTCCCGCTGCAGGCGAATTTCTTCCAGCTCCGGCAAAGCCTTTTGCGCGACCATCTTTTTGGTGATCGCAAGCTCCTTGTTCAGCGATGCCCCGTTGCCCTGCAAGCGCTTGATATGAGCATTCGTTTCAGCAATCTCGGCGCTGACCCCTTCGATTTTATCATCAAGGATAGCCCGTGCGTTTTTATATTCCTGCTGGCGGGAGCGATAGAGTTTTTCCTCATTCGCCGCGATATCCGGCGCTTTTTCGGTAATGGCCGCAGGCATTGAAAATTCAGAGCCTTCCGCTTCCGCCGTGAGCCGGGCCTTCTTTGCCTTCAAGCTCAACGCCCGTGCCTCCGCGCCGCGCCCTTCCGAGGCAAAAAGAACATCGCTGATCCGCATCAACACCTGATCCTTGAGCACGCGATCGCCTTCCTGCACCAGCAATTCGGCCAGAATCCCGCCCTCCAAAGACTGGACGATCTGGATTTCCCGCGTAGGAACCACTTGCCCGCTGCCGCGCGTACGCTCGTCGATCTCCGATAAATTCGCCCATGCGACAAAGAACACGACCAGCGCCACCACCGCGCCCAGCATAACATTCGCAGCCCGCGCCGGTTTCATCTGGGTTGCGGCTTCCAGCTCGCTCATAAATTCGGTATCGTGACGGCTGCTCATGCATCCCCCTTCGGCACTTCAACTTTCCCCTGCGCCAGCGCTTCCAGCACCTTATTGCGCGGGCCGTCAATAATGACTTTTCCCTGATCGAGCAAAATCAAGCGATCCACAAGACTGAGCAAATTCTGACGATGGGTAATCAAAATAAACGTCTTCCCCGCGACTTGCTCCTTAATGTGACGGGTAAAGGCTTCCTCGGCCTGTATATCCATAGCATTAGTCGGCTCGTCGCAAATAAAAATATGGGGCCGGGCCAGCATCGCCCGCGCCAGCGCAATTGCCTGCCGCTGCCCGCCGGATAACCCCTCGCCACGCTCGCCCACCGGGGCATCATAACCCATCGGATGGCGGGCGATAAAATCATGAACGCCAGAGGCTTTGGCCGCTGCCAGAATATCTTCCTCGCTGGCCTGTGGGTTGGCTATCGTAATATTCTCCCGGATGGTGCCGCGGAACAGCACAACATCCTGCGCGATATAAGCCATGTTCCGGCGCAAATCAGCGGGGTCGATCTGGCGGTAGTCCGTATCATCGGCATGAATAGCCCCCTCATCCGGATCGTACAGGCCCAGCGCCAGCCGCGCGATTGTGCTTTTACCAGAGCCAATCCGCCCGATCAGCCCGACTTTTTCACCCGGATTAATCGTAAAGGACACCCCCTCCAGCACATGCCGCTCGGTACCGGGATAGGCAAAGCTTACTTTTTCAAAGGAAAGCTTGCCCTGTAATTCCGGGCGGTGAAGGAACTGTTTGTGAACGGGACGTTCGACCGGCAAATCCATCACATCGTCCAGCGTTTTCAAAGAGCTACGCGCGCCGTGATAACGGGCCAGCAAATTCGCCACTTGTCCTATCGGTGCGATCGCCCGCCCACCGAGAAGAACACAAGCAATCAGCGCGCCCATTGTCATTACGGAATCCCGCACCAGATACATCCCCATAAGAACAACAATCACCGTTGCGCTTTGCTGGAGAAACGTCGCGATATTCACACCAAGCGCCGACCAAAAGCGCGATTTCTGCCCTTGCGCTGCGGCCTCCCCCACGTAAGTCCCATAACGGGCGCGCAAGCGGCCATCTGCGCCAATGGCTTTAATCGTCTCCAGCCCGGCAATCGTCTCAACCAGTAAACCATGTTTAATTTCAGCAACATGAAGGGACTTCCTGACCATCATTTTGAGCGGATATTGCAAAGCCATCCCCGCCCCGATCACGATCAAAATCAGGCTGGCCAGCATGAAGGCCACCGGACCACCAATCAAATAAATCACGAACAAAAACAACAAGGTAAAAGGAAGATCAACCACAGCGGTTAAAGTCGCCGAGGTTAAAAAATCGCGCACAGAATCAAAATCGCGCAGCATATTGGCAAACGCGCCGCTCGACGCCGGACGTCCCGCCAATTTGATATTCAAGAGCTGGTCGTAAATCCGGCGCGATGCCACCACATCAATGCGCCGCCCGGCCAGATCAATAAAATAACCGCGTAAGGAGCGCATAACAAAATCAAACCCGAACGCCGTCAGCGCCCCGATCGCCAGAACCCAGCCGGTCTCCGTCGCATTATTGGGAATCACGCGGTCGTAAAAATTCATGATGAACATGGGGCTGACCAGCCCGAACATATTAATCAAAATAGCCGCCAACAATACCCGACCGTAAATGTCTCGGTTTTCCCAAAACGCGCCCCAAAACCAGTGACGGTCAAGATCGTCCTTATGGGGGCTTTCCGGATCGGCAAACTCCGCCCGCGGATGGCTGTAGATCGCATAGCCGGTATAAGTTCTTTCCAACGCCGATATCTTGATCGTTTTCTCCGTTCCCGTTTCCGGCAAATAGACCAGCGCGCTATCCTTATCAGCGCGCAATTTCAGCAAAACACAAGCCTGGTCCTGTGCCAAAATCAAAACAGCCGGGAGCACAGCCGGCGATATCCGCGCTAAATCATCCTGCCGCACGACTTTGGTTTTTAGCCCCATCCGCGCCGCCGCCTCACAAAAAAGATCCGGCCCCATGCCCTTTTCGTCATAGGCCAATCCGGCCTTAATCGCTTCCGTCGAACGAGCACGACCATAATGCGCGGTCAAAAAAGCAAGCGCCTCCAAAAGCGGATCAGAGGCCGCAGCATCCCCTTTTCCCGTAGCTGTTTTACTGTCTGTATTAATTTTGGAAGACATGCCCATACACGATAAGAAAATTCAAAATGGACGTTCATTGTAACCGAAAAAGCACAAAAAAATGAGTGCTATTTCTTTCTTTTAACTTTCATCCTCTTCCGCACCGTCATCCCCTGCGGCCGGAAGGATTTCGTTCAGGATATATTCTTCACCCTGAAGGTATTTTTCATCATTCGTAATGTACACCTCAGGCGCTTCGGGCGTAGTCCCCGGATCGGGCGCCGCCACGCCCAAAGATTGCTGTAGGCAGCCCATACTGGCCAACACGGCATAACCGGAAGCCAACAACTTATAGGAGCCGTTCAAGCGCGCTATCTCCGCATTGAAAAGCGCGTTCTCCGCCTGCATCAACTGAAGGACATCAACGCGCGCCGCCTCGAATTGCGCCTGATACGTCTCAAGCAAATGACGGTTCAAATCTACACGATCATCCAAGACAGAGAGCTGATCGGCGGCTGTGTTGCGGTCGCTATAGGCTACATCAATCATCTTTTCGATCGCGCGCAACGTCCCTTCACGTTCGGCCCGCCCCTCGGCTTGACGATACTCAGCTTGCCGCAAACGAGCGCGCTGCGCCCGGCCAAAAGAAAAATTCCAGTTCATGCGCACCACAGCGCGGGCATCAACAAGCTCACCGCCAATAATATCGCGCTGGTCACGTTCAAGATAGGAAAGCTCGCCATCAAAGGTCGGCGTGTATTTGGCCCGCTCGGCATCAATTTCATACCCCAGCGCTTCCTCGGAAGAATAAGCCGCGCGCAACATCGGATGATGCGCCTGCGCCAAAGCCAAAGCCTCCGCAGGATTTTCCGGCAGAACCCCCGCTGCTAGAACAGGCAAAGTCATATCCGGATCCGCGCTATGCCCGATAATCTCTTTATACCCGGCTTCGCTATTCCGCCATTGCCCCGCCATACGGGCTTGCATATCCAAAAGCTGTGTTTGGATATCGCGGGCCTTCATCAAAAGAGACTCATCCGCAGCCCCCTCCTCAACCATATTTTCTATGCGTTTGATATAATCCCCAAGCTTGCGGCGATGATCGGCAATTTTAACAAGCGCCTCGCGTCCGCGCAGCACATCCAGATAGGACATGATGGCCTGCATCGCCAGCTGTTCGCGCACATCAACAACATCGAAAAGAGCCGATTCTTCGCGCGCCTGAGCCGCTTGCACACGGCGTTTCGTTTCCCAGCCATCGAACAAAAGCTGCTTCAGCGTTGCGGAACCTTCCCACAGCCCGGAATAGCCGGCGCCACGCTCCACATCCAATCCGCGGCTTGTACTGTTATTCCCGTAGATACGTCCCATAACACTCTGAACATCAAGGCTGGGGAAGTAACCCGCCCGGCTTTCGACATAACCCTGCTGCGCGGCATCACGCGCCGCTAGCGCCGCTTCCACACGCGGGTGATTATTTAAAGCATCACCGATCGCAGCCTCCAAAGGCTCGGCTTGCGCCACAGAAAAAGATAGCGCCCAAAAGGCCACGCCCGCCAATAAAGATGCTCTAAAATAATACATAGAAAATAATTCGTTTAAAATCTTAAGAATCGGGGACACCCCAAAGATAACTAATATGTAGAATCTACCCAACAATCGCCCTCAACGCAAGTCTGTTCCCAGATGAAGCTTATCCATGATAAAAAATACTTTTTGCTATTTTTTCCCACGTTTTTTCTCATACCCCCTTCACAAACGTAAAAAGTTGAGTCATGGTGCGTTGATTAAAGATTTATGATTCATACTTTGAAATTTGAAAAGGGATATCTATCGTGAGCATCAAAATTGCCGTTCCCAAAGAAACAGCCTCTCTGGAAGCCCGTGTAGCCGCATCACCTGAAACTGTAAAGAAATACACGGCTCTGGGCGCCACCGTGACAATCGAAACCGGGGCCGGAGACAAAGCCTCTATCACCGATGAGATGTTTAAAGAGGCCGGAGCGACGATAGCCAAAAGCACGGCAGACGCTTTAAAAGATGCTGATGTTGTGTTGTGCGTGCAGCCGCCCGCCGACACGGCCCTAAAGGGAATCAAGAAAGGTGCGTTGCTGATTGGCCAAATGGCACCCTATCAAAATGGCAGCCTGATCGCCGCGCTGGCGAAAAGCGGCATTGACGCCATGAGCATGGAGCTGGTGCCGCGAATCACGCGGGCGCAGGCTATGGATGTTTTATCCTCCCAATCGAACCTCGCGGGCTATAAAGCCGTCCTTGATGCGACGGAGCATTTCAACCGCGCCTTTCCGATGATGATGACGGCGGCGGGCACCGTGCCCCCGGCCAAAGTCTTTATTATGGGTGCGGGTGTTGCAGGCCTTCAGGCCATCGCCACAGCCAAACGTCTTGGCGCGATTGTCTCGGCCACAGACGTGCGACCGGCCGCTAAAGAACAAGTTCAGTCCCTCGGCGGTTCTTTTGTCGCGGTAGAGGACGAGGAATTCAAACAAGCCGAAACGGCGGGCGGTTACGCCAAAGAAATGTCGGCTGAATACAAAAAGAAACAAGCCGCTCTGGTGGAAGAAACAATTGCCAAGCAAGATATCGTTATCACCACGGCGTTGATCCCCGGCCGGCCGGCCCCGAAATTAATTACCGAGGCTATGGTCAAAACCATGAAACCGGGGGCGGTGATTGTTGATCTGGCCGCCGAAATGGGCGGAAACTGTGAACTAACGAAAGCGGGCGAGGTTGTAGAAAAACACGGCGTTAAGATCATCGGGCACCGTAACGTCCCCAGCCGTTTAGCCGCCAGCGCCGCGACACTGTACGCCAAAAACCTCTTAAACCTTATGACGCTTTTGATTGATAAGGAAAGCGGCAAACTGGCCATTGATACCGAAGATGAAATCGTCAAAGGCGTTCTTCTGACCAGCGGTGGCAAAATCGTCCACCCGCAATTCGCCAATACAAAGGTGGAAAAAACAGAAGAACCCAAAGCGGCGCCAAAGAAAACGTCCGCGCCAAAGAAACCCGCGGCGAAGAAACCCGCGGCCAAAAAAGCGCCTGCGAAAAAGCCTGCGGCTAAAAAAGCGGCACCCAAAAAAACCGCTACAAAAAAATCCACCACGACAAAAAAATAAGGATCGTGAACCATGAGTGAAAATACAATTCCCGAAAACATTGCCGAGCTCGGAGACGCCGCCAAAGCAGGCATCGATGCTATACTGGCCGAAACGGCGCAAACATTTGCCAGTGCCGCCGAAGGCGGACATAGCGATGACTTTTTGATGACGGGCCTAACGGTGTTTATTCTGGCCTGTTTTGTCGGCTATTACGTTGTTTGGCGTGTCACGCCTGCCCTGCATTCCCCTCTGATGGCTGTGACAAACGCGATCTCGTCAGTCATTATCGTGGGCGCACTGCTCGCCGCGGGAGGAGCGCAGTCCGGCTTTTCACAATTCATGGGATTCCTCGCGGTAATCCTCGCATCCGTTAACATATTCGGCGGCTTTATCGTTTCCCGCCGGATGCTTCACATGTTTAAAAAGAAAGCTTAAGGAGAGAATAAACCAATGGAAACACTTGCCCCCTTAGCTTATCTGATTGCCTCCGTTTGTTTTATCATGGCGCTCCGCGGTCTTTCACACCCGGAAAGCGCGCGCTCCGGCCTGACATACGGCATGGGCGGAATGGCGCTGGCAATCATTACAACGCTGATGCTGCCGTCCGTCACAGGTTACGGTCTGATTATCCTCGGCCTGATTATCGGCGGAACGATCGGCGCTATCATTGCGAACAAGATTGAAATGACGGCCCTGCCCCAGTTGGTTGCAGCATTCCACTCCCTCGTCGGTTTGGCCGCTGTATTCGTAGCGGCGGCGGCCTTCTACAGCCCGGAGAGCTATCACATCGGCACGCCGGGTGATATAAAATTTGCCTCCCTAATTGAGATGTCTTTAGGCGTTGCCATCGGGGCGGTTACCTTTACCGGTTCGATCATCGCCTTTGGCAAGCTACAGGGCATGATCTCCGGCAAACCCGTAAGCTTCCCTATGCAGCACCAGATCAATGCCGGCCTTGGCGGATTGTTGCTCCTGTTTATCTTTATGCTCTGCGCCACGGGCAGTGGCTTTTTCTTCTGGACGATTGTCCTGCTGGGCCTTGCGCTCGGCGTGTTGATGATTATCCCGATTGGCGGCGCGGATATGCCCGTAATCGTGTCCATGCTGAACTCTTACTCCGGATGGGCGGCCGCCGGGATCGGCTTTACGCTGCATAATAACCTTCTGATCGTCACCGGAGCACTGGTCGGCGCAAGCGGCGCGATCCTGTCCTACATCATGTGCAAGGGAATGAACCGCTCTTTCATCAACGTGATCCTCGGTGGATTCGGCGGTGAACAAGCCGCAGGCGCAGCCGCCGACATGGGCGACCGCACAGCTAAAATGGGTGCGGCGGATGATGCAGCCTACATCATGAAAAATGCCTCCTCCGTGATTATCGTTCCGGGATATGGCATGGCCGTGGCCCAAGCCCAGCATGCTTTGCGCGAAATGGCCGATGTTCTGAAAGCTGAAGGCGTCGATGTAAAATATGCGATCCACCCTGTTGCGGGCCGGATGCCGGGGCACATGAACGTGCTGCTGGCTGAAGCCAACGTGCCGTATGACGAGGTGTTCGAGCTGGAAAACATCAACCGTGACTTTGCCCAAACCGATGTGGTCTACGTCATTGGCGCGAACGACATCACCAACCCGGCGGCTAAAAACGACAGTTCCTCCCCGATTTACGGGATGCCGGTTCTGGATGTGGAAAAAGCGGGCACCGTACTGTTCGTCAAGCGCTCAATGGGCTCCGGTTATGCAGGGATCGACAACCCGCTCTTCTACGGCGACAACACGATGATGCTTCTGGGCGATGCGAAGAAAATGACGGAAGATATCGTTAAGGGTATGGAATAGGGCTAGCCGGGCTTTCACAGCCATATTACAATGCCTGTCATGACTAATGATTCGCAAAAAGACCGTATTGATCTGGAAGATCGCTTTTTAGAGCCGCCGGGCTGGCGTTGGCATACATTCAGCAATGCCAGAGGGCGTAAAATGCGCTTTGGCACCGTTGCACCGGAAAGCCACATACCGGATGCGATTATAATCGTCCTGCCGGGCCTGTCGGAATTCGGAGAAAAATATTTCGAGCTGGCTCACGATCTTCTCGACCGTAACTTAAGCATGTGGGTCATTGACTGGCAAGGACAAGGCAAGTCCGAGAGGCACTTGAAAAACCCGCATAAACGCCACTCCAACAGCTTTGACGAAGATATCGCGGACCTGCATTTCTTCCTGATGGAATACGTGAAACACGCCGCTGTCCACCCCGATGTCGGGCGCATTCCTTTAATCATGCTGGGGCATTCAATGGGGGCGAATATTGGCCTGCGCTACCTGCACCGCCACCCTGATATGTTCGCCGCCGCCGCTTTTTCTGCACCGTTAATGGGGATCAACTCTTTGCGCGCCTTACCGTCATGGCTGGCACTTTCAATCTCCGAGCCTTTAAGTTCCTTTTTCGGGCACTCCTACGTTCCCGGCGGAAATGACTGGGAACCGCGCATACGCCCCCGGCGCGCCAAGGGCACCTTAACAAGCGATAAAACCCGCAGCACCATTCACGATGCGTGGAGTACCTTTGATCCGGCACTGCAAGTGGGAAATGTTACGTTCGGCTGGGTTCATGAGGCCCTTGTATCCTGCGCGCGGCTGCGCAAAAAAAATGTTCTGCGGGATATTCATACCCCCTGCCTTTTGGCACTCGCCGAACAAGACCGGCTGGTCGATAACGCCCGAATCAAAAAAGCGGCCAAAGTTATGCCCCATGCCACACTCGTCGAATTGCCAGGCTCTTATCATGAAATCCTGATGGAAACGGATGGGATTCGAAATTCTTTCCTAAATGCTTTCGATGAACTGTTGACAGTGAACAAAATCAAAGAGAAAGTAAAGCCGTTCTAAACGTCTAAACGCAGGAGAAATAAAAACAATGGATCCCAAAGAATTTCTGGAAAGTGGCCGTCATGTCCGTTTGAGTGACCGTATTCTATTTGCTCTGGACATGTCCCTGAAGCAAAATGACCTTCCCATTTCTGAAGAATTGGCCCGCGCGTTAGACCTGTCTATGACACGCAACACGGGCGGCGGGGAGTTCATCGAGCGCCGCGATTACCCGGACGAAATCGAGGACGCCATGAATCGTCTTGATGGCCTGCGTGCAAACAAAGACGACTGAGATTTATCCAGCAAGGATCAAATCCAGCCACTCATCTTCCGAAAGCACGGTAACATCCAGTTCCCGTGCTTTTTTGAGCTTGGAGCCTGCATCCGCCCCGGCCACAACATAATTGGTCTTTTTTGAAACAGATCCGGCTACCTTTGCGCCCAGGCTTTCCGCGCGAGCCTTAGCCTCCGCCCGCGTCATTTTTTCCAGCGTCCCTGTAAACACAACGGTTTTCCCTGCAACGGGAGAATCAGATACCACGGGCGCTTCATAAGGATCAATCGTTAGTACATTTTCAAGATCTGCCAGAACCTCCCGGTTATGATCTTCCGCGAAAAAGCCCAGTAAGTCATCCGCGACGGCCGGACCGACATCCTCAATCGACAACAAATCGGCAAAGGCTTCACTCTCACGATCCTGCGCTGTATCCATAGCCGCTTTCAAATTATCCAACGATCCGTAATGCCCGGCAAGGCGCTTGGCCGTAGCGATCCCAATCTGCCGGATGCCGAGCGCAAAAATAAAGCGCGGAAATTCTATGGTGCGCCGCATTTCAATCGCCGCAAACAGGTTTTCCGCCGATTTAACACCCCAGCCTTCCCATTCCTGTAAGGGGCGTAACGTGCCGTCATCCTGAGCGTCAGCGAAGGATCTTTCCTGCCGCGCACTTTCAGATTCTTCGCTCCGCTCAGAATAACAAGTCATATCCTTATTGTGTTTCGCCAAGCGGAAAATATCGGCAGGACTGTGGAGCAGCCCTTTTTCCCAGAACAGCTCGATCGCTTTCGTGCCCATGCCCTCAATATCAAACGCATCGCGGGAGACAAAATGTTTCAGGCGTTCCACCCGCTGCGCCGGGCAAATCAAGCCCCCCGTACAGCGCCGCACGGCTTCGCCCTCCTCCCGGATGGCTTGCGAGCCACACACCGGACACGTCGCCGGATATTCATATTCCGGTGGATTGCCCTGCCGCTTATCCTTTAAAACGCGAACGACCTGCGGGATCACGTCCCCGGCGCGCTGGATAACAACCATATCGCCAATCCGTACATCTTTACGCCTGATCTCATCCTCATTGTGAAGCGTCGCGTTGGATACCACCACCCCGCCGACGCTGATTGGCTCCAGCCGTGCCACAGGGGTTAACGCTCCGGTTCGTCCAACCTGAATGTCGATCGCATTGATGCGCGTAACCGCCTGCTCCGCCGGGAATTTATGCGCGGTCGCCCAGCGCGGCGCACGGGAGACAAATCCCAGCCGCTCCTGCCAGTCCCGGCGGTTGACCTTATACACTACCCCGTCGATTTCGTAAGTCAGCGCCGAGCGCTGCTCCATGATGCTTTGATAATATTCCATCAGCGCATCTTCATTATCAAACACCCCGGACGGCTCCGCCAAGCTAAATCCCCATTCCCCCAACTTTTGCATTATGTAAAATTGCGTTAAAGGCGAGGACGCATCATTCAAAGCCGAGAAAGCGCTATCATCAGCCACAGCGTAGGCAAAGAAATGGAGAGGCCGTTGCTGCGTGATTTTCGGATCAAGCTGGCGGACACTGCCCGCCGCCGCATTGCGCGGATTGGCAAAGGGCTGCTTTCCGGCATCAACCTGCCGCTCATTAAGCGCGGCAAAATCATCCCGGCGCATGTAAATCTCGCCCCGCACTTCCAGAGTCTCTGGCGCTTCCGCGGGCAGTTCCTTGGGCACATCACTGATCGTCATGACATTGGCGGTGATATCCTCCCCTTCCGCGCCATCACCGCGCGTTGCGGCTAAAACCAGCTTCCGCCCTTCATAGCGCAGAGAGCAAGACAATCCATCAATCTTCGGCTCAGCAGCGATTTCCACCGGCTCATCCTCGACCAACCCTAAAAAACGGCGGATACGATCATAGAAATCATTCACATCCTCTGCGCTGAACACGTTGGACAATGACAACATCGGCACCGCATGTTTGACCTTTTTGAAGCCCCGCGCCGGGGTTGCCCCCACGGTTTGCGTCGGACTTTCGGCATTTACCAATTCAGGATAATCCCGCTCCAGAGCCTCCAGTTCTTGCCGCAATTTGTCGTAGGCCGCATCAGAGATTTCCGGCTCATCATGCGTGTAGTACAGCGCATCATGCCGCCGGATTTCTTCGGCCAGCTTTTTGTGCCGCACCCGCGCGTCTTCCTTGTCCATGTCGAAAAGAGAGTTCACGCAGCCCGTCCTTCCAAAAGTTTGTCCGCCGCGGCGCGCGATTCGTCGGTAACCTGCGCCCCGGAGAGCATGCGGGCGATTTCCTCACGGCGTTTGTCGGTTTCCTCCAGATGAATCACGGTGGTATTAACCTCCTCCGCCCCGTCTTTCATAACGATATAGTGATGATCCGCACGGGCGGCCACTTGCGGGGCATGCGTGACAACGAGGATTTGCCGCGCCCCGGAAAGCCTTGCCAGCCGTTCGCCCACCGCATCTGCCGTCGCGCCGCCGATCCCGGCATCGACCTCATCGAAAATCATCGTCCCTGCCGCGCCCGTCTCGGCCATTACCACTTTCAGCGCCAGCATGAAGCGCGCCATTTCCCCACCGGATGCAATCTTGCCCAGCGGCCCCGGCTCCGCCCCCGGATTGGTCGCGACAAGGAACCGTACGCGATCCATTCCGCCCGGCCCCCACTCGGCCTCTTCGAGGCTTTCAACCCTTGTGAAAAACTGTGCTTTTTCCAGTTTCAGCGGCGGCAATTCCGCAGCCACAAGAACATCCAAACGCTCTCCGGCCTCCCGGCGATCCCGGCTTACCCCCTCACATAGCCTCACATAGTTTGACTTGAGCGCCTCAACCTCTTTCATCAAATCGGCCAGAATATCGTCCTGCCGTTCGATATTATTGAGTTGCCCGGCCAGCTCATCACGAATGCGGGGCAGATCATCCACCGCGCAATCATGTTTACGCGCCTGTCCACGCAGCGCAAACAGGCGGTCATCAATGCTTTCCAGAGACTCTTCGCATTCCTCCAGATCGGCGGATAGGGACTGAATCGCGGCCAGAGCCTCTTGTAATTCCGCATGCGCCCGGTCGAGCGCAGCCATAATTTCCGCCCCGTCATCCCCCGTGCGTTCCAGCGCACGCGCGGCCTGCCCCACAACACTCTCGGCTTCGTTTACGCCCTCATACCCGGCATTGAGTGATTCGAGGATTTGTTCCCGCTTCATTAAACGCTCGCGTAGCGCCGCCAGCTTTTCCTCCTCCCCCGCTTCCGGTGACAAAGCATCGAGGTCTTCCACCGCCTGCCGGAGGTAATCTTCATCACGGCGCGCTTTGTCCATCGCCTCACGTTCCGCGGTCAAATGCGCTGCCGCCGCTTTCCATTCTTCCCAGCTCCGCGCCATTTGCACGGCATCCACCCCGGCATACTCGTCCAGCAAACCCCGGTGCGTCTTCGGATCGAGCAGCCCTTGCGTTTCGAACTGGCCGTGAATTTCAACGAGGCTTTCCCCGACCTGCCGCAACAGCCCGGCGCTCACCGGCTGGTCGTTGATAAAAGCGCGGGATCTGCCATCCGCTGAGAGCGTCCGCCGTACAACCAATTCCACGATTTCGTCATTGCGAGCCGCTGACAAGCGGCGCGGCAATCCAGAGTTTTCTGTACCTTTAGCTTTCTGGATTGCTTCGTCACCCCTCTCCGCTTCGCTACAAGGCGCTTCTCGCAATGACGGTGGAATACACCCCTCCACCTCTATTTCAGCATTATGCAAAATCAATAAGGAGGGGTGCGTATCAGCCACATCAAATGTGGCAATAACCTGCGCCTGATCCGTCCCTTTGCGCACCAGCCGCGATTCCGCGCGCGCACCGAGCGCCAGCCCCAGCGCATCAAGCAAAATCGACTTACCCGCCCCGGTCTCGCCGGTCAGGGCGCAAAAGCCCTCCGCGAAATCCAGCGCCAGCCGGTCGATCAGAACAACATTATGTATGGTCAAACCCGTGAGCATAAAAGCGATTAAAGCAGATTCTTGAGCGCTTTGCCATGCACGGCGTGCAGTTGTAAACCGGGTAATTCAGACAAATCAACCCAGCGGGATTTCAGCGCATCTTCAGGCTGCCGCTCCCCGTCGAACAGTAGCTCTTCATAAGACTCATCCTTAAGCAAAAAATAGGTCTGGTCGTAATGCCAGAATTCGTTGCAATCCTCGGCCCTCAAGTTAATCCGCTGCCTTATCGTGCGCTCCGGCTTCACCGCCGGAAGACGAACAGCGGCTTCCTCCCACATCTCACGGATCAGTGCTTCCTCCGCCGTTTCCCCCGGATCAATCCCGCCGCCGGGCAATTCCGGCACCTTCGGCGCGCATCCCGGCCATGTTATGAGGATTTTATCCCGGACAATCAAAGCAGCAAACGCGCCAGCCCGCCCGCGAATGACGCTATCCTCGTCCGGCGTATGGGTCCATCCCCAGCGGTCGATAAAGGTTTCCATCGAGCTAATCCGGCTTGAAGATACTCTCCACCGTCCGGTCAACCCATGAGCGGTCCGCCAGAATGCGGTCACGAATCTGCGGATCGAGCAGCTTATAAGTCTTTTCGTACCATTTATCACCGGGATAATTATACCCCAGAACAGCGGCAATCCTGTGCGCTTCATCCTTAAGCCCCAGCGTTAGGTAAGCCTCAACAAGGCGGTGTAGTGCCTCCGGCACGTGCGTGGTTGTCTGATAATCCTTAACAACAACGCGAAAACGGTTGATCGCCGCATTAATCTGACCGCGGTTAAGGTAATAGCGCCCGATCTCCATCTCCTTGCCCGCCAGATGATCCAACGTCAAGTCGCGCTTCAGATTCGCATCGCGGGCATAACGGCTTTCCGGGAAACGGCGTACCAGTGTTTCCAGCGCGTGAAGAGCCTCCATCGTTAAAGCCTGATCCCGCGCCACATCAGAAATCTGTTCGTAGAAACACAGCGCCCGTAAATAAAGCGCATAATCGACATCTTCATTACCGGGGTGCAGCTCTACAAACCGGTCCAGCGCCAAGACAGCCAGATCGTAGTTTCCGCCCTTGTAAGAGGAATAAGCCGCCATCAATTCGGCACGCGTCGCCCATTCGGAGTAAGGATGCTGGCGCTCAACCTCTTCAAACAAGTGAGTCGCATCTTCGTATTGTTTGGAATCAAGCGCCGCCGCCGCACGGTTGTACAAAACATCGACCGCTTGTTCTTCAGCATCGGGAAGAGCGTTATCGCCCGTACTACTACAAGCCGCAACCGTCATGACAACAAACAAAACAGGAAAAAGGCGCCAGAGCCGTTTCATCTTTTAATTCTCCTTATAAGGCATATTCGAGCCCTATAATGAAGAAAGGGGCAAGACGTGTCGAGAATAAAAATTAAGTGGATATATCAGTGCGTCGCCGGGCAAACTTCGGATTCTTTGTCCGCCATAACTTCATCCATAGAAACCCGCTCCCATGCCTCTGGTGTAGAAAACAGCTCGTGAAGCAAAGCATTGTTCAAAGCGTGCCCCGGCTTAGCGCTTTCATAAGCTCCGATCACCGGAGCGCCCGCCAGATAAATATCCCCAATCGCATCCAGCAATTTGTGACGGATGAATTCATCTTCGTGGCGCAAGCCTTCTTCATTGATGATTTTATCCTGATCGAGAACGATGGCGTTTTCCAGCGAACCGCCCAGAGCCAACCCCGCTTTACGCAGCGCTTCGACCTCATGGACAAAACCAAAGGTCCGGGCATCGGCGATGTTATGGCGGAAATTACCGTTCACCAGCTTAACCTGTTTTTTCTGCGCCCCGATGGAGGGATGCGTAAAGACGATCTCCCCCGCGAAGCTCGGCGCATCGGAAGGTTTCAGTGTCACGGTTTTACCATCGCGGGTCACGCTCACTTCCTTAAGCACGCGAATGGCGCGCCGGGATGCTTTTTGCACCTTAACCCCCACCGTATCAATCGCCGCCACAAAAGGTTCAGCGCTACCGTCCATGATGGGCACTTCCGGGCTATCCAGTTCGATCGTCACATTGTCGACCCCGCACCCGCGCAGCGCCGCCATCAAATGCTCAACCGTGCCGACGGTGACGCCCGCCTCGTTACCGATCACGGTGCACAAACGCGTATCAACCACACGGTCCCACAAAGCCGGGATGTGATTGTCCCGGTCGGCAACATCCGTGCGGATAAAACAAATGCCGGCATCCTCCCCCGCGGGCCGAAGAGTCATAATAACTTCAGAGCCGGAGTGAAGGCCGACACCTTTAACGGTAACCGCTTTGGTCAGAGTTTGTTGCTTCATTTAATGTATGCGCCGTTTTGTCAGATTATTGTTAATTCTCTGATTATCAATATAAACGGCCCGGCCCGACACAACAAATCACTGTTTGTTGCGGAATGTTACAAATGAAACAATTCTGAAATCAACCAAAGCTTGGTTTCGGGGTCGCACGAGAGGCAGGTGTACAGGGTGCCCCTTGGGGAATCATAGGCTTCGCCGTACCATCAAGAATTTTGTTCAATAACAAGATCACAGTATCCCCATCCGTCGGCAGCCTTTCTTGTATGACAATTGTAGAATCAGCGAATTGTGCTATCGTCGTTCCACTTGTCCAATCTCGAATCTTGTTCTGCCCCTTTTGAATGTCAGAAGCCTTCTCCTTTTCACCCTGCAGCAAACAATCCATTTTTCTTTTTTCTAGAAGAGTAAAAACCTCATCCATACGATAATAATTTCCACCGCCGTTACTACTTTCATTCGCCATTTTTTTATCTCCGTTTTTTGTAGTGTCGTTATTTTCTATAACACCTCCCCTACCCCTGACAACAAAAATCGACATATAGCCCATGCCCTATAAAATGATGTCTCGTGCAAGGGCTATAATAATAGCGTCCCTCCCCCCTATTCCCTCCACCCTTTTAAGGGGAGGGGAAACTATATCACCGTCATTGCGAGGAGAAGCCCTGTCCCGAAGTGCGCCCGTCCCGAAGCACGAAGTGCGTGGGACATATCTTCAAAAGACTCCCGAAGCACGAAGTGCGTGGGACATATCTT
>JBNKRZ010000028.1:0-5641 GCA_050297015.1 Alphaproteobacteria bacterium | reverse complement strand
AAGTGCGCAATATTCCCGCGGCTCTGTATAAGGCAATGGGCGGTTTTGCGACTAATGGCGTCAATATGGTTAAACTGGAATCATATGTTGATGAAAATTTTCAGGCGGCCCAGTTTTATTGTGATGTGGAGGGGCATACGGATAGCCGCTCTTTGTCTTTGGCCTTGGAAGAATTGGCATTTTTTGCCAAAGAAGTGCGGATATTGGGGACGTACAAGGCGCACCCGTTCCGTGAAACCCATCTTTCTTAACGTTAGGATAGATTTATGACTACACATGCTGAACTTGCTGCACGCCTTCTCCGTGATGCCTCAGCTTTCTTTAAGACAATCGGTGAACAAAACCCGCCGCTGGCTGAACAGATGCAGGAAAACGCCCGTGTGTTTGAACAGGTTGCCGCACTGGTTGAAACGAATCCGAACGGCCAGCTTGCTGAGGAATAGCGTTTTATCCGCCTATTGTCAGAGCGTAAGTCACAATAAAGGCTGACAGCCCCGCCAACAGTGTTAAAACACGTGTTAGGATTTTCCCAGGGGTAAGAGGCTTGCGGTCTTCAAAAATGCGGACGGTCAATGCGGCCATACGGCCCGCGCGGCGGTCAAAGTATTTCTGTTTGATCTCCACCTTTTTGTAACGTCCGCTACGCGCAAGCTTTTCTGCGGTTTGCAGCGCTTTTCGTCGTTGTTTTAATGTCTTGAATTTTTGCCATAGTAAGGGCTGTGTTCCGCTTTGATCGGGTGCGGTGAACGTGTAGATAGCGTATTCCACATGGCCGTTTTTTGGCGCGGTTTGCGAAACGGTTATGCCCATATAAACCCTCCTGACGTTAGAGAGGCAAAGACAATGTAGCTAATGTAGCTTTGGCAAAAGACTTAGGACGAATGTCCTGTGTTCAGGAAACGCTAAAAAGGTTAACAAAAAGTTAATATTTGACGGAAAGGGAATGAAAAACAAAGCGCAGAGCGCGTTCTCCTTTCTTGTCTTTTGGTCTTTGGCGCGTTAAACTGTGTATGTATGAAAAATCTTTTCCCGCTTTGCCGGGCTATCTTTTACTTCTGCGGTGTATCGCCGTCTTTCAAATTAAACAGAAAAATAAAAGGATCGTATGGGACAATATTCCAAAGCTATTCGTAAAAAGAAAAAACGCACTCTGCCCTTTTTGCCGGAAAGCGCGCAGGCTTTTATTGCGCGGCGGCTGATTGATTTGACCGGCGGTGTTTTTCTGTTGAGCGGTTTGTTCGCGTTGCTGGCCGTGGCCAGCTATCACCACACCGATCCTTCGTGGAACACCTCTGGTGCCCTTTCTGAGGATGGTGTGAGCAACTGGCTGGGTGTTCCGGGCGCGCATGTGGCAGATTTTCTGCTCCAGACGTTGGGGCTGGGGAGCGTTGTTTTCGGTTTGGTGATGAGCCTGTGGGGCGTACGAATTGTCCGGCGTCTGTTCGTGGCGCGTTTATGGGCACGGGCGGCGGCGATGATCGGTGGCGCTTTGTGTATGGCGATGGCTTTTGCCCGCTTGCCGGCCGGGGAATGGCTCTTGACCCCTTATTTGGGCGGGAGCGGCGGAACGCTGATGTTGAGTCGGGCGGCGGCTGTTATCCATCCTTTTGTTGGCGGGTATGAACACACGGTGATGGCGGTATCCGCGGCTTTGGTCGGGCTGGCCTTGACACTTTATGCGATGGTTGTAACGCGCGCGCATGTAGTCTGGTTTTCAAAATTGTGTGCGGTTGGAGCGCTTAATGGCGCTTTGCTGGTTTATGCGGGGGTAATAGGTTTTTATGATTGGGTGCGCCATTATGGCGATCCTGATTATCAGCCGCCTGTCCGGCGTGCTGCCAAGATGGCGACAAAACCCCGTTTAAAGAAAGAAAAGCCTGTCGCGAATAAGACGACATCTTTTGAAGGGGAAGCCGTAGCTTCTCCTTCGTTGGAGATGTCTGTTCCTCCGGCCCCGCTTTCTGCGGCGTCGATTCCGATTGCCAGTCCGCAAAAAACGCATAAAAAGTCTCACCAGACCAGTTTTACGCTAGATGATGGTGGCGCGTGGGAGCTGCCGTCCGTGGGCCTGCTCCAACCCTTGCCTGAACAGGATGAGGGTGAAGTGCCTGATGACAAGGCTTTGCGGCATAATGCCGAGCTTTTGCAAAACGTTTTGGCGGATTTCAATGTGAATGGCGAAATTGTTTCCATTCATCCCGGCCCGGTGGTGACGCTCTATGAATTTGAACCCGCGCCCGGTGTTAAAACGCAGCGCGTTGTGTCTCTGGCGGACGATATTGCGCGTTCGATGGCCGCGGTTTCCGTGCGTTGTGCCGTTATTCCGGGGCGTAACGTGATCGGGATTGAGCTGCCCAACAAATTCCGCCAGACGGTCTTTATGCGCGAAATGCTGGAGACGCGCGAGGTGCAAAATGCCAAGGCGCACCTGCCTTTGATTTTGGGGAAAGATATCGGTGGGCATCCGATTGTGGCCGACCTTGCCAAGATGCCGCATTTGCTGGTGGCCGGGACGACAGGCTCCGGGAAATCCGTGGCTGTGAATACGATGATTTTGTCTTTGCTCTATCAATTACCGCCGGAAAAATGCCGCTTTATTATGATTGACCCGAAAATGCTGGAACTGTCGGTTTACGACGATATCCCGCATTTGCTGGCGCCTGTGGTAACAGAGCCGGGGAAAGCCGTTGTTTCCCTGAAATGGACCGTGCAAGAAATGGAAGAGCGTTACCGCGCGATGTCCAAGCTCGGTGTGCGGAATATCGAAGGCTATAATGAACGGCTGCGGCAGGCCCGCAAAAAGGGTGAGACGCTTATGCGTAAGGTTCAGACCGGTTTTGATCCCGATACGGGTAAGCCGATTTTTGAGGAGCAGCCCCTCGATACAACGGAGCTGCCCTATATCGTTGTGGTTGTCGATGAATTTGCCGATTTGATGTTGGTGGCGGGTAAGGATGTTGAAAACGCCATCCAGCGCTTGGCCCAGATGGCGCGGGCCGCGGGGATTCACCTGATTATGGCGACGCAGCGCCCGTCCGTTGACGTGATTACCGGGGTTATCAAGGCCAATTTCCCGACGCGGATTTCCTTTGCTGTGACATCAAAAATCGACTCCCGCACGATCCTTGGCGAAGGCGGGGCGGAACAGCTTCTCGGTATGGGGGATATGCTCTACATGGCAGCGGGCGGGCGGATCAAGCGCGTGCATGGGCCGTTTACCTCCGACGAGGATGTTGAAAATGTTGTGAGCTATCTGAAGGCACAGGGCGAGCCGCATTACCTTGAGGAGATTACCGAAGGCGGCGATTTCGGTGATAGTGAGGTCATGGGGGCGCTGTTCGGGGATGGTGATAGCGACGGCGGTAACAGTGTTGATGAGCTGTACGATCAAGCCGTAGCCATCGTCGCGCGCGAGGGTAAGGCCTCGACCAGCTTTATCCAGCGTCATTTGCAAATCGGTTATAACCGCGCCGCGCGGATTATCGAGGAGATGGAACGGCAGGGTGTCGTCTCTAAAGCGTCACCCACAGGAAAGCGTGAAATCCTCGTGAGCGATTTCAGCGAGGCGGGATAAAATATCTCTTAACGATTGTAGAATATTGTGCATATGCAGGTATGTTCTGTTAACCCCCCTTGCGTCGTGTGTCGCGTGACGGTATTATTTCCGAGGGTGGAGAAGATTCGTCTTTATTTTAAAGGGAGTTTACTATGTCACAAAATACACCGGCGCATCCCGGCACGATGATTAAAAAAAACATTATTGAGGCCAAGGGCTTGAATGTAAGTAGCGCCGCAAAAATCCTCAAAGTCGGGCGGCAAGCGCTTTCAGCCATGGTCAATGGCCGGGCGGATTTGTCACTGGAGATGGCGTTGCGCATCGAAAAAGCCTTTGGGGTTAATGCCGATTTGCTTGCGAAAATGCAGCTTGCCTATGATATGGCGCTTTTACGCACGCAAGAAGACAAGCTGGGCGTGGAGATGTTCAATAAATAGGCGCTTTACCCCTTCCTTTTCCGCGCTTTGTCCTATATCAATCAAATGATGATAAAGTGCATAATTCCCATTTTGTTTTTTGTGTTTTTGGCCCTGCCGGCGCAGGCTGAAACTGACGGGCGTATGCCGCCCTCTCTCCAAAAGGCGGAAAGTTACTTGCGTGCGCTGGATACGGCGCAGGCGCGCTTTTTGCAAACCGGGCCGGACGGCACGCAGCTTGTCGGTACATTTTATCTAAACCGTCCCGGAAAATTGCGGTTTGAATATGACGAGCTGGACGATTTTATCGTGGCTGACGGTTTTTTCCTGTATTTCTATGACAGTGAATTGGGCGAGCAATCCAACGCGCCAATCGGGCAAACGCTGGCGGATTTCCTTTTGCGCGGGGATTTACGCTTGTCCGGTGATGTAACAGTGAATAGCATACGCCGCGCTGGCGGATTGCTCCAAATCGCGCTGGTGCAAACGGCCGATCCGGGCGCGGGGACGTTGCTTTTGGGTTTTACTGAAAATCCGATGGCGCTTAAAAAGTGGCGTGTGACCGATGCAATGGGCGGTGTGACGGAGGTTGAGTTATTCCAGCTCCAAACCGGCCTTGATTTGCCGCGTGAGCTATTTGCTTATCAAGACCCGGTGTCTGGCGCGGGCGTTTATAACGATTGACGGAGCCGTATTTGAATGGCTGATAATGAGATTGAAACCCTGATTAAGAATATGGCGCGCTTGCCGGGATTGGGGCCGCGCTCGGCCAAGCGGGCGGTTTTGCATCTTTTGACCAATAAGGAACGGAAAATGGCGCCCTTGATACAGGCGCTTGAAAATGCGGCGGCGCGGGTCGGGGAATGTGGCGTGTGCGGGAATCTCGATACGGTCGACCCTTGCCGGATTTGTCAGGATGTCAAGCGGGAGAGCAGTGCCTTATGCGTGGTGGCGGGCGTTGCCGATCTATGGGCGATTGAGCGTACGCACGCGTACAAGGGGCGTTATCACATACTGGGCGGGGTTTTGAGCGCGCTGGACGGTGTACGTCCCGAAGATTTGCGTATTGAATCACTCTGTGCCCGCGTGAAGGCCGAAGGGACTGGTGAGATTATTCTGGCCCTCAGCGCTACGGTTGACGGGCAATCCACTGCCCATTATCTAACCGATCGTTTGCAGGATAGTGACCCCGCCTTAAAAATTACCCGTCTTGCACATGGCGTGCCCGTGGGCGGCGAGCTGGATTACCTTGATGACGGCACCATTACCACGGCTTTGCGCTCCCGCGGGTAGTCATAGGGTATGAGTGCATGATACGTGATACGTACCACGTAGTATGTATCACGTATCGGGCATGAGGTAGCATAGGGAGTCGCATACGGAGTCGGGGCACAATAACTATTGTGTCCCCAGACGCTCTAACCTCCCCTCCCCCTGTCCCGAAGTGCGAAGCACGTGGGACAACGCTTAATAATCAGGGGGAGGGTTAGGGAGGGGGTCGTAGGTTGTGGCTTTACCCCCCTCCTAACCTCCCCCCTTAAAAGGAGGGAGGGAAAAGATGGCGCTCCCCTTAAAAAAAAGGGGGGATGTTAGTGCACCGTCATTGCGAGGAGAAGCCCTGTCCCGAAGTGCGAAGCACGTGGGACACTTCTTTAAAGAGCTTCGACGC
>JBNKRZ010000027.1:0-10329 GCA_050297015.1 Alphaproteobacteria bacterium | reverse complement strand
CCCGTCCCGAAGCACGAAGTGCGTGGGACATATCTTCAAAAGACTCCCGAAGCACGAAGTGCGTGGGACATATCTTCAAAAGACTCCCGAAGCACGAAGTGCGTGGGATAAAGCTTTTAAAAAGCACGTGGGACACTTCTTAAAAGATCCTACACGATAATCCGAAATCTTCCCCCCACGGCCCTGGATTGCTTCGGTCACGTTATTCCCTCGCAATGACGATAAGAGAAGAGCGTCCCCGCGCCTCCCCCGGCATTACGCGCGCAGGCGAAGGAATCTTAATCATTCACGCAAAGGTCGCCGAGAAAACAAAGAAAAGACCGCAAAGCTTTGTTATTCTTCTTATGCGGCCTTTGCAAAACTTTGCGCGCTTGGCGTGAACGGTATTTGTCAAAAACAGATGGATTGCTTCGTTCGCTTTGCTCTCTCGCAATGACGGTGTTTCTAATTTCTAATTTCTAATTACTGATTACCGACACGCCCCAAGAAAAGAATTATGTAAAAAGCTTGCGTTACATTAAAAATTTATGATATAACTCTCTCACAAAAAAATAGAGGATGTAGAAATGAACGCCAAATATACAAACGAAGACGTTACCATCGAAGCCGCCCGTATAGCGGAAGAAAATCAAGGCCCCCATCGCAGACGAAAATGGGGTTACGGCACAATAGCCGGGCTGGCACTTCTGGCAACAAGCTTCAATATCATGTCGGGCGTGGTCGGTGGAATGGCCGATATATCCTTGGAATTATCTGAAAAAAGACAACAAGCAGAAAACCGTAAAGAAGGTCTGCGTCCTCTCAAATACGAAACGGCAGCGCAACCTGTAAAAACATGGGACACAGAAGATTTAGCCGATGCTTTGGTACAGACGGCGGCAAATGTTATTCCGCCTTTTTTCCTTATCTCCTTTGGTCTTGCGGCCTATCGCAGTAAAAGAGATGAAGACTTCCACAAGGAGAATTCCCGCGCAGTGCAAGAAAGCGCCACACGAAACTGCGCAAAAGGGATAGCGCCGCACATGATCGCAAAAAACAATGCGGCCGGTTATTCCCTAAATCTGGACGCCTAAGGTCAGGACCTAGCCGTTGGGAAACAACGTATTTTCCAGCGGCAGCAGCTTTTCCAGCCCGTTCATATAAGGCCGCAGCACGTCGGGAATGACAATCCCGCCATCGGCCGGGTCGTAATAATTCTCCATCACGGCAATCAACGCGCGTCCCACAGCGACGCCGGAACCATTCAGCGTATGGACAAACCGCGTTTCCTTTTCACCTTTCACAGGGCGGTAGCGCGCCTTCATCCGGCGGGCCTGAAAGTCCCAGCAATTCGAGCAGCTTGAAATCTCGCGGTAAGCATTTTGCCCCGGCAGCCACACTTCTATATCGTAAGTCTTGCGCGCACCAAAGCCCGTATCACCGCTGCACAGCGTCACGGTGCGGAACGCCAGACCGAGCTTTTTCAGGATTGTTTCCGCGCAATCCGTCATGCGTTCGTGTTCTTCCACACTTTTGTCCGGCTCCACAATACTCACCATTTCGACCTTATAGAACTGGTGCTGACGGATCATACCGCGCGTGTCTTTCCCGGCCGCACCGGCCTCTTGCCGGAAACAGGGCGTCCACGCCGTCAGGCGCAACGGCAGAGCTTCCGCATCCAAAATCATATTGGCCACCGTATTCGTCAAAGGCACCTCCGCCGTTGGAATCAGCCAGTCACCCCGCGTGGTTTTGAACTGATCCTCCGCGAATTTCGGGAGCTGTCCGGTGCCGTACATCGTTTCATCCCGCACCATCAGCGGCGGCGAGACTTCCGTATAGCCGTGTTCCTGCGTGTGCGTGTCGAGAAAAAACTGCGCCAGCGCCCGCTCCAGCCGCGCAAGGCCGGAATGCATCAGCACAAAACGCGCTCCCGACAGTTTCGCCGCCGTTTCAAAATCCATCATCCCCAGTCTTTCGCCGATTTCAAAATGCTCCAACGGCGCATTGGGGCGCGGCGGTTCGCCATGGCGGCGCACTTCAACATTAGCACTTTCATCCGGGCCGTCCGGCACATCATCGGCCAGCAAATTCGGCAGCGCCGATAAATGCTGATCGAGCGTTTCCGCCAGCGTGCGTTCGCGTTCTTCCAGCTCCGTCACACGGGTTTTGATCCGGGAAACTTCATCCATAATCGCCTGCGCATCACCGCCTTGCGATTTGATCTGGCCGATTTCTTTGGATTTCTCATTGCGCTGCTGCTGTAATTCCTGCATGTCCGTCTGGACGGCGCGGCGCTCCTCGTCAATCTGCAATATAGCGGCCGCATGCGGGTTCCGGCCCCGGCGGGCCCAATTATCGTCAAAGGCTTTCGGGTTTTCTCTGATCGCGCGTAAATCATGCATGGCTTGTTTCTTTCCCTCTGTAATGTCATTCTGAGCGCAGCGAAGAATCTTTTTCTGCGACGCTTTTCAAATATCCTTTAATTGCAAAACAAAGATATACCCACGAAATCACCAATGCTCAAGGACTCACTGCCCAATATTTATGAATTAACCACGCCGGATAATCCGCTACCGCTGATTTTCGATTCGCCGCACAGTGGTACGCACTACCCGGCGGATTTTGATTATGCCTGCGATTTTGAAATTCTTGAGACCATGATCGACCGCCATGTTGACGATCTATACGCCGCCGCGCCGCAATACGGCATCCCCTTTCTGACAGCCTCTTTCGTGCGCAGCTACCTTGACCTGAACCGCCCGTTGTCGGACATAGACCCGCTCCTGCTGGACGGAGAATGGCCGGAAGACATCAAACCCAGTCCCCGGACAAAGATGGGCGCCGGGCTTATCTGGCGCATGGCCAAGGCCGATCTTCCCATCTATAGCGCCCCCCTTCCCGTAAAGGATGTAAAGCACCGGATTGACCGCTACTACATGCCCTACTATCAAAAACTGGGCGCATTGCTAGACGAGGCTTATCGGCATTACGATGGTGTATGGCATATTAACTGTCACTCCATGCCGTCGGGAAAACTGGGCCAGACCAACGCCGGAGCTGTTTTCAGCGCCCACATGGCCGATTTCGTCCTCGGTGACATTAACGGCACGAGTTGCAGTCAGGAATTTTTGGCCCTCGTCCGCGACACATTGAAAGAGATGGGATACAACGTCGCCGTTAATAACCCTTACGCGGGGTGTGAGCTAACCCGGCATTTCTCCGACATTCGGCTGAACCGTCATTCCTTACAGATCGAGATCAACCGCGCCCTATACATGGACGAAAAGACACACGAAAAATCAAAAAATTACAATAGATTAAAAGAAGACCTTGAATCACTAATCCAGAAGCTGGCCGCTTTTGTCCGGGCGCAGACTATTTCTCTGGCGGATGACTGAACACATCACGCCAAACCGCTTGCAGCGCCTCATCCAACATGCATAACGACACGTCTCGTTTCAATTCATTTGAGAGCGATGTCACGCCGTACTCACTGATCCCGCACGGCACGATCCCGGAGAAATGCGATAAATCCGGGGCGACATTGATAGCGATTCCGTGATACGTGACCCAATGCCGGACCCGCACGCCCAGCGCGGCGATTTTAGCCTCGCCGCCATCCGGCTGAACAACCCAGATACCCACGCGTCCTTCCCGCCGCTCGCCCTTAATATCAAAACGTTCCAGCGCGCGGATAATCCATTCCTCAAGTTGCCAGACATAATGTTTGATATCGGGCACGTCCTGCCGCGCCTTTAAATCCAGCATCACATAAACAACGCGCTGGCCGGGACCGTGATAAGTGTACTGCCCGCCCCTGCCCGTCTCATAGACCGGGAAGCGGGCATCCAGCAAATCCTCCGCTTTCGCGCTCGTCCCGGCCGTGTAGAGCGGCGGATGCTCCAAAAACCACAGACATTCGTCTGCCTTACCTTTTCTTATATCCGCAACACGCTGCTCCATAAACGACAACGCATCTTCATAAGAAACAGGATTATTGCTGGTTTTGATGTCCATTTTTGATTGTTGGTGCGGCCGAGAAGACTCGAACTTCCACGGGATTAACTCCCACAGCGACCTCAACGCTGCGCGTCTACCAATTCCGCCACGGCCGCATTTCCGTGATTGGTTTGGGAGACATATCAAATCATTTTCATCCGCGCAAGCGTGAAGATGCTTTCTTTTCACTTTGTACATTGCAGCGCAACACATTTGCTCCCTTTTAAAAACCACAGCTATGCGCTAAATTCAGAGCCTGATTTTCAACCCTCACAATAATGCAGGATATATAAGGCTCCCATGAAAGATTCAATGCGTAAAGATGCCCTTGAGTACCACACTTTGAAGGGCAAACCGGGAAAAATTGAAATTCGCGCCACCAAGCCGATGGAAACGCAGCGCGATCTGGCGCTGGCTTATTCGCCCGGCGTGGCTGTGCCTTGTGAGGAAATCGAAAAAGATCCGCTCAAAGCGCTGGATTACACCTCCCGCGGGAATCTTGTCGCGGTTATCACCAACGGTACGGCGGTTCTGGGGCTGGGTGATATCGGCGCGCTGGCCTCCAAACCGGTGATGGAGGGGAAATCCGTCCTGTTCAAAAAGTTCGCCAACATTGATTCCATCGACATTGAGATCGACGAAAAAGACCCGGAAGCCCTCATTGAAACCATCGCCCGGCTGGAGCCGAGCTTTGGCGGGATTAATCTGGAGGATATCAAAGCGCCGGAATGTTTTGAAATCGAACAACGCTTGAAAGAGCGGATGAACATCCCGGTATTCCACGACGACCAACACGGCACAGCCATCATCGTCGGCGCGGCTTTTACCAACTGGCTTAAAATCTCCGGGCGCGACATTAACAAAATTAAACTGGTGGCCAGCGGCGCGGGGGCCTCCGCTACGGCGTGCCTGAACATTTTGATCGAGCTGGGCCTGCCGCGTGAGAACATCACCGTCTGCGACAGCAAGGGCGTGGTCTATAAAGGCCGGACGGAGTACATGGACCCCATAAAGGAAAAGTTCGCGGTCGATACAAACGCCCGCACACTGGCCGAAGTTATGGAGGGTGCCGACATCCTGCTTGGTCTGTCCCGCGGCGGCGTTGTCACAAAAGAGATGGTTGCCAAAATGGGAGATGAGCCTTTGCTCATGACGCTGGCCAACCCAACGCCTGAAATCATGCCGGAGGAAGCACTGGAAGCCAAGCCGGATGCGATTATATGCACCGGGCGCTCCGACTACCCGAATCAGGTTAACAACGTTTTGTGTTTCCCGTTCCTGTTCCGCGGCGCGCTGGATGTCGGGGCGACGGCGATTAACGAAGAAATGAAACTGGCCTGTGTGCGGGCAATTGCCGAATTGGCCCGTAGAGAGGCAACAGCCGAAGTCGCCGCCGTATACAGCAACGAGCAACTTGAATTCGGGCCGGAATACATGATTCCCAAGCCGTTCGATCCGCGCCTGATTGCGGAGCTTCCCGCCGCCGTTGCTAAAGCCGCTATGGAATCCGGTGTCGCCACACGTCCGATTGAGGACTGGGATGCCTACCGCGAAACGCTGGAAAGCTATACGGTACAAACCAACATGGTTATGCGCCCCGTTATTTCCCGCGCCCGCAAGGACCCTAAACGGGTTGTCTATTGCGAAGGGGAAGAAGAAAACGTCTTGCGCGCACTTCAAATCGTTATTGACGACAACCTTGCCAAACCCATTGTAATCGGACGGCGGCGCGTCATCGAAGCCCGCCTGAAGAAATTCCGTCTACGTCTGGAAATCGACAAGGATTTCGAGATCGTAGACCCGGAAGATGACAGCCGCTACCATGAGTATTGGAACGACTATCGTGATCTAATGAAACGCCGCGGCGTAACGCCCGCCAGTGCCCGCTTTACCATACGCACCAACACGACAGCGATTGGCGCCCTGATGGTCCAGCGCGGCGATGCCGATGCCGTGGTGTGCGGGATGACCGGGCAATATCACATTCACCTCAAACACATCGTCGATATCATCGGCAAAAAAGAGGGCGTAAAGACAATGGCGGCGCTGATGCCGCTGCTGCTCGAAAAGGGGCCGTATTTCCTTTGTGACACGCACATTAACGACAACCCCAATGTGGACGAGCTTGTTGAGATGGCCACAATGGCGGCGGAGGAAGTCCAGCGCTTCGGGATTACACCGAAAATGGCGCTTCTTTCCTATTCCAACTTCGGCAACTATGATAGCCCGTCGGCACAAAAAATGCGCGAAGCCACCCGTATCCTGCGTGAAGAATTTGCCGGAACGGACATCGAAGTTGAAGGTGAGATGCAGGCCGACACAGCCCTGTCCGAAGATATCCGCAATATCCTGATGCCGGATGCGGAAATGAAGGGCGAAGCTAATCTTTTGATCGGCCCGAACCTCGATGCTTCGAACATTGCCTATAACATGCTAAAAGTTCTCGGCGACGGCATTCCGATCGGCCCGCTTTTGATGGGAACGGCGCAGCCGGCGCAAATCCTGACCACGGCGGCCTCCACCCGGCGGATCGTCAATGTTACGGCGCTGGCCACCGTTGAAGCCCAAATCTATGAGGAAACCCGCGGAAAAGCTTCATGAATCATGAGTCAAACAGCCCCGACCTCTCAGAAACAGAAGACGGCCTGACCTCCGGCTTTGTGGGGCTGAGCGACACAGAAATCCATGATATTGAAGACGCCCTGCACAGCGGTGATACGCGTGCGGTGCGGGATGCCTTGAGCGATCTAGACGCTATCGAAACCGCCGAATTGCTGCACAAAATTCGTGACGACGACCGCGAACAGCTTTTCAACGAACACGGGAAAGAATTTGACGCGGCCGTTTTTTCCGAACTAGCGCCGGAGCTGCGGAAAAATGCGCTGGAAAACATGGAGGCCGTCGCCGTTGCCAAAATGCTCTCCACACTGGATAGCGACGATGCACTGGATGTCATTGAGGATCTGGACCCGGCCTTCCAGAAAGACATCACCCGCAAATTATCCTCCCGCATGCGGCTGACGTTAGAGGAAGGCTTAAGCTTCCCGGAGGACAGCGCCGGACGTTTGATGCAGCGCGAATTCGTCGCCGTCCCTGAATTCTGGAGCGTCGGGGAAACGATCGACTACTTACGGGAAAGCGCTGACGATCTGCCCGACGAATTTTTCGATATTTTTGTGATAACCCCCACCTACCGCATTGCCGGGGAAATTCCCTTGAACCGCCTGATCCGCACGCCGCGCGATCAAAAGATCAAGAATTTAACACTGGATGAAACCCACACGATTCCCGCCATCACCGACCAGGAAGAAGTCGCGGAGATTTTCCGGCGGGAAAATCTGACCTCCGCCCCGGTCATTGACGAAGAACAGCGCCTTTTGGGTGTTATCACGATTGACGACGTTGTGGACGTGATTGACGAAGAAGCCCACGAAGACATCATGAAAATGGCCGGTTTGGAAGAGGGCGACCTCTACCGTGCCGTCCTGTCAACGAGCACCTCTCGCTTTCGCTGGTTGTTTGTTAATCTGCTCACGGCTATTTTGGCCTCCATCGTTATTTCTTTCTTTGATGCCACCATCGAGCAAATCGTAGCGCTCGCGGTATTAATGCCGATTGTCGCTTCGATGGGCGGGAATGCCGGGACACAAGCGCTGACCGTTGCTGTGCGGGCGCTGGCTACCCGCGAGCTGTCCGAAGCCAACGCCCTGCGCGTGATCGGCAAGGAAACACTGGTCGGTACATTGAACGGCACGGCCTTTGCCATCATTACAGGCATTATCACAACACTATGGTTCGGCAATCCTTTGCTGGGGCTGGTGATTGCCAGCGCCATGATTATCAACCTTATCGTGGCAGGATGCTCCGGCGCGGGCATTCCGATTTTGCTGGCCCGGATGGGATCGGACCCGGCCCTTTCCTCCACCGTATTCCTGACCACCATCACAGATATCATCGGCTTTTTCGCCTTTCTCGGCCTTGCGGCATTGTTTCTTGTTTAGTGTTCAGCGCGTAAATGCTAGAATCACAAATAACGAAGCGATGCAACGCTCTCAAAAAATGGAAACGACTAGATGACTGCCTCGAAACTTGTCCGCCCTTCCGCCGATTATAAAGAGAGTTTTTTAAGCGCTCTGGCGGAATATCAGAAAAACAAGCGTATGATGTACTTAAGCATCCCAAAGCTCAGGGATGATTTCGACACCTATATTGAAAACCTGAACACGGAGCGCAGCCACCTCCACCGGGAATATCAGGACTGGGTCGAACAAGTCCCGGAAACCATTTTATGGCTTGTGAAAGATGGTGAGTATCTGGGAACGGTTTTTATCCGGCACCGTTTGAACTGGCATCTGGAAAAATGGGGCGGACACATTAATTTTGCGATCCGCCCATCGATGCGCGGCAAGGGGTTTGGCAAAAAACTTTTGATGAAAGCGATCCCTTTTGCGAACTATCTGGGCATTGAAAAGGCGCTTTTAACCGTCGACCCCTATAGCAAACCTGCGATACGCATTGTTGAATCCTGCGGCGCGGAATATCAAGACTCCCTGCCCGCTACAGACCAATTCCCCGCGCGCAAGCGTTACTGGCTGGACTGCACCTAGGGGCTGATGATCATCCTTATGGCTAAAACCAAGACAAAAGCAAAAGCAAAAAAATCAAAAAAGAAAACCTCCACGAAGCAAAAGAAACCTCTGCTTTGGCGTGTTTTCAAGGGACTCCTCGTGCTCGGCATCTGGGGGGTGATCTTTTTAACCTTCGTTATCGCGTGGTACGCGGCGGAGCTACCGCAAATGGTCAACACGCCCCAGTTTGAGCGCAAAGCCAGCGTCCGCATACAGGGGCAAGGGGCAACGCCGCTCACTCGTTACGGCGAATTGCACGGCGTGACGCTGAATACGGAGGACCTGCCCGCGCATCTGATTTATGCCGTGATCGCCACCGAAGACCGCCGCTTTTACGACCATCATGGGATCGATCCGCTGGGCATTGCCCGCGCGATGGTGACGAACCTGCTGAAGGGGCACGTAGCGCAGGGCGGCTCAACCATCACCCAGCAGCTAGCCAAAAACCTGTTTTTATCGCATGAGCGCACCCTGAAGCGCAAAATACAAGAAGCCCTTCTGGCGCTATGGCTGGAACGCACTTTAAGCAAAGACGAAATCTTAAGCGCCTATCTGAACCGTGTTTATCTGGGTTCCGGCGCTTACGGGGTTGATGCGGCGGCGCACTTATATTTCAACAAATCCGCACAAAATTTAACGCTTCAGGAATCGGCGCTTTTGGCGGGTCTGTTAAAGGCCCCATCGCGCTATTCGCCCCAGAACAACCCCGATCTAGCCACACAGCGCACCCGCACCGTTTTGGCCGCGATGGAGGATGCCGGCTATATCACGCAGCAAGAAGCCGGGCGCGAAGTGCTCCTCCTGCCTCGGACGGCGGCCAGCGCTACGGGACCGCAAGTGCGCTATTTCACCGACTGGATCATGCTGCATGTTAATGAGCTGATCGGCACGCCGGAACGCAGCATCACCGTCACCACCACGCTCGACCCCGCCATTCAAAAAGCGGCGGAGGAAGCGCTCCTCACAACGCTCAACGAACAGGGAGAAACCCGCCACGTCACACAAGGCGCTATCGTCGTGATGACCCCGGACGGCGCCATCCGCGCCATGGTCGGCGGGCGCGATTTCAACGACAGCCAGTTCAACCGGGCAACACAAGCGCTGCGGCCACCCGGCTCCGCTTTTAAACCGATCCTTTACCTGACCGCCCTTGAGAAAGGCTTTAAGCCCGGCGATACCCTGTTAGACGCGCCTTTGGAAGATGGCGAATACCGTCCCACAAATTTCAAGGACGAATACCGCGGGAAAGTAACACTGCGCGAGGCGCTCGTTCACTCCCTGAACACCCCCGCCGTGCGCCTTGTTCAGGAAACGGGGCTGGGCCCGACCATAAAGACGGCGCGGGCGCTGGGAATCAACAGCAAACTCAACCGCGACCTGAGCCTTGCATTGGGGAGCAGCGGTGTGCCTTTGCTGGAAATGACGACCGCCTACGGCGTGTTCGCCCGTGACGGCTACCGGACGCGCCCCTACGCGATTGAAAAAATTGAGGATGATTCCGGCATGCTGATCTATCAACGCACACCCCGCGATGATCGCGAACGCCTGGCCAAAGCCAGAGCCGTGCGGGATTTAACCTCTATGCTGGAAGATGTCATCACGGAAGGCACAGGGCGGCGCGCGGCCCTGCCCGGTATGCGGGCGGCGGGAAAAACCGGCACCTCGCAAGATTTCCGCGATGCGTGGTTTATCGGCTATACCGACCGCTTCGTTGCCGGGG
>JBNKRZ010000026.1:0-15045 GCA_050297015.1 Alphaproteobacteria bacterium | reverse complement strand
TAAAACGGGCCAAAGATCAGGGCATGGAGCCGGTGATCCCGCCAAAGAAAAACCGCACCAAGCAACGCCCCTATGATGAAGATCTGTATAAATGGCGCTGTTTGGTGGAAAACGCTTTCTTGCACTTGAAAAGATGGCGTGGAATAGCCACAAGATATGCCAAAAACAGCGCTTCTTTCCTCGCCGCTGTGCAAATCAGATGCATCGCCCTCTGGGCCAATATGGCGGCACATATTTCAGTCGCGGGGCGCTCTATGCTTTACTGCAAAATCCGGCCTATATCGGCAAGATTTCGCACAAAGGCGAAATTCACGAGGGGCTACATGATGCGATTATTCCGCGGGAGTTATGGGATGCGGTACAGGAAAAATTGAAGGAACAGGCCGGATGTACAAAAGGCGCTCTACGTACACGAAACAGGAACCTGCTGACGGGCCGGTTATTTGATGAACGAGGCAATCCCTATTCTCCGGTTTTTACAAATAAGCCAGAGGGTAAACGTTACCGCTACTACGTGAACCAGAGCCTTGCCGAGAATAAAGCGCATCCGGATTATCTGCGCGCCCGTTTTCCGGCGCATGAGATTGAACGCACAATCGAAAACGCTGTGCGGCGGCATGTACCGGATTTGATTGTCGGTCAAAACGGCGCGGCGTTTGCGTATTTCCAAAAGCATCACACCTCTCTCCCCATTCATGATTTAATCAATGCGCTAGAGGTCAAAGTCACCGTTCACCATGATAAACTGACGCTCGCTTTAAAGCTGGAAGGATTGGCGGAACTCGCGGAAGAGCATCTAAAGATTGCGCTGATGTGCCGGACAGGGGAGATGAAAATTACAGTTCCTTACCAAACCGAACGGGCTTGTCATGGCGCTATAATTATTAAGCCGGAAGGGAAAAGAAACCTCTTTGATCTGCCCGCCAAAAACCTCAAAAAGCTGGTGCGGGGAGTCGTTTGGCGGGACGAGCATTTTGACGGCATGGCGATCAAAGCCATTGCGAGACGTGAGGGCTGTTCCCAAGATTACGTCGGCAGCGCCATTTTTTACAGCTTCAGAACTCTCCAAAACGCGGCCTAAATCCCTGTTATTTCACTGCTCTTAAATCTTAGATTTTTGCTGTAAACGAAGGTTTCTCTGCCTTTGACCGTTCTGGTCGACCCCATAATGTAAATAATTTCCCTGTAAATTCCCTGTTAAACAGGGATTCCAGTCACCGACACGCGGCGAAATGGCTAGTTGAGAAAATGGGTGAGAAACAGGCTGTTTTGGATATTCTCTGCGCGTGTCGGATAGGCGTATACGCGCAATGCCCGCAGAAAGCGGCGCTTCACAGGTAAAATTCTCTACATTGGATGGATTGGAAGACTGAATGGCAGGGGCAGCAGGATTCGAACCCGCGACCTACGGTTTTGGAGACCGTCGCTCTACCAGCTGAGCTATACCCCTAGTGTGCTATGAAAGCCGTGTACTGATACGTTTTTTTGATGTGAATGGCAAGGATTTTTCGTTTTTAAATATTTTTTGATTGTCGCTTTTTAATTTTAGGATCAGGACCCATTAATTTTGTACAATTCTGTTAGACATGAAAGAGCAAGATACAATGAAAACAAGTGAAAGCATATAAAGTACAATGCCGCGGAGCAATTACTCACCCCGCGGCATTGACGTCCATAAGTTTAGTGGAGATTAATTAAGCCATGATCTGTCCGTTATCGAACATAGCCTGCGCATCCAGCTCTCCGGAATTGACCAAAACGGCAACTTGCTGGAAGTCGTAAGCATCGCCTGCACCGTCGGCATCAATCGACATCGTTGAAGTATTGCTTGGTTTATCATAGGAGAAAGCAATAAAGTCTTCGATGGCATCGGTAGCCGGATCATAACCGGACAGTACATCCGCAATGTTCAGGCTGTCGCCTTGATCGACATTGAAATTGTTGATCGTATCAACAGCCGTGAATGCCGTGTCAGCCGTAAAGACAAACGTATCGACAGCGTCCGTCCCCGTCAGCGTGTCGGCACCAGCCGTTCCTGTAATACCATCAGCCGGAGCCGGCGTTGGTGTCGGCGTCGGCGTCGGCGTTGGTGTCGGCGTCGGTGTTGGTGCAGGGGCAGGGGCAGGGGCCGGAACAGGATCAGGCGCGGCAACAGGACCGACAAAATTACCGTCAAAATTGTTCCCGACGATCAGGTTTCCGTTATCCAGCAACGTTTGCACATCCAGACCCGTTACATCTCTCAAGCTTGCAATATCGAGGAAGCCATAGGCATCGCCCGCACCGTCAATATCAACAGATACAGTCGTATCCGTTTCGCCCGGAACAACATAGAAGTTCACAAAGTCATTGATATCGCTTGTCGCCGGATCGTAGCCCGTCATAAGCCGACTCACATCAATCGCATCACCTTGATCGACCAAAAAGTCTTTGATTTTGTCAATATCGGTGAAGGCGGTATCCGCTTTAAAGATGAACGTATCCGCACCATCGCCACCGGTTATGGTATCGGCACCGGCCTCTCCATAGATATGATCGTCACCGGCGCCACCCTTGATGACATCGTTCCCGGCACCGCCGAAAATAATGTCTGTTGCGGCGTTACCGGTTATTGTGTCATCACCGGCTCCGGCGTAGACATGCGTCGGACCAAATCCCAAAATGTCGACAACATCGGCATCAATTCCTCCGACGACAATCGCGTAAGAACCGGCACCGTCCAGACCTGAATTTATGTTATAGAGCGTGCCGTCTGAGATCATGAGGCCTTCAACGTGATTATAACCCATGTAACCACCACCGAACTGGCCTTTAATCAGAATACTGTCTCCGGCAATCTGGGTGTTTTCGATCAGCATATTATTGCCGTCGCGCGTGAAATACAGGCTATCTTCAACCGAAGAGACATCATTCATCCGGATACGGTCTCCTGCGAGGGTATTCCATTGATGATCGCCTTGCTCGATGATTGTGTCCTGACCATGGCCGTTTGAAAAGTCATAGTAGTCCGTGCTAAGGCCGCCGATCAATGTATCGTTCCCGGCACCGCCATAAAGGACATCGACACCATCATCGCCATAAAGCCTGTCGTCCCCGGCACCACCGTCCAGGGTATCGCTGCCGGCATCACCGTGAAGCAGGTCATTGTTGTCTCCACCGAAAAGGCTATCGTCACCATCGCCGCCATTCATGACGTCGTTTCCTGCATCGCCGTAGAGCGTGTCGTTTCCGGCATCGCCATAGAGCCAGTCGCGGGAATTACCGCCGTAAAGCCGGTCGTCGCCGTCACCACCGTTCAGGGTGTCCGTACCGTTCTCACCATAGAGAACATCATTCCCGGCATCGCCCGACAGCGTATCGGCACCGCTGCCGCCCCAAGCATAATCGTTCCCGTCACCGCCGGCAAAAACATCAGCCGCCGTATAACCGGCAAAGATATCGTGACCGGCCGTACCCACATTATCACCAAGCAGGTTGTGAACCGTCAGGTCGGAAGTCACGAGCTTTTCGACGCGATATGAAGCATCTTGGTATTGTCGCACCACTGTCGCAACATCGTTGGTACCGTAGGAAATTTTTAGATTTGAGCCAGCACGGGCAAAGGATAAATCTTCAATTGTATTGACGTTGTCAAAGACGACTTTGTCCATATGGCCGGCCTGTGTGCCGATATCACGGATCGTATCGACACCGTCACCCGTTGACAGGAGATAAGTATCCGAACCGTCATTGCCAATCAGAACATCGTTTCCGGTTCCGCCGACCAGGGCATCATCGCCAGCTTTACCGATCAGCTTATCATTGCCGGCTTCGCCTAAAATGGCATTATTGATACCGTTGGTGCCGCGCAGCGTTTCGTCTGCTGCCGTACCCGTGGTCGTAGCAAAATCAGCCCCGCCCGCAAAAGGAATGGCCGCAAAATCAGCAATGGATGAGCCGATTGGATAACCGTGATTCCCACCTAACAGGTTCAGACTGTCGACTGTGAGCGTTCCGGCTTCTGTGCCGTCGGTAATCCAGAGTTGATAGCCATTGGTGCCGTCTTTTGCTGTGAACACCAGTTTGTCACCCACAACGTGAAAATCATGAGGGTTTGCTCCATTGTACCCAATAAAGCCGGAACCAATATCTTTTACCATGTGCGTGCCCCCGGCTGTGCCATCCGTTACATATAACTCATTGCCGGAATTCGTCTGGGCAACGAAGAAAAGCTGGTTGCCGACAACCGTGAAGCTATGGGGGTAGGAGCCTGCTTGAGATAGGCTGCCCGATACGTATGTTGGGTTCAAATCAATCAGCATATGCGTTCCGTCAACCGTTCCATCGGAAACCCACAGCTCTTTATTCAGGGCGTTGTTCTGCCAGTCGCTGAAATAGACTTTACCGTTAAATTCCGTAAATCCTGTTGCAGGATGTCCAAGCGGATCGGTGTGAATGCCCGGAATAACCGTCGTTCCGGCATCCGTACCGTCCGTTACGACCATTGAGCCATTCCCAACGACCCAGAGCTTGCCATCGGCCGTTAGCATATCAACTGCCGCTACATTCGCCAGTGCCGCGACACTGTCGGAAACAGGAACCGTTCCGGCTGCCGTGCCGTCCGTGGAGTAGACGTGTGCAGAACCGGACGCATCGTTGGATGTGAAATATACCAGTCCGTTATATTCAACAAAGTGATCCGGGTTGCCCGAAGCGGCACCGGCATTAATATCACCTAACATGGTCGTACCGGCAACCGTGCCGTCCGTTACCCAGATTTCCGTACCTGTGGCCGGATCGTTAATGCTAAAGTAAACGGCTGTTCCCGCCGCATTAGCAAAAAAGGCCCCGTCATTAACAGGCGTAATATCGCCCTGCGCCAATTCCAGTGTTCCCGTTGCCGTGCCATCTGTCACTTTCAAGACCGGAGAGGAAACGCCATCGTCCGCTGCATAAAACAGTTTATCTCCAGCGACGGTCAGGGCGCTGATTTGTGCGGAACCGTTGTCAATGGCTTGCGTTCCGGCCTGTGTGCCGTCAGTGTTCCAGAGTTGCTGGTTGCCGTTATTGTCTGTAGCAATGAAATATAGTGTGTTGTTGACGGTAATAAAGTTACTGACGCTCAGGTCGTCGCCGTTTCCGTCTTCCACGATAAGTGGTACCGTCACTGACGGATTTCCGTACTCCACGTACAGTCTGTATTCGTTTGCGCCGTTATGAGCCGCGTAAAATCCTAGTCCATCAGCATATACTGGGAATGTTGTCATTGTCTCTCTCCATTATTCGTTAACGTAAAGTTTTGCTGTCATTGTGCTTTAGATAACAGTTCTAATGGGGAGTAATATATGGGATTCTTTCCCACGTCAAGAATCTTTGCTGTTGTTTTATGTAATTAAATAACAAAAACTGATATGGAAACGGTTGTTGAGTATATTTTTAGAGTGGGGTGCTTTTCTGAAGAAGGGGTGCTTTTCTGAAGAAAAGGTGTTTTGATCTTGCGGGGATTGCTTTTAAAATAAGAGGAAATTGTTTTTCCAAGGGCGGGAAATTCTGGCCCAGATATAGCCGGAGGGTCAGGTGCCGTTTATTAAAAATAAGACATATGATGAAATCAAAGTTGGTGATAGTGCATCATTGACTCGTGTTCTGAGTTTAAAGGACATTCAGCTTTTTGCTGTGATGTCCGGAGATGTTAATCCGGCACATTTGGATGAAGACTATGCCCGCAGTTCTCACTTTCACGGTATTATCGCGCATGGTATGTGGGGGGGGGCTTTGCTCTCTACTGTGATTGGAACTCAGCTTCCCGGTCCCGGTACGATTTATATGAAGCAGGATTTGAATTTTCTAAAACCGGTTATGCTGGGCGATCATATTACGGTTAGCGTTACGGTGAAGGAAAAGCTGCCTAAGAGCCGGTTGAGTTTGGAGTGTCAATGTATTAACCAAAATGGAGAGACTGTAATTAGCGGAGAAGCTCTCGTTTTGGCGCCGACGGAGAAAATTAAACGCCAGTCTGTAGCGTTGCCTGTTGTTGAATTCAGGGATGAGAAAAGCGAACGTTAAGAATGGTTTTATAGCATTGCACGTGTTACGTGCTGAAAAAACTACAAAAATTGCGGTAGGGGTGCTACAACTCCTCTGAGCATAAAATGAATGGGTAGGTTATATATGAAACAATGTGTTCTGGTTACAGGCGGAGCGGGATATATAGGCTCTCACACTTGTAAAGCTTTAGAGAAAGCCGGATTTACGCCGGTCGTCTATGATAACCTTAGTTCCGGCAATAAAGGTGCAGTGAAATGGGGACCCTTTGAGGAGGGAGATGTCTGTGATACCGATCGGCTGGATGCGGTTATCAAACAATATAATCCCGTTGCGATCATGCATTTTGCGGCCCTGATACAAGTGGCCGAGTCTGTTGTTGAGCCTGCAAAATACTACAATAATAATGTGTTTGGCTCTTACTGTTTGCTTGGAGCTGCGCGCAAAAATGCGGTGCGTCATATGGTTTTTTCCAGTACGGCAGCCGTTTACGGTATGCCATTGAATGACCTGATCGCTGAAGATCATCCTTTGGCCCCGATTAATCCTTATGGGCATACGAAACTGGCCATGGAAAATATGATACGGGACTACGCGAAGGCTTACGATATGAGCTATGCGATATTGCGTTACTTTAATGCGGCGGGTGCCGATCCGGACATGGAAATTGGAACGGCTTATCCCAAAGATACGCATATTGTTCCGCTTTTGATGCAGACAGCAACGGGAGAGCGCAAGAGTATAGATGTGTACGGTAATGATTATCCGACGCCGGACGGCACGGCCGTTCGCGACTATATCCATGTTACGGATTTGGCGGAGGCTCATGTGTTGTCTTTACAGCATATTTTGGAAGGTAAAGACAGTTTGTTGCTTAATCTGGGGACTAGTTCGGGTTTCTCCGTGCGTGAGGTTTTGGAAACTTCACGGCGGGTGACGGGCCAGCCGATCCCCTCCGAAGATAAGCCTAGGCGCCGTGGTGATCCGGCAATTCTTGTAGCGGATGCTAAGGCCGCCCGTGAAATTTTGAATTGGGAACCGAAACTCTCAGGCCTGTCCGATATCATCAGGACGGCTTGGGCGTGGCAAAACAAAAAGAAAGATATGCCGGACCCTTGGGGATGAGCTGTAAACGCTAACGCTTAAGAAAAATAAAGATTTTTCTTTTTTTCTGCGCCCAATATGGTTTATACCCGGCGTGAATGTTTTTACGAAATGGTTAGTCGTTTGATTTTTAGATGGAAATAGAGGAGATTGTCGTGAGTAATAAAGTTGCATTAATAACAGGCGTGACAGGACAGGATGGTGCTTATCTAACGGAGTTGTTGCTGAAAAAAGGCTACACCGTTCATGGTATCAAGCGCCGCTCATCATCGTTTAACACGCCGCGGGTTGATCATCTGTATCAAGATCCTCACGAGAGGGGTGTGAAATTCCATATGCACTATGGCGATATGACGGATTCCACAAACTTGATTCGTATCGTCCAGCAAGTACAACCGGATGAAGTATATAATTTGGCGGCTCAGAGCCACGTGGCTGTCAGTTTTGAAACGCCGGAATATACGGCAAATGCTGATGCTGTGGGCACATTGCGTTTGCTGGAAGCCATCCGCATCCTTGGTATGGAAAAAAAGACTCGTTTTTATCAGGCATCCACATCCGAGCTGTACGGTCTGGTGCAGGAAACACCGCAAAGAGAAACAACACCGTTTTATCCGCGTAGCCCCTATGCTGCGGCTAAGCTCTATGGGTACTGGATTACCGTCAACTATCGCGAAGCTTATGACATGTATGCCTGCAACGGTATCCTGTTTAACCACGAAGGGCCGACCCGTGGGGAAACCTTTGTGACCCGTAAAATTACCCGTGCGGTTTCCGCAATTAAATTGGGTTTGCAGGATAAGCTCTATATCGGGAATGTGGATGCTAAACGTGACTGGGGGCATGCCCGTGATTACGTTGAGGGCATGTGGCGCATCTTGCAACACGACACACCGGAAGATTTCGTGCTCGCAACCGGTGAAACGCACAGCGTTCGTGAATTTATTGAGCTGGCTTTTGCCGAAATTGGGATTACCCTTGAATGGAAAGGGGAGGGGGTTGAGGAAAAAGGTATTGATGCCAAAACAGGCACCACTTACGTCGAAATCGATCCGCGCTATTTCCGTCCGACTGAGGTTGATTTGCTGCTCGGCGATCCTGCCAAAGCACAAGAGAAGCTAGGCTGGAAACATACAACCGGTTTTGAGCAATTGGTAAAGGAAATGATCGAATCTGATCTGAAAGCTGTAGCGCTAGAAAAGGAATACCGTCGTCATGGAATCGAGTAAGTTCAGCCTTGAGGGTAAAAAAATCTGGGTTGCCGGTCACCGTGGTATGGTGGGAGGCGCTTTGGTGCGTCGTTTGGAATCGGAAAACTGCGAAGTTCTTACCACCACGCGGGAGCAACTTGATCTAACCAATCAGGAACAAACAATCGCTTGGCTGAAGGAAAATAAACCCGATGCTGTATTTCTGGCAGCGGCCAAAGTCGGTGGCATTTGGGCCAATGATAACTTTCCGGCAGAGTTTTTGTATGAAAATCTGGTGATTGAAACCAATATTATTCATGGCTCTTATCTGGCTGGCGTGGAAAAACTGGTTTTCCTCGGTTCATCATGTATTTATCCGAAAATGGCTCAGCAGCCGATGAAGGAAGAAGCTTTGCTGACGGGGCCGCTGGAGCCGACGAACGAATGGTATGCCATTGCAAAAATCGCCGGCATTAAAATGTGTCAGGCCTATCGTAAGCAATATGGCTGTGATTATATTTCTGCCATGCCGACTAACCTGTTTGGTGCCGGAGATAACTATGATGAAAAGGGCAGTCACGTCGTTGCGGCTCTGATCCAGAAAGCGCACCGCGCCAAGGAGGCTGGAGACGAAAGCATGGAGCTGTGGGGCACGGGTACGCCGCTGCGGGAGTTTCTGTTCGTGGATGATCTGGCCGATGGGCTGGTGTTCTTGCTGAAAAATTATTCAGACGCGCCGCATATCAATATCGGTAGTGGCAAAGAATATACGATCCGTGAGCTGGCCGAGACCGTTAAGAAGGTTGTTGGTTTTGATGGTGATCTAACGTTCGATACCAGCAAGCCGGATGGTACGCCCCGCAAATTGATGGACAATAGCCGTATCGAAGCACTGGGGTGGAAAGCCACGACATCGTTGAAAGACGGCTTGAAAACCGCCTACCAGTGGTATTTGGATAATAAGCTTTGAGGCAACGTACAAAAAAAACGTTGACAAAAGAATAAAAATAGGAAATTATTCCTCCAACATTGTTGGGACAACATGTCCGCCTGCCTGAAACGGCTGGCGGATTTTTTTTGGAAAAATGGAACAAGAAGGAGAAAAAAGAAGATGGTTACAATACTACCGAGAGATGCCGAGAATATCCCCCTGAATGCTTTGCGCTATAAAGATAACAGCGCGCATAGTATTGATGTAACGGCTATATCTACACAAAATGCTACCGCTTTTGATGCGCAAACAAAGATCGTTAGTCTTTATGCTACCGGCCCGGTTTTTTTGCGCTTTGGTGATAATAGCGTGAGTGCGGCTTTAACCGATCATTATTTTCCGGCGGGCGTTTATTGCGACGTTTCCATTGGTGGCGGTAAGACGGCTCATGACACTCATGTCGCTGTTGTCGCAGCGGACTATGACTGTAAACTTTATATTTCTGAACGGGAATAAAACGGGGGAGGGTATCCTCTCGTGCTTGATGGAATCCTTTAAAAGGTAAGTATTCTAATTTGTGACGATACCCTCCAGACTTTTAGTCTATAGTTTATAGCTATGCATGAGTATGGATGAGGTGGCCGCAAAGCCGCCTAAAATCAGCCACAGGAATAAAAGTCCTGCCAGATAGAGCGGTTTGAGCCCCAGTCCCTTGAACTTCGACGCATTTGTTTCCATGCCCAGTGCGCTCATCGCCATTGTCAGGGCGAATGTATCGAGCGTGTTTATGGTCGCGACGGTCTGTTCCGGCAGGAAATGAAGCGAGTTAAACCCGGCCACGGCAATAAAAAAGACCGCAAACCAAGGGATGACAATGCCACGTGCTGTTTGATTGTCGTTATTATTTGCGCCGCGGCGTGCTAGCCAAAAGCCAAGGATGAGCAAAAACGGTGCAATTAAAAGCACCCGGATCATTTTGACGATGACAGCGGTGTCGGCGGTCTCTGGGCTGATCGCATTGCCGGCGGCGACCACGTGGGCGACTTCGTGGACGGAGGCACCGATGTAGACTCCCATCTCATTAGGTTCCAGCGGTACGAGACCCGCGCGGTATATCAACGGATATAAGAACATTGACAGTGTGCCAAATAGCACCACCGTTGCGACGGCTACGGCGCCTTTATGGGGGGCGGCGCGCACAACGCTTTCGGTCGCCAGTACCGCCGCTGCGCCGCAAATCGACGCCCCGGCGCAGGTCAAAATCGTAGTGTCGCGGTCGAGTTTCAGGAGGCGCGTGCCCACGATATAACCCAGAATAAAGGTAGAGCCGACCATAAAAACACTAATCAGAATGCCGTGAACGCCGACGGAAGCGATGTCCTGAAACGTAATGCGAAAACCATAGAAAACAATTGCGGCGCGCAAAATGCGCTTGGTTGAAAAAATCAGGCCCGGCATCCAGCTGTCCGGTACGTGGCCGCGCAGCGTATTGGCAAAGGCAATCCCCAGCACCAGCCCGACCAAAAGCGGACTGATATGCAGGGCCTCTAGCGCGGGAATGCTCGCCAGAATAGTGGCGAGCGCGGAAAATAACGCGACAAACAAAACACCCTTTGCCGTTCCAGCGTGTTGTGCGGCTATGGCTTTCATAATAGTTTCCTGTGTTTATCAAAGATGAAGCGCCACCTCTTACAGCAAAAGCGGGACAGCGGCAAGAGGCGCGCGGGCAGGGGGAGCGACGGCGCCCATTAACTTTGTATTTTCCAAAATTAATCTTTTTATTTTCTATAGTTTTGTAATTTTGAGTCACGGAGATTTGCAAAATTGGACTTTTCTTGCGCGGGCGTGTATAGTGCTTTCCCAGAATACCTGAAAATGAAGGGCTGTTGCCCTAAGTAACACAGAGGGAGAAGAATAATGAAAAAAGCAGGATTTATGGTTGGTGCCGCTCTCGCAGCCTTCATGGGCGCGGCTCAGGCTGACGGCGGGAATGACATAACGGTCGGTGAGTATGTGAATCGATATGGCGCCATTTCTTCCATGACACAGCAACAAAGAGCGGAAGACATGGCTATACTGAAAACAGCAGGTAGGCAAGCTATTACTAAAGCGCCTAAAGATGCGCGTCAATGCATTATGGAGTCTGTTCATAGTAAGAGTATCGTAGGACTCATGAAGGATGCCATTGCCTCCTCGAACAAAGAACAAATGGTAAATGATGCTGTAGTAGAGAAGTTTGTGACTCCCTCCCCGGAGTTCAGACAGAAGATGTGTCCTCAGAAAATGGCTAGCATGGAATTGGCACAAAAGTAGCTCATTATCCGCCAAACGTGATGTGTTGGTGTTTTACGGAGGCCACGTACTCTTCCGCATTTGGCGACTGAGCTATTTGGTTAGAATTTTTATTCTCGCTAAATCCGAATGCCTCCTCCATTTCCATATCGAATTCACGTAAACTCTCTTCCAATTCCTTCGCATCTTGTTCCATGGCTTCTTTAGCCGCGGGCGTAATTTCGGAAGGATCTTTTTCCGCCAGCTCTTGTGCCTTTTCCCGTTTTATCTGGGATTCTCCCCGCAGGTCCATAACGCGGGTCATTTGATTAGTTAACAATATGAGATGTTCTTGCTCTACCGTGCTGCGGACGGTTTTTCCATCTTGGCGCAGGGCGGCTTCGGCGGCACGGGCTTCCGCCAACAAAGCCGGATCGGTCATGGCGCGTTCCTCGCCATCTTCGTTTAGTGTAACAAATTGCCCGTTGTCATTTTTATAGGCTGTTTGACCGTTGGAGAGATTGATTTCTTCGCTCGTGCTTTCGATTTCGTTCATTTCGGCTAGGATGTCCGCTTCCATTTTATTCAAGCGTTCATCCGCTTCATCATAGAAATCCATCGCTTTGCGGTAGCTGTCCATAAAGGCTTCATAGGCGATGCGGTTTTGTTCTATTTCGAACAGGGTGGCCGCCGCATCCATGTCCTTATTTTTACGTTCCCCTTGTCCTGCGTTCACGGGGGCGCCTTGTTCGGCTTTTTGATGCTGGGTGTTTTGTACGCGCATTTCATCGGCGCCGGAAAGAAAGATTTCGCGGTCCTGCACCGCGCCGATTTGCATGCGAGCGCGCGTGTCAAATTCGCTTTTAAGATTGTTTGCTATCCCCATAATGTCCCCAACACGTTTATTCCCCGCGGCCGTTTTCGGCTCGTACTCTATCCTAATACTTTAGGCTTAAAGGGTTGTAAATTATGGAAACCATTTAGGATAAATTTTAACTAAATGCCATCCTTTTTTATTATTGTATATCAGTTGGTTATAGGTTTGCGATGGGGGTGCGTCTTTTTGCTCTGGAAGGCGTTCATATCCGGCTTGTTCTTCCGTGCTTGCCCCTTTATGATCGCGGGTATGACGGATCATCATCACCATCACGCCCCCGTGGAAACGGACGGGCACTATAATCCCGCGCTGGCGTTGGTGGCGGGGAATGCCGCCTTGATCGTCGTGACACTTCTCGTGGTGCTGAAAGTCTGGGCCTATTACCAGAGCGGTTCGGCCAGTGTTTTGGCGACGCTGACGGATTCGGCGGGGGATGCGATTATTTCCCTGATGTCCTATTTTGCAATCCGCTTATCTCTCAAGCCGGCGGATGAGGAGCACCGTCACGGCCACGGCAAAATTGAGGGGTTGGCCGCGTTGTTTCAGGCTGCATTTTTAAGCGGAGCAGGGCTCTTTTTGTTTTTGGAAGCGCTACACCGTTTTTTGAATCCGCAGCCGGTTGCCGAGCATGGGCTGGCTATCGCGGTTATGTTGATTTCCGCGCTTGCGACATTTGTGTTGGTCTCCGTACAGAAATGGGTTCTACGCCGTGCGCCGTCTTTGGCCGTTGAAGCCGATATGGCGCATTATACGATGGATATCATGACTAACGGCTCTGCGCTTGTGGTGCTTGTGGTCTTGTATTTCGGCGGACCGCTATGGATCGACCCGCTCTTTGCGTTGTGGATGGTCGGGTATTTTGCCTACACTGCGTGGGATATTGGTACGAAAGCTGTTGATATGCTGCTTGATAAGGAATTGCCGGATGAGCGGCGGGATATTATCAAAGCCATTGTACGTGAACATCCCAAAGTCATGGCTTTCCACGATCTGCGCACACGCATGGCGGGGATGACGGCTTATATATATATAGATATAGAGGTTGACCCTGCTCTTTCCCTTAAAGTTGCGCATGGTATTTCTCTGGATGTGGAGCAGCGGATTATGAAGAAATTTCCGGGGGCGGAGATTATGATCCATGTCGATCCGGCGGGCGTGCCGCATGAAGAAAGTCGCCATAATAATGTGCCGGATGCGGGGCGGGAATAATTTCTTGCGCCCACTGTTTGATTTGGGGATAAAGAGGCTGTGGTTTTGTGCTTTATAACGAAGGGAGTGTGCGAAGATGAGTGTTGATCCTAAAGTCGTTTATGTGGTTGCTGATTACGGTGCGACCTCCGACCTTGCGTTTGCGGAAGTAACGCAGCGTTTGTTCTTGGAGATGGAGGGCTTTCCCGTCCAGATTAAAGAATATGCCGTTCCGGCTTTTGATACGATTGCCACGGGGTTTGTTTTGGCGCAGACGGCGATGAACAGCCCGCTGGGCGCGCGGCACTTGTTTTTTGTGAATACGGCGCCACGGAAAGATAAAAAAGAAGCCCGCATCAATAATGAAGGGGAGGGGCTCGTTTATGCGAAGCTCTCCAATGGTGTGGGGATTGTTGCCGTGAATAGTGGTTATTCTTTAAGTTTCATTAAGCCGATGGCCGAGGAAATCCGCGCGGTGAATGTGCCCAATGACGGCACGCAATTTCGCAGTCGCGATCATTACCCGCAAGCTTTGGGGGCTATGGCTCATGGCCGAATTGAGGAAATGCTTGGGCCGGATGTCCGCGATACGGTGCCGGACCGCGTGCCGGACCCTTGTGTGGTTTATACGGACGGTTACGGCAATTTGAAATGTATCGTTGATGAAGAATCGCTTAAGGACCTGACCGGCAAAGATGTCACAATCGAGATTAACGGGCGGGCGCGCATGGTGCGCGTCGGTACCGGGATTTTCGATGTGATGGACGGCCAGTTTTGTTTCGCCCGCGGGTCGTCGGGCTGGACGCTGCCGAACGGTAAACAGGTGCGTTTTTGGGAGGTCGTTTTGCGTGGCGGGAATGCGGCTAAGGAATTCGGCCATCCGCCGGGCGGTATCAAAATCAATTGGCGTTAATAGCCCTCTTGATTTTTTTGAGAGAACCTATTACTGATAGTCCTCCCTTTGGGGGCGCGGGTGTAGCTCAATGGTAGAGCAGCAGCCTTCCAAGCTGAATACGAGGGTTCGATTCCCTTCACCCGCTCCATTTTCCTGCAAAAAACCCATTGACTTACGCTTCAAACTTTTTTAAACCACCAACACGCCTTTTCCTTTGTGGGACGGGCGGGCTTTGGTATGAATTGACCGCCAAGGCGCGAGGGCATCAAAGGCTTTAAAATCATGCTTTGGCGTCTTGGCGGTTGTCGAAAACAGATAAATTTGAGGAGTTAAAATGTCTAAGGAAAAGTTTGAGCGTAATAAGCCTCACGCGAATATCGGAACGATTGGTCACGTTGACCATGGTAAGACGACGCTGACGGCGGCGATTACGAAGTATTTTGGTGAATTCAAGGCGTACGACCAGATTGACGGTGCGCCGGAAGAGCGCGAGCGCGGGATCACGATTTCGACGGCTCACGTTGAATATGAAACGGACAACCGCCACTACGCTCACGTTGACTGC
>JBNKRZ010000025.1:0-39618 GCA_050297015.1 Alphaproteobacteria bacterium | reverse complement strand
CGGCCGCCGCCGGCGCCGCCCGCAGGCGTGAGGCCAGATCGGGCAGCACGAACCCCACATGGCTCGGCGCCATCCGCATAGTCAAAAGCAACGAGCGCCCCTCCTCCCGCATCAAGTTATAGAGATGGAATAGCGTTGTTTCGGCATCCCGATCGCCCACCCAAAGATCAATATTCCGCAGCACAAGATGCTCCCCGCGCGCGGCGATTTCATCGGCTTCACACGCGGACAAATCATTCGTATCGACAAACACCGCGCCGGTCTGCGCGCCCCATACGGCCGCCAAGTGCCCTTTACCGCACGCCGGCGGGCCGTACAGCACCAGCGCCGGAGCGGGCCATGCGGGCCAGCGGTCGATCCACGCAACAGCGTCTTCATTCCCCGGCGCGACGAGAAAATCCTCCCGCCCCTGCGCCGGGCGGTGCCCCAGATCAAGCGGTATTTGCGTAACCGAAGCCGTCATGACGGTTTCTTTCCGGCGGCCGCTTTTTTATTTTTGGCTTTAGCCGGAGCTTTCTTTTTCTCTTCGTAGAACGGGCTGGCTTTGTACTGCTTGAGCACAAAAGCGATCAGAACCCCGGCGACCGCCGCCACAGGCACCGCCAGCAACATGCCAACAATCCCGAACAGCGCCCCGCCCGCCAACAAAGAAAACAATATCCAAAGCGGGTGAAGGCCCACGCTCTCCCCCAGCAGCTTAGGCGTCAGGATATTCCCCTCGACAAACTGCCCGACCAGGAAAATAGCGGCAATCAGCGCCGTATAGCTCCATTCGTAATTCTGGAACCATGATACGAGAACCGCCACGACCAGCCCCACCGTCGAGCCGACTAGCGGAATAATAGACAAAATCCCCGCCATAAAGCCGATAAGGAAGCCAAATTTGAGTTGCGCCAAACTGAGCGCCAGCGCATAAATCACAGCCAGCGCAATGGCCACAGTAATCTGTCCCCGGACAAACCCGGAAAGCTTTTGATTTATCTGACCCAAAAGATCTTTAATCGTATCGTGATGTTTACGCGGCAAAAGATGATCCACCCATGTTGTTATAGCCTGCCATTCGCGCATCATAAAAAAGGCAACCATCGGCGTAAAGACAACCAGAGAAAAAAAGCCGGCCACAGCGTGCCCGCCGCTGGCCAGAACATTTCCACCGCCCGAAAGCGCGCCCACACCGATTTGCAGGATTTTCCCTACATTGTCTTGCAGTGTTTTTTGATAGGACGCAAAATTGCCGTTCCCCAAATAATCCTGTAACCACAGCGTATAAGGCGCCATGAGCTGCCATATTTTCTCCAGGTAGTCGGGCGCGGCTTCGGCCAGTTGCGCAGCCTCGCGGTAAGCCAAAGGTAGCATAAGCGCTAACAAAGACACCACAAAGAGAAAGAAAACACCAAGGATTAAAACCGCGCTCAGCGTCCGGGATATCTTCCAGCGCGCCAGCCGTTCCACCAGCGGATCGAGCAAATAAGCGATCGCGATCCCCAAAACAAAGGGCAGTAAAATGCCCTTAAACAACCAAACAAAGCCTAAAAACGCGGCAAACGCACCGCCCCAGAAATAGATATGCGCCCGCAAACTCATGGCTGCCCTTCCCTGTATGATTGCGCCTTATACGGCCTCTGAGAATGATACTTGTTCAAATAAAGCGTGTGCATCCCCGCCGTTCCCGTCATGCCGCCCGTCGCGGGATCGTAGGTCGGCATAGGCAGGGCCAGCGTTATATCTTCCTGTGCCAGCGCCAAACGCAAGCGTTCCTCCGTACCGCGATAAAACAGCTCCACCAAAGCCCCGCCGGGCTTAAGCGAGAGCAATTTAACTTCGGTTGTTCCCTGAACCTTTTCCAGCGCCTTTTGCGTTTCGATCCATTCTTTCATGGAAGAAAACGCCACCTGCGCCCGCAGCATATTCGTTGTCTGTTCCTGTGCGCTAATCTGGGTCCGGCTCTTCCAGTCCTGTTGCAGGGCCGCCTGCACATCGGCAACGGCCTGCGCATAGACATCCTGCCCCGGCGGCACCGTTACCAAAACAGTCCGCACAAAACGCGGACGACCACGGTCAGTGCTATAGATCATAACGCTCAACTTACCGCCTGTCATTTCCGTCGCCATAGAGGGCCGCTCCGGAATAGCCAGCACAATAATCGCCCCGCGCGCACCGTAACGCCCGGCCATCTCATCCAGCGCCGCCGCATCGTACGTCAGCATCGTATCACCGGAAATCGCAGCCATATCCTCCAGATCGCCAATCGGCAAGACCACAGGCACCACCCCGCGGCCCGTACGGTGATCGGCCCACGACTTGCGCCAAGGGTTCGTATCGCCCCACAAAACAGAGCGTGTCCCCCATTGATAGAACGGCAAAATCAGCACCGGCTTGCTGCTCACATCCGTATAAGAAACACCGCTCCCCGTCAGATAATTGCGCACAGCATCGCCCTTGAAACGGAAAGTATAAGTCCCGACATAGCGGACCGCAGAAATCTTTTCATCGGTAATTTCAAAATCCTGCACCAGCGTTGAGAGCATGGGGGCCTCCGGAATCGTCGGAAGGATAGCCTGATTACTAGAGGAAAGGCGTTCGTATAGAATTTCAAAGGCTTGCGCCTCAGCCTGCGCGAAAGCTTTTTCCCGCGCCTTCACGGCATCTTCATCCGTCACGTCCACTTGTACACCCTCAACGGTAAACAAAGCATCATCCTGCGCCTGCGCCGATAACGAAAGCATCACAAAAAGAAGCACCATCAAAGAAAATACTGGGATTAGTCTGCGAACTTGCTTATAAAATCGGGTCATGAGACGAAGTATACTTTCTGTAAAAATAATCTGCAGGATGTTATAGTCGTTTCAATTAAGAACAGAATCGAAAATGATCGGCTTTTTCAAAAAACGACGACGACGTACATAAAGTACTTTGAGAAGTTTTTTGAAAAAACGGCTTCATTTGCAGATACGTCCTGTTCTTAAAGGGAATGACTATAGTTATATAACCTTATTCACACGAGAAGCCAAATGAAAGAAAACGCCTATAAAGAAGCCGGAGTTGATATCAACGCAGGAGCCGACGTGGTAGAGCGCATCAAGCCGCATGTCAAATCTACGTTTCGGGATGGCGTGCTCAGCGGTCTAGGCGGCTTTGGCGCCTTTTTCGACCTAAAGAAAACAAAGCATAAAGATCCCCTTTTGGTTTCTTGCAACGATGGCGTGGGCACAAAGCTTAAAATCGCGATCGACACAAACCGCCATGATACGGTCGGTATTGACCTTGTTGCGATGTGCGTCAACGATCTGATCGTGCAAGGTGCGGAGCCTCTCTTTTTCCTCGATTATTTCGCGACCGGGAAGCTCGACCCTGCCGCAGCGGAAAGCGTCATTGCCGGCATTGCAAAGGGCTGTAAGGAATCCGGCTGTGCTCTCATCGGCGGAGAGACAGCAGAAATGCCCGGCATGTACGGCGCTGGCGACTACGACCTCGCGGGCTTTACCGTCGGCGCCGTAGAGCGCGACCGCGTGATTACCGGTGAGCATGTCAAATGCGGCGACGTTATCCTCGCGCTGGCCTCTTCCGGACCGCACTCCAACGGCTATTCCCTCATCCGCAAACTAGTGGAGACAACACAAGGCTCCTCTTACGAAGGCCCGGCCCCGTTTGAAAGCGATGCGCCCACTTTGGGAGAGGCACTCTTGACCCCGACGCGGCTTTATGTCCGCGCCGTCTTGCGGGCACTGGAGGAAAGCGATGAAAGCGGACAGCCGCTTATCAAAGCCATGGCCAACATCACGGGCGGCGGCTTGCTGGAAAATATTCCGCGCACCATGCCTGAGAACACGCAAGCCATCATTGATGCCGGGGCGTGGCCTTTACCGCCTGTGTTCCAATGGCTCAAGGAAGCCGGCAAACTTTCCGATGATGACATGGCCCGCACGCTCAATTGCGGGATCGGGATGACACTAACATGTGCGCCGGAGCATGCCGAACAGCTAAAAACTATTCTGGAAGACAGCGGAGAGACCGTCTACACAATCGGTGAAATTACGGAATCGGAAACACCGGCGCCGCATGTTGTCATTAAAAACACCGAACAGGCATGGGGGTAACATCATAATATTCCGCTTGCTGTTTTAGGGATTTAATCCTATAATAGGAGGATTCTAAAAACGGGGAAAAACAAAAACGAAAGAGGCACCCTCCCCCCCCCCACAAAAAACAAAGAACAAACTGATTAACTCTAAAACGGCATTAAAAACAACACGTTAAAAAGATGCTTAAAGGACCACCATCATGACCGACACACAAAAGCTCAATTGTGCCGTTTTTATCTCCGGGCGAGGCAGCAATATGGAGGCCCTCATTCAGGCATGCGAAAATCCCGATTTCCCGGCGCGCATTGCTTTCGTGCTTTCCAACCGGCCGGATGCGGCGGGGCTAACCACGGCGCAGAACGCAGGCATTTCCACAGCCGTTGTCGATCACAAAGACTTCCCCAAAGACAAACCCGCCTTTGAAGCCGCTATCCTCAAAGAGCTGGAAAACCGCGACCTCGACCTCATATGCCTCGCCGGGTTTATGCGAATTTTAAGCGCTGATTTTATCGCCCGCTGGCCGGAAAAGATCATTAACATCCACCCGTCCCTGCTGCCCAAATTCAAGGGGCTGGACACACACGAACGCGCGCTGGAAGCTGGAGAGAGCGAACATGGCTGCACCGTTCATTTCGTCGTCCCTGAGATGGATGCCGGTCCTGTTATCCTGCAAAAATCCGTGCCCGTTTTACCCGAAGACTCTCCGGAAACGCTTGCTGCGCGTGTTTTGGAACAGGAGCACCTCGCCTATCCGGAAGCCCTCTGGCGCATTGCGGGACAGCGCCTTTAAATAAAGCGTGCCTTACGCGCTCTATTCCTCGCGCGAGCCGACATCACGAAGAGCTGAATCCATTTCACTCGTCATCATGTGGACCAGCAAAACCTCACTAGGGCGGCCATCAGATTCAAGGCCGTAAGCCGTCTGATAACTACGAATAGCATCACTCGTCAGCGTGCCGTTAATGCCATCTGCCGGACCGGGATAAAGCCCCATGCGCATAAGTTGCTCCTGAATTTGAGCAACGACGACCTGATCGGCCTCCTCTTCAGGAACCGCTACACGATCAGAATTCGATAGCTTGCGGGGAATACCCAATTTATCAAGCTGTTCCCAATCATCATTTTCTATTGATGCCATTGCTGTAGCAGAAGAGTGCTTCGCGGTAGCTGCTTTCCTTTCGGATACAGAAGCCACCTTACCGGACTTTTTTTCGGATAACCGGGAAACCGGCGTGCCGGCATCCTCCATTGTTTTGGAAAGCTGATCCATCGCGCGCTGCGCTTCGGGGCTTCCGGCATCAACGGCCTGCGCATACCATTTCATAGCTTCCTGCGGCTGAGCCGTTCCCAAAAGGCCGTTTTCATAGATTAGCCCCAGATTATAGGCAGCCTCCATTATGCCGTTTTCGGCGGCTTGCTTGAAATAATAAGCCGCCAGCTCTGGGCTGTACTCCGCACCGATCCCCTCAATATGCGCAATGCCCAAATTATACTGTGCCTCCGGATGCTTTTGTGCGGCGGCAGCACGATACCAGCCCAGCGCTTCGCCTATATCCTGCGGTACGCCCAAGCCCTGATGATACAAAACACCGAGATTATAACGCGCATTCGCCACGCCGCCGATCGCCGCCTCCTTAAACCACAAAGCGGCCTTATCGTAATCAACAGCCACGCCGCCATGTCCCGCCGTGTAAATAGCCGCCAGATCATGCTGTGCTTCGGATGAGCCCTCAAATGCCTTATCTTCGATTTCACGGATCATAGGCGGCAAGGCCGGATCACGGGCAATCCGATCGACAAGCGGCGTCATCGTTGCCTGCTGGCTGATGAATTTTTCAACATCGAAACCTGTTTCCACTGTCGGCATCACGTCAGATACATGCTCGGACACATCCGCTTTATCGTCCGCCACAGGAGGCGTTTTTTCCTCTTTCACGGAAGATGGTGTAGCCTTGACCTCATCGGGGACGAGCTCCTCAACCGCATCCGCCGCCGATACAGCCGCCGGTTCTATTTCATTCAAGGCCCGCGCCACCGCATCAGGATCCGTTGCCATACGCGCCATCATATCCTGTTCATCGGGATAAAACGCCTCTCCATCCGGTGCCACATCACTGTAGGCGACCTGCGAGATAGAAGCACTACCTTCATCAGAGATCAACGCCTCCGGCATCTCCGTTGAAGCAACCAACATCGAAGAAGGAGAAGATACAGAGAAAAGCGGCTGCCCGCTTTGCCACGCATTCACGGACCACCCCAAAGCCCCAGCCAGCAAAACCATACCCGCCATAATGCCAGCCTGAAGAGAAAATGAACGCGGCCACCATGACGGCTCTCCATGATGCCTCTGCGCCCCGTCATCAGCATCCAATTGCGCCAGGTGCCGCTCACCCGTCGCCACCAGAGCTTTGCTGTCAATCGCCGCGCGGGTTTCCGTCACAGTTTCTTCGATCCGCTCCAGCTTGCGGACCATCTGGGTTTTGTCCTTGTTTATTTTTTCGAGACGATTGGCTAAACGCTCTTGCTGCGCCAACGCCGCATCAATTCTGTCCGCAAGATCAGCCGCCTTTTCAATCTTCGCAAGATTTTCGCGGTACGCATTTTCCAACCATTTTTGACGCTTGAGAAGGGTACTTTCCGCCGTTTCACGCTTGGACATCTGATTTTGAATACCGATGAATGCTTTCTCGCCCAGCATCGCCCGGTCTTCCATATCGGCGAACATTTCGCTGTGTTCCGCCAGTGTTCTGGCCAGTTGTTTGCGTTCGGATTCACTGCGGATCAGGCGATCCCCCAACTGGTTAAGCAGCGCAATAATCATATCATCGCGCGTATCCGCTCCCTTTTTCCGGGCCGTATTTCCTGCCACGAGCCGTTCCTCTTCTTCCCAAACATTAATGATGGGGAGAACTATAGTAGATTTTGGAAAATAAGGTCCAGTTTTTCTTTCCTATTTTTCCACAGCCCGACACCTTAAAACATAAGGGATAGCGGCTTTTTAAGCCACAAGCCGCTTGTCATACCACTTTGAGAAGAAATCCGGAATTAAACACGCTTATCGAAAATATTAAGGAGATCGTCTTCCATCTCCATCGCCGTCTGAATTGTTTTGAGGTTAGCCTTGTACGCCACCTTCGCCAAATTAAGGTCTACAGCCTCTTCCGCAAGGTTCACATTGGGCACGCCGACCTCACCATCCGCATTGGCGTGCGGCGAATCCGGGCTGTAAGCCGGAACATAGGGCGTTGTCTTCGGTATAGCTTCCGCCTTTACACCGCCCAAATCTTGCGCTTCCTGCACCGTTGTCAAAGCGCTGTAAGGGGCCGTTTCGCCGTCCTCCAACGAGCCTTCCGTCTGCATATTGGCAATATTGGAGGCGCTCACCTCCGTACGTTTAGAGGCCGCCATCAATCCAGACAATGCAGTTTGTATCGCGTTAATCATCTTTTAATGGTAACATGATTTTATTAACAGCGTATAAAAAACCAACGCGGGTTAAACATCATGAGAAATTCTTTATTGTCTGCCGTTTTCTGCACGGCACTTCTATTTTCCGGCTTAGCGCACGCTGAATCCAAAATTTTGGGCATTTATTGGGGGACCGGACACTGGAGGAACGTCGATTTCGACCAGCCTTATCTGGAAAAAGCAAAGCCTATCCACAACCGCCAATGGGATGCCGAAAACTGGAAACCGGCCGACTGGGCAAGCCAGCGCGGCGGAGACCCCATGAATGTCGTCAATGATTTGTTCGCCGCCGGCATTTTTACCGGGCAAGACGAACGTGACGGCGTGCCTGTCCTGAAAGTCGGGAAGACCTTCTATCGCCTCGGCGGGCAAGACAAACGCCGGGCTGTTGCTATGGTGGATGCCGCCTATGGCATTACGGGATCGAAAGAAAACGGGATGTTTTTCCTTGATGACGGCAAGACGGAAAGCCCCGTTGGCATCTATACCAAATACGGTTTGCAGCTCCAGTAAGCACTAAACGTTCTTTACTCTATGCTCACGCCACAAGATAAACAGATTGCTGGCGATGATAATCATGGCACCGGCCCAAATCATTGAATCGGGCCAATCCCCGAAAACCAAAACGCCGAAGAGTACGGCCCAAATAAAACGCGTATAAATAAACGGCACGACCATGCTGGCTTCACCGAGTCGATAGCTCTGCGTCGAACACATCTGCATGACAAAGCCTGCAGCGCCAATCAGAAACAAAAAACCCAGCGTTTCAGATGTCGGCGGCGTATAGAAAAAGGGCATTGCCGTACCAGTTAAAAGCGTTCCGATCAACATAAAGTAAAACACCGTTGTAATCGCCTCATCTTTTTTCCCAAGCTGACGAAGCGCAATCACAACAAGAGCGTTTGACACCCCCGCAGCCAGAGCCGCGGCAATACCCCAGCTCCATCCCCCAGCGCCCGGCTGGAGGATAAAAAGCAAACCGCAAAAACCGAAAACCGTTCCCAACAGGCGATACGGTCCAACCTTTTCCTTTAGAAGCGGCATAGAAAGCAACACAACGAACAGAGGGGCTGTAAAAATAATCGCCGTCGCATCGGCAATCGGAAGAAGAGAAAAAGCAGAAAAAGCCGTAAGAAGCCCCACATTCCCAATCAAAGCGCGAATAATTTGCCCACGCAGATTAGCTGTCCTGACCTGCGCCCATTGCCGTGTGACAGCCAGAAACAAAAGAACACACACAAACGCGATCCCGTTACGGTAAAACGCCGCTTCAACAGGATCATGCACAGCGCTGACCTGTTTCACGGTCATGTTCATAACCATATACATAAAAGCCGCAGCCAACGCGAAAGCTGCGGCTTTCACAGGATAATGTTGTCCTTTACCGGAATTCACATCTAGTTCTTTGTTTTATCAACCAACTGGTTGTGCCCGATCCACGGCATCATGGAGCGCAGGTTTTCACCGACTTCTTCGATTTGGTGCTCGGCCTCGCGGCGGCGCATCATCTTGAAGTTAATCGCCCCGGATTTATTCTCCAGAATGAAGTTACGCGCGAATTTGCCACTTTGGATGTCTTCCAAAATGCGTTTCATTTCCGCTTTGGTCTCATCCGTAATCACACGCGGGCCGGATACATAGTCGCCGTATTCTGCCGTGTTAGAGATAGAATAGCGCATATTCGCCAGACCGCCCTGATACAGCAGATCAACAATCAGCTTGGTTTCGTGCAAACATTCAAAGTAAGCCATTTCCGGCGCATAACCGGCCTCAACCAGCGTTTCAAACCCAGCCTGAATCAGGTGAGAAATCCCACCGCACAGAACAGCTTGTTCCCCGAACAAATCCGTTTCGCATTCTTCACGGAACGTGGTTTCGATCACGCCGGAACGTCCGCCGCCAATCGCGGAGGCATAAGACAGCGCCACGTCAAAAGCGTTACCGGAAGCATCTTGCTCCACAGCAATCAAGCACGGCACGCCGCCGCCATTTTGGTATTCACCGCGCACCGTGTGGCCGGGGCCTTTCGGAGCGATCATGAATACGTCGATATCTTCGCGCGGTTCAATGCAGCGGAAGTGAATGTTAAAACCGTGCGCAAAAGCCAGCGCCGCGCCGGATTTCATATTGTCGTGCAAGTGATCGCGGTACAGGTCGGCTTGCAATTCATCCGGCACCAGAACCATAACCACATCGGCCCATGCAGCCGCATCCGCCGGCGCCATGACTTCAAAGCCCGCATCTTGCGCTTTAGCGGCCGTTTTGGAACCAGGGCGCAGAGCAATCCGCACGTCCTTCACACCGCTGTCACGCATGTTCTGCGCATGGGCGTGGCCTTGGGAGCCATAGCCGATCACGACAACTTTTTTGTCTTTAATCAAAGCTTGGTTGGCATCACTATCATAGTAAACTTTCATGGATGTTTTATTCTCCGGGTTTTTGGGCATACGCGCCACGTTGGATTGAGACATAGTTTTTCTTCCTTCCGTTCTCTTCTTTTTAGTTAAACTTAATCATACAGAGCTTCGCGGATCGCATCGGTGAGCTTTAAAAAATCATCCGCATCGCCCAAAATTTTATTCCCTGCCTTACCGACAACACGGTCTTGCAAGTGAACCTGATAAATGGAAGCGGTATAATGCATATTCAAGAAGCCAAAACTTTCCTCGAACACGCACTCATATGCCACTTCATCCTCCAACCAGTCACTATCCATGATCGCCGCGATTGTCACATGGCGGTGATTGGGACCGGTTGGTGAATCCTTAAATGTGCTATCCGCGATACGGTCTATTTTTTCATCCCGCGGCAAAAGCGCTTTAACACCCGCCTCACAAGCCGAGGCCAGTTTCTTATCGGCTTGCGCGCGATCGACACAGCCACTCAACGCCAACAAAGCGGCGCAGCACAGAACTATAGGTGATAGGCGTAAAAACATAGGAATTCCCCTTCCTTTACTCATCAAGAACCAATCGCACCCTGCCCGCGTTTAATAGCGGCGGCGCCCGTCCGGCTGATTTCCACAAGGCCCAACGGCTCCATCAATTCAACAAAAGCATTAATTTTCTCGCTGGTTCCGGTGATTTCAAACACAAAGCTCTCCACCGTAGAATCCACAACACGCGCCCGGAATATATCCGCCGTACGAATAGCCTCCACGCGCTTATCGCCTTGCCCGACAACCTTTACCAGCGCCAATTCACGCTCGACATGCGGCCCCTCAAGCGTCAGATCAGCCACCTCACGCACCGGCACCAAGCGGCCCAGCTGGTTTTTAATCTGGTCGATGATTTGCGCCGTACCAGAACAAACAATGGTAATGCGCGATAAATGCGCCGAAGAGTCCGTCTCCGCCACCGTCAAACTGTCGATATTATACCCGCGCCCTGAAAACAAGCCTATCACCCGCGCCAAGACTCCCGGTTCGTTGTCAACGATCACGGACAAGGTGTGTGTTTCAATCGGATCTTCGATCTCACGATCGCCATAAACACTATGTGAAACGGTTTGTATTGCCATTGTTTTTCTCCTGATCCCTAGGTTTTTAAAACGTCATCCGACCTTTGTCCAGTGCTATAAGACGCACTGTCATGAGAGTTTTTATTTCATGTAAAGTCCCGGATTACGCGCTTTCAAGTAAGCTTCCGTCGATTCCAAAACTTTGGAATCGGCAGCCATTTCCTCTCCCGTCTTGGCAAAAACCCGGCGCGGCTCCCCATCGTCACTGAGCAAACGCTCCGGATCGAGAAAAACAAGTTCATCCAAATCCGGAACCGTGATTTCATACGCGCGCCGTAGACAGAGCGTATTGTATCGCTCTTCCCAAGTAACAAAGCCTTCGAATTCTTCCAAAATTTCATCACCGGCCCCGCCACGAATAACAACTTTCTGTGACAGCGCCGGCTCGTCCTGCAAAGCTGCCGCATAGCGCGGATCCCCGGCCACGACCTGAAAATTTTTCAAATGCGGAGAGGCCTCTTCAAGCCCGATACGGACATTATCGTCCTGTGCGGTCTGGAGTGCCTCACACCACGTCTTATCAGCCCCAAAAGACACACGGTGAATGGTTTGATTTTCCGAATCAGGAATACCTATAAAATATTCCTCGTTCACTTCATCACGCAATGTGCGAAGCGGTGAACCGTCTGCCAAACCGTTTGCATCCGTTAGCTGACCGACAGCAGCGCCGCCGTTCCGTTCCAAAACAATCAAGCGTGCCTCTTGTTGTTTTTGATCCCTTACCCAGGCAAAGCCGCCCCCCGACACCAAACAACGCACTTCACCATTTTCATCGGGCGTATTGTCAGAAAGATTTCTGATCTCACGAACGGTAGGAATTGAAAGATCGTCGCCAAAAAATGTAGCCCGGTCTTCTTCCCGCATAACAGCCAGAGATCCCTGTTCATCAGACAACCGAACAATACAATTTCCACCGTTTTTCCAAGATTCCATATCAAGCCGTCCCACGAGAAAAACGCGATCTTTATAAGGCGCGGCCTGTTCCTCAGAAAGAGTGGCCAATTGATAAGCGCTGCGAACAGTCATTAAAATATCCTTTTTCATCTACAGTACATTGATTATGGAAATATACTATAGGGAAATCCCACAAATTACGCAAATAACGTTTTCCTAAACCAATTTCTTATCAAATGCTTCCGCATCGGCGGACAAAATCATCTCATTATGCGCCTTGCCTGACGGGATCATCGGAAAGCAATTTTCCATCTGTTCAACGGCGATGTCGACGAACGTCACCCGATCGGTTTTGAGCATCTCGGCAATCACGTCGTCCAGTTCACTGGCCTTCGTAGCACGCAGCCCCACGCCGCCGTACGCCTCCAGCAACTTCACAAAGTCCGGCAGGCTATCTGAATAGCTTTCGGAGTAGCGCTCTCCATGCAGTAATTCCTGCCACTGGCGCACCATCCCCAGATAGCTATTGTTCAAAACCATAACCTTAACCGGCAAGTTATATTGGATTGCTGTGCCGATTTCCTGAATATTCATCTGGATCGAACCATCCCCGGCGATATCAATCACCAAGCCATCCGGGTGCGCCATCTGCACGCCCAGCGCCGCCGGGAAACCGTACCCCATCGTTCCCAGCCCGCCGGAAGTCATCCAGTGGTTCGGTTTATCAAATTTCAGGAATTGCGCCGCCCACATCTGGTGCTGGCCGACTTCCGTCGTGATAAACGACTCGCGCTTGTCTTTATCCAAATGAGCCTGCAGACGCTCCAGCACATATTGCGGTTTGATAATATCACCCACCTGTTTATAGCGTAGACAATTAACCCCGCGCCATTCGTCAATCTGTTTCCACCATTTGGACAGCGCCTTCTCATCAGATTTAAAACCGTGCTCTTTCCAAGCCGCCGCCATCGCGTTAATCGCGCTTCCCGCATCGGCGACAATCGGCACATGAACGGGAATAATCTTGTTGATCGAGCTGGCATCAATATCAATGTGGATTTTCTTGGAGTCTGGAGAGAACGCATCCACGCGGCCCGTCACACGGTCGTCAAAACGCGCGCCGATGCAGATCATCAGATCGCAATCATGCATCGTCATGTTGGATTCATAAGTCCCGTGCATCCCCAGCATACCGAGGAACTGCTTGTCGCTCATCGGGTAAGCGCCTAGCCCCATCAAAGTCGACGTAACCGGAAAACCCGTCTCACGCACAAATTTTGTCAGAGCTTCGCTGGCTTCTGGCCCGGCATTGATAACGCCGCCGCCAATGTAGAACACCGGACGTTTGGCCCGCGCCATCATTTCGACAGCCGCTTTAATCCGTGTGTGTTCCGGCTCGATTTTCGGCTGATAAGCCCGGTAACGCTTGTCTTCTGGAGATTTGTATATCCCTTCGGCAAACTGGACATCCTTAGGCAAATCAATCACAACCGGCCCCGGACGGCCGGAGCGCGCCACATGAAAAGCCTCATGGATCGTATCCGCCAGCTTGTTTGAGCTTTTAACCAGATAGTTATGCTTAGTACAAGCGCGGGTAATGCCCGTTGTATCGGCCTCTTGAAAAGCATCACAGCCGATCAGGAAGGTCGGAACCTGTCCGCAGATACAAACCAGCGGTACGGAGTCCAGCATCGCATCGGTCAACCCCGTCACAGCGTTCGTCGCCCCCGGACCGGAGGTCACCAGCGCACACCCGACCTTCCCGGTCGAACGGGCATAACCTTCCGCAGCATGAAGCGCAGCCTGTTCATGGCGAACCAGAACGTGCTTAATTTTCTGGCTTTTAAACAGCTCATCATAGATCGGCAAGACCGCACCGCCGGGATAACCAAAGATCGTATCCACACCCTGATCGAGCAATGCCTGCACAACGATCTCCGCACCCGTCATGGATTTTTTCACAGGTTCAGCTTTCTTTCCCGTCGCTTTTTCTTTAATAGCCATCGCCGTTTTGCCGATCATTGCCTTGGTCCTTTCTTACGTCTAACCTTTTCACGCCATAAAAAAACGCCCCGTCTTTTTATCAGGGGCGTTGCTCAAATTCACTAACTTTTTAAAACTTAGCCAAGCAACGTCCCTTGTCCCACAAGGACAAGCACTCCCACCACGAGCACCACCACGGTGGCTTGGTTGAAAAGAGTCATCACTGTGTTCGAAATACGTTGCATACAACTACCCTTAACCGATGATTTTGAGCGCAGCAACCTTTTTTTCTTTTTTTATCTGATGACGGAACCATGTGACTTGCTGTTTGGCGAACTGCCGGGTTTTGGCTTTGGACTGCGCGGCGGCTTCCTCCAGCGACAAATCTCCGGCCAAATGAGCCTGTAACTGACGAAAGCCCAGCGCCTTGGTGATCGGCACATTATCCGGCACCGCGCCCCCCTCAATCATGGCCGCCAGCGCTTTAACCTCGTCCAGTGCCCCGGCCTCCAGCATCAAATCAAACCGCCGATCACACCGTTCCCGCAAAACTTCGCGCTCCGGCATCACCAGTGTCACATCGAATTGCCAATGCTCCGGCGCGCCTTCCAGCGGTATTTTCTGCCATTCGGCCAAACTCTTCCCCGTGGCCTCCAGAACCTCCCACGCCCGGATCAAGCGCGCGGTATGGAACGGATGAAACCGTGCCGCCATCACGGAATCACGCTCTTTCAGTGCCGCATGAAACGCCGGATTGCCCAGTTCTTGCTGTTTGGCAACGGTTGCCTGACGGACTTCATCGGGAATATCAGGAATGGGTGAGAACCCCTCCATCAGGGCCTTCAAGTAAAGCCCCGATCCACCGACAACAATCGGCGTCTTTTCTTCGGCCAACAGCCGTTCAATCAACGGTAAGACCAGCTCACGCCAATTCCCGGCGCTGCACACTTCCCCCGGATGCAATGCACCATATAGCTCATGAGGAATGGAGGCTTGCTCCGCCGCCGACGGGTGCGCCGTCAAAGTCGGCAGAGCATCATAGATCTGCAAAGAGTCGGCATTAACGATCACGCCATTTTTGTCCGCAGCCAGATCAAGAGCCAACGCGGATTTTCCGCTGGCCGTCGGACCGCCGATCACATAGATAGTTTGTCTTGCCCCGGCCACTTATTTTTTCTTGAATTTCAAAGCGACAAAACGCATATCGCCGCCCCGGTCCATTAAAAACAAGACAGAAGAGCGCCCGGATTTCTGTGCTTCATCTATCAATTTAGCAACCTCTTTCGGCTCATTTACGACCTTCTGATTTACCTCGACAATCACATCGCCGGGCAGGACGCCCTTTTCCGCCGCGTTGGACATCGACGCCACAGCCGTCACAACAACGCCATTTGTGTCTTCATCAAGATCATAGGTTGAACGCAAATCCGTCGTCATCGCACCAAACGTCAGGCCCAAATCTTCGCGGGTCACTTCGTCGCTTTCATCAACCTTCTTATCTGTTACCGATGCCAAAAGACCATCTTTCTCAGCCTTTTCAAGCTCACCCACCACGACAGATGTTTTGCGTTTTTTTCCGTCACGCCAGTATGTCAAACCGACTTTTTTGTTGATCGGTGTCTCGGCAACGATCCGCGGCAAATGACGCATTTCGTCAACCGGCTTGCCATCAAAGCTCAAGATCACATCGCCCGGCTCCAGCCCCGCATCAATGGCCGGACTGTCCGGTGTCACGCTCGCCACCAAGGCGCCGCGCACCTCTTCCAACCCCAGATTTTCGGATATTTCCTCCGTCACGGATTGAATGCGAACCCCCAGCCATCCGCGGCGTGTATGACCAAATTCAATAAGCTGGTTAATTACCGGTTTAGCCAGCGCCGAAGGAATGGCAAAGCCAATGCCGACACTACCGCCTGACGGTGAGAAAATCGCCGTATTAATCCCGATCACCTCACCAGAGAGGTTAAACATCGGTCCACCGGAATTGCCGCTATTAATCGACGCATCAGTCTGGATAAAGTCATCATAAGGTCCGGCATGAATATCGCGCTGACGGGCAGAGACAATCCCCGCCGTTACCGTACCGCCCAACCCGAACGGGTTACCGATGGCCATCACCCAATCACCGACACGTAAAACGTCACTATCGCCAAACGGCACCGCGACCCGATTTTTATCCATATCCACCTTCAGAACGGCCAGATCCATTTTCTCATCACGGCCAATCACCTCGGCCTCTTGCGTTGTATCATCGGAAAAGGTCACACGCACCTCTTCGGCATCCTTAATGACATGAGCGTTCGTCACGATATAGCCCTTATCCGCATCAATAATAAAACCGGAGCCCAAAGACGTTGCGGGCATCACCGGGAAACCTTCTCCCTGACGCCCCATAAATTCTTCAAAGAAATCCTCAAAAGGCGAACCGGGCGGGAACTGCGGCATATCAGGCATATCGGCAGCCTGCTCAATTTTCTGAGTCGAGGAAATATTCACAACAGCCGGCAAGCGGCTTTCAGCTAAATCAGCAAAAGTTGCCGGACCATTTGCCCCCGGCGCCACCGGACGCGCCACCGCCGGGCCGGAAAACAAAATCACAAAAGACAAAACAACAAGAAACATTTTAGAAATAGCAGGCATAAGATTCCTTCCTATATTCATACAAAAATTGTTCACCGGGTATTAAACTAGGAGCATATACCCAGAAGGTCAACCGCCCAAAACCACCTGCAACAACCAGATTAGTAAAAGGCCCGTTATCACCATCATGCCACCAAAAAACCGGAGCCGATCGACCGGCATCATAACGGCCAGCGCCATCATCTTACGCACAAAATCCGGGAACAAAAGATACATCATTCCCTCGATGACAAAAATCAAAGCCACCGCTGTTGAGATATAAAGCGCAAAATCGTTCACTATTTCCCTTTAAAATGCTTAAAGAAGGCACTGTCCGGCGAAAGGATCAAACGTGTTTCCGGATCGGCCAGCGTGTTTTTGTAAGCCTCCATCGAGCGCATAAAACCATAGAAATCCTTATCCTTATTAAAGGCATCGGCATAGGTTTTGATCGCGATTTTATCACCATTACCACGGGTAATCTGCGCATCACGTTCGGCCTCAGCCAAAATAACAGCCCGCTCTTTTTCCGCCGTCGAGCTAATCTCAAGGGCAAGCTCTTCCCCCTTGGCCCGCGTTTCCGTAGCACGTTCTTTCAGTTCAGAAATCATCCGGCGCACGGTCGAAGCCCGCAGCTCCGGCGTCAGGTCCGCGCGCACAATCCGGATATCAATCAATTCAATCCCCAGCTCATCCTGTGAAATCTTTTTATTCACGCGCATACGAATATCTTCCATGATCGCTTCACGTTCTGCGGACAACAGCTCACTCAAAGTCCTGTTCCCCAAAACGCCCCGCGTCGCATCATCCATAATATTTTCAAGACGCTGATTGGCGGCATGAACCGTACGCAAAGTCTTCATAAACATCAGCGGATCAGTAATGCGGTAGCGCGCAAAGGTATCGACAATAATCGGCTCTCCGCTTACATCGCCATCCATAATAATCTGGGCCGCAGGATCATCCTCCGCTCCAGCCTTACGTTTACGATCAGAAGAAATCACCATTTGCTCCGGCTGAGGATCGACAGATAAAATCCAGCGCTCAAAACGGCGCACATCCTGAACCAACGGAATTTTCCAGTGCAAGCCCGGCCCTTTAATCTCGCCAACCGGTTTCCCCAATTGCAAAACAATCGCCTGTTCACGCTCATCCACAGTGAACAAAGACTGGCTAATGCCGACGAAGACAACGGCCACAATAATCAGAAGAATGCCATGAAACAATTTCATTGTTATTTACTCCCCGTTGCCGGTTTTAATTCACTCAAAGGCAAATAAGGAACAACGCCGCTTCCCTGCCCGTTTTCATCAAGAATAATTTTCTGCGCGTTTTGCAATACATCTTCCATCGTTTCGATATAAATCCGCTCGCGCGTGACATCCTTACCGCTCAAATAAGCTTCGTAAACGGCATTAAAACGCTCTGCATCCCCTGTCGCACGCGCCACATTTGATTGCTTGTAAGCTTCGGCCTCTTGCTGCATCTTGATGGCTTGCCCACGCGCTTTCGGGATAATGTCGTTGCGGTATTGCGTTGCCCGGTTTTGCGCATCAATGGCATCCTGTTTAGCGGATTGCACATCCTGAAAAGCGGCTTGCACATCCGGATGAACTTCCGCCTGCTGGATCAAAACCTGATTAATATTAATACCGGATTCATAATCATCCAGATTTTTAATCATGATTTCTTTTGCCTTTTGTGCCACTTCCGCGCGTTCCTGCGTGATGATCGGGAACATTTCGGTTTGCCCTATCACCTCACGAATAGCGCTTTCCGCAACTTTTTTGATCGTATTTTCCTGTCCGCGAATATTAAACAAATAATCCTCAGCAGACTTGATATTCCACAGAACGACCATATCCAGATCAACAATATTCGCATCCGATGTCAGCATCAAACTTTCTTCCGGAATGTCTCGTTTTCCAGAACCGCTGCGCCCTGCATATTCAGAAAAACCGATTTCCATACGCCGCATTTCAGAAACATTTACATGGGCGACAGATTCCATCGGCCACGGCAGATGATAGCCTAGCCCTTCCGTATCCTGCGTCCGGTTCCATGCGCCGAAACGCTGGATCACGGCATGCTCACCGGGAACGACGATGTAAACTCCGCTAGCCAACCATAAAGCCACAACCGCCAAAAGCCCCAGAAGGATAAACTTTCCACCACCAAAATCGCCGGGGAAAATATCGCGCATATTGTCCTGTGCCTTGCGAAGCATTTCATCAAGATTGGGTGGAATATCTCCACCGCCATTAGAACCGCCACCACCGCGCGGCCCTTGCCCCCACGGATTGCCACCGCCTTGATTTCCGGGATTACTCCCCCACGGATTTTTATTGTCGTTGTCTGACATGATAAAAGCTCTATGTTTGTTACGATATGTTTGCTAATGGGTAGACACAATAGAGTGATTCAAACAAAAGGCAATGTTGATGTTCGGTTCCTTAAAGAAAAAAGTGTTGAAAGTCCTGAATAGCGTTATTGACCCCGCACAAGGGCAGATCGAAGGGCTGGCCGTCAAAAACGGCGTGGTAAGTTTCAGCATCGCCATAGATCCGGCGCAGGCCGAACAAATGGAGCCTATACGAGAAAAGGCGGAAGCCGCCGTAGCCGCCCTGCCCGGCGTTAAAAAAGCCACAGCGGTTTTGACGGCGGAGCGCGCCCCCGAACAAGCGCAATCCCCATCACCTTTGGCAAAACCGGAAAAGCCGGAACCACGCACGATGCATGTCGATAACATTATCGCCGTTGCATCCGGAAAGGGCGGCGTGGGGAAATCCACTGTTGCAGCGAACCTGGCCGTAGCCCTCGCCCAAAGCGGGCAGACCGTTGGCCTTCTGGATGCCGATATTTACGGCCCGTCCGTGCCGACACTGATGGGCCTGAAAGGCCAGCGCCCCGCGGTCAATGACGATAACCAGATGATCCCGCCCGAAGCGCACGGTGTCAAAATGATGTCAATCGGGTTCCTCGTCCCGGAAGGAAAAGCCGTGATCTGGCGCGGCGCAATGGTGCATAAAAGCCTGATGCAAATGTTCGGCAATGTCGAATGGGGCGCGCTGGATACGCTGGTGATTGACATGCCGCCGGGCACGGGCGATGCGCAATTGACGCTCGCGCAGAAAGTGCCGCTATCCGGCGCTGTGATTGTTTCCACCCCGCAAGACCTTGCCCTCGATGATGCCCGTAAAGGCATCGAAATGTTCGAACAGGTCAATGTCCCGATCCTCGGCCTTGTCGAAAATATGAGCACCTTCATATGCCCGGAATGCGGCCATGAAAGCGACATCTTCGGCACGGGCGGCGCAGAAAGCGAAGCACAGAGCCGCGGCGTACCGCTCTTAGGAAAAATCCCGTTGCACATAGACATCCGCACCGCCAGCGATTCCGGCACGCCACTGGTCGCCAGCGCCCCGGACAGCGCCTTCACCCAAGCTTACAAGGCGATTGCCGATAAGGTTATGATCGCCATAAACAGCCCGGCGGAAGACTCCTCCTCCTGCGCATCGGGTGCGTGTGGCTGTAAATAACGGGTTGCACTTAAAGTTGTTTATGTTTATTAAGATCCCTTCCCAATAACATGACAATAAAAGAGAGTTTCACAATGAAAAAAACCATTAGCGCTTTGCTCCTTTCCACGTTCGTATTAGCCGGTTGCGCCTCCCACTCTGACAATATCAGCGCTCAATACGTATCGCCGCTACAATACCAAGATTACAGCTGTAAACAGGTCCGCATGGAAATGCAGCGCGTGAGCCGTCAAGTCAACGAAATCGCCGGAACGCAAGACAAGCAAGCCGATAAAGATGCCGTCGCTATGGGTGTTGGCTTGGTCCTCTTCTGGCCGGCTTTGTTCTTCCTGATCGGCGATGACAAGAAAGAAGAGCTCGGCCGTCTGAAAGGTGAATATGAAGCCCTCGAAGAAACCGCCATCCAGAAAGAATGCGACGTTGCCGCCGAAATCGAAGCCAACCGCAAAATGGCAGAAGAGCGCAAAGCCGATCGCAAGACCGAGCAAGAGCCTAAAGGGATTAACGACTAAGACCCATAAGACGTTTTGAAAAGAAGCCGGGGCATAGTCTCCGGCTTTTTTATACGCCTATTTCCGCTCCAAACACTTAATGGAATATGGTGGGTCATTATCGGGGAAATCCTCGCAAGACACCTCATTCCACTCATCCCAGTTAATTTCCGGGAAGGTTGTATCCCCTTCATAATCACGGTGGATCAGGGTCAGGTAAAGCCGTTCGACAAACGGCATCGCCGCGCGGTAAATCTGACCGCCGCCATTGATAAAGATTTCATCCACCCCGTCGGCCATCGCAATTTTCTTGGCCCCCTCAATCGCATCGTCAAGACTTTGCGCGATCAAGAACTGGTCCTTATGCGGGGCGTCTAAATCCTCCAGCACATATTCGATCATATCCGCATGCGCGGTGTCCTGCGGCGGGTTGATCCGCAGCGCCCGCGACACAACAATATTGGTCCGCCCCGGCAAGGGCCGCCCCAGTGCCTCATACGATTTACGCCCCATCACCAGCGGCTTGCCCATCGTCGTGCGCTTGTAATGCGCCCAGTCGCCGGGAATCCGCCACGGCAAATCGTCGTCCTTACCGATTGTAAAATTTTGCGCTACCGCCGCAATGGCCGATACTGTGATGTGTTTCATATCATCCTCTCAAGAGAGTCCTGTAAAATTCGCTAGCATTCGCAACCCGTGATAGTAAAGTTTTAAACCGCAAAGGGGTATTTAATCGGTTCGTGGCATTCATAGCCCTCGACGGAGAAGTCATCCGTGGTAACCCATGTTTCGACATCCTCCAGCGTTTTAATATCCGGGTTGATGTGGAACGTGGGCGCGGAGAAAGGCTCCCGTTTGAGCTGTACATCGCGCATCAGGTCCAACTGGTCTTCATAGATATGAGCATTCACGATCTTATGATAGGCTTTCCCCGGTTTATGACCCGTGATCTGCGCCATCAATTTCAGGAAAAAGAACACCTGCACCATGTTAAAATTCAGGCCCAATGGCACATCGCAAGAGCGCTGGTAAGACGTTAAATGCAGCGTATCGCCCAGCAGGCTAAAAGTGTGCGTGTGCATACAAGGCCGCAAGCAGCCCATGTGAAACTCGCCGGGATTATAAAAGCTCAAAATCTCGCCGCGGTCGTCATTGCCGTTTGAGAGATCATCGACAATCTTGCGGAGTTGGTCGACATGCCCGCCGTCCGGCTTGGCCCAGCGCCGCCCCTGCACACCGTAGACGCGGCCCATATCGTCGGTGCCTTTGCGGTGCGGGTTATTCAGCCATGCTTCATTCTCATTGGCGTTCGCATCCCATGTTTTGCAACCGATAGAGCGAAAGTCAGCGGCATTATCATAGCCGCGCATATAGCCCAGAAACTCGGCAATCGCGGCTTTCCAGTAACTCTTGCGCGTGGTAATCAGCGGAAATTCGTTAGCCGCAACGTTATAAGTCAGGTCAGCGTCAATCACCGTCAACACACGCTTGCCCGTGCGTTTGTTTTCAACCCATTCGCCGTCATCAACGATGCGTTGGCATAAATCAAGATATTGCTTCATATGCTTTTTCTTTTCGAATTTGTCATCCTGAGCGTCAGCAAAGGATCTATTATGATTTTCGAGATTCTTCGCTTCGCTCAGAATGACATGAACGGATCACATAAAGAAGCCCGTAATCCTTGAAAATCCACAGACTATCCCCTATAATTATAGGTGCTGGAGGGATTGTCCCTTCAGATATGGCGCTAAACGCGGTTGCGGAATAAGCGTTGTGGACCCGGGGGCAGTACCCGGCGGCTCCACCATTTGCCATCAAGCACCTGACCAATGGTGCCAGACGGCGGGGCCGAAACAGGATCGACACGCGTAGTAAAGGCAATTGGGGTGCTCGGTATTGTATCCGCCGTTATCGGGCTGTTTTTATAGTTGCAAATGATAACAACTATGCTGTAGCCGCTAATGACAACGCTGTTGTTAGCGAAGCAATCGCTGCCTAATTGGGACGCGTAGCACGCTACATTCAATCCCTGTCTGACTAGCATCGGATAGGTGGGGGCCGGAGCACCTAGCAACAGAACGCTCCATTTTTTATGGCTGGGCTGGTACGTGATACGTACCACGTAAAACGCAAGATTTCGCCGTTAAGGCGGGCCGGAAATATCGGGAATATTTTTGCGCTCATGCCGGATCAGCCACAACCCGCTGGCAATGACAATCACACCGCCGCCGAGCGCCCACCAATCCGGCACATCGCCAAAAACAAAATAGCCCAAAACCACGCCCCATAAAATCTGGATATAGTGGAACGGTGCCACAACGGATGCCTTCGCCAACCGGAACCCCAGAACAATTCCCATCAATCCGCCAGCACTAAGCACCCCACCGCACAGAATAAAAAGCCAATCAGTAAAAACGGGCATTTCAAAAGACGGTGCCACCCACAACCCAAGAATCAACAAAAGAACCGCTTGCGGATACAGCCCGAAAGAGAGAATAGATTCCCCCTCCCCCATTTTGCGAACGATAAGATTGGCAAGCGCCGTCATCAAAGCTGAAACCAGCACCGCCACACTCGCAAATTCAAGTGGTACAACACCGGGGCGCATGACCACCAAGATTCCTGCTAACCCAAAAAAAATAGCCATCCATTGCGAACGAGCAACATTTTCACCCAGAAGAAAAATCGCGCCAAGCACCGTCAAAACCGGCGTAATAAAGATAAGGACATACACCGTCGCCAACGGCAAATGTGCAAAAGCATACATAACCGCCAACACCTGAACTGTAAACAAAAGCCCGCGAAACAAATGAAGTTTGAGATGGTTGGTACGCAGCATGTTACGCACACCGCCCATAACATGCGCCGCCAACAAATACAGCACCATCGACACACTGCCGATCAAAACAACATTTTGCGCAACCGCGTACGATTCACTCAAAATTTTAAAAATGGTATCCCCGATGGCAAACAGACTAAAGCCTGCACTCGTCAATACAATTCCCTTTAATGTATCGGTCATATTTTTCATTTCACAGGTTCTACGCGTCCCTATATCTTTTTTCCACAATATTCGATCTCCCCTTGTGAATAGGGTGTGGATTTCCTTATACTAGTGTGCGAATCAAAGAGTAGACATCTTCTGTCTCCTCTTTATCTTACATTGAAGGTCCGGCAAGACAATGACTGACGATAACGACAATACCCTGCGCTATGATAAGATGGTGGAACGTGCCTTACGCGGTGTGGTCCGGCAAGCGATCGAAGAAGTCATGGAAGAAAGCCTGCCCGGCGACCATCACTTCTATATTACGTTCATGACGGACTATCCGGGGGTCAATATCCCAGACTATCTGCGTGACCGCTATCCCGGCGAAATGACGATCGTTCTGCAATACCAGTTCTACGACCTCAAGGTCGACGATGAAAAAATGGAAGTCACGCTGTCCTTTAATAACGTGCCGGAGCATCTTGTTGTGCCACTCGGCGCGATCAGCATCTTCGCCGACCCATCCGTTAATTTTGCACTCCAGTTCCAACCGCTTGGCCAAGACGGCGGACCGGACCTTGACCCTGACGATCTTCCACCCACAGACGGCGACGATGACGGGAATAAGGACGGCGACGGCGATGATTCCGGCAAAACCGGCGAAGTTGTCTCACTGGATCAGTTCCGCAAAAAGTAATGACCTTCTGGCGTGCTGACATCGACCCCGACCACGAACCGCACAAGGTTCTAATCGCGCGCGATGAATTAATTGATGAAAGCCGCGACGGCCGTACGGTTCCCATTAAAGTCTACTACCCCGTCGCTCATGACCTCGACCATCTGCCTGTGATTATATGGTCGCACGGACTGGGCGGCAGCCGTGACGGCGCCGCATTCATCGCCCGCTTCATGGCCTCTCACGGCTATGCCCTCGTCCATATCCAGCACGCCGGGACCGATATCTCCCTATGGCAAGGCAAGCCCGGCCACCCATGGGATAATATCCGCAAAGCCGTCATCCCCCGCGAAGATGTTTTCAACCGCTATCATGACGTTCCCTTCGTTCTCGACCGCCTGCCGCAATGGTGCCAAGATCACCCGGAAGCCGGGGCGCATATGAATCTCGACATTATCGGCATGTCCGGGCATTCCTTTGGCGCCAACACAACGCAAATCATGGCCGGGCAACTGTTCGGCAAAAAAGAAATCATGGACCTGTATGAGCCGCGCTTTAAGGCCGGAATCGCCTATAGCCCGGTTCCCACAAATTGCCCGTTGGCCCCGGAAAGTGAGATTTACGGTGCGATTAAAATGCCCCTGTTTCATATGACCGGCACAGATGACGGTAGCCCCCTTAATGAGGAAAGCGACTACACCGCGCGCCTGCCTATCTTTGAGAAAAGCGGCGGTCCGGAGCAACATTTGCTGGTTTTGGAAGACGGCGATCATATGGTTTTCGCAGGCAGCCGTGGCAAACTCGCCGCACACCCCAAACGCAAACAGCACGAAGCCATCATAAAAATCGCCGCGCTGGCCTTTTGGGATGCTTACTTGCGCGAAGACCAAACCGCCAAAGACTGGTTGACCGGCCCCGCGTTTCAAGAATGGCTAGATGACGAGGCAAGCTACCGTTTCCGTACATAACCATTTGCGCTTTTGGTTCGTTTCTGCTATCAGATCACCTCGCGTCACAAACGCGATGCGCCCGTAGCTCAGTGGATAGAGCGCTGCCCTCCGGAGGCAGAAGTCAGGGGTTCGAATCCCTTCGGGCGCGCCATTTTGTTTTCACCCCTGAAAAACCCCCTAACACCTTGAATGGTAACGATAAATCAGGGGTTCGATACATGCCTTTTCGATCCCAGATTAGACGCTTACTAAAGGCCAGTTTTAGCACTGCTCCCGACTCTGTTTCTACGATACGATCCACCAGTTTCTCGATCTGCTGGACATGGCTCCTATGCTGCTTTTCCAGCTCTGCCTTACGATCCTTTTGCGCTGTTTCCTGCACCGTCCATAGTTTCCTGAACATCCCGTCAGCGATCTTCAGGGCGGGCTTGGAAGGTGTGATTGATTTGAGCAGCGCTTCAAATTCACCTTCCAGTACATCACGACGGATGGATTTGCCTTTGTGGCTGCATTTGCGATTCTGGCACACATAATAGCCCTGAAGTGGAATACTCCGTCTCTCACCGTTCTTGGTCTCATCCAGAACTATTTGCCCTCTTTCAAAATCAACATGCTCCCATTTCAAATTCAGAATTTCACTTTTTCTAGCGCCTGTGCTTAGGGCCAGTATGACAATCGTATACAGATAGGGGTTATCGCTTCTCTTACATGCCTCCAGCAACTTTGTTCGCTCCTCATCCGATAAGAACCTTACTCGGCCCCTTGGTTCCTTAAATTTCGTAATGTTAGCCACCGGATTTTCTGATACCCAGCCCCATTCTTTCCTAGCAATGGTAAAAACATGTCCCAGGGCTTGCGTATAACGATTAGCGGTCGTTTTGCCGACTGATCGTTTGAAACGGTTTTCAGACCCTACCAGCGCATTACGCTTTTCTACGACCAAGGCAGACGTCACATCCGCAAGTGTGTAGACCCCGATCTGCTTCTTCCACCATTTGAGATATGTTCTTTGGTTAACTGGGTTTTTACGGTGAGAAAGCACGTCATCGAAATATCTATCTATGGCCTCAGCCATAGTTCGTTTCTTAGCTTCAGCGGTTTTGAAATATTTCCCACGCTTAATATCAGCTTCAGTCTGTTGCCCCCAGTTTTTAGCATCCGTCAACCTGTCAAAAGTTGATGTTTCGGACGGTCTTCCCTTGATGCGAACTTGAACCCTGTAGGATACTGTTCCGTCTTTTGCTATTCGTTTTTGTATTGTTGGCATTTCATTTCCCTCAATCACAGAATGTTAAAATCAGTGACGTGAAACCACAACATAAGGCAACGAAACTTAAGTGCTAGTAGGCAAATTATTTTTGCCTCAATGACTTAGCCATACAGATAAACTCCATGGCACACTCATGGCACAGCTAAAGCTTTGCTAGTAGCCCGGCTTTAGCATTGCTAGAAGCGTTGCTAAGTAGTTACGACTTCAACGTCGTGTGATTGTCGTGATTGATTGTCTAGGCTTGTGCCACCAGTGTGCCACGAAGGAAAATGAACCAATTTTGAAAACCTAAAAACTTACTAAGATGTTGATTTTATTGGTAAAAATTGGTTGCGGGAGTAGTAACCGAATATCAGCGCTAAGCCTTGATAATAAACAGATTTATGCTTTTCAGGGTGATTTTGTACCGTGTCTTGTACTGTTAAAACTTATCACCAAGAAATGGGAATTGAACTGGTAGAAACAGGGTAAAATCTTACCTGAACGTTTTCATCATACCTGATTCATTTCTTGACTTTTAATTGATTTTATAGGAATATATTCAGCATTAACGCCACAGGTGCATCCGCCTCGTGGCGTTTTTTATTCCCTTTCAAAATTTCAGGAGATTTTTATGCCTCATTTTGCAAAAGACGGTGCCGATGATGGCACGTACCAAATCAATGTAATTACATCCGATATAACATACATGAAGGATACGTATTGTGTAGCCGGATGGTCACCCTCTACAGGCCAAATGAAACGCCTTATGATTAACGGTAATCATTGGAGCGATAAAGACTTAAAGAAAATCGGCAAGTATGCTTCATTGAATGTCGCCGTTATTCCTAAAGAAGGAGGGCGCGATTACCCGCATAAAACAGAAGACACAAGCATTGATGAAAACTTTACGGTTGTACGACACTACGAAGACCCAGCTCTTTTGGCAAAGGATTTACAACGATCAATATCTAAAACCATCAATGATGCCTTCCAAGGCAATTTGAAAGAAAAATCCTACGTGCCTTTCAAAACCGAATGTCCTTCATTGGGCGGCATTATTTTCCCGGCAAAAAGCGTAAGGTTTTTCAAAAAAGACAGTAAGCTGCGCGTCAATCTTCTGGATCGTGATCAAACCGAATATGATTTGCGCGTCACATGTAAATATTTGCGAGATTTGCTTGATCCTATGTCGACAAAAGATTTTGAAGTGTTCAATGAAGAAATGCAAAATAGTGGTAAGATGGCGCATGTCCGTGTTGGGCTGGCAAAACCTTACGTTTATAAAGACAGTAATTGTTATTTAATGTGCAACGGCGTATTTTTCTATGATGAGTAAGCAAATCAAAATCTTCACCATCGGATTTACAGGTTCCAGCGCAGAGCATTTCTTCGAACGACTGTGCGGCGCTGGTGTAAAAAAAGTAATCGATACGCGCCTGTGGGCCAGTTCACAACTTGCAGGATTTGCGAAGAAAAAAGACTTGCCGTATTTCCTAAAAAAAATAGATAACATTGATTACGAATACCGCAAGGAATTGGCACCATCAGACGATATTCTCAAACCATTCAAGAACAATCAATTAAGCTGGGAAGAGTATGAGGTACAGTATATTAACCTCATCAACCACCGTAACATCGCCAATATAATTACCCCTGACGAAGTGCATGAAGCCTGTTTTCTATGCGCCTGCAAAACAGAACACAACTGCCATAGACGGCTGTTAGCTGAATACCTTCAAAAAGAATGGAGCCAGCCTGTTGAGGTTGTCCATCTATGATGAATTTACTTTTTGATTTTGAAGAACCAGAAATTCCACAGATCAACGGGCTGAAATACGCGTCAGACTTTATCGCCGCCGATGAAGAGCGCACACTGCTTGCACAGATAAACAATCAGCCTTGGCTCACTGACCTAAAGCGCCGCGTGCAGCATTACGGTTACAAATATGATTACAAAGCCCGCACCGTTACGCAGGATAGTTATCTTGGCCCATTACCAGATTGGTTAGCACCCATCATCGCAAAACTCTCCTTCAAACCCGATCAAGCCATTGTGAACGAATACCTTCCCGGCCAAGGAATCTCCGCCCATATTGATTGCCAACCTTGCTTTGGAGACACCATTGCGTCACTAAGCCTTGGTTCAGCCGTTACCATGCAATTCGCAAAAAGCGAACGCAAAGAAGAACTACACCTCGCCCCGCGCAGCCTCATTACCTTATCCGGCGAAGCCCGCCACCACTGGACACACGCCATTCCAGCGCGCAAGTCAGATATAGTGAATGGGGTAAACTTTCCGCGTGAACGGCGCATATCGGTAACTTTCAGATCAACAATCCCAGCATATTGAATTGTAAACAACGCTCACACGCTATAAACTCTTTGATTATAAGCAAGTTAGCGGACAAAAATTAATGAGCATTAAAACAACACAAGATCAAAGCAAAGCATTAGAGCCAACATACCAAATACCGACCTTGCCTTTGCCGATTGATCTAGAATCAAAAGCTGTCCTCAAAAAAACAAAAGAGTCCAGAGCCGCACTTGCTGAACTAAAGGGCGTAGCCAAAAGCATGCCCAATCAAAGCATCTTGATTAACACGCTATCTCTTCAAGAGGCAAAGGACAGTTCTGCGATAGAAAATATTATCACGACTAATGATGAATTGTACCAAAGTGATATAGACTTAAAACAATTCACATCCATCTCCGCAAAAGAAGTTCACTTATACGCCGACGCATTACGACAAGGGTACGCAGAAGTTCGAAATACAAAACTGCTTACGAATAAAATCATAAAAAAAGCACAAGCCGAAATTGAAGGAAACAACGCTGGCTTTCGATCACAAAGCGGGACAGCATTAAAAAACGATCAGACTGGTGAAATTATTTATGTCCCGCCTCAAACGCTTTCCGACATTGAGCGTCACATGAAGAACTTGGAGAGTTTCATAAATCAAGACGATTTATCTGATTGGGATGCTTTAGTTAAAATGGCAGTCATTCACCATCAGTTTGAAAGTATTCACCCATTCTTTGATGGCAATGGCCGGACAGGACGCATCATTAATATTTTTTATCTTGTACAACAAGGCTTGCTAGATACGCCCGTTCTCTACCTTTCTCGCTACATAAATAAAAACAAAGCAGACTATTACCGCCTCCTACAATCTGTCCGTGATGAGAATACATGGGAAGAGTGGACTTTATTTATTCTTGAAGGCGTTCGTGAAACATCACTTCAAACCATTAAACTAATCGAAGTAATCAAATTATTAATGCAGACCTACAAAAACAAAATACGGTCTGAAACCAATATTTATAGGCAAGATTTACTCAATCTTATTTTTAGCCATCCATATACTAAAATTTCCCATGTAATGGATAAGCTGGAAGTTAGTCGCCCCACAGCAACGCGTTATTTGGATATTTTGGCTGATATTGAATTAATGCATAAATTTAAGATCGGCAGAGAAAATTACTATATAAATTCCGAATTAATGGAATGTTTAAGCAACGTTCACAAATTATAAGAAACTTTATATGTTTCTAAAACATGCAAAAAAAAAGCTGTTTTCTTTACATGTTTTTTTAACACGATAAAAAACGCGCTTTTTTTTACGTGTTTTGCCCTTCCACGCCGTGGATACGCTCTTTCTTCCAGACATTGGGATCAATACCGTCATCCAAAAGCGCTCTTACCTCATGGCGTTTGATCCGCGCATCCTTAATACCCAGCGCACCGGGCTTATTTTTGTGGTATTCCCCGATGGTGTAGATGCTTTTCTTATCTTTGAAGCTGTAAGGATACTGCCAAACCTTGGTGCCGCTGGTGCGCACAAGCAGTTGCAAGCCGTCACCATCGTATAATCTGTAATCCTTATTTTTCGGCTTGGCGCTCTCAACCTCTTTATCAGTAAGCCTTACAACTCTTCTGGCCATATTCAGCTCCTCCATAACAGTACAAAACAAAATCCAACTGAATATACTATGTATTGTACTGTTAAAATGGATGGAAGAGGCGTGTTCTTACTGGAAGACACTGGACGTAATATCCTGTGAATTACTTTAAATTCAACAACTTATGTAATAATTAGGAAGCCTCTGGAAGAGGAATTGGTTGCGGGAGTAGGATTTGAACCTACGACCTTCAGGTTATGAGCTTTAAAGGCCTATTTTTAATTTATTGATTTTAAAGGATAATTTAACGATTGCCATAATATTGTGCGAGAATTTGTGTGACTGATTCGCGCCGATTTCGGCAATAAGGACAATTACTTACACAAGAATGGCACGACTTTTATAAAAAGGCCACGCTCTTCAGGTTTTTACTACAAGATTGCGTGTCGAAATTTTATGCCACATCGCGCTTTCTAATCGACTGTGTTTCTGCGGCTTTTTCAATTAGCTTTCTGCTTATCTGTTGAAGTGAGAATGCAATCTCATATGCTTCAGCAGATGAAAAATTTAGCTGCGAACCCACATCATAAGATTTGATATGTTCGTCAATCTTTACACACACGTTTACAGACTCAGGAAAAGGTTCACCTAAAAATAAAGGGTATATTTTACCAGTGTCTTCCCCTCTCGCAAAAACAGAGATGGTATTCCAAATAAATTTCCTTTTACTCTTACCGCTTTTTTTACCGTCAGTTATCCTGACAAAGCCATTTCCATGAGCAAAACAATTCCGAATATCCTTCAAGCTAGTAATAACGCTTGAAAAATTATCAGGTAATTCTACACCAAAATATGATTTTAAGAGCTGAATTTTGCCTTCTTGAGAAGATATTCCAGCTTTCTCAAATTTTTTATAAAATTGTTTTTCTTCAGCTCCCAGAGATTCAAGTAATGGTTTGTCCACTTGTATCCTCTTACCGTTTAAAAGCAGCATGAAACAAAACTTATCTAATGACAAAGCAAAGCTCTCTATACAGTCACGCACCAAATAACAGTGTATGAAGTGCTGGTAGCCGCCTACAAGCCGGAGCTTTTCTTCATCATTTTGAGGAGCGCTCACCATATATGTGAGGCCGTCTTTGTTTTGTATGCTCCAATTTTTAGGCAAACATGAAATATCAAGATTATTGGCCATAGATGAAAAATATTTTATCCTATTAAAGCTTTGGTCAAAAAATCTAAAACTAGCCTCAATTTTAAATTCAGCTTCCTGAACACCTTCCGAATTATCTTCTTTTTCAGCCATTTTAATAACCTTGCAAATAAATTTTAACTTTGGAGTCTTATCGCCCACCTATCGGGACTAGCATCATCAAAAGCTGTTCAAACGCGATTTGACTGCACGCATTACAGACTCATGTATCTCTTCAGGGAAGTCTGAAGGAAGTTTTTCCTCAACTGATTTCATAGTTTTTTCTGCTGAACCCGCGATTTCATCTAGTGCATCTTTTGCGATGTACTCCGGCAATCCAGCTTTTTTAACAGTTTGCACAAAATGTCGCCCTTGAATTATATCCATACGATAATGGTTGCTGTCACCAACGGACATTGCCATTTTCATTTCTTTGTTACGAAGCTGCAATTCATCCGAATATGGCTGCACTGTTAGAACGTCATAGAAGGGTGTTAATTGAAAGCGTCCACCCGTGCCTATATAGATACTGAAATTTTTTGCATGGCCATCGGTAGCACTAATAAGCCAAAAAATAATCTGTGCTTTTAAGAATGCCTTTTGATCTTCTGCTGGCCTATCACTACCTTTTAGCAAGTTCAAAATTTCAACCATGTTTGGTTGCTTTTCACTCACCGGACGATCATCACTTTGATACTTCCGGCTTGGCGGAATGGATAAAGCTTGGCACATATCTTCTTGCGGAATACGATGCAACGAAGCGCCGCGCCAAATTCTATCAAAGCGCTCGATAACTAAAGACTTTGTTTTACCGAAAGTTTTGATTTCTGCCTTGTTTACAGGAAGTCCGAACGCGCCCATAACGGCCAGCCCATAAAATTCATTCTCAACACTATTTGACAGATCAATACCTTCTAGTTGCCCTATCTGGGTTTTAAAAATATGTGTGGTTGGGGTTGTTCGAGAAGGTCGCATCCATTTTCCATCGTGTAACAAAAGAGCGGTTTTTTCCTGCGCTCCTGCAACTGAAATTCGAAAATCATGCTCTCTATCTAATCCCAAAGGAACACGCGCAAGATTATTCAAAAGGCTTTCAATCCCTTCATCGGTGATAATTTCGCCCTGAATAGAATTTAAATCTGAAAAGTCTATATCGCTATCTTCAGCAAAAAACTGTAACGCACCCACGCAATCACGGCCTATTTGCGTCAATAAGCTATAGGCATCCGTTCCATCTGCTCCAACTTTTTCCGCTACACGTGACCTTAAATCATTATTGTCCGGCAATAGGTTTTCAAACACCGCTTGAACTGGCGCACCTTTATAAGCGTCTTCTCGCAAAGGCAAAGATAGCGACACAGGATAAGCACGGTCATTTGAAAGCCATTCAGCGGCATAGACGAACTCAACAGCGCCACTTGGCTCTTTAGATAGATAACCAACTAATTCGCCGTTCTGATATACGCTCAAGCGTGGATGTGTCTTAGTTCTCGCCATTATTCCATCATTTCTTCAAGCAAACTTTTTGCTGAACGCTCTCTGATTGAAAACTCAAGTCCTAGCATAGATAATATTGCCAAGATTGTTTCTAACTTTGCTGCCGAATGTCCGCTCTCGATAAGAGATATTGTGCCTTGCCTTAAGCCTGTTTTTTCTCCCAATTCGGATTGGCTCATACCGCACTTTTTACGAGCGCGGCGAATGGCATTTCCTATTTGTTTTGGGCTACGTGCTAAATCGGCCATAACGAAATCCTCCTATTACCTTTATACGCCAATCTGTATAAAATGTAAATATACAATTTAGCGTATAAAATAGAAATATACGTTAATTCGTATAAAATGGAAATATACAATTTAGCGTATAAATTAAATATCGGCTTCTGGGGCTTCGTCTGGTCGCTGCTCCTGCTCACTTTCGGCGGTAGCGTTAAAACCTGACTTCATGTTGAATGTATCGCTCATTCTTGGCTTTGTCGGCTTAGGTTCGTTTTCTGCCGTTGTTGCATTGTTAAACGCACTTTGACTTTCAGCTTTTGGCTGTTCCGCCCTTGGCGCGTTTGTTTTTTCTTCATAAGGTTCTGCTCGATATTCCGGCGGCACTTTAGCACGTTTAATTTCCGCTTCTGCGCGGGTCTTTTCTCTCGCCTCGCTATAAGTGGTTCGTCTTTCAGGGCGCTCTTGTGCCTTTGTAAATTTTTCCTGATTTTGTGTCTTTGGCTGTTCCATTGTGGGCTGTGCTGCCCGTTGCTGTTTAATCGCCCTATCAATCATATCTGTCATTGGACGTGTTTTTTCATTCGCGGCTGTAAACCAGCTTTTACGATCTTCTGCTTTAACCGTTTGCCGTTGCGCTATGGCTTGTTCCAGCGCCTTAATTTTAACAGGCATAGGCTGCTTATATTCGGCTTGAGTTTTTGCCGTTGGCTGTACTACCGCTTTACTGGTAAATGCAGACTTTAGTGGCGGCGCTTCGGCCTTAGAAGGTTGCAACTTTATTTCGCTGCGTGCCGTTGCTTTTGCCTCCGGCTGGACAAAAGCAGCCTTATCAATCTTGATCGGTTCGCTCTTGGCTTGAAGAATTTTATTTACGGCGGTCGATGCCGTAAGCGTTTGACGCTCTGCCCTTGTCGGCGGTTTAAATTCAGCCGGAATTTGTGCGCGTATCATTTCAGCTTTCAGGTGAAGCTTGAGATTGATTTCTGTTTCTGTTATGCGCCGCGCAGTCGGCGGGTTCTGCTCTTTATCTAGTGTGGTAATAGAGGGGTGTTTAGAAATTTCCCTGTCGATCTTATCGACAAAGCTCTTGTAGCGGCGAAAGTCCTCTTTTTTAGCCTCAACAAGAGCCATGTTTTGTTTCATTTCTTTGATTTTGCTATGCAGTCCTTCACGGTAGCTGCGGCCATAGCGGGTGATATGCCGCTCCTTACGCGCCTGTTTTTCTTCCGTAGTCAGTTTTAGGGATGCTCTGGCCTCCTTGCGATTGGTGAGCAAGTCGGTGGCCAGCTTCGCCACGCTTGCAATAGATTGTTTGATGGCTTCTTTCAGGCTGGTCTTGATTTCAAGCGCCTGTAGCTTTTCTACGCGCTTATCCAGCCGTTCCATGAGCCTATCGAGTTGCGCGATTTGTTCTTTTAACGGCTTATCACCAAACGCCGTCCGCTTTTCATTCAGGGCTTTGATCTCTGCATTAAAGGCGCTGCGGGTGTGTTTTTGGTCAATGGCGGGATAATCAATTTTACGGCCTTGATTATCTTCGCGGGGCTTACTTTGTAAGGCTGTACTACCGCCGCCGGATGATGAACTAGAAGAAGAGGTCTTTTCACCTGAACCTTCTTCTTTTCCCTCATCGTCATCATCCGATTCTTCCGCCTCTTTGAAAGCTTTGGTTAAAATGCTGTCATAGGCTGCGGCGTTTTTGGAGGCTTTGCCTTCGTGGGTTTGCGGTATGCGGTCGACTCCCTGCGCCTCTAAAGTGCGCCTGTCGATCTTAGCATCCGGAAAGCCTGCGCGTTCCAGCGCATCATTCGCCAGTGTTTCCCACACCTCGCGGATGATCTCGATTTCTTGAGGGCCAGTAACCTTGTCATCAAGAATGCGAGTTTTTGCACCAAGCCCTTCTTTTGTGACCTCACGAGTCGTAAACAAAAGATGGGCGTGGTGATTGCGAGGGTCGTGACCGTCACCCTCGCAAGGGCTGTGAATGGCTACATCCACAGCCACGCGGTAGCGTTCAAGCAGATAAAGCCCCATATCGCGGGTAAGTTCCGCACGGGCTTTGTCGGATAACTCATGCGGCAGAGCAAGAATAACCTCCCGCGCCACGCGGGAATTTTTCCGGTTTTCGCTGGCCTCTGCTGCATTCCACAAAGAGGCACGGGTTAAAAAGCTTTTCGGGGCTGAAGACGGCGCGAGAATAAACGTATCTGCTACGCCTGTACGTTTGTGATAGCGGTGCGTGCGCCCAGCGCGTTCATCCTTCAGGATTGAACCGGAGCGATAGGCTGCGGCTGCAACAGCCGAATGGCCTTCGCTCCTCGAAAAGACTTTTAGCGAGCAATGATAGATCGCCATAACGCAGTTATCCCCGTGCCGTTTTTAGCGCTGCAAACGGAGTTTGCGTAAGTGCGCTATTAACATCCTCTTTCTTTAGGATAACTCTTTAGGGATTAACAATTTCTTAGGATATATATGGATTCACAGAACAAGTAAAGACCTGCTATTTTTAGCCTATCTTTTAGCTTGCCATTCGGCAGACCATATTTCGGCCTGTTCAATCACGGTGCGAATAGCATCATTTTCTAAGTCCGGTGGATAGCCGTATTTTTTCAAAATACGCTTCACAAGCACCCGTATCTTAGCCCGCGCACTATCTCGCTTTTGCCAATCTACAGAGATATTAGACTTCACAGAAGTCATAAGCTCATGCGCTATAATCTTTAGCTGATTATCGCCCATCACATCCAGAGCGCTGTCATTTTCGGCCAGCGCGTCATAGAAGGCTATTTCATCAGGAGAAAGACCTTCTTCTTCGCCTCTCTGTCTTGCCGCTTTAATATCCTTTGCAATTCGGATCAGCTCTTCTAAAACCTCAGCAGTTGTAAGCGCATTGTTATGATAGCGTTTAATGGCATCTTCTAGGCGTTCGGAAAAGGCGCGTGATTGGACTACGTTAGTTCTGCTGGCAGATTTAATTTCACCATTCAGAAGCTTTCTTAAGGCTTCTAAAGCCAAATTTTTACGCTCCATATTCTTAAGCTCAGCCAAAAAATCATCCGACAAAATGGATATGTCTGGCGATTTAATGCCCGCCGCAGCCAAAATATCTATGATTTCCGTGGAAACCACGGCGCGGCTCAGAATTTGCTGAATGCCTGCCTCAATGTCTTCCGGCGATTTTTTTGTTCCTGAGGCCGTGGATTTTGCAAGAGCCGCCTTCACCGCTTGGAAAAATCCCACCTCATCCCGAACTTCTTTCGCGTAGTCACTGGCTGAGGCCAGCGCATAAGCACGGGTCAAGGCAACAACAGCATCATTATAACGGCGGCGGACTGTCTTTTTCTGCTCTTCCGTTTTAGCCTGTTCAGCTTCGCGCTGTAATTGATCGAGTATCCACTCCATCGCTCCAGCTAAAGTTTGCAATCTTTCTTGCGGCTTTCCTGAAATACCCAATGAATAATCAAAGCCGTGATACATATCTTTCACGACCTCATAGCATTTTTGTAGGGCTTCTACAGCCTCTTCTTCGTCAATGCCCGTATTAGCGCGGTCACTGTCCGAATATTCAATCAGCGCATTTTTAAGATTTTGAGCAATACCGATATAATCAACGATCAAGCCGCCTGGCTTGTCTTTGAATACGCGGTTTACGCGGGCGATTGCCTGCATCAAGCCATGCCCCTTCATCGGCTTGTCGATATACATCGTGTGCATACAAGGCGCATCAAAGCCCGTAAGCCACATATCACGCACCAAAACGAGTTTTAGTTCATCGGACGGATTACGCGCACGTTTTGCCAGATTTTCACGGCGTGTCTTACTGCCAATATGGCTTTGCCATTCTACGGGGTCAGAAGCCGAACCCGTCATCACGATTTTAATCGCGCCTTTCTTGTCATCGTCACTATGCCAATCGGGGCGAAACTCCACGATAGCATTATATAGATCAACGCATATACGGCGGCTCATACATACCGCCATCGCCTTTCCGGGCATAGCATCAAGCCGCGATTCTAAATGCTCGACAATATCCTTGGCAATTAGCTTGATGCGCTTTTCAGAGCCAGCCAGCGCCTCAATTCGTGACCATTTACCTTTAGCCTTTTCGGTCGCGTCTTGCTCTTGATCCTCGGTGAGTTCTTCAATCTCCGCATCAATGCGCGGCTTTTCATCTTCATCAAGATCAAGCTTGGCAATGCGGCTTTCATAATAAATCGGAACAGTCGCATCGTCCTCAACCGCGCGGTGAATATCATAAACATCAATATAATCACCAAATACGGCGGGCGTGTTTACGTCTGTGCTTTCAATCGGCGTACCGGTAAAACCGATATAAGAGGCATTCGGCAAAGCATCGCGCAGATACTTGGCAAAGCCATAAGTTTTCTCGCCTGTTTCCTTATTAATCTTTGCACCAAAGCCATACTGCGTTCTGTGAGCTTCATCAGCAATTACAATCACATTGCGCCGATCCGTCAAAAGCGGAACTTCCGTTTCGTCTTTGGCAGGAAAGAATTTTTGAATAGTCGTAAAGATAATACCGCCGGAATTTACCGCCAAAAGCTCTTGTAAATTCTCACGCCCTCCGGCTTGCTTCGGTGTTTGGCGCAGCAACGCCTTACAATTTGAAAACGTCCCGAATAGCTGCTCATCAAGATCATTACGATCTGTAATAATCACCAGCGTAGGGTTCTCCATGTCCTTGTGCCGCACAACCTGTCCGGCATAAAAGGTCATCAAAAGGCTTTTGCCCGATCCTTGCGTGTGCCAGATAACGCCCGCCTTATGATCGCCGCCCGATTGGGTCGCGCCCAAGGTGCTTTCAACGGCTTTCTTTACGGCAAAATACTGGTGATAGCCCGCAATTTTCTTGATAATCTTTGTTCCGTCATCTTCAAAAACCGTAAAGCCGGAAATCAGGTCAAGGAAATGGCTTTGATTAAACAGCCCCTTAATCAAGACTTCCATTTCCGGCAAGCCCTTCTTGGCAACACTCACACCGTCAGTAGTCCGCCAAGGCATGAAACGGTCTTTTGAGGCGGTAAGCGATCCCACCCGCGCTTCCATCCCGTCCGAAGTCACCAGCAGGCCATTGGTTCTAAACAAGCTTGGGATTTGCTCTTTATAGGTTTGAAGCTGACTATAGGCTTTATCAATCGTGGCGTTTTCATCACCCGCATTTTTAAGCTCGATCACCGCCAGCGGCAGGCCATTTACAAACAACACAATATCCGGCCTGCGGTCATGGCCGTTTTCTATTGTTGTAAATTGATTGACGGCCAGAAAATCATTGGCCGCGATATTCTCGAAATCAATCAGCTTGATCGTTTCACCGCTTAAGGAGCCATCATCGCGCATAACCTCAAGATCAACACCGTCCGTGATGAGGCCATGAAGCCGTCTGTTTTCTTCAATCAGCGAAGGCGTCTCGCTTTGCTCAATCTTCCGCACAACATCATCAAAAACGGATGGCGAAAGATGCGGGTTTAACTCCGCCAAAGCCTTAAGCAATCGCCCACGCAAAATCACATCGCCATAGCTCTCACGCTCCGGCGCAGCCCCTTCCGGCGCAATCACAGAGCCATGCAGCACCGCAAAACCCAGCTCCTCCAGCCAGTCCAGCGCCGCTTCTTCTACATGATTTTCTGTGATTTTAGTCATGCCGCCAACGTTGTTACATTATCTTCAGATTCAATCTCAGCTTCAGCTTGATCCTTCGCAACACTTTCATAATGGTAACGTGTGAGCTCTGACGTTAAAAAATTATCCATTAATAATTTTATAAATAAGTCTTTGGAAACCTGAGTATCTAGCAAAACCTTATCTCCTGCATCATTGAAACGTATTTTTCCTGCAAGGGTTGGAAACGTTCTGCAAAAATTAATAATATCTGTGTTAGGAACACGTGATTGTATAACGGGAGAAGATCTTGCCACTTTTGTAAAGCGCCTAGCATATTTTACATCAGCAAGAAGCTCTTCAAGGGACTCGGGGTTCTCAACCACATCCATACCCCGAATGGCGTCCATGCCAACAGTAGCTTCACGAATAATCACATCATGAAATCCAAAACTTTTTTCTACGGTAGCCAAGTCTAACACAAAAAGATTTTCGGCAATTCTTACCATTTGGAAACCCGCGCTAATTCTTAAGAATTCATCATTGATTTGTTCTAATCTATGTTGATCCTTCTTAAGGAAGAAACTTGAACGACTGAAAATATTTACCGGAGCCATTGTCTTATACAAAACAATTTGTCCTACGTGATTTCCTATCTCTATTAATAATGCTTTAATATTAGACAGATTTTCATCTTGTAAATTCAAAAGAGGAAGATTGTCATCTC
>JBNKRZ010000024.1:0-179439 GCA_050297015.1 Alphaproteobacteria bacterium | reverse complement strand
CAGAATTTCCCCGTGGCTCTGGATTGCTTCGGTCACGTTGTTTCCTCGCAATGACGATTATAGTGAGATCGTCATTCCCTAAATCTGTTGCATCAAACGCTTATCTGGATTGTCGCGTCGGCTTTTCAGCCTCCTCGCAATGACACCTTTTCTGATTGCCTAATACTGACACTCTCTTTCGCCCTCAATATTGAATTATGTAAAATGATAAAAACACTTCTCAGCAATTATAGCCCATTCTGAATAAAATGAGCATGAAATTGAAGAGTCGTCATTGCATGTTTCGCCCTTAGGCGAATACGTGTAATTCATGGGCGGCTATTTCTTCCTGCAAAACAGGATTTGCCAAACAATCAATAACATTCTCAATGGCTTCAAACTTCTGCTCTTCAAACTCTAAATCTTCACGACACTCTATTAAGTTCGCCCAGTCTTCAAGCTCTTGAGCCGTGCATCCTCCAGCAAGAAAACGTTTCAAGGCACTTTTGATTTCTGAAGCATCAACAATAAATGGTTGTCCTTCATAATCCCAATCCAATTGGGATAACATGCTAGACAGCTCGTCTATCGGCTTACTAAAGGCTACCAAATCTTTCAATATCAAAAAACGATCCATAACATATGGATCACATGTATTTTGTTTTCACAAAAACGTGTAATGACGGGGATAAAAAATTCGAATCATTTTATATGGCATGGGCTATAAAACCATTTGCTATAAAAGGAATATTATCCTAAAATAACCTCATGACAAACAAAGGACGAAACCACAAAAAGCTACCCCCCACCCCCCTGTTAAAAAATGACATCCGAACTAGAGGAGATGGTAAAATTCTAATAAAATCAGCTGGTTATCGAAGGGTAAAAACGCGGCTTTATCAAATTTCTTTCTTAAGGGTCGCGAGGTGTTCGACGGGCATCGCGCCATTGGGTAGGGATATAAGCCGTACATAAGTTTCAACTTCGCTTTGTGGGCTGCTGGAGATGTCCTCAAGCTTGGCCAGGGCCTCCCCGAAACGGTTGGCGGCTTCCATGGGTTCGGTTTCATATTGCGGCCGTTGGAGCATCAGGCAATATTCACTTTTCCCGGTCTGCGCGATAATATCGCTTTGACGGCGCAGGCGTACGAGGTATTGCGAAAGCTTCGCCGCGGAATACTGGGCGGCTTGCACACCGTCAAGATCGCGGATTTCTGTGTAATTTTTAATGCCGATAAAGACCAGATAAGACTGTTCGCCGTAACGGTCCGCCCGGTCGAGCGCAGACAGGAATAGCTGGTTAAAGGCCGATTTGGCGATCACGCCGCCGGCACTGGGGAAGTCCTCGGACTCATCGCCAATGCGCTTGATTAAAGCCATCAGACGCTCTGCGTTGGCGGCAATTTCTTCCAATTTTCGATTGTCCATCGGTTTGGGGAGCAAATCATTCGCACCCGAACGAAGGGCTTCTTCTTTTTCTATATCCTGCGCCGTTAAGACAACGTAGGAATAATCACGGGCCGAACGGCGAATACTCAAAACCAGCGGCCGCGCATTCGTAAGCGGCGACGGATCCAGAAAGATGGTATCGAATTTTTCCTTTTCGAGCCGTTCCATCGCATTGTTCTTAACGCTCTCTTCTACCACTGTGTGGTTGGCTTCCTCCATTTTTGATCGGATCAGCTGGGGGGCAAGAGAATCACGGTCGATAACCAGTATTTTCATTTTGACGGTCCATTTTCTTTTGAGGGCACAGACTTTACTATTCTAGCCTATATATTTAATCTGCCAATAGATCAGTTAAGAAACCGGAAATTTTTTTCTTTTATGTGTGTTTGAAATCCCATTTGACATTTGAGTGGCGTTCGATTAGATAGTGTTCCTCTACTGAAGAACCCCCGATTGCAATGCCCAGGTGGCGGAATTGGCAGACGCGCAGGTTTCAGGTACCTGTGGCCGCAAGGCCGTGGAAGTTCGAGTCTTCTCCTGGGCACCATTCCTTATTCTTTATTTTATGTTTTATTCTCTTTGATCTTTCCGCTGGAAATTCCGGGCTGGGCGGGGTAAAACAGTTTCCATGACTATTACACTTCATCAGGGGGATATCCCCGCCGATATTGATTTTGGGTCCGTTATTGCTGTCGATACAGAGGCTATGGGCCTGCAAAACCACCGTGACCGTTTGTGCCTTGTACAACTTTCATCGGGGGATGGGACGGCCCATCTTGTGCAGTTTCGTGCCGGGCAGGGCTATGAGGCGCCGAACCTCAAGAAGCTGCTGACCGATCCGGCTGTGACAAAAATATTCCAGTTCGCCCGTTTTGACGTGGCGATCATGAAAAAATATTTGGAGATTGAGTGCACACCGCTTTATTGCACCAAGATTGCATCTTATTTGTGTCGGACTTATACGGATCGTCATGGCTTGCGCGATTTGTGCCGGGAGCTTGCCGGCGTTGATTTAAAGAAGCAACAGCAATCCTCTGATTGGGGCGCGGATGAACTAACGGAAGACCAACTCGCTTACGCGGCCAGCGATGTGTTTTATCTGCATGAATTGAAAGCGAAGCTGGATGAGATGCTGGCGCGCGAGGGACGTACGGAAATAGCACAGAAATGCTTTGATTTTGTGATGGCGCGGGCTGAGCTGGATCTGGCGGGCTGGATTGATGTCGATATTTTCTCCCATTAACGCAGAGCTTTCCATGACAGATGATAACAGGGATATAATATCTGCGCAGAAAACGCTTCGTAAAGAAGCCGACGGGCTTTTGGCGCTGGCCGAATCTTTGAATAGTGATTTTACCAAGGCGATCGAAACGATTGAGGCGATGAAGGCTGCCCGGAAGGGGCGCTTGATCGTTACAGGCATGGGAAAGAGCGGGCATGTCGGACATAAGATTGCAGCGACGCTGGCTTCGACAGGGACGCCGTCTTACTTTGTGCATCCGGGTGAGGCCAGCCATGGCGATCTGGGTATGATTACGGAGGATGACGTGGTGCTGGCCCTGTCCAATTCCGGAGAAGCGCCGGAGCTTTCCGATATTATCCATTACACGCGGCGGTTTTCGATCCCACTGATCGCCATTACCAGCCGCGCTGAATCGACGTTGGGGAAGTATGCCGATATGGTTTTATTGCTTCCGCCGGTGGGGGAAGCCTGTCCAAACGGGCTTGCGCCGACGACCTCGACGACCATGACGATGGCGCTGGGGGATGCTCTGGCTGTGACGCTGCTGGAGCGGATGGGACTGACGGCGGAACAGTTTAAAGTCTTCCATCCGGGCGGCAAGCTGGGGCAAAAACTTTTGAAGGTTTCTGATTTAATGCATGGGAATGATGATATGCCGTGTATTGATGAAAATGCTAAAATGGATCAGGCACTTTTGATTTTGACGGAGAAAAATTTGGGCTCCGTTGTGGTGACGGACGCGACGGGGCGCTTGCGCGGCATTATCACGGACGGTGATTTAAAGCGTCATATGGGGCCGGATCTTTTGAGCATGGCTGTAACGGATGTGATGACAGCTAATCCTAAGACCATTCCCGAAAGCGCGCTGGCCGCGGAGGCTTTGGATATTATGCTTAATCATTTTAAATCGCCGATTACTTGTCTGGTCGTGACGGATAACGAGCGCGTGAGCGGCATTATACGTGTGCAGGATTGTCTGCAAGCGGGTGTGGCATAAGGGGCGGCGGACGCGCAGGGGTATGCTTCATGGATAAAAAGGCATCTGAGCGTTTTCAACATTTAAATCAGCCGCGAAAACAGCTTCCAACAGCTGCTTATTCGCGTTTTGTACGGCAAGCCAAGATCATCTTGCCATTGATCGCGGCGATGATTGTGGGGGTGTTGCTGGCTTGGCCGCAGGCGCAGGACGCCTTTGAAGCTATCCCGCAAGAAGAGTTATCATTGCCAACGGTTGGCCAAAATGAGCTTTTAAATCCCCGTTATGAAAGTCAGGATTCCAAAAACCAGCCCTATACGATTACGGCAGCCCGCGCGGTGCAAAGTGTTCATGATCCGGAAGTGGTGATGCTGGATAAACCGATGGCGGATATTACACTTAAAGACGGGACATGGCTGGCCGTTGAGGCGCTGAAGGGCTCTTATCGTCAGAATACCGAACAGCTTTTGCTTGAGGATACGGTGAAACTGTTTCACGATCTGGGCTATGAAATGAAAACCGAAAAATTGCTGGTGAATCTTAAGACTCAGGAGGCATGGTCGGATAAAGATGTGCATGGGCACGGCCCGGCGGGTACGCTGGAGGCCACAGGAATGCAGGCCCAGACCGAAGAGGGGCGTTTGATTTTTACCGGGCCGGCAAAGCTGGTTTTAAATAGAAATGTTAAGGGATTCTAGAATGCGGGTTGTTATTGTTTTACTGGCCATTTTTGTGGCGATGATTGCATCGGCACCGATCAAGGCGCAGAATGCCTCCGGTTTTAACCCGGATAAGGATCAGCCGCTGGAAATTACGGCCGATCAGACTTTGGAATGGTACCGCGATACCCAGCAATATATTGCGCGTGGCGCTGTCGTGGCGCGTCAAGGCAATGTTGAAATTCATGCCGATGTTTTGACGGCGGACTACAAAGAAAGCGAAGGTAAAAAGTTTGATATTTATCGCCTGACTGCGGCGGGGCATGTTGTGATTGAATCCCGCGGAAACAAGGCGTACGGCGATAAGGCTGTTTATAACGTCGATCAGGGGGTGGCTGTGATGACGGGCGAAGGCTTGCGTATGACATCTCCGGATCATGTCGTGACGGCTCGCGATAGCTTTGAGTATTGGGTGGCGGAGGGTAAAGTCACGGCGCTGGGCGCGGCTAAAGCTGTGCGGGGGGATGATACGATTAATGCCGACCATATGGCGGCTTTTCTTGAGAAGGACGAACAAGGCAAAAACCAAATTAAGCGTTTGGAGGCATATGACAGTGTTGTGATTACAACGCCGACGGAAATCTTGCGCGGAGATAAGGGGACATATGATGCGGGCACAAATATTGCGGAGCTTATCGGGCGTGTAAAAATTGAGCGTGGCCCGAATGTTCTGGAAGGTCAGCGCGCGGATGTTAATTTGACCACGAATGTAAGCCGTATGCACGGCAGTGCGGAAACGGGTGAGCGTGTGCGCGGTGTTTTTTATCCGGGCAGCACGAATAACAATCAACAAGGCGATTGAATAAAGGCCGTAAACCCGGCATGATACAAAACATAATGAAGAAAAAAGCGCGATTAAAAACAGTTCCTAAGGGATTACAGGCCCGCCATCTCTCCAAAAGCTATAAAAAGCGGCCGGTGTTGCGTGATGTTAGCATCTCTATCCAGCGTGGGGAGGCTGTGGCTCTTTTGGGGCCGAACGGTGCGGGGAAAACCACCAGCTTTTACATTATGACGGGGTTGGTCGGGGCGGATGGCGGCTATATCATGCTCGACGGGCAGGATATAACCCGCCTGCCGATGTATCGCCGCGCGCGCTTGGGACTCGGTTATTTGCCGCAGGAGGCTTCTATTTTCAGGGGCCTGAGTGTCGAAGATAATATCCGCGCTGTTTTGCAGGCACAGGCGCTTAATCGTGAAGATCAGGATGTTTTTTTGGAAGAACTTTTATCGGAGTTTTCTATAGCGCACTTGCGGCGAACACCTTCTATGGCTCTATCCGGGGGTGAACGGCGACGTTTAGAGATCGCGCGGGCTTTGGCTAGCCGCCCGGATTTTATTTTGCTTGATGAGCCGTTGGCTGGAATCGACCCGATCGCGGTTGGTGAAATCCGTAATCTCGTTGTTCATCTGAAGGAACGCGGGTTGGGCGTTCTCATTACCGATCATAATGTGCGCGATTGTCTGGATATCGTCGACCGGGCCTATATTCTCCATGATGGACGGGTGTTGATGGAGGGTGCCCCCGACGAAATCGTTGCACATGAAGACGTACGCCGGGTTTATCTTGGCGAAGAGTTTTCTCTTTAAATTCAGGAGGTTGAGAATATGAAGGTACTGGTTGTCGGTTCAGGAGGGCGAGAGCATGCACTGGCGTGGAAGTTGGCTCAATCCCGGCTTTGTAATGAATTGTACGCTGCGCCGGGCAGTCCCGGTATCGAGGAAGCGGCGGCGTGTGCCGGTATAGGCGCAGAAGATATTGAGGGCGTTGTTTCTTTTGCTAAAGACAAGGCTGTTGATCTGGTTGTTGTCGGGCCGGAAGCCCCGTTGGTGGCGGGGTTGGCTGACCGGTTGCGCGCTGAAAATATAAAGGTTTTCGGGCCTTCGCAGGCCGCAGCGCAGCTTGAAGGTTCCAAAGCCTTTATGAAAGATTTATGTGCGAAGTACGATATTCCGACGGCGGCATACGGACGGTTTACCGACCTTGAACAGGCACGTACATTCATACGTACACATGGTATGCCGATCGTTGTTAAAACAGATGGATTGGCCGCGGGTAAAGGTGTGATTATTTGCCAGACCGCAGAAGAAGCCGAAACAGCGGCGGCGGATATGCTCTCCGGCTCTTCCTTTGGTGATGCGGGTAGCGAAATTGTAATTGAGGAATTTCTGGAGGGTGAAGAGGTTAGTTTTTTCGCGCTGGCTGATGGAAAGACCGTGGTGCCGTTGACTTCCGCGCAAGACCATAAACGGGTGGGTGACGGTGATACGGGGCTGAACACGGGCGGGATGGGAGCATACTCCCCGGCGCATTTTATGACTCCGGCTTTGGAGAAGAAAATTTTCGACTGCTCTATCAAACCCTTGATCGACGGTATGGCCGCAGAAGGGTGCCCCTTTACAGGCGTTTTGTTTGCGGGGCTGATGGTTAAGGACGGTGAACCGACTTTGTTGGAGTACAATATCCGTTTTGGCGATCCGGAATGCCAGCCTTTGATGATGCGGCTGGACAGTGATTTGCTGGAACTTTTGGATGCTTGTGCCGCTGGCCGGCTTCATGAGGTTGCCGATACGGTTAAATGGCGGGACGAAAATGCTTTATGTGTTGTGATGGCGGCTAATGGTTATCCTGGCGCTTACGAAAAAGGTAGCGTGATTGATCTGGGGACGGCGGAGGCCGATACCCCGGACACCAAAATTTTTCATGCCGGGACAGCCCGGAATGAAAAGGGTGGTCTGGTCGCCAATGGAGGCCGCGTTTTGGGTGTGACTGCACGGGGAGAGACGGTGGCTGTTGCACAAAAACGGGCGTATGCAGCAATTGAGAAAATCGACTGGCCGGAAGGTTTTTGCCGTTCTGACATTGGTTGGCGTGCGATTAAGGCGCAAGAGGAATCGGCTTAAGTTTTTAAAGGCTATGTTCGCCGGGCTTTGAAAAAATCTTTGAGGATTTGTCCGCATTCCTTTTCCATGATGCCGTGTGAGACATCCGGGCGGTGATGGCATGTCGGCTGGTTATAGAACTCTCCACCATGAAGAACCCCGCCGCCCTTGGGGTCCGGCGCACCGATGATAAGCCTGCGTATGCGGGCAAAGCTGATGGCGGCCGCGCACATGGCGCAAGGCTCAAGGGTTACGTACAAGTCTATTTCCGGAATACGCTGGGCTTTCGCCTGGGCGCAAGCCGCCCGGATCACGTTGATTTCGGCATGGGCGCTGGGGTCGCGTTGTTCAATGGTACGGTTGCCATCGGCGGCTACGATTTTTCCGGTGCGTGAATCAACTAAAACAGCGCCAATGGGCACCTCTTCGTGGGTGGCGGCTTTTTTTGCTTCTTCCAGCGCGGCGCTCATGTATGTATAGTCGTCTCTAGGGTCAGGACTCATTAATTTTGTCCATTCTGCACGATTGTGCCGTAAGGACGGTTAAGCGTGAAAAAGCAATCTACTGCTTCAAACAAGCTCACCGTAGCTTTGGCTATGCTTTCACTTGTTTTCATTGTACCTTGCCCTTTCACGCTTAACAGAATTGTACAAAATTAATGAGTCCTGACCCTAACCATGAAGGGATATGTAGTGGAAAAAGAAACGAAAAGCAAAGAAAAGGGTGAACGGATAGCCAAAGTGATGGCGCGGGCGGGGCTATGCTCCCGTCGGGAGGCCGAACGCTGGATTGCCGATGGCCGCGTTAGTGTAAATGGCGCTGTGCTCGAAAGTGCGGCTTGCGTCGTGACGCCGGGTGATGATGTTCGTGTCGATGGTAAGCCCTTGCCGCAGGCCGAAGTTACACGCTTGTTTCTTTATCATAAACCGTCTGGGCTAGTGACGAGCGCGCGCGATGAAAAGGGACGGGCCACGATCTTTGATAAAATGCCGGAGGCTTTGCCCCGTGTTGTGAGTGTCGGCCGGCTTGATATGAATACGGAAGGGTTGTTGCTTTTGACGAATGATGGCGGGCTTGCGCGTTATTTGGAGCTGCCGGCGACGGGCTGGAAGCGCCGTTACCGTGTGCGGGCCTATGGTAAAATTACGCAAGATAGGCTTGATAAACTTAAAAAAGGCATAACGGTTGACGGCATGAAATATGGGGCGATAGAGGCTGAACTTGAAAAAGAACAGGGTAGCAATGTATGGCTGAGCATTTCTATTCGTGAGGGAAAAAACCGGGAAGTACGCCGTGTGATGGAGGCGCTGGGCTTGAAAGTTAATCGTTTGATCCGGGTGGCGTACGGCCCGTTCCAACTGGGTCACTTACCGGAAGGCGCGATTGAAGAAGTGAAGCCCAAGGTCATGAAGGAACAAATAGCGCCCTATTTCCGGGAGATGAAAAAATGAGGGTTACGGCGGGGCTTTATCGCGGCAGACGGCTTTCAGTTCCAAAAGGTAATGACGTACGTCCGACAACGGATATGGTTCGGCAGGCCGTTTTTAATATTTTGTTACAATATGATTTGCCAGCGGAGGCTCACGTGGTTGACGGGTTTTGCGGTACCGGAGCGCTGGGGCTGGAGGCTTTATCACGCGGGGCTGTGTCTTGTACGTTTATTGATAAGGACACACGTACGGTTCAGGAAAATGCAGAAAATATAGGTGTTTCGGAGGATTGTACGTTTATCAGAAAAGACGTACGTTCCCTTAACGCTTGTCCGTCATCCCAAGAAAAAGCACAGCTTTTATTTCTTGATCCGCCTTACCGTCAGGATTTTGTTGTTCCTGCCTTGCGGGCTTTTGCGGATAAGGACTGGCTGGCTGAGGATGCGCTATGCGTGATCGAGACGGAGAAGGAATTTACTTTGTCTCCGCCCGCGGATTTTAAAATTCTCGATAATCGGGATTATGGCGACAGTCAGATTATACTGTGCCGCTATAAATCAGCCCCAGAAGAATAAGCCCCAATATAATCCGGTAAATCGCAAATGGTGTGAAGCTTGATTTTTCGAGCCATTTCATCATTAAAGCAATGGCGATCATGGCCGCAAAAAACGACAGGATAATCGCCAGGAGCGCATCCATGCCCAACGTCACATTGCCGCTTTGCCAAAGATCCAGTCCCGTTAAGGCGCCTGCGCCGCTGATAGCTACGGTTGCTAAAAGAAGAGAGAAATGGGCTGATTCCCGGCGGGAAAATCCCAAAAACCGGGCGGCTGTCATGGTAATGCCCGAACGGCTGGTGCCTGGTATAAGGGCCAGAATTTGTGCCAGTCCGATCAGGAAAGCATTTTTGAAGGTCATATCTGTGAGGGTGTAGTCGGTTTTGCCAAAGCGGTCTGCCGCCCACAGGATAATCCCGAAAATCACGGTAGCCCATGCCATCACTGTCAGCGAGCGTAGCCATGCGGGCTCCCACATATGAAGCGCAAACCCGGCGGCTATAACCGGCAGAGAGCCGATAATGACGTGGAGCAAAAGGTTTGTGCCTTCCGTGTCTTTTTTGCTTGTGACAAGTCCCGTTAAACCAGAGAGCATACGAAAAATATCACGCCAGAAATAAAGGAGAACGGCGAACAGCGTGCCGATGTGAACGGCAATATCCATCGTCAAATCTTCTTCCCAGCCGGATAATGTGTCAGCATTCATGATCGTATGTGCCAGAACTAAATGCCCGCTGGAGCTGATAGGGAGAAACTCGGTAATACCCTGAATGAGGGCAAGGATGACAATGTGAAATAAAGGCATTATGGTCTTTCTGTTTTCTGTCCAATGAGGAGGTTATGAATATGATAGGAGACAAAAGCAAGAAAATAAAATAAGCTGCATTATTTAAGTGATTGATTGTAGTTTTGAATGCGCTAGGTTTTGTAATAGTATATAATCAGCTCTTCTGAAGAAGTGTTATTCTTTGATATTAGAGGAAATAAGAAATGTGTATTAAAAATACAGCGGAACGTTATGGTCTTGTTGCGCAGGCTTTTCACTGGATTATGGCTGTGTTGATGATCGGTATGTTGGCTTTCGGTCTTTATTTGGCGGAAGCCGAATTGGAGCGCGGGCCGCTTATGTTTAAGCTGTATGGTCTTCATAAATCTATCGGTGTGTTGATATTGGGATTGGTGCTTTTGCGGATTGTTTGGCGTTTTATGAACGTGACGCCGGCGGCGTTGCCTACTCATAAACGCTGGGAAGTGATTTTGTCCAAAGCTGTACATGGCTTTTTGTATCTGGGCATGATTGGTTTGCCGCTTTCCGGCTGGGTTATGTCGTCGGCCGGCGGTCACCCGGTTGAGTTCTTTGGATTGTTTGAGCTTCCCGCGATTGTTGAAAAAAGCAAGGCGCTCGGTAAGGAAGCCCATGAAGCGCATGAAATTCTGGGGTCTGTTGTTATTGGCTTGATTGTCCTTCACTTTGCCGGTGCTCTTAAGCACAAGATTATCGACAAAGATAGCACCATCATGAAGATGTTGCCTTTTGGGGCGCCTTCTTCGAAAGAGTCTTAAAAAACATAAGATAGGGGCTGTTTTTTTGTAAAAGGCTAGGGTAGAGTCACCGGTATTATGAGAACATTATTTCACCTATGGCTGCACCCGTTTTCCCGCAAAGTGCGTATTGTGCTGGCAGAAAAGGGGCTGGATTTTGAACCCAAGATCGAAAAGATATGGGAGCGGCGGACGGCTTTTTTGGCCTTGAACCCGGCGGGAGATGTGCCTGTATTGATTGAGGAAGACGGCACGACGCTTGCCAATTCGCAAGTGATTTGCGAGTATCTGGAAGAAGTTTACCCGACGACTAACCTGTTAGGGACGGACCCGGTGCAGCGCGCTGAAACGCGCCGTTTGGTTGGCTGGTTTGATGTTAAGTTTAACAGCGAAGTGACGGAAAACCTTGTGGGTGAAAAACTGATGAAGCGGCTTTTAAAGCTGGGGGAACCGCACGGCCCTTCGATCCGTGCCGGGCATGCAAATATTCATTATCACCTTGATTATATTGGATTTTTGACTGAAAAACGTAATTGGCTGGCGGGGGATGATTTTTCTCTGGCTGATATTGCGGCGGCGGCTCATTTATCGACGGTCGATTATATTGGTGATGTGCCGTGGGACGAGCATCAAGCGGCCCGTGAGTGGTATGCGCGGGTTAAATCCCGCCCGAGTTTCCGTACTGTTCTGGAAGACCGCATTCCCGGTTTTACACCGGTTGAACACTACGAAAACGTTGATTTTTAAAAACGTGATAAAAAGGCGAAAGGCGATGCGAGTCGCCCTAATGAGGTATTGAAAAGGCATTAATGACAGACGAAGGATCGTGTAGGCACAATCATCTTTTTTGCTTCGGGTATGGTTATACCTCGGATTATTTGGGCTTTACGCTCGAACAGCAAGGTGGATGGGATATTACCGGCACGACGCGCGATCCAGATAAACGGGCGTTGCTTCGCCAACAGGGCATTAAAGCTTACCTTTACGATCAACAGCATCCTCTCGATGATCCTTCTTTTTTCTTCAAGGACGTGACGCATCTTTTGATTTCTACGCCGCCGGATGACCGGGGCGATCCTACTTTTCTTGCCCATGCGGAGGATATAGCTAAGATTAAATCTTTGCGCTGGGTAGGGTATTTATCTTCGATCAGTGTTTACGGTGACCGGGGTGGGGATTGGGTTGATGAGGCTTCTGAAGTGCGACCCGGATCAAAACGCGGTTCCCGTCGCCAGCGTGCGGAGCAGCAATGGTTATCTCTGTATGAACAATATGACGTGCCTGTGCATGTCTTTCGTCTTGCCGGGATTTACGGTCCTGGACGCAGCGCTTTGGATACGGTGCGGGCAGGTGTGGCGCGCCGCATTGATAAGCCCGGTCATGCTTTTAACCGCATTCATGTTGAGGATATCGTGCAGGTTTTAATGGCGTCTATGAATGCACCGTCGCCCGGCGCTGTGTACAATGTTTGTGATGATTATCCCGGTCCTAGTCATGAGGTTATTTCCGAGGCCTGTCATCTTTTGGAGCTAAAAGAACCCCCCCTTATCCCGTTTGATGAGGCTGATATGGCCCCTATGGCGCGTAGTTTTTACAGCGATAACAAGCGCGTTGCCAATAAACGGATCAAGGGAGAGCTGGGGGTTGATTTGCTCTATCCCGATTATCATACGGGGCTTGCAGCTTGTTTGGATATGGAGCGGAAAATTCTCGCGGCGATGAAAGAAGAGGTCAGTGAGGTTTCGTAAGGCAGGTGAGCTTGTGTTGTCTTACGTTTTTTCACTTGCGTCTTGCCGTTGTTTTTTAACGTAAGCGTACGCATCGTACGGCAGACGTACAGTCACGGTTGTGCCTATGTCAACGGTGGAAGAAATACGCATAATACCGCCATGCATTTCAGCTAACTCTTTTGTAATGGCTAGTCCTAGCCCTGTACCCTCATGTTGGCGTGTATAGTGGCTTGCGGCCTGTTCGAAGGGACGGGTGATGTCTTTGAGTTGGTTGGCCGGAATACCGATTCCCGTGTCGTGAACTTTCAAAGATACATAGTCTTTACGCTTGATACACTCGACACGTACAGTGCCGTTTATATCGGTAAATTTGATGGCGTTGGAAAGCAAGTTTAGCAAAATCTGCATAATCGCGCGGCGGTCGGCGATGATTTTAAGTTCTTCATCCTTTACATCAGTTTTCAGCTTAACGCGGGATTCCAGCGCGCGGCCTTCAACCATATGCATTGCCAGATCAATGACTTTGACCAGATCAAATTCTTCGAGATCAAGCTCGTATTTTCCGGCTTCGATTTTGGACATATCGAGGATGTCGCTGATGAGATCAAGTAAATGCTCACCGCTTTCGCGGATGCCGGTGATGTAATCGAGGTATTTTTCCGTTCCGATGGGGCCGAGCATCTGACGCTGAATCATCTCGGAGAATCCGATAATAGCATTGAGCGGCGTGCGTAGCTCATGGCTCATATTGGCGAGGAATTGAGATTTTGCGGCATAGGCGCGTTCGGCACTTTCTTTGGCTTGCCGTAGTTCTTCTTCATAAAGTGTTCGTGCTGTGATGTCTTGCATAATCCCGAACAGAGCGATGACATCGCCATCATCGTCGGTCTCACATTTGCCCTGACAGCGTATATAGCGGACTTCGCCATCCGGCCGGTCAATCTGGAAGTCCATGTCGTAATTGTTTTGCTCTATGATCGCACGCTGGAAAGCTTGCATCAGGCGTCCGAGATCGCGCTTATAGAGCATGCGGTTGATATTATCGAGCGTGGGCTGAAAATCATCCGGATCGACGCCGAAAATATCGTAGAGTTGCCGCGACCATTCTATGCTCTCTTCGCCGACTTTCCAGTACCAGTGTCCCATAAGGCCAATAGCTTGTGCTTCACTTAGCTGTTGCTGTTGGCGTTTGAGGGCGGTTTCGTGTTTTTTGGTAGCTGTGATGTCACGTCCCACGCTGTATATTGTTTTTTGTACGCGCTTTTGCCGCCATTCAACCCAGTGTGGTTGATGGTCCTTGGCGATGATCCGGGCTTCAAAATCTATAATCTGCCCCTCACCGCTTTCTTTGTGCATTAAGCTGTGCAGTGTCGTGCGCACATGGGGACGGTCATCAGGATGAATCATGTCCATGAAGCTCATTGAGTGTAATTCAGTATCGTCATAGCCGGTGACATCGTTAAAGGCGTTATTAACCCGCAAAAAAGAACCATCCTGGTGAGAGACGGCCATCATTTCATTGGACATGTTCAGGAAGTGGCGTAGTTCGCTTTCCTCGGAACGTTGTGTAATCGCACTGGAGGTTAGCTCTTTTGCAGCACTGTTTTCTACGCTTTCCAGAAATCTACGAGCGGTGTTTTCTCCCTCGGGTTGGACTGTGTTCTTCTTCAGTGCCGTCCCGACCATAAAGATGCTTCCGCTTTTCGATTGCACACGGTCGAGATGCAGGGATACCGGCGTCTTCCGGGTTGGAATATTGATCTTGCTTATCCCTTCTTCCAGCGTATCTATGTACGTCCCGGCGTTAGGGCCGAACAAAACGCGGCCGGGTGAAGCTTCATAAATATCCGGAAAAGAAGCAATGTCTTCAAAATGCTGGCCGGTCATTTCTTCCGGCGCTTGTTTAAATAGCTTGGCAAAGGCTGGAGTCGTGTGGATTAAACAGCCGTTTTCATCCATGACAAAACGGGCTTCCTCCGGGGAAGAAGCCGTTTTTTGTTTGGTCGCTGTTCCGGGGACTGCCCCGGCCTTTTTTGTGCTCTGCGCCGTCATGATAGACTACTTTGCGTGATCGAACCTTTATATAACATAATATGAATCGGGGGTGTGTGCCAACAATTCTTCGTTTTTTCTTGAGGCATTTATGAGGTCTGCGCTTAATTCTCTTTGACGTGCAGAGCTTTCTTCACAATCGCCGGCGTTAAAATCTGTGGCAGGACAACCGGATCGGGGCGGTTTCCTGTTTTCTCATCACGGGGGCCGTAATAGATATAGAGGGGAACGCCTTGCCGGTTGAAAGACGAGAGATAAGCGGTGATAGCCGGGTCGCGGTTGGTCCAATCACCTTTAAGATAGTGGACGCCCATTTCATTGAAGATGGTTTTGGTCTCTTCACGGCTTAGCGCGGCTTTCTCATTGGCCTTGCACGTGATGCACCACGCCGCCGTCATGTTGACGAAAACGGGGGCATCCAAGCTCAGTAACTCCTCCAGCCGAGCGGAGGTGTAGGGTTCTTGTGTGCTGCCTTTTTCCGTTTGTTCGTAGGTTACAGGCTGCCCCGGTTGGTGCTGTTCGCAAGCCGGGCAGCTATAAAGAAAGGCGGCCAAGATGGCGCATACGGCAATAACCGATGAGGTGACTTTCAATGGTCCTTGGTCGGGCGCTTTTTTTGTCAGCCACAGGGCAAAGGCAATCAAAAGCATGCCGCTTAAGGCTTGCAGTGGTCCGGCGGCACCCGTCTGCTGGCCCAAAACCCATACGAGCCAGATAGCCGAGGCAAACATGGGAAAGGCGAGGAATTCCTTGAATGTTACCATCCATGCGCCCGGTTTGGGGAGCTTGGAACGTAAGGACGGAATAAAGGAGAGCAGCACGTACGGGAAAGCTAGTCCTGCCCCTAGTGCTACAAAAACGCTCAGCGTTATGGGTGCTGGTTGGCTAAAGGCAAATCCCATAGCTGCACCCATGAAGGGAGCGGTGCACGGCGCGGCGACGACGACAGCCAACACACCCGCAAAGAACGATCCGCCCATACGGTCGGGGCGGGTAAGGTCGTTGCCAAGGCTGGTAAACACGCCCCTGATTTCAAAAAAGCCGGACAGGTTCAGGCCCAAGACAAAGAAGAGATAGGAAAGGGCTAAAATCATGAAGGGGTTTTGCAGGTGAAAACCCCAACCAATTTGTGAGCCAGCGGCTTTAAGGGCGATCAGAATGCCTGCAATAGTCAGGAAGCTTAAGATGACTCCCGCCGCATATTCCAGTCCATGCAGCCGCGCGGTGTGGTTTTCTTTTGCGGAGAGTTTGCACAGGCTCAGGGCTTTCATGGACAAAACGGGGAAGACGCAAGGCATAAGGTTCAAGATTAATCCGCCCAGAAAGGCAAAAAACAAGGCGCGAGTAAAGCCGGAAAAGGGAAATTTTTCAGCCGTTTCGTCGGTTGCCGTGGGCGTATTTTGGGTATCGTTTCCTGTGGCATTCTCTGTTTTTCCTGCAAGCCAGTCGGGGTCCGGTTTGGCTGAAACGATGATGGCGCTACGTTCGTTGTATACGGTTGTAAAGGCAATGAGGGTTTTTATCTCATCCCGTCCAGTCAGGGATTCATCGCCTTTTTTCTGCCGGACCATTAATTCTTCTTCTGTGAGTCCTTTGTGAGTTGGTTCAATAGCATCGACCAATCCCCATTGATAGGGGAATAAGTCAAAGTCTGTGCGTTTGTTAAAGCTTTCGACGAGTAGACGATGCTCTTTCTCAAAATGCACATTGAGTACAAGATTATCACCGTCTTCGCGAAAATAAGCTGTGCCATCGAAAGGAAGCGGGAGCTTTTCAACGGTCTCGGCAATTAAGGCTCTGTGTGTTTCATTGGCGCCGTTATTAAACGTGATTTTGTGGCTGCTATATTCGGGAATGCAGACATCTTTACAGACGAGGATTCCGGTTTCCGCTTCTAGCGTGACAGGCCCATCGGGCAAAGGGTTCGGGGCGGTGATTTCCTGAAGCATCGTTACCGTACCGTAATGCCCGTAATTCATAAGGCCCTTGATCGGCAGTTTGACAGGCACGGGCCAGTGCAGTGTTCCGGCTTCAAATCCGTTTAGGGCTGTCCATGAAACATGCATGGCTTGACCGGAATCGCCCGGATTATGCCAGTAAGTGTGCCAGCCGGGGGCTATATCTTGTGTGATGGCTATGAAGATTGTCTCGCCCGGCTCGATATGGGAGCGCTCCGGTGTCATGGTTACGGAAACAAAATGTTCTATTTCTCCGGCCTCTTCGGCGCGTAAGTCAGCGTGCGGCCAAAAGAGCAATAAAGCCAAAAGAAAAAACAGGCGGGCGATGGTATTCATATCAATCCTTTTTAAACATTTTTGCTATTTTATTATTCAAGACAAGTTGAGACAAGGATACAATTACATACGCTTCTTTATCCAAAGATCAACTAAGGACCTGCTACCATGATCGAAAAAGACTCTCAAGCGCCGCTTTGGACGCCTTCACCGGAAAGGGTTGTGGCAACGCAGCTTCATAAATTCCAAAAACAGATTGAGGAACAAACGGGTGAGGTTTTTTCCGATTACCAAGCACTGTGGCGGTGGTCGGTTGAACAGCCGGAGATCTTTTGGAGCGCAGTGTGGGATTTTTGCGGCGTGATCGGGGAAAAAGGAAAAGCCGTTCTTAAAGATGGTGGCCGGATGCCGGGCGCGCAATTCTTTCCTGAAGCACGGCTCAATTATGCGGAAAATCTTTTGCGGCGCCGTGACGAAGGGGGCGCTGTTATTTTTCGGGCCGAAACGGGTGCAGAGCGTACCTATAGCTATGGGGCGCTTTATGATGAAGTGAGCCGTTGGCGGCAGGCGCTGGAAGCTGCGGGTTTAAGTGCAGGGGACCGGATCGCTCTGTATTTGCCGAATATTCCCGAGGCGCTTATTGCGATGTTGGCGGCGGCCAGTATGGGGACGATTGTTTCGCTGGCGTCTCCCGATTTTGGCGTGCAGGGGGCGGTTGATCGCTTTGGGCAGGTTGAACCTAAAATCCTCGTAGCTGTGGATGGGTATTATTATAACGGTAAAGAGATTGATTGTTGCTCCAAGGTTGAAGAGGTGCGCGGGCGCTTGCCGACGGTTGAGCAGACTGTAATCGTTCCTTTTTTGGGGAAAGGGGGCTTGCCGGATAGTGTGTTGGCCTCTGATTTTATTGCGCCATACAAACCACAGGATATTACTTTTACGCGCCTGCCGTTTAATCATCCGCTGTTTATTATGTTTTCCAGCGGCACGACGGGTGTTCCCAAATGCATCGTTCATGGGCACGGCGGAACGTTGATCCAGCATTTAAAGGAACATCAGCTGCAATGTGATTTGGGGCATGATGACTGCGTGTTCTATTTTACGACAACGGGCTGGATGATGTGGCAATGGTTGGTGAGTGCTCTGGCCAGTGAGGCTTGTTTGCTTCTTTATGATGGTTCACCCTTTTATCCGGGGCCGGGTGGGCTGTGGGATTTTACCAGCAAGCACAAAGCGAAGCTGTTTGGTACGGCGGCTAAGTATATTGACGCTCTGAAATCTGAAGGGCTGCGGCCCGGTGATGATTATGATTTGTCGTCTGTCGAGGTGATAACGTCCACAGGATCGCCCTTGGTTCATGAAAGCTTTGACTACGTTTATGATGCTATTAAGGCGGATGTGCATCTGGCCTCGATTTCCGGCGGGACGGATATAGTATCCTGTTTCGTACTGGGTAATCCTATATCACCGGTTTGGCGCGGGGAGATCCAAGGGGCCGGACTGGGGCTGGCTGTTGATGTTTTTAACGACGATGGTACACCCATCCCGCCGGGGGCCGGGGCGGGTGAGCTTGTCTGTACCAAGCCGTTCCCGTCAATGCCCGTCGGTTTTTGGAATGACCCGGCCGGGAAAAAATATCACGATGCTTATTTCGGCAGCTATGATAATATTTGGTGCCATGGTGACTGGATTGAGCGCACGGCGCATGGTGGCTTTATTATTCACGGGCGTTCGGATGCGACGCTTAACCCCGGCGGCGTGCGGATCGGCACGGCGGAGATTTACCGTCAAGTGGAACAAGTACCCGAAGTCCTCGAATCAATTGCCGTGGGACAGGATTGGGATGGCGATGTGCGCGTGATTTTGTTTGTTAAAATGAAGGACAATGTTGAACTGACAGAGGATCTTGTGAGAGTGATTAAAACTCGCATTCGTAACGGCGCTTCGCCGCGCCATGTTCCGGCCAAGGTGATTGCCGTGGCCGACATTCCCCGCACCAAATCGAACAAGATTGTTGAGCTGGCGGTGCGGCATATCATCCACGGGCGTCCGGTCAAAAATGTCGAGGCGCTGGCCAATCCGGAAGCGCTGGATTTGTATCGCGATTTGCCGGAATTAAAGGCATAACCCTATTATTTTGTAACAAAAATACAAAAACCGTAAAAAACCGTTTGCAATGTTGCTGATATTCGTGTTTCCTTGGAATTATGATGATGCGCGTTGAACAGGCCCGTCTTTTCTCGATCTCCGCCCACGCCTATGGCGCAGCGGCGGCGGCAGCAGCTTGTGCGGCCCGTTAGGGGCTGTATCTTATCGTATAGTGCCGAGGCGCACGTTTAAAATTTCCTAAGAATTTTTCGATTTTTCTTTTATTCCAACAGGATTGGTGTATCTAACTATGAAAACATTACAACTATATGAGGGTGGTATGAGCGGCGAAAGACCGTCTTATTTGAAAATGAGGGCCGTGATCGAAAATTTGTCCCAAAATCCGGGGACTGAAATTGTAAAGCACGGCGCCCGCCGTAAGGATTTGCTATCACTGGCACAAGGCGAGGGCGATGCGGCGACTCCCGATTTTATCATGAAGGGCGCTATGCGCGCGATGGATGAAGGCAAGACTTTTTACAATCAAGTCTTGGGCACGCCGGAGCTGCGTCAGGAAATTGCCAGTTATTATGTTCGGGAGTTCAATATGAATATCCCGACCAATCGCATTTTTGTGACGGCCTCAGGGGCATCAGCGATCCATATTGTTTTGACAGCGCTTCTCGATGAAGGCGATGAAGTTGTTGCTGTAACCCCGATCTGGAAAAACCTTCTCGGTGCGGTGGAAATGCAGCAGGCAAGCGTAACGGAAATGCCGCTGCATCTGGATGAAAACGGTGCATGGGCGCTGGATCTGGAAAAATTGTTTGATTCCTGCACCCCGCAAACGAAAGCTATTATGGTTACGACGCCCTCTAACCCGACCGGGTGGATGGCTTCTCATGAGGAAATGCGCCAGATTATGGATTTTGCCCGTGCCCGCGATATTTGGGTGATTTCTGATGAGGTCTATACCCGGCTGGTTTATGACTGTTCGCGCGCCGATAGTTTCCTTGATGTGGCGGAGCCGGATGACAAGCTGTTTATTATTAACAGTTTTTCCAAAGCATGGGCGATGACAGGCTGGCGGCTGGGCTGGATTGTCGGCCCGGCGGCTGCGGAACAAGCCATTTATGATATCGCTCTTTATAACAATTTTTGTCCGACGACTTTCACGCAGTACGGGGCGATAGAAGCCTTGCGTCATGGGGAGCCGTTTTTAAAGGAGCAATTGGCTCTGTGGGATAAAAACCGTGCTTTAATGATGGATCGGTTTGAGGCGATGGGCTGTGTGCGGGCGACCCGGCCGGAGGCAACGTTTTATTCCTTGTTTCAGGTTGAAGGCGAACCGGACTGTTTGGTGTTTGCCAAGCGCCTGATTGATGATGTCGGGCTCTTTCTGGCGCCGGGGTGTTCGTTCGGAAAAGTCGGGCGGGGATCAATGCGTTTGTGTTTTGCCGTTTCTCAAGGTAAGCTGAACGACGCGCTGGATCGACTGGAGACAGCGATCAAATAAACACCTCTTTTTTAAAGATTCTAAACGCAAGGAGATTAAACATGGAAACGAATGTTGGACAAAAAGATAAAAGCCTTCGTCTGGCCGGAGCGGCTGTTGCGGCTTTGCTGGCTCTTGTTTTGAGTGGACCGCTTGAAACGGTATTTTGGTTAGTTGCGGCATTGCTGGTTGTAACAGCGATGATGGGTTTTTGCCCGGCTTATACGTTGCTCGGTAAAAATACGTGCGGCGCGGATGAGGGAAAAACATGCTGCGGCGGAAATTGTCATGGTGATAAAGCCGAAGATGCTGCTGAAGCTAAAACTGAAGATGTCGCGGCAGAAGACAAGAAAGACGACGACAAGGCTGAGTAAGCATGAGTTCCATGCGCGGTTATTTTGGTGTTGGTGTCGAGGGGATATCTAAAGAGGCCAATGTTGGCAATTTGGTCCGCTCGACCCACGCTTTCGGCGGCAGTTTTTTCTTTACGATCGCGCCGGAGGTCGATGTGCGGGCCATGCGTGTGTCCGATACGTCCGGGGCGTTCGATCACATCCCCTATCATCAATATGAAACAATAGACGAATTTACCTTGCCCAAGGGGTGCCAGTTGGTTGGTGTGGAGCTCACGGATGAGTCCGTGCCTCTACCGTCCTTTCGTCATCCGTTGCGGGCGGCGTATATTCTGGGGCCGGAGATGGGCTCCCTGTCGCCTGCGATGCAAGCGTGTTGCGACCATGTGATTCAGATACCCATGAAATTCTGTGTCAATGTCGGTGTGGCGGGAGCGCTGGTCATGTATGACCGTTTGCTATCAATGGGGCGGTTTGCCGATCGTCCTGTAAAACCCGGCGGCCCGGTTGGTGATTTTATCCCCGCAAAACAGGAAGGGCATCGCCGCAAAATCCGGTCGGAGAAATCTAAAAACGCCAGATAATTTGTGTGAGCCGGGTGGCCCAGTTTACGGGCTTTAGGGGGCCTTCTGTGGTCACGAGGCACAAGCATCCCTCTATATGGTCGGCGTGGGGCTGGTGGATTGTGTTGCCCCCCAGAATAAGCAAGTCACCCTTATCATAGCGGCCATATTCGTCACGCATTCCCCCCGCCAGAATCAAAGTGCATTCTTGTCCCATATGCTTGTGGGCGGGGGTTTTTACGCCGGGAGATATCTCCATAATTCGTGCTTTGCAACAGCTGTTGTGCAAAGGAATATTGCAGATACGTACGCCGGGGTGGATGGTTTTCCACTCTAATCCCTTTTCCGCACACAGCGTTGCTATATGGTTTTGCAGCGGCAAGGGGCAAGCCCGTGCGGCGATACTGTCGTCTCCGGTCATATTGAGTGTTGCCGGTTTAGGGCTTTCTTGTAGCGTATCAAGGCGTTCTAGTACGTTGTTCAGGCTGCTTCTTCCCATTTCTACAGGGGCGCAACAGCGGTCAATCAGCGTGCCGGCGATGGTTTCACAGTGTTCTACATAGTGTCGCGCTTGGGGTGACAACGTGACGTAAGATGCCGCGACCAAAGAAAGCCCCTCATCAAGGGTTCCGGCAGCATATTCCATGAGCATGATCTCATGATCGAGGCGGTTGTTTTGGGTCATGATTCGTATCCTCCCAAAGCGTGGCGGAGGCGCTCCATGGCTAGCCGAATGCGTGATTTTACGGTTCCCAGCGGCAAGCCTGTTTCTTGTGCTATGGCGGCGTGAGTTTTGTCTTCAAAAAAAGCTTGCTGAATGATGCTGGCTTGCTCTTTGGGTAATTCTTTTAATACTTCTTGTACGGCTTGGATGTTTTCTTCCCGTGACAGCGCATCGTCGGGCGATGTGAATGTATGGGGCGTCATTAGGGGATCGTTGGTGTCCGGTTCCGGTCGGCCCGTTTTGCGGAAATAATCAATCCGTTTATTCCGGGCTATAGTGTATATCCATGTGCTGAGTGCGGCTTTGGCCGGATCGAAGCTATCAGCTTTTGTCCAAATGGCCAGCATTGTTTCTTGTGCTAACTCATCGGCGACATCGGTACTTAGTCCACCCTTTAGAAAGAAGGACTTGATTCGCGGTGCATAATATTCAAACAGGTCAATGAACGCCTGTTTATCACGGTTTCCAGCGACGGCACGGATTTGTGCGTCGAGCGTTTGGTTGTCCGGGATATTTTCTTTATGTGCTGTAACCAATGGTTTTTCGCGCTCTTTTCCATGCGAAGTTGCTGCTCCGACTATTATACCGTCAGCATTTCCCTTTGATATCATATGTGAAGCCATCCGCACAATAAGCAAGCTCTCGCTGGAGTGAAAACAATATTTTATTACCTTTGATACGGGGCAGGGATAAAAAAGGATCAATTTTATTTGGGGTTTTGACTTGGCAGGGATAGAGTATATAATGGAAATGGACCTTTTTCAGGTCTTTATTTGTTGTCTTTTACGGTTAGGGTCATACGAAACAACCGGGTTTTCTTAAAAGGGTTTTAATCAAAATGTCTAAGAGTTTTCTCCTCGCAGGTTTTACATTGTTTTTTGCGCTTATGTCTGCATCTTCGGCGCAGGCTTCTGATCCAAGGGAATTAGGGCGTTTTGGCGATTGGGCAGCTTATGTTTTTGAAGAAAATGGAAATAAGGTTTGTTATATGGCCAGTCAGCCGGAAAAGGCCGAGGGGAGTTATACTCGTCGGGGGGAGGTGTTTGCCTTGATTACGCATCGCCCGGCGGAAGGATCTACGAATGTTTTTAGCTATATGACCGGCTATCCATATAAGGCCGGCAGTGATGCGACGGTGATGATTGATTCTCAGCGTTTTACTTTGTTCACGCAAGATGAAACGGCTTGGACTCCTTATGCGGAGACAGATGAAAAATTGACGAATGCCATTCGTAAAGGTTCAAAAATGATTGTGAAGGGTACATCCGGTCGCGGTACGTTGACGACCGATACGTTTAGTTTGAAAGGCTCTGGCGCTGCGCATGATAAAATCAATCAAGAATGTGGTGTTAAGTAATAAAAAACGTTGATGAGGGTCTGTTTTTTGGACCGAGGGGGGGAGTCATGAAACATATTGAAGTATCTAAAAAGATAAGTTTATCGCGCGATGTTGATGTTGATCGCCTTAAAACGGTCTTGATGGAACGTTTAGAGAAGGTATTGGTCGTTGAAAAGATTACAGGCGGTTCTGATTGCTTTCAAATTAGTGCGACAACGGGCTCACCTTCCGGGATTGCCCGTCATGCCCGTCTGGATTTGAGCGTGGCGATCGGTCTGGAGGGTGATGTGGCGCGGATTATCGTCGATGGTTATGCCCGTCCGGCGCTTTCTTTGACGATACTGTATACCGTTTTGTTTTTCTTTTTTCTCTTGGCGGGTTTGTTGCCGGGGTTTATCGAAACAAATGCTGATAAAAGTGGGGCTGTTGATGCTCTTGTCTTTTTGATTTTCGGTATATATATCGTAACCGATGTGAATAAAAAACTGGCCGAGCCGCATCAGTTTTTGGAATCGGCGCTGGAGTCTTTGAATACGACATTTGGATAAGAGGTCTTTATTTGGGGATGTGCCGGATGCAAAAAGTAATAATCACGGTTTTAAAAAATAAGTAAAAGAGAGATTGTTTGAGACTAGGAAACGGACAATTCGGTATGCTGTGGCGTCGGTGGATTTCAACGGTAGTTTTGATGTTGATCGCGCATTTGCCTGTGCGTCAGCGCTATGTGTTTACGCGGCGCAATGGTTTGCGTTTGCGTTATTTAGTTGTGCCTGTAGCTCTTATTTTTGTTCTTTCTCTCAGCACTGTCGTGGGATTTTCAAAAGATTCCCGTGCTTTTAGGAACGATGATTCTGCGCGGGGTGCTTTGGAATATGTTGCGTCCGCTGCGCAGCAAGAGAATATAGATTCCGTGTCGGCTTCGGCTTCCTTGGAGCCTTCTATGTTGCCGGAAGGGACGGGAAGAGATTCCTTGATGCGAGAGCAGGAAACGCTGGAGCCCGCACTTGTTTTGGCAGCGGCGACAATGCCCCTGCCCCAACCGCGTGAAGAGCGCTTTGAAATTGCCAAGGGCGATGCTTTGTCGGTCTCTTTGCAAAAGGCCGGTATTTCGGCGCATGACACTTACCGGATTGTTTCGGCGCTTGACGGTGTTTACGACCCGCGTCACATCCGCCCTGGTCAAGAGCTTCTTTTGCGTTTTGATCCGTTAGAGGATAGTGAGAGTGGCGAGGATGACTATCGTTTTTCCCGGATGGAAATGGTCATTGATCCGCTTCATACGCTGGTTTTGCGCCACGAGGAAAATGCTTTTTCTGCTTCGATAGAAGAGCAAGAAGTTGTTCCACGCCTTGAAGCCAAACAGGCGAAAATAGAATTATCCTTGTTTGGTTCGGCAGCGAAGGCTGGCGTGCCGGATGCGATCACCGCCGAAGCCATTCGTGTTTTCTCGTGGGATGTCGATTTTCAGCGCGATATTCGTCAGGGGGATGAGCTTGAGGTTTTGTATGAAAATCTGGAAACACCGGAAGGTAAATTCATAAAAACCGGGAATATCGTTTATGCACGCTTGAATGTGAATGGTCATAATATTCCGGTCTATCGTTTTGAGAGTAAAAATGGCGATGTTGATTACTATACTGCGGAAGGGCGCAGCATTCGTAAGGCTTTGATGAAAACGCCGATCGATGGCGCGCGGATGTCTTCCGGTTTTGGGATGCGTAAGCACCCGGTTTTGGGATACGGTAAAATGCATAAAGGGCTCGATTTTGCTGCGCCCAGAGGAACGCCGATTTATGCGGCCGGGGATGCTGTGGTTGAAAAGGCGGGGCCTTGGAGCTCATACGGTAATTATATTCGTCTGCGTCATAATTCATCTTTGAAAACGGCGTATGCGCATTTGCAACGTATTGCCAAGGGTGTTTCATCCGGCAAGCGTGTAAAACAGGGACAGGTGATTGGTTATGTCGGCACAACGGGCCGTTCCACCGGCCCGCATTTGCATTATGAGGTCATTGTGAACGGTGCGCAGGTTAACCCTAAAACCCATAAATCACCGCAAGGAACGGCTTTGAAGGGGGAGGCTTTGGCGGCCTTTAAAGCGCAGGTCACAGATGTGGATTCTCAGTTTGCCATGTTGCTCAAGGGCAACAAGTTTGCTGCGCGTTAAAACGACTATATTTTTCTTATGATTCGTTTTTATTGGCAATCTTTAAGCCAGCGGGCTTGTGCGGTATCCAGTTCTGCGAGATTTTGTTTGCCTTCTTTTTCCCATTTGGCCCTTGTTTTTTTACTCTCTGCCAGAAGAGCTTTGCCTTCTTCCTCCCACTTTTGCCGTGCGGTTGCCAGCTGTTGTATGTGGATTGCGCCTTCTTTATCCCAACGTGCGCGCGTGGCTTTTCGGGGGGGTGTTTCGTTTTTGGCCCAACTTTCATGCCAGCGCTCTATTGCTGCGGCGGGCTCCGGTAGATTTGCCGCCCGTGTGTCGGCGAAAGATTGGTTGGTGTCTATGATTCTGCATGAATCACTGCTCTCGGCAAAGGCCGGGGCGGATAAAAGGGCGCAGAATAGATAAGAAAAGACAAACCGTTTCATGTTCCCCAGTGTAACCTTTAATGGCCAAAAATTAAACGGCTATGTTTAGGGTCAGAACCCTAGGAGGTTATTTTGTTTGCGCAAAGGGCATAAGCCACGGCGGTTTCGCAGCGTAAAATAGCCTCGCCCAGTGAGACGGCTTGAACCGCTGGGTGGCTGGATAGCGTTTCTTTCTCATCGTTTGTGAAACCTCCGGCCGGGCCGATCAGGAATGCGCGTGCTTGCTGTGTGTCGTGGTGGGTTTCCAATGCGGCGGCGATGAGTGGTGTGTCGGTGCGTTCAAGGCAGGCAAAAAGCGGTGCGCCGTTGTTTTTCTGTGCCCAGTTATTGATAGCCTGATTGAACGGTGTTAAAGGCATAAGAGAGGGAATATCGAGTCGCTCACACTGTTCGCTGGCCTCGACAATCTGGGCGCGTATGCGTTCTTCATTGAGTCTGTGAGCATCGGTGTTTTTTGTCAGGATCGGATGGAGGGCCGTGACGCCGAGTTCCACGCTTTCCTCGATCAGGCGATCCATGCGCTGTTTTTTGATGGGGGTGAAAAACAGATGGACGCCGCGGGGGGCAGGCGGTTGTGTGCGGATTTGTTCAATGGCGCGGCCACAAACGGCTTTTTTTTCTACGGTCTCTAGCGTGACGGCCCATTCTCCGTTGCGGCCGTTAAAAAGGCGCACTGTTTGTCCTGTCTGGCGGCGCAAGACATTGCGCAAATAATGGGCCTGTGCGGCGGGAAGAAAAATTTCTGCATTTGCTTGCAGGTCACTGTCGACATATAGCCGCGGGCATTTTATGATTTTGTCATTGTTACTCATGCAGGAAGGGTCAGGAGCCATTAATTTTGTACAATTCTGTTAAACATGAAAGGGCAAGATACAATGAAAACAAGTAAAAGCATAGCCAAAGCTACGGTGAACTTGTTTGAAGCGGTAAATTGCTCTTTCATGTTTAACCGTCTATCCGGCGCGGTAAATTTTTGCATCTATTTGCTCAAATCGTTTGAACGTAGCTTTGGCTATGCTCTGCACGGTTTTTACAAATATCTATCAAAAATTTACGAACGCGCAGAATGGGCATAATTAATGGGCCTTGACCCTGGATAAGCCAACATGCACACGGATATCAAGCAAAAGAACTGGATAGGCTATTTGCCTGCCGCTTTTCAGCCTTACATTTACTTGGCGCGGCTTGATCGTCCGATCGGTGTTTGGCTTTTGTTGCTACCGGGCTGGTGGGCGATTGTTCTGGCCTCCGGCGGTTTTCAGAGCATGAATGCTCAGGATTGGAGAGCGATGTTCCTGTTCGGCGTTGGTGCCATTATTATGCGCGCCGCGGGATGTGTGATTAATGATCTGTGGGATCGCGAACTGGACAAGGGGGTAGAGCGCACAGCGTTGCGTCCCCTGGCGGCGGGAACGGTTTCTCCGCAGGCGGCAGCCGTTTTCCTTGCTTTTTTGTTGAGCACTGGGTTGATGATTTTGCTGCAGTTTTCGCTCGTTACGATCTTGTTGGGGGTGCTTGTTATTCCCATGATTGTGACGTATCCCTTGATGAAACGGCTGACGTGGTGGCCGCAGGCTTTTCTGGGGCTAACGTTTAATTTTAGCGCATTGATGGGCTGGGCAGCGGTGAGCGGAATTGTTGAGTTTCCTGCGCTTTTTCTCTATGCCGGGGGAATTCTGTGGACGCTCGGCTATGATACGATTTATGCACATCAGGACAAAGAAGATGATATGCGCATGGGGATTAAGTCTGCAGCATTGAAGCTGGGTAAGTGCAGCAAAAAAGCTATAGCTTTTTTCTATGGTGGCGCGTGGTTGATGATTGGGGCGGGCTTTGTGCTCGCTGGTGCAAGTGCGCTTTCATTGCTCTTGTTCGTAATGAGCGGGGTGCATCTTATTTGGCAACTTAAGAACTGGGATCCTGACGATCAGGCCAGCTCTCTGCGCGTTTTTAAATCAAACCGCGATTTTGCCTTGATGGCGCTAGTGGCCGCCGGATTGTAGGCTCCGGCGTTTGCGCAACTATCCCCCATACAGGCTACGCAAACGCTGTTCCGCAATCATCAAGACAGGCAGGTCAACCTTGCCCGCTTGTTTTATCTCAGTGAAGAGAGGCTCCAGCTGGATGGCTTGGTGACCATGGGTTTTAAGCCAGCATTGCACGATATCATTGCCGTCCGGGCCGCAGGCACCGTTTTTGATTTCCTTTTTCAAATCATCAAGAATGCGCATGGTTATGCCGGTTTGGCAGCTATAAAGTTGATCGATCATGCCCTCTAGCGCCTCAGAAGCCCAGCGGTTGTCCGTATGCAGGAAGCGCGCCTGTTTACGCAGCCAGTGCAACGGGAAGTAGTCACCCGCCGCAAAGTAGGTGGCGGCTGTGGCAGAGATGCTAGTCTTGCATTCCATGCTGGTGCGGATGATATCACAGGCGGCACCCAGACGCGGGATCATGGCGATTTGACGGGCAAGGTCACGAGGTAGACCGTCATTCACGCCCATAGCCGTGTGGTTTTCTATGGCTTGCATTTGCGAAGGCGTGACAACGCTTTCCAATTTTTCGCGTAGGTGGGTAATGCCCGCTTTAAATTCCGGGGTGTCTTTGCTGATGTCTGGATCACGTCCCAAGCGGGTTAGGAACCATGTGACTTCCCGTTCCGCCATTTGTGCGATGCTTTCCATCGCACGCAGTTGCACTTCGGCGGGAACCTTATTGTCGAGCGTTTCAATCTGTTTCCACAGAGCTGACAGGTCAAAGGCTTCCCGTACGATCAAATAGGCACATGTTATGTCTGAAGGGCTGCTTCCTGTTTTTTCCATCCGGTCTTTGATAAAGGTAGGCCCCAGACGGTTGACCATACTGCTGGCCAGAGCGGTTGCGATAATTTCACGTTTTAGACGATGCTGTTCTATCTCTTTTGCGAATTTTTTGCGCAAAGGGGTCGGGAAGTAATTGGTGAGGAAATGTTTTGTTTCCGGCAAATCGGGAACGGTGCTTTCCATCAAGTCCTTTGTAAAGGTGATTTTAGCGTAAGAAATCAGTAAACTGATTTCCGGCCGTGTAAGTCCCTTTCCAGCTGTTTTACGAAGGGCAATTTCTTCTTCGGAAGGCAAGCATTCCAAAATACGGTCTAGCCCTTCATCACGCTCCAGATCCTTGATCCATTCAGCATGCATGCCCAAATCTTCGGCGGCGTTCAGCTCGGCAAGGCTGATCCCTTGCGTTTGTTGGTAGTTGTGCCGCAAGACAAGAGCAGAGACTTCATCCGTCATTTGAGCCAGCAATTTGTTGCGGCTGGATAATGTCATTTTGTTGTCGTTGCTGTTCATAACTTCCGTCAGCAATATTTTGATATTGACCTCATGGTCGGATGAATCAACCCCACCGGAATTGTCGATAAAGTCGGCATTCAGGCGGCCGCCTTTCGCAGCAAATTCAATGCGGCCCCGTTGTGTGATGCCAAGGTTTGCCCCTTCACCGATTGCGCGGGCGCGCACTTCTTTAGCATCAATGCGTAGGGCGTCGTTGACTTTGTCTCCGACATCGGCGTGTGTTTCGCTGCTTGCTTTGATGAATGTACCGATTCCGCCGAACCACAGTAAATCCGTCCGGGATCGTAGCAAAGCTTGAATTAGTTCGGCTGGGGTTACACGATCCTTTGTGATCTCGAAACGGGTCTTGATCTCAGGCGTTAACTCAAGACTTTTCTCTTGGCGGGAATAGATGCGTCCGCCTTTGGAAAGCGCCTTTGTGTCATATTCATCCCAGCCTTTGACGGCATCAAAGAGCCGTTTGCGCTCTTTATAGCTTTGCGCAGGGTTCGGGTTGGGGTCGCAAACAATATGCAAGTGGTTAAATGCCGCGATCATGTGGATATGTTCGGACAGAAGCATACCGTTTCCGAATACATCTCCGGCCATATCGCCGACACCGATCACGTCGAAATCCTGTGTTTGAGTATCGTGGTTAAGCTCGCGGAAATGACGTTTGACGGATTCCCATGCGCCGCGGGCGGTAATGCCCATTTTTTTGTGGTCGTATCCGGCACTGCCGCCAGAGGCAAAGGCATCCCCCAGCCAGAAATCATATTCTGCAGATATGCTGTTGGCGATATCGGAAAATGTTGCGGTTCCCTTGTCGGCAGCCACCACGAGGTATGGGTCGTTTTCATCAAGGCGTACAACATTTTTCGGCGGTATGATTTTTTTGCCCTTACGGTTGTCTGTAATATCGAGTAAGGCGCGGATGAAAGTTTTATAACAGGCAATACCTTCCGCCATAAACGCTTCACGGCCGCCCTCTTCCGGTGGGCGTTTCATGATAAATCCGCCTTTGGCGCCCATCGGCACGATCACGGAGTTTTTCACTTGCTGCGCCTTCATTAGGCCCAGAACTTCCGTGCGGAAGTCTTCATGACGGTCGGACCAGCGGATACCGCCACGGGCAATCTTATCACCGCGTAGGTGAATACCTTCGACTTCCGGTGCGTAGACAAAAATTTCACGGAAAGGTTTGGGTTCCGGTAATTCATCAACGGCGTGGCTATCAAGTTTGAGTGCAATATAATGTTTTGGTTTTCCATCCTCGTCTGGTTGGAAAAAGTTTGTGCGTAGCGTGGCTTCGATGATACCGGTTATGCTGCGAATTATGCGGTCTTCATCCAGTGAGTCGACAGCCTCTAAGCCGTGGTCGATGGCCATAGAATGCTTCGCGGCTTGTGATTGCGCTTCGGTGACGTTGTTTGGATTGTGCAAAGTCATAAACAGATCGACAATCTTTTGTGCAAGGTCTGGATTGTTTGTCAGAGCGCGTTCCATATAGCGCGTACTAAAAGGATAGCGTGCTTGCCGTAGATAGCGGATACAGGCACGTAAAATCATAATGGAGCGCCAGTCCATATGGGCGCTCAAGGTGAGGCGGTTCAAGCCGTCATCCTCGGTTTCTCCGTACCATATCTTTGTTAGCGCTTCTTCAAAAACATCTTTGACTTGATTAACTTTGTCGGCGTCACTGTCGTTTTCCGCCTGTAGCATGAAATCATGTACCCAGACTGTATCATTGCTGCCGTTGGGTTTAATCTCGAAGGGGATCTCCGATATGACTTGCAGCCCCATATTCTCCATAACTGGTAATATGGCCGATAAAGTTACGGGCTCGTTTCTGTTGTAAATCTTGACCCGTATTTCATTCCCTAGACAATAAGCGCATTTATAAATGTCAGGAGAGAACTGACCGGTTGCCAGAACGGATTCGACTTTGTTTATGTCGTGAATGGCTTCTTTGGCGGAGAATGTTTCACGGTAGCTGATAGGGAAAGCTTCGCCGTATTTGGCAACCAGCCGGAGCGTTTCGTGCTCATTATATTCCATGTTGTGCATGGCGAGCGTTAGATGTTCGCTCCATAGCTGTCCGGCTTCTTGCAGCTTTCTTTCGATTTTGTCGATATCTATTTTTTTGTTGGCGCTTTTATCGGAGTTGAAATAAATCGTAAACATGACCCGTGCCAGTGGCGAATCATCCACATTGGTGTGGTGGTTGCCGCATTCACCGCTCAATTCCTTTTCCAGAATATCTTGAATTTGAACGCGCAACTTGGTGTCAAAGCGTTCACGCGGCACGTATACAAGACAGGAAATGTAACGCCCAAACGGATCACGGCGGGTGTATAGGGCGATGCGTTGCCGTTCTTGAAGCCGTAATATGCTGGTTGATGTTTCAAGTAATTGCTGCGGTTCGATCTGGAATAATTCGTCACGCGGATATTTTTCGAGAATATGGTTTAAGGCTTTGCAATCGTGAGTGCCGGAGGCAAAGTCCGCCATCCGGAAAACTTGTTTGATCTTGTAGCGTAAGTAAGGGATATCTTGAATTGAACGGGAATAGGTCACCGAGGTGAAAAGCCCTATAAAAAGGACTTCGCCAACGACGTTGCCGTTTTTATCAAATTGTTTGACCGCAATGGCATCAAGCGGGACAGGGCGGTGAACCGTAGATTTTTTGTTGACCTTTGATACTGTCAGGGGCGGTAACCCTTGCCGCAAACGCTGTAGATCTTGGGGAAGACCGTCTTTTTTGGTACTGATATAGACTGGGGATACATCGTTGTGCAAAAGCCCCAGACTGGAGTTGCGTACAGTTTGGCTTTTTATTTCTCCATTGCGCTCAATGAATTTGTATTCCCGGTACCCTAAAAGGGTGAAGTTGTCTTGATAGATATACTCAAGGAAGGAAAGGTATTCGTTGATTTCCTCGCGCGTGTAATCTTTCGGAGCCCGATCGAGCGTTGCCTGACAGGTGCGCAGTTTTGTGCGCATTTCGTGCCAGTCTCGTGTGGCGAAATAGACATCACTGACAATTTGCTGCAAAGCATTTTCAAGTTTTTTAACTTCTTTGCCGGACATTGTGCCCTGTAGCCTGATGTGGATCAGGGATATGGTTTGCCTGTTTTTATCGGATTTTTCTGTGACGGTTTTAATTTGCCCGTTATCGTTTTTTTCAACATGAAGGATAGGGTGGACCAAAAGTTGAATTGTACGGCCGTATGTGCTGGTAATTTCTGCGCCGATAGAATCGACCAGAAAAGCCATGTCGAGACTGGCAATGTCGATGGTCGTGTGACCGATTGCATTGTCGTTTGCTTTATCGAGAACGGTATTGATGGCGATTCCCGCCTTGCCTTCTTGCGCATCTTTCAGAAGAGCCCAGTGTTTTTGTGCCGTTTCCGCCATGCCCTCGGGGGTTATCAAGCTCAAATCTTCGGGAGGGACATTTTTAAAGAAGTCTTTTAAAAATGTTTTGAGAGATTCGGGAGACTTGGACGGTAGAAGTTTAATCGCTTGATTAAGAATTTTCTGAGACATCTTTTGTTTTTCTTTTCTGTGTTAGACGATTTTATTGGTTTATACACCCGGAATATTAAAACGGAAAGAGCATTACTGTGCCGTCCACCCCCCGTCGATCGGCAAGGCTGTTCCTGTAATATTTTGTGCGGATTTGTTGCACAAAAACAGGACCATATCACCGATATGTTCGGGTTCGACGAGTTTCTTCACCGGTTGGGGTTTTAGCATTATTTTTTCGAGAACCTCGGATTCCGGAATGCCGTGCGCAACAGCTTGCGCTGGTATCTGGTTTTGTACCAAAGGCGTGTTCACGTAGGCCGGGCATAAACAATTGCAGGTAATATTGTTTTCCGCCGTTTCCAGTGCCAGCACCTTGGTTAGCCCCAAAAGCCCGAATTTAGCCGCAACATAGGCAGCCTTGTTTGCCGAAGCGACAAGGCTGTGGATGGAGCCGATATTAATGATTCGGCCCCAATCGGCTTTTTTCATGTCGGGAATTAAAGCTTTCGAGGTGTGAAAGGCCGAGGACAGAGTGATGGCCAGCAAGTCATCCCATTTTTCATCGGGGAAATTCTCGATGGGGCTGACATGCTGGATTCCCGCATTATTAACGAGAATGTCGATATTGCCGAAGGTGCCGAGGGCTTGTTGACACATCGCGCGGATTTCTTCCGGCTTTTTCATGTCGGCACCGTGGTAGATAACATTTACGTCAAAGTCGCTTGCCAGTGTTGCTCGTAGCTCTTCAATCTCGTCAGGATCCCCCAAACCGTTGAGGACAATATTCACCCCTGCCCCGGCTAGCACTCTGGCTATGCCGAGACCGATTCCACTGGTTGATCCTGTAATCAGCGCTGTTTTTCCACTTATCATCTGGTGTTCTCCTTTTATTGAGCCATATGCGTTGTTCCTTTCCTTCCCGCTAGTTGTGAATATTAGGGCTTGTTATATCGAGAACGATCCGGTAGTCGGCGTAACCATTGGGTTTAATGGCCAACTCTTTCTTTACCGAAGCGTTGTGTTTCAGTGCTATGATGACGCGACTTCCTTTCCCGTCTTTCATAGGCTGCACCGTATATGAATCAATTAACGGTGCTTTGTGCCCGCTCCAGCTGCGCTGTGCGGCCCACTCCGTTTCCGGCAGCTCAATCACCAAGAGGTTTTCGCTGTTGTCGAGGTCATAGCGGTAGGGAGCGGATTTGTTGAGATCAAGGACAATTCGTGTTTTATCCTTATGCTCTCCGATGCGCAGGCGGTGAACCTGCGAGATGCCCGGTACGGCTTTTGCCGGCGTGTTTTCTACCGCCGGCGGGGCTTGTTCCGCGGGCGGTGTGGCCGTTTGGGCATAAACGGCAGGGCTTGTTCCCTGAGGAGGCATAGAATCAAGCATTGCCGGTTCCTCCGGCGGCGCTACACTCATCAGGGTTTCGAGGTTTTCAATCATCTGAGCGAGGTCAGATTCGACTGAAATCAGGCGTGTAATGGCAGGCATGGCCTGATTGAACTCACGGCTAAGCTCTGTAACCGCGCTTTCCAGACGCTCAAAACGGCGTCTGGTTCCGCGAATATCTTCGGCAAAGAGTATGTCGGCGTTCAATCCTCGTTCCGTCCATTGGCCACGGGGATCTCCCGTGGCGCTATGGACCCCTTTCATCTCTGCCTTGGGCCTGTTGTTAAGGGCTGGCGGCGTATTCAGGGGCGCCGCTGTCGGGGCTAGAGATGGGTCAGGGTAAAGGATTCCGGGCTGTTGCTGTTGTTTTTGAGGCTTGTCTGAGATGCTATCCCACACGGAGGAAACAGGCCCGCAAGATGACAATGCGAAAACGCAGAGCATAAGCCATATGCTCTGGTCTTTTATTTGCCATAAAATCTTTCTGCCGGAGAACACCAGCATGCGAGTCCAGATCCTGGACATGAGGGAAGGATCCTGAAATATTTTAACAACAAGCCCGAGGGGTGATTCGCCCCTCATAACAAGGATACGTGCGACTTTGTATGATCGTCAATAGAGGATGAAAAAAAAATGGAATTTGCTCAGGCGGTTGGATATTGTTATTCACGAGTTTTCCACAGGGGAATCCATAAGAAGAGGGCGTTTATAAGGTATGGATTTAGGGTGCGTGTTTATTGCCGATCTATTTAATGACTTTACTCTTATTGCGGAAGAAACTACGCTACGATTCCGAAATAAAGTAGGATTTGATTGCAATCAAGGGAGATAAGCTATTGTCAACGAATGAACAGGTTGCCCAAGAGCAGGGCCCCAAGCATGAAGTAACTTTGGATCAGGCGCTTGAATTGGCTCAAGGGCATCACCAGATCGGAAACCTTATGATTGCTGACCGGACGTATCGGGATATTTTACGTGCCGTGCCGGATCACTTCCCGACAGTTCATTATTTGGCAACACTTTTATACCAGCGCGGGAATGAAAAAGAAGCTCTGGAAATGAGTGAAAAAGCTGTTCATGTTGCGCCCGAAGATAAGTCATGCTGGGTGAATCACGGTGTTCTCCTTGCGGCAAACGGGCGTTATGAAGACTCTATTGATGCTTTTGATCAGGCGTTAACGCTCGATCCGGAACTGTACGAGGCTTATTCTAATAAGGCGTATGCTCTGTTTGAGATGAAGCGCTATGAAGAGGCGGAAGATACGGCCGCGCAGGCGATTTCTTTTTATCCTGATGTGGCGGATGCCTATGTGAATATGGGAATTGCGTTGGCTGCGCAGGGTAAGCTTGCGGAGGCCGAGGAGGTTTGGGAACAGGTGGCTGGTTTGGAACCGGACTCCTCGCGCATTTACAGCAACTGGAGCAATACTTTGCGTGAACAAGGGAATCTGGATGAAGCGAAAGAAAAAGCGCTTCGTGCCGTTGGGTTTGATGAAGAAAATTCAGAAGCGCGCAATAATTTGGCGAACGCTTTGCGGGATTTGGGGCAATTAGATGAGGCTGTACAAGAATACCGCCGTGCGACGGATGCGGAGCCGAGTTTCTATTTGGCTCATTCCAACTTGTCGATGGCGTTGATTGATCAGGAGCGTTATGCCGAGGCCGTGGTTGCTGCGCGCTATGCTATTGCTTTCAAGGATGATTATGCGCCGGCTTTTAGTAATATGGGGCTGGCTTATCATGCGATGGGTAAATTCGAAGAGGCTTATGCAGCGACGGACCGTGCGATTCAGATTGAACCGGAAGAGGCGGGGCATTATCTGAATATGGCTGATATTCTTATGTCGGTTGACCGTTATGATGAGGGTGAGGCCGTCATGGAAAAAGCTTTGGCGCTTGAACCGGATACGCCCAGAACGCTCTTGAAGCTGGCAGATATTCAGCAAAATCTGGATCACCCCGATGAGGCTATTGCCGCTTTGGATAAGGCAATAGAAATTAACCCCGAAATGCCTTTGATTTCTTTGCAAAAGGCGCGCGTATTGCAGCAAAATAATCGTGTTGAAGAGGCGCTTGATATCATAGAGGGTGTGTTATTATCCGCTGAGAATAATCCGCATGCTATCTTGGCAAAAATTGACTGTCTTTTGACCATGAACCGTAAGGAGGAAGCACGCCCGTTGATTGATGTGGCGCGCGAAGTGGCCAGTGAGATGGTTGCTTTCTATTACAATTTGACGGCCTTTAAAAAGTTTACAGCGGATGATCCGGACTTTATTAAAATGAAAGAGCTCGGGCTTAAGAGTGATGAATACGGCTTGCAGGGTCGTGCCTCTATTCATTTTGCGCTGTTTAAGGCGTATGAGAATGTCGGGGATTACGAAAAAGCATTTGATGCTTTGGAGAAAGCGAATGTTGCCAGAGGTGAGATGCGTAAGATTCCTGAAAATAAAACGATGCAATTGCTAGCTAAGCGAAAAGAAACCTACACGCCAAAATTTATAAAGGATTATGAAGGCAAGGGATGTGAATCCGATATGCCGATCTTTATTCTGGGTATGCCGCGTTCCGGGACAACGCTAACGGAGCAAATTATTTCCTCCCATCCGGATGTATATGGGGCGGGTGAGTTGCCTGATTTGAGTGTGGTCCTGCGCGAAATGGGGCCGTTGACGCCGGCAAATGCGCGTGAAATGGGCGAAGCTTATGTGGAACGGGTGCGGGCGCTCGATAAGGAAGGAACGGCGCGCTATATTACAGACAAAATGCCGGGGCACTGCAACAATATCGGTTTGATTCATTCTATTTTGCCAAATGCTAAAATTATTTTGTGCCGCCGGAACCCGATCGATAATTGTTTGTCGTGCTATAAACAGAATTTTGCGAAGGGGCATTATTGGACTTACGATCAAGAAGGACTGGCGCGGCATTATAATGAGTTTGCTGCTTTGATGGAGTACTGGAAAGAATTGCTGCCGGGACGCTTTATGGAGGTTCATTATGAAGAGACTGTCGGCAATTTTGAAGAGCAGGCACGTAAGCTGATAGATTATGTGGGGCTGGCGTGGGATGATGCTTGCTTGGCGCCGCATAAGCAAAAGCGTGCGGTTCTGACCGCAAGTAAGGATCAGGTGATTAAGCCTGTTTATCAGACATCTGTTGCGGCATGGAAACGTTATGAGAAGCAGTTGCAGCCTTTGATTCAAAACCTTGACATGACGGGGTATGAGGATTAGCCTCCTCTTTATATTTTTGTGCGCGGCATTTTCTATAAATAGACTTCTGTGAGGTGGGGTGTTTACATCGCTTACCGTTTCCCATAAAGTATTAATAAAATATTTATAGATTGTGCTGTATAGTATAAAAATACAGATATCAGTTTATGCACAATATAATAATTTGTGCGGTGAATTTAGCTCTTTTCAAGACGTTATTTCTATGGTAGCCTGTATCTGTTATTTTTGGACCGTGACCCTATGGAAAACAGGAGTTTTCTAGGTTGCAAATGATTAACCTATGGCAAGGAGTGTATTATGAGTCATACCAAAAAAAGACTAATGACCACGGGCGCGGTTATGGTGGCGCTCAGTTCTTTTGTTCCCAATCCCCTTTTAACCGGTGAAGCTTTTGCGCAAGCATCGACATCAACGACGTTGACGGCTAGTGCGACGGTGGTTAACCCGCTTGGTTTGACGCCGGGGCAGCTGATTAAAATGGGTAAATTCGCCGTTAAAGGCGCCGGTAAGCTGGGCTTGACGGTGCTTGGTGCACAATCCGCGATCAGTAACGTTCTCGCGCTTGGTGGTGCGACAACGCAGCAAGGTACGGTTAAAATTACCGCGCCGAAATCTGCCGCCTTTAAGATCAGTATCCCGACTTTTGCTACGGGGCCTATTAAGCTGGTTCAAACGGCTGGCGGTAAAACGGCTGGTACGGCGACAGCGAAAACGTTAGTGTCTATTACGCAGTTGAAAATACCGGCTTTCGCAACTGGTGTACCAGCAGCGGCGAAAACGTTTAGTACCGGTAATGTTTCGACAACGGCGAGCAACACAGGGGCCACGTTTGAGGTTGTTAACCTTGGGGCGACTTTGTCTTTCCATGCGACACAAACGCCGGGTGTTTACCGTGGTACTTACAAAGTTCTGACGACGTACTAAGACGTTTCCTCAGATTTAAAGGATTTTAAAAAAAGCCTGCTTTATCGCAGGCTTTTTGTTTTTTGTTTTATATGAGACGTAAATGAAAAAGCGCATAGAGTTTCATACAGCCTCCCCTTAGGTCGTGTGCGAAATGATAAGGGGAGAATGCCTAACTATAGTCAGGCTCATATAAAATGATCGTAAACAATCCCTTCCCCCCGTCCCGAAGCACGACAGTGCGTGGGATAAAGCTTTTAAAAAAGCACGTGGGACAACACTTAATAATCAGGGGGAGAGTTAGGGAGGGGGGCGCTTTTCCGTTTCTTTCATCTCCGACCTTCCGCTTCTCCGCGTTTGAACTCCCGTCATCCCTCGAATCCGCGACAGCGGATTATAGGGGGGCAGACGATCTAACAGATAGGCACCATAGATTCTCTTAGAATTTCCGTGCGTCCGAAAATTTTAAGGAAGGGCGGCGGAGGGAAGCATAATTTTTGGACTGATTCGCTGCATCCGTGCTGCATCCGTAATGAGTATGCTGGCAACGTGAACAGCCTACCTTGCGCCCGCGCCGCCCCAACGCAGAGTCAGAGAGTATAAAGCGGGTTTCACAGGTAGAGGGTGAAAATTTCTATTCAGCTGCCGCGATTGAAGGGGATTTATCTTCTTTTTGCTGTGCTTTTTTTTCTTGAAAAAAGGTGTATTTATGCAGCTTTGTAAGTTGCAGATCGGCTAGATTGAAAACATCTTTCCAGCATGATGCGGCTTCAGGATTGCTGCTTTCTGTTTCTTGAAGTTTTTGTTGCGCCTGTTCTTTCATCTCCTCATAGTAGCGGGTATTGCTCATTATGATTTGATCTTCCGCCGCCAGTGTTGCTTCCCATATCTCATCGGGAGTCAAAATATGCGGAATCATGCTGGAAATCATTAGGCGTAAAACCCGGCGCAAAGCTTGTGGTGCGTTTGCGCAAGGGATTAAGAGGTGCGATACTTCCATACGTCCATCTTCATTGGCCATTGTTTGCGGGATATAGGTTTGAATCCCGGCTATATGCTTGGCCACTTTTCCTTTACGCCATGGGCACATAGTGCTGCGTACAATGATCTTTCCTGTTTTGGGGATATCAATTTCCATTTCAATAGAGCGAATAATGGGACTGCGAGCATCGGGGAAACCATAATGAAGGAATGCGTCAACGGCGTCCATTTGATTGTAGAAAGCAAAGCATTCCCGGCTATCCAATACAGGCTGAGAATTGCCTACGCACAAAAATTCTTTTTCGTCTTCGTTGAAGAAATTGAAGTGTCCGGCGTAATAATCATGATTTATAAAATCAATGACAGGCATAAGTTTTGAGGTCAGTTTTTTTTGTCCTGTTTCGTCGTTTACACGCTTATGGCCGATGACTCGTGTTTTTAGGTAAGTATCACAAAGGAACTTAGCCTCTGGTGTGCAATTGGCTTCTTGTTTTGTGAAGGCCATTATTTCTTTTTGGTGATCTGTGATGGTGCGTTCTTTTAAAATAAGCTCCATTGCATCTGGTGCGGCGCGGAATTTGTACCAAGGATAGGTTTGCTTGTGGAAGGGGATTTTTCCGGTCAGGTTATAAAGTTCTACCATGTAGGAGGCCGCTTTGTATTGTGCTTCGCTCATGGTGTGATCGGCGTTAATCCCGAAGTCATCACCTGTGACGCATAATTTCATGACATCAACAGGAAGCAAAAGGTCATCCGGTACGGTTATTAAGGGCTTGGGTTCCTTAAGGAATCCGTCACGCATGACGCTTAAGCCACCATCTTCGCTTTCGCATTTAATGATTAATTGGGGGTCAAAACCGCCCCCCTCTTCGACGATCAGCGTTTCCAGGTTGCGGACTTCTTTTTCAATGGCTGGGCTGTCGGATTCAATTCTTATCATGATGGCGTACCGTTTTTTCGATCTAGGGGGTTTGAGACGGCTAATTTAATGCTCTGATTTTATATATTGTGGGGGATTGTGCAAGCTGGAAAATGTGTCTGCAAAATGAATAATTGGGGGAATCTTCTTGCAGAGAGAATGAGCTTGTGTTGTAAAATACGGCGTTCTTCTTTGTGACATAATGAACACGATGAATTGAAAGGTTGTCTCATTGTCTAGTTCTGGCGCGCGTTATGATAAAAACGGGCAAAGGTTGGTGACGCTGACTTTGGCGGCGGCGGCTTGTTTGCCTTTGGGAGCGGAGCCTGTTTTGGCGCAGTTTTCTGCTAACTGTTATCAAAAAATGAAGTTCGGGCAGATAGCCGATTGTGCGCCTGCTGGAGGGGGGCGCTTGACTATTGCGCCGACTGGAGCAGTGAATACGGGATCCGGCTGTTTTGTATTGCTTGGTACACCGCAACCGGCTTTGTGTAAGGCCGCTTCTTTTGTGACAACCGGAAGTATAAAGATATCAGTTACGGCTGCAAAAGTGTCTATGACCGGGCCGGGCAGTAATATTAAAATTGATAATTTGAATATAGCGACTCCGGCGGGAGGAAACCAGAAAACATATCTTTCAGCCTCTCTTTCAGCGACGCCCCTTGTCTTTGGGATTGGTGGCCGTATGAGAACAAACCCTAATCAGGCCATGGGCGCTTATAGCGGTAAGTTGACTGTTAAAGTCATATTTACCCCATAGAGAAAGCTGTAGTATCTAAGGAAACAGAAGAATGAAAGTGATTAAAATGAGAAATATGAAAAGATATTTGTGCGCTATGAAAGCAAGATCAAGGGGGGCAATTTTTTGTTTTTTAACTTTTGGGGTTGTTTTGGCTATGGTGCCGCGTCCGGCTCATGCGCTTTTGCTTTTAGGGTCTTATGTCTTTATGGGGTCGAATGAAGCGGCTTCTGTGATGAGTGTGAAGAATACAGCGAATGATCCCTTGGCTTATCGGATTTCCTGGGAACAGATTTATATGAATGCCGAAGGAGGGCGTGAAATTTTGAAAGAGGGGGAAGTGCCGTCCGGTTTTATGCCGGCGGATCCGTACCTTTATGTCTCGCCGCGCCGTGTGATTATTCAAGGCCAACAGATGCAAAACATTCGCTTTATGGCGCGTAAACCAAAAGATTTGCCGCCGGGGGAATATCGCTCATATGTCTTTTTGAACCCTGAGAAAATCCCGATGGTCTATGAACAGGACAAAGCGGCTGCAGCGGATAATGCGAAAGATGGGCATGCTCAGGCGCAATTGGAAATGTTGACGGGGTACCGGATTCCTGTGTTTTTTCTTAATGGGGAAACGACGCTGGATGTTTCATTTTCCGATGTTCATTGGGGTAAAAAGAGAGATAAAGATGCTATCCTTTTTACTCTTAATCGGGCAGGAAATCGCTCTGCTATTGGAGCGATCAATGTGACGTGTAATCCGGGTGCGGAAAATCAATATTTTATGGCCAGTATGGATGTGAAGATTTTCACAGAGCTTGATCGTCGTTCATACGCTCATGCTGTGAAGTTTCCTGAACACGGATGCAGCAAAATTTCTTTGGCTTTTATCCCTCATAGCAAGGATCCGGCTTATAACGGGCAACAGCCTTTGGCTTATGCTGAAATCGCCGGGCGTTGATGTATCTCTGCGCGTAATATGTTGCGTGCTTAGGGGGCTTGAAACGTAAATTAATCCACAATGACTTTGTCGCTTTGCCGCTTTGTGATATAAGTGGAGAGATTTATTGTGCGCTATTGTGCGCTGTTTTCTGTCTGGACTCGTTTGTGATGAGAAGTTGTAATCATAGTCCCTGTTTTTCTGTTTTTTTGCATGCAACATTTTTTGTTTTTGCTGCGTTTGTTTTTGCATCTCTTTCCTTTTCTTCTTCAGCTTATGCTGCGCGACAAGGAGAGTTGAGAGAGCAGGATGCTTTTGAACTTATTTTGGAAGTGCGGCGGCGGGATGAAATTTTATCGCGTTCGATTCTGGGATACCAGATAGGGTTTGACGGTTATTTTCTTCCGATTGGTGATTTGGGCCGGATGGTGGGTTTCGATGTTGATGTAAATTTATTTACGGGGCGGGCCGAGGGGTGGTTTTTATCGCCGGAGAATACATACGAGATTGATGTTAAAAACGGTTATTATGCTGTTCGGGGAGAGCGCTTTCCTCTGACGGCGCAGGATTATTTTGTGAAAAATGCCTCTGTTGGTTTTGGGGACATTTATATCCGTATGGAAATGTTGAACCAAATATGGCCTTTGGAGTTGAATGTTGATTTTGCAACATTGAAGCTGGTTGTTGAGACTGCTGAGAAATTGCCTTATGAGCTGAAAAAAGAACGTGAAGAAAAACGTGCGCGTCTTTTGGCTGCGATGGGGGAAGAGGAGGACCTTGCGGGGTATCGCTCGGTTGAGAATCCTTATCGTATGCTTAGCCCGCCGCTTGTCGATTTGGATAACCACATGACGTGGGACAGTGAAAAAAAAGAGTGGGATGCATCTGTGCAGGTTTCGGGTAAAAATGATCTGTTGGGTTTTTCAGCGGATTATGGTGCGAATTTTGCGCGGAACGAAGGAAGCTTTAATGCGCCGGATAGGGTGCGCATGACTTTGAATCGTAAGGCGTTTGGTGATGATTCTATGCCTTTGGGGGTGCGGGATTTGAGCGTTGGTGATGTGAGCGCCCGTACGGCTGAGTGGATTCGGGGCTCTAATGCCGGGCGCGGGATTAGCGTTTCGACGGCGCCGGTCAAGCGCAAACAGAATTTTGATGAAATTACCGTTGAAGGTACGGCCTTTCCCGGATGGGAAGTTGAGGTTTACCGCAACAATGATCTGGTCGATTTCGGTGTTGTCCCGGGTGATGGGGTGTATCGCTTTGATGATGTGGTGTTGATGGCCGGTAATAATAAAATCAGAACTGTCTTATACGGACCGCAAGGGCAGGTCGAAGAGCGGGTAAAGGAGTACAATATTAATGGCTCTTTCCTTCAGCCGGGGGATACCGTTTACGAGGCCAGTCTTGTGGATACGAGTGATACGTTGATTTCTTTTAATAATCAGAAAAGTAGCGGTTCCGGTGCGCGTTCAAAGGGAATGGCGTATAGTGCCAACGTTCGTCACGGTTTGAATCGGAATATGACGGTTTTTGCGACGGCTTCGAATGCGATGATTCGGACAGGGCCGCAAAAATTTGTAACGGCGGGGGGGCATGCTTCTTTCGGCCCCCTTTCCGGTAAGGTTGAAGCTTACAAAGCTTTGGGTGGAGGTTATGCGCTTGATAGTCGCTTTTCAACGCGGATGATGGGATGGAATTTAAATTTGAGCGGCGCCCATTTTAGTGGGTTTGAAAGTGATCGGGCGGGTTATGGAGCGACGGCTAAAACACGGGATATTAAAGTACGCGCCAGTAAGCGTCTTAATACGCCATTGGGGGGTGGCAATTTAAATATTTCGGCGTCTCATTTGAAGCGTGAAAATGGTAGCGTGCAGACAAATTTAAGCTCATCGCAAAACATATCGAAAGACCAGCGGCGTGTGGGGCATAACATTAGAGCTTCCTGGCGGGATCATGAGCTAAATCTTGTAGAAGGGCGTTTGAACGGAGGCTTTCGTTTAGGGCGGAAAGTGAATGTGCGCGGTATGTTGAATTATCGGCTTAAACCGGATTTTGTTTGGGAGGACGTATCAACTAATATGCGCTATCGCCATTCAAAAAATCTTACTTCCGGTGTTTCTGTAGGACGAAATCTTCAGGATGGTAAGGTGCGGAGTAGCGCGAATGTCGATTATGATTTCGGTACGTTTCTTGCGGGCTTACAAGGGAATTGGCAAAAGGGCGGTGGTTATAATGTCGGTTTGCGCGCGTCGACCTCTTTGGCGCCGTTTGATGAAGATGGCGGCTATCTTGCCCGTAGCCATAGCATGAAAAAGCAAAATGCTGTGCGCAGTCATTTGTTCTGGGATAAGGGTGTTGATGGCGTTTATCAGGAGGAAGAAGATGAAACCCTGGCGGGAGCGCGCATGATTTTGAACGGACATCGTAGTGACGAAACCGATGAGAAAGGGCGCACATCTATTGTACAATACGAAGTTGGTGATTACGCCGGTATGGAGGTTGATAAACATTCTCTTGATAATCCGTTCCTCGTATCGACGGAGGAAGGCTACCGTGTTTTGCTGCGCCCCGGTGTGGCGCTTGATGTGAATGTGCCTTTGGTTCATACCGGGGCGATTGACGGGTCCGTTTATTTTGAAAACGGCGATCCTGTGTCGGGGCTGCGTTTACAACTGGTTGATAAAAACGAAAAGGTTGTCAGTGATACGCTGTCGGCGTTCGATGGTTTTTATACGTTTGATTTAGTGAAGCCGGGAGACTACCGTATTCAGGCAGACCCGGAGATGAATGTGAGAATGGTGGCAAAGAACGTGACGATTTCTCCTGACGAGCTGTTTGTTTATGGTGCGGATATGGATTTGCTGGAAAAAGAAGAGGTGAAGAACGCTCGGCGTTTTGCAGCACTACCGGAGTCGGTCAAGCAAGGACGTTATGGTTCTATTTTGGGGGCTTTAAAACAGGTGCGCCAGACGTTACAAAGTGCGGTTAATTAAACCGCTCATAACAAAGCGCTTTCCAAAAGTTCTAAAAAGGTGCACCATAGACGTGCAAAAATTTCTTGGCTCTTCCGGGCGTTATATTTTTAGGAGATGAACAGATGAAGCATATAGTTGTTTTGGGCGGCGGTATTGGTGGTGTTTCTATGGCTTATGATATGCGTGCGGCGTGTGGTAAGACGCACAAAATTACGCTTATTTCTGATTCGCCGACTTTTCATTTTGTTCCTTCCAATCCTTGGGTCGCTGTGGGGTGGCGGAAGCCTGAAAAAATTATTGTGCCACTTGAAAAATATCTGAAGCGCAAAAAAATTGATTTTATTCCCGTGGCGGCAAAAAGGGTTCACCCGGATAAAAATGCGATCGATCTCGTAGACGGTCAGACGGTTGAGTATGACTATCTTGTGATTGCAACAGGGCCGGAGTTAGCTTTTGACGAGATCGAAGGGCTGGGGCCGCACGGTGGTCATACGCAATCCATTTGTCATGTCGATCATGCCAAAGAAGCTCTTGATAACTGGGAGGCCTTTTGCGCCAATCCGCAACCGATTGTTGTGGGCGCGGTGCAGGGAGCATCATGCTTTGGCCCGGCCTATGAGCACACCTTTATTATGGACCATGAATTGCGTAAACGGAAAATACGCAACAAAGTGCCGATGACTTTTGTAACTTCCGAACCTTATGTAGGGCATATGGGCCTCGGCGGTGTTGGCGATTCCAGAGGAATGCTGCAACACGAATTGCGAATGCGCGATATCAAATACATCACTAATGCCAAGGTTGATAAGGTTGAGGATGGTGTGATGCATATCACGGAATGTGATGATGAGGGGAATGAGAAGAAAAAGCATGAATTGCCGTTTGGCTATTCTGTTATGATTCCTGCCTTCCGTGGGGTGGAAGCCGTTCGCGATATTGAGGGACTTGTCAATCCGCGGGGGTTCGTGATCGTTGATGAATATCAACGCAACCCGAAATATAATAACATTTATAGTGTCGGGGTGTGTATTGCGATTGCGCCGTTGGAAGCCACGCCCGTTCCCGTTGGTGTGCCGAAAACGGGATATATGATCGAATCAATGGTGAAGGCCGCGGCGCACAATATTGCCGATGATTGTTGCGGCAAAGGGCCGTCTCATCACGCGACATGGAATGCTATTTGTTTGGCGGATATGGGGAATACGGGGGCGGCTTTTGTTGCCCTGCCGCAAAATCCGCCGCGCAATGTGGCATGGATGCGGCTGGCTAAATGGGTGCACTGGTTGAAACTTGGCTTTGAATGGTATTTCCTGCGCAAGGTGAAAAAAGGGAATATATCGCCCTTCTATGAAAGTATGGCTTTGAGTGTGATGGGGATCAAAAAACGCCAGGTCATCAAAGAAACTGTCGATAAATAATTTAGTGAGTTAAGGACTACGAATATATGAATATTGACCGTATTATTTTTGCCTTTGCGGGGACTGTCATTTTGGCCTCGTTGGCTTTGGGCTACTTCGTTCATTCGGGGTTTTTCCTGCTTACGGCTTTTGTGGGTTTGAATATGTTTCAGGCGGCGTTCACGGGCTTTTGTCCGCTGGCTATTATCCTGAAAAAGCTGGGTAAAGAACCGGGCTGTGCTTTTAAATAGAGCGTTTTGTTCTTGCCTATTTGATCGTGCGTATTAAGATAGGCATTTATATTTGTATAATCTAATATAAGGGAACAGAGCAGAACAATGCAGGTTTTATCAAATATAGCGGCGGACAAGCCCAAGAGTTTCATGTGGCTGGCGGGCTTTCTAAGCCTTGTGATGATTTTGCTGGTGGCTGTGCCGACGTTCGCGCCGGGCAAAGTGCCGTTCTTGCAACCTCTTCATATCGATACCGATCCGGAGAATATGCTTGCGCCGGATGCACCTGTACGTGTCTTTCATAACGATATGAAGCGGGAATTTTCACTCCACGATATTATTGTTGTGGGTGTGGTGAACAAGACGCATGAAAACGGGGCATTTAATGTCGAAACGCTCAAAAATGTCTATGACCTTGCTGAAGCGGCCAAGAATATTCATTGGGAGGATGAAAAATCCGGCGAGATGGCGGGCGTTCTGGAAGTTGATCTTCTCGCGCCCTCGACCGTTGATAATATTGAGCAAGCCGGGCTGGGGACGGTTCGTTTTGAATGGTTGATGGCCCAGCCGCCAACAACGGATGAAGCGGCTTTGGCCGTAGCCCAAAAGGCGCAGAACCTTCCCTTTCTTGACGGAACACTGATTTCCGAAGATCAAAAGGCTATCGCGCTGTACGTGCCGATTACCTCAAAAAATATCAGCTATAAAGTTGCCAAACAGCTTGAAGAAAAAATAGCGTCATTCGGGACGACGCAGGAGGAATATCACATTACCGGGATGCCCGTGGCGCAGGACACTTTCGGTGTAGAGATGTTCAAGCAAATGGCGGTTTCTGCACCGATGGCGATGCTGCTGATTTTTCTGCTTATGTGGTATTTCTTTAAGAGTGTGAAATTTATTGTCTCACCGATGATTGTGGCGATGGTGGCGGTAATTTGTACGATGGGCGCGCTGGTGGCGACGGGGCACACCGTTCATATCATGTCCTCTATGATCCCGGTCTTTATTATGCCGATTGCGGTTTTGGATGCGGTGCATATTCTGTCCGATTTCTTTGATCGCTATCCACACTTCAAGGATCGCCGTAAGACCATAGATCACGTGATGGTCGATTTATCCAAGCCGATGTTGTTTACTTCCCTGACGACGACGGCCGGTTTTGGCTCTCTGGCTTTTACGCCTATTCCGCCGGTTCAAACTTTCGGGATTTTTATCGCGCTGGGCGTTGTTTTGGCCTACCTGTTTACGATCACATTGGTGCCGGCTTACATCATGTTGATGAGTGAAAAGACGCTCGATAATTTCGGGATGGACCCGGAAGCTCACGCCAAAGAGGGCGGATCGCTGTTGGCCCGTATGCTCGTGAAAACGGGAGTATTTACCTATAAGAATGCCAAGTTGGTTTTGTTGGCTGTGTTGTTGCTTTCTGCGGTGGCGGTGTATGGCATTACCAAGATTCAGATTAACGATAATCCGGTGAAATGGTTCGCGCCAAATCATAAGATTCGCGTGGCCGACCGGGCGTTGAATGAGCGCTTTGCCGGGACGTACATGGGGTACTTGACTCTGACCCCTTCCGCAGAGGCGCAAAGCGTTGATAGCCTTGTCTCAGAGCTAAAGCGTACGCTTGTTGAATTGGGGACGTACGCCGCTGTGGACACGGCCAAGCAAATTGATCGTTTGGCGGGCGAAGTTGATGGCCGTGAAGCGTTGCTGGCGGCTTTGCAATCTTACGCGGAGGAACAGCTCGATACGACCCAAGATGATGCGCTGTGGGATCAATGGGACACGATTGCCCTGTGGCTTGATGAACGGGCTGCCGGGGGGGAAGTCTTCAAAAATCCGGATGTTCTGCGCTATATCGAAAAGCTACAAAATTATTTGCTGGGCACCGGGCTGGTTGGGAAATCTAACGCCTTGCCGGATATCGTGAAAACCGTTCACCGGGAATTGTTCTTGGGGGATGAGGAAGCTTTTCGCGTTCCGGATAGCGTAGGTGCGGTGGCGCAAACATTGATGACCTATCAGAACTCTCACCGGCCGGATGATCTGTGGCACTTTGTGACGCCCGCGTATGATCGTACGTCTTTGTGGATTCAGCTTAAAAGCGGTGACAATATTGATATGAATAAGGTTGTTGACGCCGTTGAAGTCTTTATGAACGAGAATGAAGCGCCTGTAGCGCTGAAGCACCAGTGGTTTGGGTTAACCTATATCAACACCGTGTGGCAGGATGAGATGGTATCCGGCATGGCGGAGGCTTTCGCGGGATCGTTTGTGATTGTTCTGGGCATGATGATCTTCCTGTTCCGTTCGGTGTTGTGGGGTGCGCTTTCCATGGTTCCCCTGACCGTGACGATTGCTTCTATCTATGGTCTGATTGGTTTGATCGGCAAAGATTACGATATGCCTGTGGCGGTTTTATCCTCTCTCTCGCTGGGGCTTGCGGTTGACTATGCGATTCACTTTTTAGCTCGTGGTCGGGAAATGGCGAAAAAACAAGGAAGCTGGAAAGATACTGTGGGGCCACTTTTCGGTGAGCCGGGGCGTGCGATTGCCCGGAATGTCATTATTATCGGCGTAGGGTTTCTGCCTTTGCTAGCCGCGCCGCTTGTGCCGTACAAGACCGTCGGGTTCTTTATTTCCGCCATTCTTTTGCTGGCCGGGGCGGCTTCGTTACTTATCCTGCCAGCCTTGATGACGCTGCTGGATAAATGGCTGTTTAAAAAAGATAAGGAAGCCAAGTGATCCGGTTTTCTTTTTGCTGCGTATATATTTATTAGATGTATCTAATATAGTAGGAAAGGATTGTTATGAAACAGATTTTCGGATTTTTACTGGTCGCTTTGTTGGCCCTTCCGGCCTATGCGGCGGATGTGAATGAAATTGTCGCCAAGGCTAATCATGCTGCTTATTATCAGGGTGAAGACGGCCGCGCGAAGGTGAATATGGTTATTCGCGATGATCAGGGCCGGGAACGCACCCGCCAGTTTGTGATCCTGCGTAAGGATATCGGCGAAGGCGATGGGGAACAGAAATTCTACGTTTATTTCTCCCGTCCGGCGGATGTGAACAAAACGGCCTTTATGGTCTGGAAACATGTTGGCGCGGATGATGACCGCTGGCTTTATTTGCCGGCACTGGACCTTGTGAAACGGATTGCCGCGAGTGATGAGCGCACGAGCTTCGTTGGATCGCATTTTTTCTATGAAGATGTGTCCGGCCGTAACCCGGATGAAGACAATCACACGTTGCTTGAGGAAAATGATAATTTCTACGTGATAGAAAGTAAGCCGAAAGATGCGGATGCTGTGGAGTTTTCCTCTTATAAAAGCTGGGTGCATAAAGCATCCTTCATCCCGATCAAGGTGGAATTCTACGACAAGAACGGTACCAAATACCGTGAAGGGCTGGCCGAAAAAGTCGACGAAATCGACGGTCACAAAACCGTTACAGCGAGCCGAATGAAGGATTTGCGCTCCGGCGGGGAGACGGTTTTGACTTATGAAGATGTGAAATATGACACCGACTTGCCGGAGGATATCTTTACGGAGCGCTACTTACGCATGCCCCCGCGGAAACATTTGCGGTAAGCGTCTATCTTAATTAACCAAAAAGGCCGCCTTGAATAAAGGGGGTCTTTTTTATTGTCGTAATTTGTTTATCTTTGCTACACATTATGTATGGCTGTTCTCGAATTTTCAAAACAGGCGGAGAGGAAGCGCCTTCCTTGCGCTTTTACGCATAACGAGCGCGTGGCTTTGCGGCAAGCCATAGAATCACCGGGTTTGGAAAAACGAATATGGCACAGGGTGATTGGCCTTGATGACCCGAAATCAACTTGTATTTCCTTTATGGGGTTTGCCAAGGGTGTACGCGCCGAATGCCGGATCACGCGGACAGGTGATGCTTATGAAGTTTATACGGGCCGCGGCACGCCGCAGGAAAAACATGATTTTCCAGAGGCCCTAACGATATTGAAAACGGAGATGGATGCTCTGTTGCAGAAAACGGATTATCCCTTGGCGCCGATGAGCCATCAGAAAAGAGGGGGTGCCAAGCCTTTGAGGCAATTGCACCTCGTTCCCTCGTCGTAAATGGGGTTTGTTCTAGTTGATCGTACAGCGAAACGTTGGTATGTGCTCGTCAATTTGTGCATTTATGGCCCTGACGGCATTGCTCACGCGCCCTGCATTTTCTTGCGATATTTCAGCTGTTAGAGCGCACCCCGCGCCTCCGCCGGCTATGACAGAGCCTTCGGCACCATCGGCGAATTGTTGTAAAAGGTCTTCAGCTATTTTGAGATCATCAACATTATCCATGGAAATAGAAACGGTAGGCATAATTTTTTCCTTCGTATTTTGTTTCTATGATATCGACACTCATCACTAATAGCTATAATTTTAAACTATGTCAAATAGTGAAATTCCCGGTGTACGTGTGTTGATTCATGCGCTAAATTATAGGTCATGAGAATGAAAAATTACGCGCTGATCCTTTGTTCTGTGTTTTGCCTGTCGTCCCCGGCGTGGGCCGAAGATCCGCTCTTGCCCGCGGGGCTGGGCGGTCCGGTATCATCATCTGCGGCACCCTCTTTGCCTGCGGGGCTGGAGGGGGATGATTCCGCGCCGGCGTTGCCCGGCGGTTTGGAAAGTGCGGACAGTGGTGAACCTGCTATGCCCGCCGGACTTAAAAGCGACTCGGACGTTTCTGTTGTTTCCCAAGATGATTCGGCGTTTGACGGGGCAAGATGGAAAGATGATTTGCCGTTTGAATTGTCAGGGTTTTGGGAAATGCGGGCCGGGCACCGCCTGCAGGACGATCCGCACGAAAAGGGCTTTTCACTGGGGGAAACGCGGCTTCAGTTGCAAGCCGATAAATATTTTGGCCCGGTGGCGGGGCGCGTGACGGCGGATTTGCTGTTTGATCCTGTTCTTGGCCGTTATGCCGAGGATATTGATAATGGTGAGGGCTGGCTTGATTTGCGTGAAACGTGGCTGTCTTTCTCGCCCTTGGACTTTATAGATATCAAAGCCGGACGGCAGATTTTAACATGGGGGACGGGCGATCTGATTTTCATCAACGACCTCTTCCCCAAAGACTGGAATGCCTTTTTCAGTGGGCGTGATACGGAATATCTCAAGGCGCCGTCCGATGCGCTTAAAACGTCCTTGTTTAGCGCATTCGCTAATCTAGACGTTATCTATACCCCGCAATTCGATGCGGACCGTTTCATAGATGGGCGCAGGATTTCGTACTACAACGGTAACCTTGGCCGCCGGGCCGGGCGGGATGCCGTGCAAATTCCCGATGGCCGCGTGAGCTGGTTTGCGGAGGATGAAGTGTCTTTGCGCCTTTATCGTAATTTTGAGGTGTTCGAGACGGCACTCTATTATTATGACGGTTACTGGAAATCGCCGAACGGCCAAACGGCGGCGCAAGTACCGACCTTTCCCCGTCTAAAGAGTTTTGGGGCTTCCGTGCGTGGGCCTGTATATAAGGGGATCATGAATGTTGAGGCGGGGTACTATGACAGCGCCGATGATCCGGATGGGGGTGATGCTCTGATTCGTAATTCGGAATACCGTTTTCTCGCGGGCTATGAACAGGAAATCGCGAGCGAGTTAACGGCCGGTCTTCAGTATTATCTGGAGCGGATGGATGATTATGATGCCTACCGTTCCAATTTGCCGGCGGGGGCATTCAAGAAAGACAAAAACCGCCACTTACTTACCTTGCGCCTGACCAAAATGATGATGAATCAGGATTTAACGCTTTCGCTTTTTACGTTCTATTCGCCTTCCGATAGGGATGGATATGTGAGGCCCAGGGCGAATTACAAGCTGAGCGATGAGTGGACGATGGAGGCCGGAGGAAACGTTTTCTTCGGTGATGATAAACGCACGTTCTTTGACCAGTTTGAAGACAACACTAATGCCTATATAAGTGCGCGCTATAGTTTTTAGCCTCTTTCCCTACTCTCTTTTTTTTGCTACGCCAGTGATTAAACACAATGTCCGTTTTTTTTGCGGGGGATAAGTTTTGGATTTTCTTGCGCATTGCGCCAGCTCACTTGATTTGAGTCAGGGCCTTTTTTTAAGCCTGTTTATTGCGGGGCTGATTGGCGGTTTTACACACTGTAGCGGCATGTGCGGCCCGTTTGTAGTTGCGCAGGCAACGGCGCGGACGGACGGTGATGGAAAGTGTAATGAGAATAATTCGCATACAAGGGACTGTAAACATTCATTTTTTTTGATAAAACGTCTTGCGGATGTGATGTTGCTGCCGTATCATCTGGGACGGATAACGACTTATGTCGGCTTGGCCGCTGTCATATCCTCGGTATCCAATATTGCTTTTATGTATTCACCTTATAAGAATGTAATGGCTGCCATATTATTAGCTTTTGCCGGTGTGATGTTTATAGCGAGTGCGATTCCTGCGCTGGCTCCTTATGCACGTGTGCTTAAGGTTATGCGCTTGCCTTTCTTGTCGCAGGGGCTTTCTCGTTTGGCGCGGCCGTTCTTTATTGATCCGAGAGGGTGGCGCGGCTATGTGCTGGGTTTGATGCTCGGCTTTTTGCCGTGTGGTCTGGTGATGGCGGCTCTTATGGCGGTTGCTGCGAGCGCTAATGTATTGAGTGCGGCTGTCGCGATGACGTTTTTTGGGCTGGGTACTGTTCCGGCCCTGTTTTTTATCGGTTGGGGTGGCCGTTTGGCCGGGAGCCGCTGGCCGGAAGTTATTCGGCCTTTGTCGAAAGGGGTTATGGCCCTGAACGGTGTTGGTTTGTGTGCAATGGCCGGAAGGCTCGTTTTTTAAGAGATTCTTTTTGTAAAGAGAGGTTAGAAGCCAATGACAACAGCAGTAGAGAAAAACTACAATGACGATATCGTCAGGATGTTTACCGTCGCCGCTATATTTTGGGGCGTGGTTGGATTTTCCGCCGGGGTGTTCATCGCTCTGCAAATGGCATTTCCGCATTTGAATGTCGAGCCGTTTTTGAACTTTGGGCGTCTGCGTCCGGTTCACACATCGGCTGTGATTTTCGCTTTTGGCGGGAATATGCTTTTTGCTACGAGTTACTACGTGGTTCAGCGAACTTGTAGTGCCCGCTTATGGGGCGGCTTTTTGCCGACCTTTACGTTCTGGGGGTATCAGCTGGTTATTGTGCTGGCGGCGTCCGGTTACGTTTTGGGTATCACACAAGGGAAAGAATATGCCGAGCCGGAATGGTACGTTGACCTTTGGTTGACGGTCGTATGGGTGGTCTATTTCCTTATCTATCTGATGACTATTGTGAACCGGAAAGAAAAGCATATATATGTGGCGAATTGGTTCTATCTGTCCTTTATCGTTACGGTTGCTGTGTTGCACTTGGGTAACAATGTGGAGATCCCCGTTGATTTCCTCGGTACTAAAAGTTACCCCGTTGTTTCCGGTGTGCAGAGCGCTATGGTGCAATGGTGGTATGGCCACAATGCTGTGGGCTTTTTCCTGACGGCGGCTTTTTTGGGGATGATGTATTACTTCATTCCGAAGCGTGCCGGGCGTCCGGTTTATTCCTACCGTTTATCCATTTTGCACTTCTGGTCTTTGATCTTTATCTATATTTGGGCCGGGCCGCACCACTTGCATTACACGGCGCTTCCTGACTGGGCGCAAACACTGGGGATGACGTTCTCTGTTATTCTGTGGATGCCGAGCTGGGGTGGTATGATTAACGGTATTATGACGTTGTCCGGTGCGTGGAATAAATTGCGCGAAGATCCGGTGTTGCGTTTCATGATTATCGCTGTCGCCTTTTATGGGATGAGTACCTTTGAAGGACCGTTGATGTCTATTCGTGCGGTGAATGCGTTGTCTCACTACACGGACTGGACGGTTGGTCACGTGCACTCCGGTGCTCTGGGCTGGGTTGCCTTTATTAGCTTCGGTGCTTTGTACTATATGGTGCCGAAACTGTGGGGTAAGGCAGAGATGTATTCTCTGAAATTGGTGAATACACACCTGTGGCTTGCGACGATCGGGATCGTTCTTTACATCTGCGCGATGTGGGTTTCCGGTATTATGCAAGGTTTGATGTGGCGGTCCTATGATGACATGGGATTCCTTGAATACTCCTTTGTGGAAACAGTTATGGCTATGCACCCGTTCTATGTGATCCGGGCTATGGGTGGTCTACTGTTCTTGAGTGGCGCTTTGGTCATGGTTTACAACATGATTAAAACCGTCAAAGGGAGTGATGTTTCTGGTGCGCAAACGAAGGAGGCGCTGGCATGAGTTGGTCAAAAAAACACGAAGTCTTTGAGAAAAATTCTATTCTTCTCACTGTCGGTATTCTGCTGATGGTTCTGATCGGGGGGCTGGTCGAGATTGTCCCTCTGTTCCGGATGCAGACCGTGATCGAAAAGGTTGACGGCGTTCGTCCTTACACGCCGCTCGAACTGGCTGGGTTTAACATTTATATCCGTGAAGGGTGCTATAACTGTCACTCTCAGCAGATTCGTCCTTTGCGGGATGAGGTGGCACGTTACGGTCACTATTCTCTAGCTGCGGAGAGTATGTACGACCATCCGTTCCAGTGGTCTTCCAAACGGACTGGGCCTGATCTGGCACGGGTCGGTGGCAAGTACTCTGATGACTGGCATGTGGCGCATATGAGAGATCCGCGCGATGTGGTGCCTGAGTCTATTATGCCGACCTATTCTTTCCTTCTTAAACGGGAAGCAAAGATCAAGAATATCGGTAAAGATATGAAGACGCTGAAAATCACAGGCGTTCCTTATACGGACGATCAAATCGAAAATGCTTATCAGGATGCATTGGCGCAAGCCGGGGCTAATATGGATGGCGAAGACGGTCTGTTCGAACGTTGGGGTGACGGGGTCAAGGCTCGTAATTTCGACGGGCAGGAAGATGTCGTTTCCGATATGGACGCATTGATTGCCTATTTGCAGGTTTTGGGAACCATGGTTGATTTTGCTGATTACGATATGAGGAGCGCGAGCGCCAAATGATCGACTGGGTTTCTGAACATGCCGGCATGATAGGCTTGCTGTTTTTTGTAACGTTTTTCACCGGGGTGGTGATATGGCTTTTACGCCCCGGTGCCAAAGAATACTACAAGGCCCAAGGCCAAATTCCTTTGAAGGAGGATGACAATGAGTGATGAGAAAAAAATTGATGAGACCAGTGGTGTCGAAACGACCGGCCATAGCTGGGACGGGGGCAGCTTAGAAGAGTTAAATAACCCGGCGCCGCGTTGGTGGGTGTGGGTGTATATTCTCTGTATTGTATGGTCGATTGGCTATTGGGTTATTTACCCGGCTTGGCCGACATTGAATGGAAAGCTTCAGGGCGGCACGGCCGGTACGGGCGGCTATACGGAGTATAAAGAGCTTGAAGCTTCGCAAGCCGTTATTGCTGCGCGTCAGGCTGAATATCTTGATGAATTCCGTCATTCCTCTTTCCAGAAAATTTTGAACGATGAAAAACTGTTCAAGTTCGCAACGGCCGGGGGCGCGATTGCTTTTAAAGACAATTGTGCAACCTGTCACGGTTCTGGCGGTACGGGCGGCCCGGGCTTTCCGAACCTGAACGATGATGACTGGATTTGGGGTGGTAAGATTGAGGATATCGAGCAAACCATTAAATACGGTATTCGCTCCGAGCATGCTGAAACGCGCTACAATATGATGAGTTCTTTCGGTAAGGATGAAATTCTGGAGCCGGAAGAAATCAATCAGGTCGTCGATTTCGTTGTGGCAATGTCCGCAAACGGTATGGCCGCCGCGAAGGCTTCTAACCCGGCCGGGGCGGAAGTTTTTGAATTCAATTGTACCGCATGTCATGGTGAAGATGCGAAAGGGATGCGCGAAATGGGCGCTCCGAACCTGACGGATGCTATTTGGCTTTACGGTGGTGACAAGGAAACGATCCACACCACGGTCTTTGGTGGCCGGGGTGGCGTGATGCAGGCTTGGGTCGACCGTCTGGATAAAGACACAATTCGCCAGTTGGCCGTTTATGTTCACTCCTTGGGTGGCGGTGAATAGGTCAAAACTGACTAAATATGTATGGAATAATCGTCCTGCGTCCCTTTGTCCGGTCGCAGGACGTTTTTTTGTGCTATAGTCACGAAGTAAAAATTTCTTTATTCGGTTTTTAGGCGGTACATCAATGAGCGATCAGAAAAATCAAGAATCTCAGGAAGAGGAAATCCAATTTTTTGCCAAGCATGAAAAGATTTATCCACGTGCTGTGAAGGGGTATTTCCGGAGGCTCAAATGGATTGTTTTGAGTGTTTGTCTGGCTATTTATTATGTGACGCCTTTTTTGCGCTGGGACCGGGGGGATAATGCACCGGGGCAGGGTATTTTGATTGATCTGCCCGCGCGCCGCGCTTATTTCTTCTTTATCGAAATCTGGCCGCAGGAAGTTTATATCCTGACGGGGGTTTTGATTTTGGCGGCTGTTGTGCTTTTCTTTTCGACAGCTCTGTTTGGCCGTGTTTGGTGTGGGTATTTTTGCTTCCAAACGGTATGGACAGATCTGTTTATGTTGGTCGAACGTTTGATTCAGGGTGATCGTAACGCCCGGATGAAGCGGGATAAAGGGCCGTGGACTTTAGACCGGATTTGGCGCATGGCGGCGACGCATCTGGCGTGGCTTTTTATCGCTTTGGCGACGGCCGGTACGTTTGTTTTCTATTTTAATGATGCACCGACTTTGTGGGGGCAGCTCCTCCATTTGGAAGCCGGACCGAAAGTCTGGGGCTTTATTGGCGGTCTTACATTCACCACTTACCTGATGGCCGGGATTGCCCGTGAACAGGTCTGTACTTTTATGTGTCCCTATGCCCGTTTTCAATCAGGGATGTTTGATGAGGATTCTTTGATTATCACTTACGATACTGATCGGGGGGAACCGCGCGGTAAGAAGAAAAAAGATGAAAACTGGGATGAGCGTGGGCACTGTATTGACTGTGACCGCTGTGTTCAGGTTTGCCCAACGGGCATAGATATTCGTGACGGGTTGCAAATTCAGTGTATCGCTTGCGGTCTGTGTGTGGATGCTTGTAACGACGTTATGGATAAACTTAATCTGCCGCGCGGTTTGGTGCGCTATGATACGGAGCGCCATATGAAGCTCAAACGCGAAGGACGGGAAGACGAAATGCTCTCTCATCTCTCACGGCCGCGGACTTGGTGGTACATGCTGATTATGTGCGTTGTCGGTGGGCTTATGATTTATGCGCTTGCTAGCCGGGTCACGACGGAATTGCATATTCTACACGACCGGAATCCTTTGCTTGTGCAGTTGTCGGACGGTTCGATTCGTAATGGTTATGCTGTAAAAATTCTCAATAAAACGCACGAAGACCGTCGTTTCAAATTGTCTCAGGAGGGGCTTGACGGGGCTGTGGTGCAGCTCAAAGGCGTCATGAACGGCTCAACGATTGATGACTTGCATGTGGAGGCCGATACGGTAGGCGACTTCAAAGTCTTTATTGTCGCACCGAAACAGGAAGCCGCACAAAAAGAATTCACTTTCCGGATTGAGGAGCTTGACGGTGATGCGGGTGACGACTATGAAAGTATATTCATCAGTGAAAAACCGTAAACGAAAGTATGGGGCGTAATAATGGCTAAATATGTTGATCCCGGTATGCGGCCGTCGGATAAGTGGATTCCGTGGTATTTTGTCGCGTTTTTTGTCGTGGTCTTCATTGTTAACGGCATTTTTGTCTATATCGCAACGACGAGCCAGCCGGGGGTGATCGAAGAAAATCACTATGAGATCGGCTTGGCCTATGACGAACGGATCGCGGAAGAGCGCTCTGAAAAGGCATTGGGTTGGCAATCGGATGTCCGGTTTGATGGCGATAAGGCTTTTTCGGTTTCTATGGTGGATAAAGATGGCAACGCTCTGCAAGGGGCCAGTGTAAAAGTGGAGATGATCCGAGAGGTTCAGGACGGCCATGATTTTGAAGCTATTCTCTCCGAAACGGCCCCGGGACAATACAGCGCAGATATTGATTTTCCCTTGCCCGGCCAGTGGGATGCGTACATATATGTGACATGGAACGACAAACTTTACCACATCAAGAAAATGATTGTTGCGAAACCGTGAGTGTTTGCAAGCATTGCGGTCAGTCGTGCGCGCATGGCCGGGATTTTTGTTGTGATGGGTGCCGGAGCGCTTATGCTCTGAGCGAAGCCGTTGCGCAGGATACTTCTCCTTTGCTTTCTGTTCCTGATCCTGATGCTTCCTATGTTTTTGAATCTTTTGTTAAAACGAATGATGAGGGCATAAACCGTCTGATCTTGGGGGTTGAGGGGGTTCATTGTGCTGCCTGTATCCAGAAAATTGAATCGGCGCTTAACCGCGAAAAAGATGTGAAGACGGGGCGGCTGAATTTTTCAACGCGTCGTTTGACGATCGAATGGACGGGTGCGCCAGAGCGGGGGAACGAACTGGCGGCAGTCGTTGGGCGACTGGGGTATCGTGTGGCGCCGTTCGATCAAAAAACTATGAGTGAGGGCGCCGTTGCGGAAGAGCGCTCTTTGCTTGTTTGTCTCGCGGTGGCCGGGTTTGCCGCCGGGAATTTGATGATGATTTCCGTAGGGTTATGGGCGAGCACGCAGGATGTGATGGGAATTGCTATGCGTGATTTCCTGCATTGGGTATCGGCGGTGATTGCACTGCCGGCGATTGCCTATGCCGGCCAGCCTTTTTTTCGTTCGGCTTTTGGCGCGCTGAAAGAGGGGCACGCCAATATGGATGTGCCGATTTCTCTGGCGATATTGCTGGCCAGTGGTATGAGCCTTCATGAAACGATTACGCACGGGGAAGATGCCTATTTTGATTCAGCGACGATGTTGATGTTTTTTCTTTTGATCGGGCGTTATCTTGATTTTCGCGCGCGGCGTAGTGCGCGCAGCGCGGCCACGGATATGCTGGCGATGCTGTCGGGGACAGCCACCGTTATGGAGGGAGAAGGTGTATGTGTTATCCCGATTAAAGACGTACGGGAAAATATGACTTTGCAAGTGGCTGTGGGAGAGAAATTTCCCGCTGACGGAATTTTACTGAATGGGCCGACGGAGGTCGATGCCAGCTTGATTACCGGGGAAAGCATGCCAGAGCTTATACAAAAGGGCGGTTCCGTTTTTGCCGGGACGTTAAATATGGCTGCGCCTGTGCGTGTACGTGTTTCCAAGGCTAGCGATGATTCTTTGCTTAGCGATATTGTACGCTTGATGGAGAAGGCCGAGCAAGGGCAGGCCAAATACGTACGTTTAGCGGATAGGGCTGCACGTCTTTATACGCCGACTGTTCATACGCTTGCCGCTCTATCGTTTCTTGGTTGGTGGCTGGTCGGCGGTTTAATGTGGCAGGATTCATTGCTGATCGCAGTGACGGTTTTGATTATTACCTGTCCGTGCGCGTTGGGGCTTGCCGTTCCTGTAGTGCAGGTTCTTGCCACGGGACGCTTAATGCGCCAAGGCATTCTTGTGAAGTCCGGTGATGCGCTAGAGCGTCTGGCTGCCGTGGATACGGTTTTGTTCGATAAGACGGGAACTTTGACGTTGGGGCGGCCGGTTTTGGATGACGTGCAGGTACAGACGTACGATGATGGAGGTATGAAATTGGCAGCCTCTTTGGCGGCCCATAGTCGTCACCCGCTCTCTAAGGCCCTTGTGGCGGCCTATGAGGGCGAAGTGTTTGATATGAACGCCGATGAAAAGCCGGGTAAGGGGGTGGAGGCTACCTATGAAGGGCGGCTTATGCGTCTGGGGAGCCGGGCGTGGTGCGGCGATGATACGGCTTCTCATGAAACGGGAAAGCTTGAATTGTGGCTGTCTGTGGAGGGGGAAAAGCCCGTACGCTTTTTGTTTAGTGATGCTCTGCGTGCCGATGCCCGGGAGGTTTTGTCCGATTTGAAAAGGGGGGGGCTATCCCTTTCTCTTTTGTCCGGCGATCGAAAACAAGCCGTGCAAAGCGTGGCGGCGGAATTGGGGATTGACGATGCGCGGGGGGCGCTTTCTCCGGTCGATAAATTCACCGTTCTCGAAGATTTGCAAAAGCGGGGGCATAAGCTCTTGATGGTGGGGGACGGGCTGAACGATGCGCCGGTGCTGGCGGGGGCTGATGTTTCGATGTCTCCGGCGACGGCGCTTGATATTGCTCAGAATACGGCCGATATCGTGTTTATGGGCGATCGTTTGGCCCCGGTACGCGATGCGTACTACGTATCACGTAAAACGCAAACCCTTGTAAAACAGAATTTTACGCTAGCGATTGTCTATAATATGATAGCCGTGCCGCTGGCTGTTTTTGGTCTTGTCACGCCGTTGATTGCGGCTTTGGCTATGTCGGGTTCGTCTCTGCTCGTGGTGGCGAACTCTTTCCGTCTTACGCTACGAAAGGGGAATGCACGATGAGTGTTGTTATGTATCTTTTGCCGCTGGCTTTGCTGTTGGGATTCGTGGGGCTGATGGCTTTTATCTGGTCTTTGAAAAGCGGCCAGTACGAAGATCTGGAGGGCGCCGCCAACCGGATTTTGTTTCAGGATGACGACCATCCTTTGTCTGATGAAAGCGATGAAAAGCGCCCGTCAAACAGCGCCGACGTATAAAACCTTTACGCGGCGCGGGAAAAGCTCTATAAAATCCCTCTCATAAAACAACAAGATATAGAGCGGATAATGAGCGAAAAAATGTTCCCGGAACTGGATAAAAATATCGACACGGAAGCTGTTGAAGAACGGTGCCTTTCCTTGTGGGAGGACTCGAAAATCTATGAATATGATCCGGAGTCAGATAAACCGCTTTTTTCTGTTGATACGCCGCCGCCGTACGTGTCTGCTGCGCACTTGCATGCCGGGCATGCCGCGTCCTATACGCAGGCTGAAATCCTGATCCGTTATAAGCGGATGATGGGGCACAATATTTATTATCCCATGGGCTTTGACGATAATGGTCTGCCGACGGAACGCTACGTTGAACAAACCCACAAAGTAAATAAAAAGAAAATCTCGCGCAGTGATTTCCGTGCCCTGTGTATTGCAGAGACGCAAAAAGGTGCGAAAACCTATGAAAAGCTCTGGCGCTCCTTGGGGCTGTCTGTTGACTGGAGTACGCGATATTCTACGATTGACGACCTGTCGCGTCATACAGCACAGAAGTCTTTCCTTGATTTGTATGCCAAAGGGCTGATTTATCGTGCGAATGAGCCGGTACTGTGGGATACGCACTTTGAAACGGCGCTGGCGCAGGCGGATTTGGAAACGCTGGACCGCAAGGGCAAGATGTATGACATCCAGTTTGCGAGCGAGGTGGATGGTGCGCCGCTGGTGATCTCAACAACGCGACCGGAGCTGATCCCGGCTTGTGTGGCTATGTACTTTAACCCGAATGATGAACGCTACAAGCATCTTGAGGGCAAGAACGCGATTGTGCCGCTGTTCGGTCATGCTGTGCCGATTAAAACCTCTGAAGAGGTTGATATGGAATTCGGGACGGGCTTGATGCAGGTCTGTACCTTCGGGGACGGGGAAGATGTTAAAAAATGGAAAGAAGACAAGCTGGAAACGCGGGTTGCTTTGTCACCGGACGGTAAAATGACGGCGCTGGCCGGTAAGTATGAAGGGTTGGAGCCGACTGCCGCGCGTAAACGCATTGTCGAAGATTTGACGGCTGAGGGGCTGATTGTTGGCGAGCAAGTGGTCGAACAGGCTGTGTCTGTGGGGGAACGCTCTGGTGTGCCTGTTGAATTCATTATGGAGCCGCAATGGTTTATCAATATCCTTGAACACAAGGATCGTTTCCGCAAACGCGCGGAGGAGCTGAACTGGTTCCCGGACTGGATGAAGGTGCGTCTCGATCACTGGATCGACGGACTGAAATATGATTGGAATATCTCACGTCAGCGCTTCTATGGCGTACCGTTCCCGGTCTGGTATGTGCAGGAAACGGGCGATGTGATTCTGGCGGATGAGGCTGATTTGCCGATCGATCCGATCGAGAGCGAACCGCCGCAGTGGGCAAAGGACAAATATGCGGGGATGACGATTGTGCCGGAAACGGACGTGATGGAAACCTGGATGACATCTTCTCTTTCGCCGCTGATTAACGCCAATTGGGCCGGGCGCGAGGGTCGCAAGGGCACGATGGATATCTATCCGATGGATCTGCGGGTGCAGGCGTTTGAAATTATCCGGACGTGGCTGTTTTATACTCTTATCAAATCTGAATTTCATACCGATTCCCTGCCGTGGAAAAACGTGATGATTTCCGGTTGGGGGCTGAACGAGCAGGGCAAGAAAATCTCTAAACGTGATCTGGAGAAGTTCACCGATAAGGACGGCTTCAACCGTTATGATCCGTACTCTCTGATTAAAAAATACGGGGCGGATGGCTTGCGCTGGTGGGCGGCGAGCGCCCAGTTGGGGAAAGATTTGCGCTTCCATGAGCGTGAGGTAAAAGATGGTCGCAAGATCGTTGTGAAGCTCTGGAACGTGGCGCGCATGGCCTTCATGTACATGGAAGACTTTGACCCGGCCGCGCCGCGTGTGCCGTACAATGAACGCCCGATTGAAGACCAATGGTTGCTGAGTGAGCTGAATGCGGTTGCCCAAAAGGCCAAGGAATCGTTTGAGAAGTACGATTATGCAACGGCGCGTGAGACGCTACACAAGTTTTTCTGGATGACCTATTGTGACGATTACCTGGAGCTTGTGAAAACCCGGTTCTGGGAAAATTCCAATTGGAGCGAACAAGACCGCAAAGCGGCGCAGGCGACGCTGTTTGAATCGCTGCGGACGCTGTTGGGGCTTCTTGCGCCGTACTTGCCGTTCGTGACGGAGGAGCTTTACGCGCAAGGTGGCAAGTTTGGAGAGAACTATGTGTCCCTACATGTTAGCCCATGGCCGGAGGCTGATGAGGCGCTGAAATTCGAACATGCGTACGAGATGGAGATTGTCCGCTCGACGCTCTATAGTGTGCGAAAGTTGCGCTCCGAGCGCCAGATCGGACAGGGTAAGCCGCTTGAAAAATTGGTGCTCCATGTCGATCCGGCGAATGGCGCGCTTAACGCGACGGTTAGGACGCTCGAAAAATCCCTGCAAAGTGCGGCGCGGGCCGAAGCTGTGCAGTTTGCTTCGGCAGAAAATGAAACCGGTGTGGATGGACTTTCTTTGGATATCGGTGGCATCATTAAATAACTTAAAATAGTAATTTGATTTAATTAGAAAAATATCAATTCGAATTATATTTATACCAACACTTATACCAACAAAACTCACTCGATTTGCGCAGGTTGGAATCCTAAGGCGCTGAAAAACTACACTAATTTTTCTTTTACATCTTTATATAATTCTCTCAATTCTCCGTCACCCATATCTAAAATAGGCTCATACATGAAAGAGTTAATATGAATATTAGCTGGTGTGATTAGGTTTACTCTCCGCAAAATCTCGATATTGTCACGCTCATTATTGTATTCTTGCTCATATTTTTGAAGCAAAACCCAATTTTGATCTGACTTAATTTCTCCAACATCTGTAATTTTATCGGTCATATACCTTTCTGCCAAAAGTCTAATTGCTATAGATAATACAATTTTATTTTCTAGGTTAATTCCCTCATCTGCTTCTAAACAAGAATCTGCAGCTTCTAAAATTAAATCAAAAATCTTTTTCTCACCCTGAGGAAAATTAATATCACCAAAATTCTTTTTATAAATTGCCTCTAAATCAGAAAGCTTTAATTCCTCAGTGTTTTCTTTGTAATGCAAAATAGAGGTTAAAAGCATGTAGTCATCATTATCTTTTATACCATGTGTAAATTCTTCAATATTGCGCACAAAAGGAATAGATGCGATCAATTTCATGTCATCATCTAATTGCCCTTTCCATCGATTAAAAGGATTTCTAATTACAGACCGATCAAAAACCTCAAGCTTAATATGATCGTCATATTTAACCGCCATCAAACACTGGTGTGATGGTGCAATATGCCTATTTTCTATTGTTCTTAAAAAATCAAAATTGTGTGTCAGAATTATCAAATAAAAGCTTTCGATATTCGACATATACTTTAAGTAATCAATTATCGCGTGTTTGTTTTTATAATCAAAAGAATCTGCAATATCATCAATAATAAATAAGGAGATTCCTTCTTCTTTTTTTCTTACTTCCACCTCAAAAATTATATTTAAAATATATAATGCTCTTTTTTCACCAGTGCTTAATATTTTTAGCAAATCATCTTTTTTATCAAAGTTTTTTTGCTCAATTCCATCATCAAACACAAACTCTATAGTTTCGACATCACCTTTTAAAATAACGTCCTCTTTATTTTTAATATCGAGATGAAATGGCAAATGCGTAAATCTGTTATTAAAAATTCTAATAACTTCTTCCCACTCGGTTTTCTCGTTCCTCGCTTTTCCTAAAAGCTCTTTAATCTCTTCCTGACCGTCTTTATATTTTCTAATAAGCTCGCCTAGTAAATCTTTCTGATCAACTAAATAAGCGAACCATATTCTTTTAGAAAATTCATTTAGGTCGGTTAATTCAGGTAAAATTTCTTTATTATCTAAAAGGTGATCTCTAAATTCTCTTAATTCTTTGTTTGAAAGTTTTTTATCGATAATATCGAAACGATTTTGAAGATCATCGTCATTCAAAATCTTTCTTTTCTCTTCCTCAAGTATGTTTTGAAGCTCTTCATCTGAAGAGCATTTACTATCTTGTGTGCCATCAAATAAATTAACCGAGTGCCCACCTTTAAAGAAATTATTGGAGACTAATTGCTTTTGAACATTTTCTGCATGATAAAACTTAAAATCTTTTCCTAAATATGGTGATTTCTCAATAAGTTCATCATATTTTTCAATGTATTCTTGAATAGCATTTTTAAAATCTTTTGTTTCTAAAAATCCTGTTACTTTATCATTAAAAATTAAACCGTATTTAATTGCGTGGTACGGTAGAGAATCACTCTTTAAAACCTCATCTTCTATTTCAATGATAAAATCAAAAAATGGCTTTCCAAATATATCTTCAATTGTTTTCTCAATATTATCTGTGCGGCCTGTTAATCCTGAAAGCTGTTTTAGTTTTTTAATTAAATCAGCTTTAGCTTTATCAATTTCTTTATGAATATCATCGTATTCTTGCTTAAGGCGTTTATTTGCCAGCAAGGTTGAGATTTTTTCTGATTTATAATCTTCATTGTAAGACTCTATTACCAATATATCTGCAGGATGAATTTCTGTATCATCAGCTTTAATATGTCGTACAGTATTTCTTTTTGGAAAAGCCAAGTCAGATGTATCTTTTTCCTCTGAATAATCGTCAAAGGTTTTTGCAAAAGATGTTTTCATCACACCGTTAGGCGCATAAATAGAAAATGTTCTATTTTTAAATTCAAAATTATGTTCGAGTTTTTTAATTCCGTAACAATATTCTAAATTAATTTCTAATTTTTCCATTTTTAAACACCTTATTATATTTACTTACAAATATTTTATTTATTAATAGCCATAAAATAAGAGCAATAATAACAAAAGCATAATTAAATTAATTTTTTTAATTTAATTACAGCCGACAAACTCTTTAAAGCTGCATTTTAAAAAGCCTAAATAAAAAAATTCAAATAACATAAATAAACAAGCTACTTAGAGTCTGTAGACCTAAAGGCATCATTAGTTATGCTTTTATTGAAAAATAATTGAGATTCGCAATGAAACAAAACCCTGAAAAAATAAAGAGCATCATTGCTAAAAATCTACGCCAATACAGAAATGGCATGGGGTTATCTCAAGAATCCTTGGCAGATTTATGCGATCTTCACCGCACATATGTAGGCTCTGTAGAACGCTGCGAAAGAAATGTCACAATAACAACACTTTGTACTTTGGCAAACGCTTTAGGAATAACCGTAATTGATCTTTTGAGCGACAATGAAAACAATTGATGACATACCTTTAACTAGAGAAGCTGATATAGAAAAACCGCTTTTAGATTTGTGCAAAAGTGTCACCGCCAAGCGTGCGCGTACCGTAATAGATCATATTTTGAAACACGGCATTATCACAAATGAGGATTTGAATGAAATTTATGGATATGATCACCCGCCTAGGGCAATTCGGGATGTAAGAGAAAACGGAATTCCGCTTATTACCAATAAAGTAACCAGCAAAAAAACAGGCCGTAAAATTGGCGCTTATACCTTTGACGACATATCAAAAATAAAAAAGGGGCGAATAGGAGGAAGAAAAGCTTGGCCTAAAGGTTTTAAAGATTCTCTTATTGAAAAGTACGGCAATCGCGACGCCTTTACGGGAGAACAGCTCCAGTCACGCTACTTGCAAATAGATCATCGCGTGCCCTATGAGGTTGCTGGTAATGATGCTGCTCTAGATAATTTAGACGAATTTATGCTGCTTGACGCATCTTCGCAACGAGCAAAAAGCTGGTCTTGTGAAAACTGCGAAAATTTAAACAAACTTCGCAAACGAAATATATGCGAAACTTGCTTTTGGGCTTACCCTGACAGTTATTCTCACGTCTCAATGAACGAAGAGAGAAGAGTTTCTTTGTCATGGCGTGGTGAAGAAACACAAGACTATGACGCACTATTCTCCGCGGCTAAAAGTGAGGGCATGAAAATTCAAGATTTTTTGAAAAAACTTCTTCAAAAATCAAGCGACTGAAGCTCTTTTCTTTTTATCATCAGATTCAGCTGTTAAGACTGTATCGCCTTTGTTAGGTAAGATGATTTCTTTAGAAACATACAAGCTTTCAACTGTGATTGCGTTCTTTCCAGATAAAGTGGCTTGCGATGATCTTCCTGCTGTTAAATACAACCTCTTCATTTCAAGATCATCTGGTAGCTCTTCACCGTATGATTTTTCACCAGTGTAACCATCATACGACAATAAGAACGGCACACTTCTCTCGTTCAAATCTGTAAGAACGGCACACAAATCTTCACGTGTTAGCTGTTGATGGTATCTTTTATCACGCCCGTAGCTTGTGCCCTGATATGGTGGATCCATATATACTAGGTCTGTTTTGCCCGCATCTTTCAAACACTCAGAAAAGTCGCCTGCATAAAACTCTGTTTTTCCCTTTAACAAAAATGATGTAGCTACGAGGCTTTCTCGCATTTTTTCAGGTCTAGTTCCCTTGCGTCTTTTATCTGCTGATTGTGTGAAGTTCCCATTTTTTCCAAACCTAACAGCGTTTTTCACACAACGCGCTATTAAGTACAGAAGATCAACGGGATTACGTTCTTTATTAAATCGCTCTCTTACCTGAAGGAAATACTCTGGGTCACCATCTTTTAAACCTTCCCATATATGCTTGTATTCATTCGCAACCTTTTCGGGATTGCTTACAATTAATCTCCAAAGTTCAATTAATTCGGTTAAGGAGTCACCTATAACAAATCTTTCCGCAAGATTATTATAAGCGCAATATATCGTTATAGCTGCTGAGCCAGCAAAGGGCTCAAACAAAGTATCGTATGGCTCATGGATATTAGCCATGATGTCCTTCGCCAAGCTTCTCTTACTTCCTTGATATGGGATGGGATGTGGAATTTTTTGTTTCATGCTGATCTTTCTTTGATACTTAAAGTCATCATACAAGTGCTTAGCTAAACAGTCAACAAACAGGTGTTTGAAACTTTCATTGTAAGAATTGAAACTTCTCTTCAGCCTTATCGAATTTTTTGACTAAAACGCTAATATCCTCTTCTGCTATAGCGTCTATATGATCCTGCAACTCCTCTAAAACTATAGTTAATTCTGAAATATCGCGTCCTTCGGCGGCGGTTAATCCTATAGCGTTCCCTATAAGGCGCTCTATATAACCGCTTATAACGTTTTCTCTATAGTCCGTTATAATGTTTTCCCTTATAGCGTTGGTGCTATAAGGCTCTAACGCCTTATAAGAAGCGTTTAAAGATTTCTCCCATATCGAATGCATAGGCCAACGGGCTCTATTTAAATCTCCCTTTAAAGGTTTTGTATAACGAATAGCTTTAAGGATAGCGGCGACAACATCCCCCGCCTTATCTTCAAAGTCTTTAAAGCGCTTTAAACCCCATTTATCTAATTCATCACGGCCTGCGCGCACCTCAACACGCCATATTTGTTTAAAGCCTTCTTTAAAGGGGTCGGGGTCAATATCCCATATATCCCACATGTAATTCTTTAAAGAAGAGCCAATCTCTTTTGTTTTGTTATAAATAGCCGCTTGCCGCCCAGGATGCTCGCCAATACGGATGGAATTGATCTTATCGCCCTTTAAAGAGGCGTAATTTTCGACTTTGCCTTGTTGTCCATAAACATGCTTATTAGCCCTTTGATGTGCAACAAAGCGCTTAGGTTGCGGCTCAAAAGCGCTTGAAGTGATAAAATCAAAGCAGTAATCAAAACGGCTAATGCGCTCTAAAGGTATATTCGTAATTTCTTCCGAACCGCTTATTTTTCTCGATTGTCCAACCGCTTTAAGCGCTTTTAAGCGGTTAAGTATTCGCTCTTTAACCCCTTCATACCCGTATAAAGATAAAGCAAGGCTTTTAACCGATACGCGGATATTCCAGTTCTTTGAATTTGTTGAATGCGCAATCATCCATGTCTCACCATCCAGACCCGTATCAAAGCGGTAACGATAACCGCCTTTTGCTCCAGTTTCGGCGATCATTACAGGCATTTTTTCTTTTCCTAATTCTATTAAAACATCTCTTTTCTCGTTTTGCGCCTTATCCCGCCCCTCGGATAATTGATTTAATATTTTTTCAGGCAAAGCGCCCTGAAAAGAAATGTCCAAACTATCAAAATTGTTATAAATCAGCTTCATCGTTCCATTCCTGTAGATGTAGGGGGGCGTGCTACAAAAGACGCCCCCCTGATTTTATGCTGCATTTGGAGCTGCATCATTTTGTGAATTTTGACGGCGACGCCATGTAATTTCATAGCTGCCATCGTCCTTTTTAAAGGCCGCAACATTAAGGGCATTCGGCAAAGACGGATCGTCTATTGTGATGCTTAAAAACTCGAGCATCACATCACCGATCTGTTGCTTTGTTTTCTTCCAAGCTGCACCTATTTGAACGTCATCTCCTGAATAAGCGGGCGTGCAGATATTAAAATCTGGCGCATTGTCCGAATTTTTGAGATGATTAGGTATCAACTTAATTTTGAGCTGCATTTGGAGAGTCTTCACCTCTCCGTGCAGTTCCTCATGGTTTCCCCGCGATACGGGATTTAAATATCCTATTTTCATTTTTTCTTTCCTTTCAAAAATAGGGTTAATGCGAAACGCACCGCGCGCTTCGCGCTGAGACAGCTTTTGTTTTGGAAGCAATCAGATAAGCCGATCCTGTTGGCAGCCAGCGTTTAAACTGGCTGCCTTTAGGATTGCTCCCAAAATCCTCTAACGCGCTGTCAACTCGCTAGAGGCAAAACTTGTTAGCTAGTGTTTGGGGGATATGGCTCTAAGCCTGCCAAAAACTCTTCAAGATCTTTCTTTAAAATGACTGTTCGCTTGCCATACTTTTTAGCAGGCAATAAACCTTGATTGATTGCTTCATATAATTTTGTGCGTCCAAAGCCTGTAGCTTTTTTGGCTTCTTCGATTGATAGAGATAACTGCATTTTCAAAATCCTTATTGTTCGCTTCCGTTCTGGTGAACATCTGCTTACACAATGGCGGATTAATGTATTTTGCTAAAGCTTTTCGCCCTGCATTAAAGTTGTCTCATTTGCTAAATTAATTTGCAGGCTATTGATTTTACTACAGTTTTCTTACTGCAGTCTCGATATCTGATCGATCAATTTTTTCATCGATTGCTGTTAAAAGGTCAGTAAGCACGTCTACACAAACAGATTTATAAAATCCTTTTTTCCCTGAATACTTTTTTTGTTCTTCTTCTGAGTACTTAATCCAATCACCAAGTGAAAACGGCATGGCTGTATATGAAGGCCAATATCTTTTTAATCTATCAGCCCACCATAAAATGTATTCTGTATCCATGTTGGCTTTATCGTTTTCATTAATATAATCAGGTGCTTTCTTTGCGCCCTCTACCAGCATACCTAAAAACTCATCAAATAATGTAGTTGCTATGCTGCCTAGAGAATTAACGCCATCACCAACCGTTACATAAGGATCAAACATTTTATCCATCCCCTGAATGTCAGTGCTTTTAATTTCATCTCTAATAGCATCATGATAATTAGAGCTCGTCGAATTGTGAGTTATCACCTCTTTATACAGTGCGCGTGTTTGCTCTAGAGATTTTTGATATTTTTTGAATATCTTCTTTTGTTGGTTAGGTTGAATGCGTCCAGCATTCATATCTTTTGCGCTCAAATAGCTTACGGCAATCGACTTCAAAAATTTTGTAAATTCTTCTCTATCGTCATAACTTTCTACACCTAAGGTTCGAAAAGCTTTTAGCAAAAAAGCCCCGCTATAAATCTTTTCTACTTCAGCCTCGAATTGTGCTGACTTTTTGCCACGAAAATAAGGTATTCCAATTAAAGTCATGATATCTCGTCTATATAGTTAGCCCAGTCCTGCATCATCTTTTTTCGCTCTTCAAGAAAACGAGCGCGGTCATAAGCACGATCAATTTTGCTTTTCGGCACATGCGCAAGCTGGCGGTCAACAACCTCATGACGATAGCCAAGCTCTTGTTTGATTGTGCTCATCGCCAAAGCTCTAAAGCCATGACCAGTCATGCGGCCTTGATAGCCCATGCGTTTTAAGGCCACTAGGATGGTATTATTGCTGATAGATTGCCTCGGCTTGTTAGGGCTTGGGAATAAATGAGGCCATTGCCGTGCTATTTCTTTTTGTTCTTTCAATATTTCAAGTGTTTGATCTGCTAAAGGAACAATATGTTCTTTACCCATTTTCATACGCTCAGCAGGAATAACCCATAATTTACGTTCAAAGTCGATTTCATCCCATGTTGCTTCAATCAGCTCTTTAGTTCGCACGAACGTTAAGAGCATCAACTTCATTGCATTTATAGTTGTTGGGTATAATCGCGCTTTGTTGGTATTTATATCCGCAAGCAGTTCTGGCAGCTCATCAGGATCAAGCGCCGCAAAGTGCTCCTTTTTTGTTGGTTTTAAAGCCTCTTTAATGTCGTTAGATGGATCACGAACCCCACGCCCCGTGGCAATGGCATATCTAAAAATCTCACCGCATTTTTGATTTTGTCTTTTGGCTAAATCAAAAGCGCCTCTACGCTCTATTTTCCTAATGACTTGCAATAAAAGGGGCGGCTCTATTTCTTTAATCGGATAAGCGCCAATTTCAGGAAAAATATCTTCTTCTAAGCGTTTGATCACCTCAACCGCATATCGTGGCTTCCATATATCTTTGCGATTGTCATACCATTCCCGAGCAATCACTTCGAACGTATTGGCGTTATTTTCTACCGCCATTGCTTTTTCTTTTTTCTTTTCTAAGCTTGGGTCTTTGCCCTCTTTAATAAGCTCTTTGGCATCTACGCGCTTCATTCGCGCTTGTTTTAGAGAAATTTCTGGGTAAACGCCTAAAGCCAGTGTTTTTTGCTTATCATTAAAACGATATGCCAAGCGCCAATATTTTGAGCCGTTAGGATAAACCCATAACGATAAGCCGTAACCGTCTGAGAGTTTTAAAGGCGCTTTAGACTTTGGATTCGTATGTTTAGCGTTTTTACACGCGATTTCTGTCAGTTTCATCCGTAATGCTCCTTTATAGCTTTCTTTGCCCGAGACATATCAGCCCCCTGATCTTCACAAAATTTCAGTAAATCTTCTGAAATAAGATGTTGTATATCGTTAGCTTCGTGGGTGATTGTTTTAATTTTGATATACAATTCATCTTTGCAGTGCTCAAAGCTCATGTTGTCGTGGCTAGAATCTAGCGCTTGATAAAGACTTCTGTGAATAAGCCAATTTCTGTCTCCTCTAATCTGATCAAGCTTTTGTTCTAAATTCTCATCGAATAGCTTCTCTTTTTTTACGAGTTTAATTGCATCGCCGAGCGTGTATTTTCGGTATTTCTTCAAATGCTCATCTGCCTCAGCTTTCGATACTCTGCCCGCGTCTTTTAAATCTTTTTTCATGGATATTGCGTAACTGAGCGCATCTTCGATCAGTTGAGCAGCCCCAAGTGCTTCCCCCATTAAGGTGTATAGCTTTATGAGGTCTTGAGAGGCTGGCTTTAGTTTATAAGGCGATTGATTGCACATTTGTTGGTATCTCTTTTTCCGTTGTTGGTATAAACAAGGAAAATCTACCAACAAATTTCGCGGCTGCAGCCATTTAACGGCGAACAATAACGAACGCTATAAGCGCGAAAAGCATTGATATGCCTTGTTTTTCAAAGACAATCATAAACAACAATGAATGATAATGAAAGTGTAAATGGCTGTGCAGGCCGAACAAATTAAAACTTTGTCTCCTCTGCAACGCCTTGATTTAGAATAGAAATCATTGCACAGCGCATTTCAGGTGTCAATGCGCCAGTTCGAATCCGCGTTTGTCATTCATTTTTAATGCAGATTGACATTGAACACAAACTCGACTAATATAAAGTTAGGTTAATAATTAGTCGATAAAATCATGTATATTAAACGTACCATCGAACAGCATATTCTGGATGTCAACACGAGCTTTAAGGTTTTGTTGCTGACCGGGCCGCGGCAAATTGGCAAGACAACTTTGCTGGAAAATTTGCAGAAAGAGTCCAGGTCCTATGTTTCGCTCGATGCGCTGGATGTTCGGCTTTCCGCAAAGGAGGATCCTGCCGGATTTATAGACAGATTATCTCTGCCGGTTCTGATCGACGAAGTCCAATATGCGCCTGAACTGTTTTCATATATTAAAATTGCCGTTGATAAAGAGAAAACAAAAAGAGGCTTATTCTGGATGACCGGATCGCAGCAATTTTCAATGATGAAAGATGTTTCAGAATCTCTGGCCGGTCGTGTGGCTATTTTGGGCATGCGCGGCATTTCGCTGGCCGAGGAAGAAAGCAGGCCAGAAACCCCTCCCTTTATTCCTACGCCTGATGTATTGAAACAGCGTCATGAGATTGCGCGCTCGATCCCTCTGAAAGATATTTATTATAAAATATGGCGCGGCTCTTATCCTGATATCGTCACCAGCGAGGGAAAAGGTTGGCAGAAATTTTACGAATCGTATGTTTTGACCTATGCGGAAAGAGACGCACGGGATTACCTTCAGATCGACAATCTTGTCGCTTTTCGCAAATTCATGCAGGTCGCCGCCGCCCGTACCGGCCAGATGATTAATTACAGAGAAATTTCAAAGGAAGTGGGCGTATCCGAGCCAACGATCAAATCATGGTTCAGTGTTTTGGAAGCGACAGGCATTGTGACGTTGATATACCCCTATTACAAGAATGTTGGCAAACGCGTTTTAAAAACGCCGAAGTTTTATTTTCTTGATACGGGGCTGTGCTGTTATCTCACAAAATGGGTTAATCCGGACGTTCTTGAGAGCGGTGCCATGTCGGGCGCTATGCTGGAAACATGGGTGGTCTCGGAAATTATAAAATCCTGGCTTCATAACGGGCTGGAACCTCCGCTTTATTACTATGCGGACAAAGAAAAGCGGGAAGTCGACCTTCTCATAGAACAGGCCGGGCATTTACATCCGATAGAGATCAAAAAAACCGCCTCCGTTCGTAACAGTGGATTTAAGGGGTTTGACTACTTAAGCAATCTAAAAACACCCATCGGCCACGGATGTATTCTGTGCTTCAACACCTCTTTCATTCCTTTTAATAGGGAAATTGATATTGTGCCGATTGGATATTTGTGATGATCGGAACAAAGCGGCATTTGCATTTTAATTTTTGCTGTCCTTAATCTCTATACCCAATCCTTGCGCATCAAACTCCGCGCACTCAAAGCCACCTCTGCGATTTGGGTAACCCCTCTGGTTGGAGACAATCCGTGTTTTGCCGAAAACTTGATCATCGCACTCATGCGTGTGGCCGTAGATCCAGAGATCCGGCTGATACTGCTCGATCACATCCTGCATATCGAGCGAGTTGAAAGCAGGCATGAGCGGACTGCCAAGATATTGGCTTTTGGGGTTCACAACTGGCGCGTGGTGTGAAATGACCACGCGCGGCCCATTCATATCCTGCTCAAACCAGCATTTCAGTTTTTCAACAAAGGATTCGTGCAATTTGATCGTATCGCTCGGCAAAAACGGCAATCCTTGCTCTTTTTTGATCAGTTTGAAGTCGTTCATCTGGTAATGCGCGGTTTCCATGGCTTGCAGATCGAACGCGTTAAAATGCGTCCACATGGTGCCGCCGAAAAAATGAACGCCGTCAATGCTGATGCCCTCATCACGCAGAAAATGGACATGCGGATGGTTAATCTCCAGCCATGTGGCAAATCGATCTTCCTCCTCAATCATCGGCGTTTGGGTGTAATATTCATGATTGCCCGCGATGAAAATGACGGGCTTACTCCAACGTTTGAGGATCGCGTCCAACGGATCATAGCTTTGAAAACTGATAATATCACCCGCTAGGATCAAAATATCGCCGTCCGCGTCTTCCGGCAGTGAAAAAGGCTCCCTGAATTCAAGGTGGAGATCGCTGTAAATCAGTAGTTTCATGATGCCTTCTTGTATCCCTTCTTATATTGAACCCGTTTTCTCTTGGGTTTTTGTAGATCCTTCAAATACTCATTCAACGATCCTTCGAAGCGCGCCTGCTTTTTCTTCTGCAAAAGACGCTGGCAGGCGCGGCTCAAATATAAGGCGATCTCATCATTGCGCTCCTCTTTGGACATGAGACGCGGCGGTGTCTGGACAATCATTATAAACCCTTTCATAGCTTAAATTGTCAGACATGCCTGCCGAAGAAAAACTGTCAATATTCATCACGCTGAATAATCTCATACCGCCCTGTCTTTCGGGATCCGGTGAAACGGATCATCCCAGCATCTTTGAGCGTTTTAATATCCCTGCGGGCGGTTTTGATGTCGATGCTCCAGTGCTGAGCAAGATGCTGCGCTGAAATTTGATCATGTTTTAACCTTAGCAGAAACCATTTTTGCCGTTCGTTCAATTTTATTGGGACATTTATAGGGACATTTTCAGGCTTCAAATCACTGCTGTTTTCACAGACGGGACAGCTTGGATCTACACTTGAAATTAATGCCAGATCATCCAGAATATCTTCTCCGAATAAATAACACAGAATAAATTCCCGCAGCGATGGACTGCATTCAAGCAGCAATAAAAAATGCCGCAGAGACGGCACTGTGCTTGCCTCATACCATTTTTTCACGGTGTTGAATTTGATGCCTGTCGCCCTGTCAATCTCCTTGACCGACGAGTACAAATCGCCAAAATCCGAACGCAGCGCGCCTGCAATAATTTCAGCCAGTTTCTTGTTGGATAGTTCCTGATTACGGGTGTGAAAAACCCGGTCTGTTTTACGCAAAGACATATGTATGCTCCTTTCTTTATGATGCAAAAAGAAGCAGTTATGCAGGCGATCCAAGGGTTTTACCCTGGGTCATTATCAGCATTGGCAGCGAGTTAACGGCCCGATCAGATCGTGGGCAAAGCCCACGTGAATCTGATCGGTTTTTAAAAGAAGAACCGCAAATCCTTCGGATTTGCTTGGGGAAACGGGCTAATAATAAATGTACAACGAGCGTAATCAGGGAAGCGGCGGGCAGGCCGTGGGTGGAAAGAAGGCCGCAATGTATTTGCGGATGTCAGATCCGAGGCAGGAATGCTCCACCGAAATTCAGGAAAAAATTATCAGAGCCTATGCTGAGAAAAACGATATTGAGATCGTTTGCACCTATGCCGATGAAGGCAAGAGCGGCGTGGTCGCAACGGGACGCCATTCTTTTCAAAAACTGATTGCCGATGTTGAAAACAAGGAAGCTGATCTCGATTTTTCTCTTCTGCTGGTCTATGACGTTTCCCGCTGGGGACGGTTTCAGCGCACGGACGAAAGCGCGCATTACGAGCATATTTGCCGCCTTGCGGGGCTGGAAGTTCATTACGTAGCCGAGCAGTTTACGAATGACGGCTCTCCCATTTCCGAGCTGGTCAAAACCGTCAAACGCACCATGGCGGCGGAATACAGCCGCGAATTATCCTCCAAGGTCTTTAACGGCCAGTGTCACCATGTTGAACGCGGATTCCGGCAGGGCGGACCGGCCGGATTTGGCCTGCGCCGTATGCTGATTGACGAAAACCGTAACCCCAAAGGCCAGCTTGATATTGGGGAGCATAAAAGCATTACCACCGACCGTGTGATTTTGGTGCCAGGGCCGGAAGAAGAAATTGAGATTGTAAACTGGATTTACAGGATGTTTGTCGATGAAGGTTGGAATGAAAACCAAATTGCTGCCGATCTAAACCGCAGGGAGATTTTAACTGATTTTGAACGCCCCTGGACTCGGGCAAGTGTCCATCAGATTGTGACAAACGAGAAATATATCGGCACCAATGTTTTCAACCGTCGCTCCTTCAAACTCAAAGAAAAGCGGATCAATAACCCTGAAGAGGAATGGGTTAAAAAGGAAAATGCTTTTGAGGCCATCATCAAACCCAGCTATTTTTACTTTGCCCAGGGTATTATCCGTGAACGCAACCGCAAATATTCCAATGAAGAGATGCTGGATAAACTGCGGATTTTGCATGAGCGGCAGGGCTGGCTGTCGGGAATATTGATTGACGAAAACGAGGATATGCCTTCCAGCAGCGCCTACGCCTCCCGTTTCGGGAGCCTGATTGAGGCATATAAAATGATCGGCTATACGCCAAGCCGCGACATACGCTATATCGAAATCAACCGCCATATTCGCAGGCTTCATCCCGATATTGCCGAAGGCGTTATTCACCGGATAGAGGATATGGGCGGTCATGTCTACCGAGAGGTTACATCCGATCTGATCGTGGTGAATGAAGAGGTTAAGGTCTCGGTTGTTATTTCCCGTTGCCATCAGACCAAGGCCGGTCGCAACCGCTGGAAAGTTCGTTTGGATACAGGGCTGGAGCCGGATATCACGATTATTGTGCGCATGGATCCGGCCAATGAGCATCCGCTCGATTATTACATTCTGCCTGCCATCGATATTGAAGACCCCAAACTGCGGCTGGCCGATAATAACGGGCTGGCGCTTGATTGTTACCGCTTTGAAGAACTGGAAGATTTTTTCTCTTTAACCCGCCGCATCACGATACAGGAGGCCGCATGATGAAACGAAAATATGAGATTAAAACCATTCCGATTGATAAAATCACCGTCATCAATTCACGCGACCGCAGTGAAAAAAGCTTCCAGGCCGTCAAAGGCAATATTGAAAGCGTTGGGCTTAAAAAGCCTGTAACGGTTCGCCCATCCGATGATGGCGACGGCTATGATCTGGTTTGCGGCGAAGGCCGTTTAAAATCCTTCATAGCCCTGGGACAGGACAGCATTCCGGCCATTGTCCGGCATGATCTTTCCAAAGAAGACGCCTATGTCATGAGCCTGGTAGAAAATATGGCGCGAAGGCAGCATACGGCTATGGATTTGATGAAGGGCATAGACTTGCTAAAGAGCCAGGGGTACGGCGTGGTGGAGATTTCCCGCAAAACGGGACTGACGGATTCTTATGTCTCCGGCATTTTATCGCTGCTCAATAAAGGCGAAGAGCGTCTGCTCTCCGCCGTTGAAAAAGGCCATATTCCTTTAAGTATCGCCATAAAAATTGCTTCCTCCCCGGGTGCAGAGCAAAAAGCTCTGCAGGAAGCCTATGAGAAAGAGGGCTTGAGGGGCAATCGCTTTGTGGCCGCACAGCGCCTGATTGAAAAACGCCGTAGCCTTGGCAAGGGCATGAAAGGCGGCGGCCTTCGCAAAAACAAGGATGGCGAAACCTTGTCTGCACGGCAGATGGTGCAGAAATTTAAAACCGAGATGGACAGAATGCGCTCTCTTGTCGAGAAGGCCAATAAGACCGAAGCCACGCTGATGATTGCTGTCGAGTCCTTTTACAATCTGTTGCGGGACGAGAATTTCAAAACCCTCCTGCGCGCTGAAAGCCTGAACACCATGCCGGAAACTCTGGCAGAAATGATCGAGCAGCGGGAGGCCAGCCATGTCTGATGATGTCACGAGCGGCTTTGAAGGCGAAACCATTGAACTTGATCTAGATCAGATCGTGCCGCTTAAAATGTTGAGCAAATCCAATCTCGAAAGTCGGAAATTTAAACAAATCATCTCCTCGATCAAAGAAGTCGGCATCATCGAACCGCTTGTGGTCAGCAGGCAATCCTCAAAATCCAAACGCTATATGCTACTGGACGGCCATATGCGCCTCGAAGCCCTGAAACAGATGGGAGAGACCAGCGCTGTTTGTCTGGTTTCGACCGACGATGAGGCGTTCACTTATAACAAATATATCAGCCGTAAAGCCCCCATTCAGGAACACAAGATGATCCAGACGATGGTGAAAAACGGCGTATCGGAAGCAAAGATTGCCAGAACGCTCAATATCAACGTCAAAAGCATCATTCAAAAGCGCAGCCTGCTCGACGGTATCTGTCCTGAAGCGATTGATCTGCTCAAAGATAAGATGGTGGCGACCATTGCGTTCCGGTATCTGAAGAAAATGAAACCCGCTCGCCAGATTGAATGCGCTATGCTGATGGTCGATATGAACGATTTTACCGTGCGCTACGCCCAGGCTTTGCTGGAAAGCTCAAAAGATGATGAGCTTACAGATCCTATCAAACCAAAGGTAAAAAGAGGTTTGTCTTCCGAAAAACGCGCACGCATGCAGGAGGAAATGGACAAACTGGCGCGTGAATACAAGCTCATCAAGGATGATCGGGGACAGAAAAATCTCGTGCTACAATTCACTAAAAACTATTTGGCGCGCTTGCTGGATAATGCGCGTGTCGAACGGTTTTTGAGGCAACATTATCCCGATATTTTAGAGGAGTTTCAAAAAATCACCGATATGACGCTCAAGGGCGGTGATCCGAAGTCAAGCTGAAGCAGGCGGCTCGGTTTTCAAAGGCAGTAGATTTAACCGTAGCCGCCATTCAAGAGGCCATAAGGAGACCGGGATCCTTTCACGTGCGAGCCGTGATAAGCGCCGGGACCGTGGGAGAAGCCGTTTGGGGACACTCAAATAAGGAGCGAGCACGGCGGTAGGGATGGCGGCGAACCCGTACGGAGCCTGCCAAGGCTGGTGCGCCATAGGCCCAGCCGTCCAGCATATCAATTCGGGTATGCTGGAATGTAAGCACACTGGCAGATCGATGGCTTCAGGTCTTTCTGTTAGTGTGCCGTCATGGAATTTCTTCGAAAAAAAGTACGGCAGTTTCCGTAAAAAACTTGACTTTTTCATAAAAGATAGTTTAAGAAGTCAAAACTCCGCAAAGACAAGGCTTCAAAACCAGAGGAAAAGCAAGGCACCATAAAGCAAGGCACCATTATGAGCGATCTGTTACAAAAACTAAAAGAACACGAGATTTGGGTAGCCTCAAATCCGGAACCTTGGGCGAAACTGCTCCAAGGAAAAGGCCCCCACCAAGACTATCAAACGCGCGGCGGTTTCTTTCATTACAATATTGAGCGTGTTGAATATCCTTATGAATTGGTGCAGGAATGCGTCCTTGCTTTTTATCGTGCCCTCCCTTTCCATCATTTGCAGCCTGATGAGGTAGAACAACTTGCAAAACAAGCATTTTCTGACGCTGTGCGTGGAAATATGCGCGGACAAGGGCAGCGGGCAACCTTTGGAAAAGAGGATTTATCCGGGCAGCGTTTTCAGGGCAACCTACCGGGCATTCAGTTTTCCGGTACAAAACTGAACAAGGCTAATGCGACAGGAAGCGTATTGGCTGGTTGGACATTAGAAGGGTGCAGTGTTGATAATCTGACACTTTCTAATACAGAATCCCCCTCCATCCTTTCTTTTGATCTTCAGAATATGGAGACCTTAAAACGCCATATTCACCCACAAGCATTGGCCGACATACAGCGTCTGGAATTACCGATTGCTGGAAAAACAGCAGATGCTTTCCCCTTCCGCATTCCATATCCGATTTTGTATGAAAAAGTTTTGGATTCTTACAGAGGCTGGCTTTTTGATACATTAAGGCAAAATCGCTCAGATTTAGAAACCGGCCATTCCTACGAATGGATTAACAGCTTGGTTATCTCAGGCTGTGAAGGAGAAAATGTCCAGATTGCTGGGACCGAAATCCCCGGCGCGCTAATAGAAAACAGCGATTTACCGGGACTTATTCTTGATGATACACGATTGACCAGCTGGTCTTTGATAAACCGCGTTAACGCGCCTCGTTCTTCGTGGAAAAACAGCCAGCATGTCGTGACCATATGCAGCAGCTTGAATGCGGATGATGGTAATTTCCAAGGCGTTATTTGGAATGAAGGCGGTTTTTCTGACGGATCTAGCCTTAAGCGAGCCGATTTCACACCGTCTGGACCGGATGCTCCAAGTAAACTTATTGCTCTCAAAATAGACAATACAGACGTAACGGATGCGCAATTTAATCGCTCCATTTGGCTTGGCGTTGAATCCAATAAGGTTCAAGGCCTTTCGACAGCGAATTTTGAGGGGACTCTGATTGCGAATGCAACCTCCTTTGACTTTGATTCTGCGCAGGGGATGGAGTTATCCATTGCTCACGTTTCAGATGATGGCTATCTCGTCGGCTCTTTTGGTAAGGCGGTAGCCCATTCTTTCCGGAACGGAGAGCCGGGTTTTCAGGAATTTGCGGAAAGCCCAACATGGAATGTCCGTCCCGACACACCATACGTAGAAGCCCCTCCGATACCGGGCGTTATTTTCTATGACCGTAATCGGCAGGAAATCAAAAACGGTGTGAAATATGAGGATGGGCCAGTGCGCTATGAACAGCCCACTGGTTGGGGATTCCGTCTATTTGGTCAGCAACCAAGCATTTAGAGAAAATAAAAGGGAAAAAATCATGGGATCACTTGTTGTTAAAAAAGGCACAGGCTTAGTAAAAAAAGGTGGATTGGGGGCTCTGGCAAAAGGCGAATTGGGTGGTACTCTCAAAAGAGCAGATGAAATCGCTCGTCCAAATATGAGCGTTTCCAACGAGCCAATACCTATAGAGTTTTTGTTTGACGCTACGCAAAGCCGGGAATGGACATGGGTTGCGGCTCAAGAATGGCAGGCGCAAATTATTGGTAAATATTCCTCAGCCCGTAAAAATATCCGAGTTGGCATTACTGTCCATCGCGGAGGTGAAGTTGAGAGGCTTGGTGCATTTACGGATGGATTAACAGCCAAAGCAAAAATGGCTGAAATAAGCTGTATGGCAGGACATACGCGCATCGCTTCCGGATTGGAGACGTGTTTGGGAGAAGAAGGATTAAGACTTCCCCGCGCGGTAATTATGGTTGGTGATTGTTGCGAGGAACACGAATCTTCTATCAGAAACGCTGCTGAAAAACTTGCTGAACTAGACATTCCCGTTCACGCCTTTCATGAAGGGAATGATAGCAGTGGGCAGTACATATATAGGATGGTCTCTGAAGTCACAGGAGGTACTTGTGTGGAGTTTGGGCCAAATATGCCTCTGGACGACCTGGTAAATGCGTTATTCACTCATATTGTAGATGGACCACAAGCATTCCAAAAACTGCTCGCACAAGGGAACAAGGGAGCCAAAGCGCTTGAACAGGGTGGTCTTCTGCGTTTGACAGGCCCAAGCCACGGATAAAAAGCAAATGGCTACTTCCGATGGTGATAAAGAGGAAAAAGATGCGGGTTATTACCGCAGCCGTTTTGTCGAGTACTTTTCGGCTTTAGATGATGTAAACCTTGACGATCAGAAAGCCGTGTTCAACCTTGTTGCCGAGTGTGCAACATGCTTGGAGATTTTAGGGATAGATTTTCGAACTCTCTCAAAAGATCTTGAAAAATACGAAAATTTTAACAGCCGTATTATCAAAACTTTTGCTCGCATAGGAAATTTTACTCAGCCTGATGCAGAACACCATGCCGCAATCCGCGGATTTTTAAGGTTTTTGAAAAAGGAAGGCATAAGCTGTGCCGAGCTTGCACAGGCGTTTGCTGGAGATTCTACTGAGGCCGATAATGATTTGCTGGAAGAGATCAGAAAACGTGATGAGATTATTGCTGAATACCAAGCTGCCCTTGCATCTTCAGAGGCAGAAAAAAAGCGTCTGAATATAATTTTTTCCCGTTTGCGCTCTAAAGCCGGATTACAGGATATGGATCCTGCAGAGCTTCGGCAGATGATGGATAGTGCAAAAGAGGGTTTTTCTGATACATCACCTCTTTTGGAACGTATTGCCGCAGAACTTTCTGCTATTAGTAAGCTTTCCACTCCTCCACAAAAAGACGGCTTTTTCTGGTCTCGTGAGCAGTTGAGACAAGTTTTTCAAGTGTTAACTATAACCGACCGTTATCAAAGAATTGAAGGCTCAATAAATGCGCAGCTATCTCAGGTACAAGATGCTCTTAATCAGTATACCTCTCTTCAACAAGAACAGGTTGATGCCATTGCCCGCAGAGAAAAACTTCTGAAAGAACAAGAACAAAATGTCGATGAGGAGCTTCGACAAAAGAGAAAAAAAACTGACCTTGATATACAGGCAGCTTGGAGCACGGCCCGCGGAGAAATGGATTCTTATAAAAAGAAAGAAAGAGCTTCTGTTAAAAAATATATTGAGAGTGTAGATCAAAAACGAACTGAATTGGAAAACTTAGAGAGAAGGATCGTTGGACGAAAAGAAGAATTAGAAGCTTTGGAAAAACGAATTCCTGCTTTGCAACAAGAAAAAGAAGATGAGGTTGTCCGTTGCTACCGTGAATGGGCGCAAAATCTCGAAGCAAGGGAAATAAGTCTTGAGAATCGAGGGGAACCTGTCACCGTCGAAGTAGAATTAGAGGATTTGCATGTTATACATGTTTTGCACCTAAGGTCTTTGCCCAGTAAGGCTGAAAAATACGAAGTGGCTATATATACAGATATAGACAATGGTCGTAGCGGTCGCTCCCCAGGAGATGTCGTTAACTATCTTTTGGAAAACGCCATTCGGGCCGAAGAAGGTGCTAACAGATATCGTCCGGAAGTTGTGGAGTGGGACAGTCTGGATGATTTTACTCGACAGGGCTTTGGCTTAACTATACGGGCAGTTGGCGATCTGACTAGCCTTCAAAAATTTATGCAGGGTGATTTGGCAAACGAACTGGCTAAAGTGGCTAGAAACTCAGTTAAAGGTCAAACGCAATCTCCACAATTTAAGCGCAGAGTTACACGAAATGGCGTTGCCATTTCAGATGGATATACAGGTGCTTTGGGGTTGGCATACGCGCAAAGCTTTTTGAATTTTGCTGCAACAGCACTGCCTAGAAAACCAGAGGACCCCGCGCCAAAGATGGCCAACGGCTAATATTTTAGTCCCACTTCGGTTTAGGAAGAACTTCGGCGACTTTTTCCACCTCGGGCTCAGAATTATCCGTATATGAAGTCGTCACTTGGTGAGAAAGAGGCGGCGTTTCATCGTAGTACGAACGGCGTCTTGGAATAGAACGATAAGGATCATGAAGATGACCAAGGTCATTTCTTTTTGATGCAGAAAGCGTCTGTGTTGAACCATCGTTAAAATTAATGGTCATGTTACCTGCGGTCTTAAACCCCATTTTCGTTGTCCTGCTTATTATTCGCCTGAATTTCAGATGATGCTCTTCTAGCATGTAGTTAACCATAATGTCAACGAATAACTTGCTTTTTTGGCTTGCGTTATGTATAAGTTTTAATTTACGGAAAATGATATAATGTCTTCAACCGCACAACCCACAGAGATTCCGGAGCATTCGCTCGAAAGGCTTTCGAGTAATGCTGCCGAACGCCTTAAGCGGGCTCAGAGGTTGACCCTGGATGGAGGGGAAGGCATTCAAGCCGCGTATGGGCTATATGACCCGCTAGTTGATGGATATTCCAGAGAATGGCTGGAAATTGTCGTTCGTGCGGTCGGGATGCCAGAATGCGAAGATTTCAGTATAAGAAAAGCGCTCGACCTCAGTATGATCTGCGCCTTATCCGAAGAAAGGGGGGCATTTTCTTTTCGGGATTTGGCGCACAATCTTCTCCATGATTCCTCATCTGTGCGGGATTACGATGCCGCTATTTTCTGGAATGAGAAATCTCTGGGTGATGGCGATCTCTCCCACGTTGCGGCGCGTAGCATAGCTGACATCTTCATTCGCCACGATCGTCGTTTTTCTACAAGCAATGCCGGAGGAATTTTTGATGATGTCATAGGTTTTCTTGATGACGCTATTTCACAAAACAATGAAAAAGCTGCCTATCTCAAAGGGATTGTCTTTCTCTTTGGAAGAGGTGCCCCAAAAGACTATGATCTGGGTTTAGAGCTGTTAGAGAGGTCCATAGATCTCGCCGTTGAACGCGGTTTTTCTGGTCGGGAAGAAGATATCTATTCTTCGGTATTTGCAATGCTCATGCATCATCTGCATGAAGCCGACCCGTCTAATCCCTTTAAAAATGCTGCCGAGGTCTACGGGAAATATAAACACCACCTGAAGGAAGATCGACAAACCTTCTGGGACGATTTCTTCGCTTTTGGAAAGCGGTCGCCCTATCACGAACTTGCCGCATTATGCGCCCGGTTTAACCAAGGACAGGTGACGCAACGTGCGCTCAAGAAATATATGGAGCCCCTTCTGGGGCCGGAGCACAATCAAAAAATGGCCTCCGTTTTGTCACTCTTTATGGATGCCAGTGTCCATTGTTCTGGCCAAACTGGAAAAAGAAAAAGCTGGCTTGCGCTATTTCATTTTATCGAGGACGCTCAGAGCGGCGTAAACGAGAAACAGCTGGCCAAGAGCACCAATGATTACGGCCCCCGTTACAACCCGGTAAATTCTGAAGGACTCACTATTCTGGGTGTCTGGGAACGGGCGGCAAACGATAACAAGCCTCAGCCTGGCTCCTACGTGCCCGCCGGGGGTGTTCAATCGTTGGAGGCTATTCATACCGATCATAACGGATATCTCCTATACGAAACGAAACAGGATCAGAATCTTCCGGCAAAGCTGCTACCGGAGGATTTTGAGGTCGCTTTGGCACTTATTTTCGGCGATCCGGAAGAACCCATCCTGCCTCATTTTGATCTCCCTTATATCGAAGTCGGTGAAAACGACGCAGGAAGCAGCATGCACGAAAAAAGATGGGGACCGGAATGGCTCCATCAAACGGATTTGGGAAGGAGCCTTTATGCCGCAGACAAATTGATAGGAGATATTGCCTTTCACCCTCTTCAAATGCCGGTGGGAACGTCCAAAGATAGTGTGACACAGGAAACCCCTGCTTTTGCCAAAAAGTTTCTTACAGATCTTTTTAACACCTCCGGCGGGGCGTTCGGCCCGCAGGGGCGGCGTGTCATGCTTATTCCTGAGAATGTTGATCTTTCTGTTTCGCGTGATGCAGGCACCGATGGCGTAACGCTATTCGGTGTCACGGATATCCGGATCAAAATGCGCATCGACGGTGAAGAAGTCGATGCGGGAGCAAAAAAAGGAAACGAAAGCCTGAACGATACCTACTACAGATTTCCTCGGCTGAGCCAAAAATTAACAGATCAATATGAGGCCTTGAAACTTTACGCTCCCCTGTTTCAAAGGGCAGAAGAAATATCGAAGCTCATTAACGCTCTCTATGCTTTGAGAGTGGCGGGCTATTCTTTGCCCCCGCAGATACAACAAGACGTCAGTGAGAATCTGGAGAGATATCGTTCGACGCCTCCGTTGAGAAGACAAGATTTATTGTGCAGGCCCGACCATGATGCATAGACCTCTATCAAATGGCTTTGTAACCGCAGCACTTGCCAACAAGGCAGATGCGAAAGGTTCCCGTTTGGAGCTACCCAGCGTAGATCCTTTGCTTCTAAAGCTGTATATGCGTGAGCACCATCCCGAACTTTTGTCGAAAGACGGGGAGTTTAAAGGCTACCCCAAAAAGGTAAAACCGCATACGGCACGGCACGTTAAAGCCAAAACAGAGCATCAAGACGGTTTTTACCAAGCCGCGCAAGGCAATGAACGAGACTCAATCAATGCCGTTTTGTCGGCAAGCACGGAGACAGATGTTTCTGTCAGAGACAATCTCGACGATTTTCTAATGGTCAGGGCCCTTGATCTGGCCGCTAATGTTCTCATCGAGAAACTTCAGGGTAGCGACGCTTCCTTAAAAGACATCATATACAGGAGGCTTCATGCGGAAATGGAGACTTCCTTTGTACGTTCGAATGAAACCGATTCACCAAAACGTTATGCCGATGTTGTTTTAGGCTTGCATATGCAAGGGCACGTGGATTACAGCGCATACATGGCCTGCAAGGATCTGAGTAGCGAAGAGTTCCTTGTGCGGTTTTTGAACATGATTGTTGATTCTATTGAATTAATTCAAGGCGGCTTGCAAGAACAAGGTTTCCAGGAATGCGCCGTCCCCTCAAAACTGGAAACGAGAAGCTGGGGCAGAAATTATCCTGCGATGGCATATGTGAATGCAGTAAATAAAGTCGCAGGATGTAGGCACAAAGAACAGAAATTAGAGATTACATAGAAAGTTTTTTCGTTCAATCCAACCTATCGTTCGCAACGGCTTCGACGATTTTGCGGACGTGGGCGCGGGAGGATTCGTCACGGATGGCGCGGTAGGTTTTCAGCAGCACGATTTCGTCCTTTTCGAGCCATAAATCCTTTGTATCGGGCCATACGCCGTCCAGCCCGGCGAAAAACTCGATAACGGAAACATCCAGTATCCGGGATATTTTGTAGAGCGTGGACACCGCCATGCGGTTTTTGGCTTTTTCGTATTTCTGGATTTGCTGGAAAGTTATCCCGATCTCGCTGGCCAGTTTTTCCTGCGATATGCCGCGCCAGCTGCGCAGGGCGCGCAAAATGCTTCCGGCGTTGATGTCCACGGGATCGGGCGGGTTGCGGGTGGATGTTTTTGTTTTTGACGGCATGGCGTTCCCCTTGCGGTAAGAGTGAAGGGGAAACCGGCCCGTAAAAGCCGGACGCTGGTAAGACCCCGCCGTAGCAAAGGGTGCACGGTGTTTAGGCAAGCCCTGGACATTCCCGCGCCATCCGGCTGAGTGAGCCGGGAAAAAGGCGTCAAAAATCACCAGCGCACCGCACCAATCGGTCCGCTACAGCTTCAAAGAGGTTACCAGTCCCCACATGCGGAATTTGCCGCACGCAGGGCGGATTTGAGCATTTTGTACGTGGAAAATCAAGATGTTCTCAAGCAGACGACAGCGCAATCCCCGTCCGGGCGGAGAGGTGTTCCATGATCTGCTGTAGCTCTGTCATGCTCACTAGATGGAAGGCGTCGAAGGCGGGGCCGATGATCGTGCCCGTTTCGGCGCGGGACGTGGCGATACGTCCGAACAAAAGCCGCGCGCGGTTGTCCGTCAGATAAGCGTCCTGCGGGTTGATGACGACCGGGTTTTCGAAGGAGTTGACGTAGAATTCGTGCCGTTCCAGCGAAACCATCCGCACGATCATGATATAGGCGCTGCCCGGCGCGGACGGAATGATGACGGGCCACTCGCCAAGCTCGGTTTCCTGCCGTCCGAACGTGACGTGATTGCCGTTGGTCAGGGTTTGCACCCGCCAGTGCGTGTTGAAGGCGCTGTATTTCGACAGGCCGAAAATCTGGTTGTTTGTAAAGGGGCCGGGGCAGTCGAACACAACGCCGATGGTGCGCTCGACCTGAAACGGCGCGGGGTCGGCCTCGTACAGCATCCAGCGGGCAGCGGCCGGGAAACCGTACCCGCCCAGACCGTTAAACGCGCCGGGCAGAAATTCCATCGCCCTTACCGGATCAAGCTGCTCCATTTTATTCGCCCCCTTGAGCGGCAAAATCTCTTTGAGGAATGTGCCGGAATGGTAGGTTTTTTCTGATAAGGCAGGGTCGCTGTAGTGATTGAGATTGGGCAGCGCCATGATCGGGTTTTGAAGAAAGCCACTTTGCAGAGGCATGGGCACGGTGGCGTTGTCCCGGACGATTTTTGTTTTATCGAGCGGATATTCGTCATCGTAAATGTAATACAGCACTTCCGCTCCAGACGGCGCGCTGGCCAGTTCCAGCGTAATTTCTGAAACGCCGTCACTGGTGGCGGCGGTGATCGGGATATCCACGCCGTCATCGAAGAAATGAAAGCCCTCAATCGCGGCGGTCAAATTCAGAGCGTCCCCCGCGTCATGAAGGATATTAACGGTCACGCTCGTCCCGCCGCGCGTCACGGCCCTCATCGCCGGGCCGAGCGTTCCGGCAATGTCCGCATCCCGGTCTTTGGAAATCTTGCGGCCTATGCGCGTGGCCAGCTCAATATAAGCCGCATCTATGTAATGGACTTCATCCGTATCAAGCTCTGCGTCATAGGCTTCCGCGCCGAAGTGAATCCATGCATATTCGGCCACAAGCTCTTTTTGCACTTCGCGCACGGCCTGCATCCCGCCTGTGTTCGTAAAGCCGTTGCGGGTGCCGAGAAACTGGATATAAATCTCGACAGGGCCGAGCGCGGCGCGGATGTCTTCAAACACCTTAATAAGGGCGGCTTTGTAGGCGGCACGATCCGTTTGCGAAGAGCCAATCTGGTGCGCGTCCGCTTCGCCCTGCGCCCAGATCACGTAATCGAAGCACGCTCCGGCAGCGGCGGCGGTAGACAAAAACGTATCAAAGGCAGGACCGTGAGCGTAATTATCCAGCGGATCGACCCACCATTTGTCCGGATCGCTGGTGTTTTTCCGGATGACCGCACTGCCGCCCGTCGAACCGTTGATCCAGACGGCCTGTACATTCGGAGCCTGCCGGGTCGCTTCAAAAATCAGCGCATTTCTGGCGGCCTCGTCCGGAACGCTGAAATGTCCGTTGATATTGCTCTGGCCCCCGGCGATCAAGAGCATGTCGTTTTTGGGGACGGCAATTCTGCCGATATCAGCCAGTGTATCCAGATGCTTTTTCCCGATGGTGATGTCCTTGACGTGGCCGTAGATAGGATCAGAGCCGCTATTGCGCTGACCGATGCGAAGCTCGTTCATGCCGGAAGGATTACTCTGTCCCGGCCATGTCCGCACATAGGTTTCAAGCCCGGAAAAGACCGTGGCTTCTTCCGGTTTCCACGTCACGCCCATAACATGCGCGGTGTCGGCGGTCATGGGATCGCCCGTCGAGCTTGCATGGCGCGTGGCGGATTGCGAGCGCACCCATCCGCGCACGGCGTGGCTCGCGCCGTCCACCCGCACGCCGATGCTTTCGGCGGACGTGTTATGGGCCGCGATGGTGTAAACGGAAGCCGGAGGAAAGACGGGAATACTGTAGCGCACAGCCATGAATCCTTCCGTCTCGTTCCACCACGGTTTTTGATCGAGGTTCGGGATGTAAACCGCGTCCAGTGCGCGGATCGCCGCCGCGCCGGTCGTGACGATGGGGGAAGAGGCAAACGCGCCTTTTTCCAACTGCGGCAGGATAAAATGGATCACTTGTCCCGGATAGGCTTTGATCCGCAGCCGCCTGTTCGTGGCCGAGGGCGTGACGTTCTCGACAACGACTTTTTCCCATGCGTCCCGTCTGTGAATATGGGTGCCTTGATCCGTGTCGTATCCTATGCCGAAACTGCCGTTCGTCCCTAAAGACCCCTCTACAATGCAGATATAGGCAAAGCAAGACCGCGCGTCCAAATCCCCCACTGTCACGTCCGATTCCACGTAAAAGGAAGAAGCCCCCGCACTGTTATCGATCTTGAAGACCTTCCCGCCGGAGCAGATATTTTCAAACCCCACGACGTTAAGAGGAAGGGGCGCGTCAACCACGCTAAACACGCCGCTTGCATCCCCGCCCGTGATCCAGCCGCTCGTATCCGTGGGATTGGCATTGTGAGTCGCCAGCTCGTTTTTGCGGCTTCCCTCGACCAGCAGGCCGAGCGGCGTGCCGTTCTTGTCATGGTCAAAACGCGGTTGGTGCGGCGTTGCCAGGGCAAGCGCGCCGTTTGCATCCCGGTAGGTGGCAACATTATCGCCGCGCTCATAAACAACCTCGGCGGGCAGCGAGAGCATGAAGTTAAACGCTTTTGCGCCTTTAAAACGTTTGTGTAGCGGTCCCAATGTTTGTCCGATAGATAAAAGCATCATTCCTCCTGTGCGGGTTGTTGGAGCGCGTGATTGACGGTTTCCAGTTTTGAGCGGCAATCCTTATGGGCGAACCAGAGCTTCGTATAGTTTTCGGCGATATCGCGCTGGGTCATATCCACACCCGGATAAGGTGGTACTTCCTGGCATGTGCGCAGGCTGACCGGAATCTCCGGCTCTATGACTTTAATCTTGGTCTGCGGTGTGCCCGTACAGGCGCTCAACAGTATCGCGCAGCACAGGGGCAACAGGGGCATCTTGTTCATTTCCGGCTCCTTCAATGCGGCCCAACAGCCGCTCCATGTTTCGGGTTCGTATAAGCTGACGGCTTGACTCCACTTCCAGCGCCTGGATTTTTGCGCGACTGTCCGCCTGCAAGACGGCAAGACTTTCCTCATAAGAGGCAATGCTTGTTTGTGCGACAGCCAGTTTTTGTTCGAGGCTATCTATCTGATAATCTTTCCACCACAGCAATCCTGTCAGTAGCAAAAAAGCACCAAGCCCAACGATCAGGTTCTTGTGCTTAATGAGAAATGGAATCATCATTTTTTACCTCCGAGTTTCCGTTTTTATGGGCGGCGTAGAGATAGGCACCGATCGGGCCGCCAGCCAAAATGCCAACATAGGTGAGAATAGACTGGAGCAAGCCGATATCGGCTCCGGCCAGTATCTGATAGGCCACCAGCAAATTCGGCAGCACGGCAAAGGCGTATATGGACACAAAAAAAGCCAGGGTGCGCCTGACTTTCATAGGATCGCTTTTATCGGGTTTAAACATTATTGTCCTCCTGCATATAAATCCATGACTGGCCAAACCTTGCGGAGAAATCCGTCCACCGTCCCAGCTCCGAGATGGGTGTTGTAATACTCCTTCCAATATTCAGCCATGCCCTGCCAGTTTCCGGCCTCGGGCAACGGCTTCCGAAATCGCAGATAAAAAATCCGGCACATCGCAGCCGCATAGAACAGGTTTCCGTGCAACTGGTCGTGTAAATCCATATCCCGCATGATCAAAGCCTTCAGATCATTCAACAGCATCGGCTTTTTAGATAAAAACCGCTCCCAGATGTCGTCATGGCTGACTGGCTCAAGCTGAAATAATCCTCGGGCCGGCCCACGCCCTTTTTGATGAATAAAGGTCATATTGCTCTCGGCCATACCAGTGGCCATGACCAACTGCTCGGCTCCCAGCGAATAGAGATTGATCTGCTGGAGGGCTGGAATAACCACATACTCACGTATTTGTCCGATATCCATGGCGACCTCCTATTGCTCGACTTTTTTGCGTAAATAGTGAATGTCTTGGCGCACATCGCTCACTTTGGCTTTAATGCTGGCGATATCTTCCCGCATTTCCCCGACAACGCGCCGTCCGGTCACGTCATTGTTGACCTGATGCTCCAGTGCCGCAATTTTCTGTTCGCTGGTGGTGATGTGCTCCGTGACCCAGGCCACAAGTTTGACCAGAGCCATGATTACGGCCACGCTGTGGGCAATAACGCCGAACAGCAGCCCCCATTCTGCAGGTGTCATGATTTTTCCTTTCTTTTGAAGATTAATAAGTGTTGAGGACAATCCACTGCCCACCGTCCGAATAGATCGTCATGGCGGCAAAGTGGGATGTGAGGCTCCAGATCTGCGCGTCCGGCCCACCCGACGCTCCGGCCATCTGAATTTTGACATGGTTGCTGGAAGGGTCGATTTTCTTGATCGTGCAAACACGGCCCGCGGCGGCAGACGGTGCTGGGATTTCAAAGATAATCTGCCCTGTAAAGGCCGAAACCAGATAAACCCGATTGACCATATCAGCCTGAAAGGTGCCGCCTGGAACCGCATCATTATCGATATAGCGGCTGAATTGCGGTGGCCTGTTTTCGCTGACGATCCACCAGTTTGCACCGTTGGACATGACGGTCAGCGTATCGAATTGCTGGCGCAGCGTAACGGTGCGACGGTCGGGGCCAGGGCCACTATCTTCCTTCACGTAGATCGGGTTGTCATTCAGGTCGCTCTTCTTAAGAGTCACCCAGCGTCCAGTTGCGTCTCCGGCATTGGGCAGGATCAGGTCGTAAGATTTATTATAGGAACTGAGCAGATAAAAAGTGTGCTCCAGATCGATGGTGATATCACCGACATGATCCACGGCTGGATCGATATAGGTTGTGCCGCGCGTCATGCCGTCGATGTGTACATCGGTGATATAGGCATCCTTCAGATAGTTTTTCTTCGGATAGCCAGCATCGTAAGCCTGATACTCTCCTTGCAGCGTGGGATCCCAGATCGCCGCACCGCCAGTCACCGAAAACAGGCGAATAATCGTGTTGTCGACCGAGCCGTTATCAATGCGGATCCCTGGTGCCAGCCCCAGGCTCTCGGCATAAAAATTGGTGATGATATTATGCCGCGCCAGAAAGCCCAGCCGGAAACAAGCCTCAGCCGTCACATCAACATTGGCTTCGCAATCAATAAAGGAATTATTGAACTGGCCGGTTGATATAAAAAAGCCAGAGCCGGACATGGGTGCGGAGAGTGAATACACCCGCACATCATGGAATTTATTAGCGTTCGGACTATCTCCGAAGGTTTCGGGATCACCCCAATCGTCCGGCGTGGTCGTCAGCAACACGCCATCAATTTTAGGCCGCGCAACAAGCACACGGGCGATATGGTTCCAATAGCACGGCTTGTTTGTGTCATTCCAGCCGTCGAGCGTCACCCCGATCTGAGCGTCCCAGATCGTGACGTTTTCAACGACATTTTTAACGCATGGGCCGACTTTTCCGGCCATAAATATAGCGGAGGCGCCGCCGACAATGCGGACATTGCGGAGCTGGGAATACCCCTCCACAAACTCCACGGCATTGAAGCTGGCACTATAAGGCGGGACTTCGTTTTCATCCAAGGGGCCGTCTTGCGCCTGAATGATCGACATATCGCCATACCCGATCAGGCTCATGCCGTAATTCAATATGATCGGTGCGGTGATCCGATAAGAGCCTGGGGAGAGGATGCAGACTTTATTTTCCTGCAAACACTGATTAATCGCATCCGTATCGTCATTAAGCCCATCGGCCAGTGCTCCATAGTCCTCCGGCCTTACGCCCTCACGAGCGGCCAGATATTGGCGCAGTTCGAGCTTGCTGACGCTCTGCCCTGGGACAAGAATTTCATCGATTTTCGGCATAAATTAAAGCTCCGCACTGGCAAGGATCAAGCCGCCTGCGCCACGCTGGATATGAAACCGGCCGGAAGTCAGGCCGGAGAAAAAGGCAATATCCACGCGGCCATGATGGGCGTTGTTTTCATGAACGGTGGTGATGCTCGCTGTGGATTGGGTGAAGTCGGCGGTATAGCCGTCTGTCATGGCAATGGGGGCATCCACCTCATAGCTCGGGGCTGTCCGCATGCCAGGGTGAGAAAGAACGGCCTGCATATTGCTGCCGGAATTGGCAACCCCCAGAATGCCGACAACGGGACGTAAATAACGATGCACCAGCTTTTCTTCAACCGCCTGCGGTCTGGCGATAAAGGGACGCTCTGCCGTACCGATAGAAAGCTGCTCTTGACCAAAATAAGTGTCCTTGGTCGTGATCGCCCCGCAATCGACTTTGACCTCGATCTCGATCCCGTTCCGGCAATCGCCCATATCGCCAATCGCCAGACCGATATCAGCGTTGCTGTCGTTCGACACGGCAACGGTGCCAGTAGCAATTTGTGTGGTGGAGGCAAAATCATCAAGGCTGTCGGCCTTGCGAACGGTGATAATAAAATCCACATCTGCGCCGTGGTCATGATAGACCCGCGCCGAATAATACGCCGCCTGATTATAGAATTTCCACGCATCCTTGGCTTCGATCCGGCGGCGAAACAGGATCGCCCCAGAGCCTGTGAGCGTTGCATTTTCTACAAAAGTTGCGTGGCCTGTTTCCGTCAGTGAGAACGCGCTGGTCACACGCTTGATCGTTCCGGCAGACACGGAGCCTTCAGCTTTGACGGCCAGTAAATCCACCGGAGCCTTTCCCCAGCTCGTGCCGAGCGATTGATCGCCACGGTTGGAAACACGGCCACAGCCGTTAATAATGGCGTTCTCCAGCCCATGCAAAGGCGCATCGTCCAGGTCGCCATAATCCCCGCTGGTGGCAACCGGAGCCAAATCTCCAGGCTGGACGGCTGTGTCAGCCAACGCGCCTTGCGCTGCCGTTGCAAAGTCGCCCGTATCGTTGGCGGCGGCTGTACCAACATCGGCAGGCTGCAAGGCCGTATCTGCCAAGCCGCCTTGCGCGGCTGTCGCAAAATCACCCGTATCGGCACCAGCCGCCGTCCCAGCGTCTGCAATATCCGAAAGCGTGTGCGTATGAACGGTATCGGCCTTGCCCTCCACAATATCATCGGGAGTACAGCGCCGTGTTGCTCCCTCCTGAACGATGGGAATATCCTCATCGCCACTCAAAGGGGTAACGGCTGAGGGAAGCTCAGAGATTTTTTTGGTTGTGGTCATGATGTGGCTCCTTAAGGTTATTCAAGAACAAGCACGACCGTTTGATCTCCGGTCGTTGTCGCTTGTACGGGGTCAGCAAAGTCGGATTTGTTGCCGTAACGATCCACGGCACGCAGCCAGTAGTAACGCTGCTCAGAACCAGGCAGGAAATTACGGGTGAATTCGTTGTCGTAAACCTGCATGATCCGAACGGCATCGACCTCCGGCGTAGCTGTGAAACTGGTTTTCTCCCAGACCTCCACGTATCGAAAATCGCTTTCAGTGTTTTGATCCCAAGAGATCGTGATGTAGTCGCCTCCCGCCGTGGCACTGACATTCTGCGGAACGATGGGCGGCACGGATTGATTGTTCGGCACCACCACCTGCGGACTGTCGCCCATAGTCCGTAAGTCGCCTGCATCAAAGGCATATACGGACTCGCCATCTTCCTCGAAGGTCATATCGATGCCCATTTCATCAACCATCTGCCAGTTGGTGATGCGGCAAGGCATGCCGTTAATCCCAAAGCGTGGCAGATCGACAGCGATGGTATTCCCCGCCGCGACCTGTAATCCGGCTAGGTTGGCCGGATATTGGATCTGGCGTTGCCGCCGCATCTGCTCCAGTGCAATACGGGCGATGCGTTGCGCCATGGTGTGCGAAGTCGTGAAAGACAGATCAAGCGTGGTGTAAACCTCATCTCCATCATCCTCCGCCACATAAAGGCTGGACTGGACGGACGGATAATCGGTCGATTGCCAGTTATGATCCGGCGAAACAAATGCCCCCTTGACCCCATTGAAAAGCTGCCTGCGGGAACGGTGTGGCCGCATGATGACGGCATCACGCAAAAAGGTCTCGTCATAGGTTTTAACCGGAGGACTGTAAGCCCCGACATGCAGCCGCCAACTTCCACCCGTATAGACCAGGGAGGCCGCGCAACTGGAGAGCATGTTTTCCAATATGTCACGTGGCGTATCGGAAAGATCGACCACGCCGTTGCACGTATAACGCGGCTCTGTCCCATCCAGTGTGGCAACGCTTTCATCACAGATATTCGCCCCTGTGATAAAGGAGTTCATATCCACATCGTCAACATTGGCACCGATGCCGAAATCAGAAATCAGATAATCCAGAATGCACAGCGCAGCGTTGTCAGACCACACTGTCGTACTGGTGCGCGGGTCATAGAGCTTCCGGCCTTTGACGATGGCTGAAATATTCGGCGTTCCACTGGCGAAGACCTTATCGTCATACTCCAGCATGGTGTGGATATAGGCCAGCCCACGCAGACGATGCGCCGAAGTCCACTGGCCACCGGAATTATCGATCAAGACTTGGTCGGCATCCTGGTCAACATCGCCCAGGTGCTTATACACATGGGCATAAGCCTTGCTGTCCTGATAATACGGATCGGCTGTGGCGGCACCGTTGCCGTCGAGCGGCACTACTTCATCATTAAAGATGATATCGCCAATCTCTTCGACTTCATGCGCTGCCAGAACAATAACCCAATGCAGCATGTCCAGCTTTTCGCTGCTGCCGATGGCGCGGCTGTGCGTAAAGACCAAGGGGCCGGAGACGCGCACCTGGCCGTAAACGATCCGGTGAGCCGTGATCGGCTGGTTGATCATTTCCGTCCGGCCACGCGATCCATTGGCTATGGAGGTGACCGAAGGCGGTGAAAACTTAGGCACTTTCGGTTTTGGAGCGAAGATCGGCGCTGTAAACGCCACGACCGCCGCACCAGCCAGCCCGCCAATAATGCCGCCGATGATTCCACCACCGACAACGCCACTGACAAAGCTGGAGGTAATCGCACCCAGAACAGCCGGAATAAAGGGAGCAACGAAGCCCATGGCTTAAATCCTCCAGGCGCGTTTGGCCAGAGAAAGACGCATGGCGGCAATGGCATTGAGGCCAGGAGCGTAAATCCACTCTCCGGCACGAATACCAAGGCTGTCGCCCTGACCAATATTGAACAGGCAAACATCGCCGCGTCCGGCGAAAGCGGGATCGATTTCCGCAATGTTGAATTTTCGAGAAACGGTTTCGGCAATGCCTCTGAGACCGCCATTCTCTTTTAAAACCATCAGCCCTTGTTTTTTGCCCTTATAACCGCGATACGGCGCGGCCAGATCCACGCCTGTCATGGCCTGAACGCAATCCATGGCAAACAGGCAGCAATCGTGCTCTCCCCAGACGAAGGGCTTGTAACGGGCAGCATCGATGATTTCGGACAGGCGTTCCGGCCAGTCGGGAAGACGGGTTAATTGAGGCATGAATTTTCCTTTGATTTATGCGGGGGCGCGACCCCAGATCAGTTGCTTGTCCTGCATCGATGGGACGTATTCGAGACCCTTATCGCCAGGGAAACGGGATTGCTGGTCGGCATCGGTGTATCGGCGTGTGCGCGGACGCTCCAGATCACGGATGTCGTTTTCGGCGTTGATCGTGATGGTGGCCGTATCGCCGCCGTCCATAATTTCAATCGTGTCCATGGTGCCGGAGAAGATCGGGTGCGGATCGGCAATCAGCCCCTGAAAATCATCGTCCATAAAGCCGACATATATCTTGGCTTTATTGCCCTGAACCGGAGAGCTGCTGACGCTGGTGATCAGGTCGGCAGGCACACCGCTTAATTGGAAAACCGCGCCAGTGGCACGGATTTCCGAAGTCTCTTCGATCTGAGATATACGACCCAGATTGCCTGTGCCGTACCAGTTTTCACCGTCCCAATTAATCGTGCCGAACCCCCACCAGGCGCGTTCGACATATTCTTCAAAATCGAATGAGGCCATCAAAATGGCACGCACCACCTGCTTCTCGGTCTCATCAGACAGAGTTTCATCAAGGCGTTTGCTCATTTGGTCAGTTCAGGATTTGCTCAAAAGTTAGTGTGTAAGAAGAACGGTTCGGAGGAACCGTGTTATTTTCACCAGCATCATCGCTGGTCAGGCGCATCAAAACTTTAAGACCGCCCAGCACAAGAGGCTGCTCTGTGACTATCGTCCGCAGATAAGGCGCAATCGGCACGACAGCGTTGCCGTTAATATCGGTTGTCACATCTTCGAGGATCAGGTGAGCATGGCCTTCGGCGGGCATAATGCTCTCCCCCATTTTGATGACGGTGCGCCAGGGCGCGAGGCCACCAATCAGCAGTTCCCGATTAGAGCCCGTAATCAGTGTCGACTGGCCTTCGCCTTCAATAAAACCGCCGCCCACTTGGAGGGGAATATCTTCGCTGGCTTGCGTTTGCAGGGTGTAGCCTTCTTCAACAGCGATCTCCAACGCCTCGCCATGCTCAATCGTCAGGATATAGCCACGGTTTGTTTCAAACGGGATGCCGACATTTTCAGCCCATATATCCAGTCCGGCCTCGGTCAGCAGCGTCACGTCATCTTCAAAGAGCAAAAGCGCATCAAAAATGCCGCCGAACAAAGCGTTGGCCTCATCCCCGAGCGGTGGGCTTTCTTCAATCGTTAAAAGACCATCTTCATGGGTCTGGTCGTCAAAATCATAGCGGTCTTCAAAAAAAGTCAGGCCGATCTCTTCGGCATAAGCATCCATGCTGTCCAGCACAGGCTTGAGTGTCTGCCGCCTGAAATCAGGCACGTAAACAGCACCGACCGCCCCGCGAAGCTGGGCAATGAAAGCGTCCATTTTCCGAGCGCGGGCGTTTTCCAGTTCGAAGCTAAACTCCGCGACCCAGCGCACTCCGGCACGCTCTTCAACATGCACATGGGCTGTGTATTCTGAAATAAACTGTGTGGTGAGTGTTTTGAGCCGGAAAATCTGCTCTTTCGGATAAATTCCTTGCGGCCATGTCAAAGTCATTGCGGAAGCACTTCAATAAATTCCAAATCAAAGCTGGTTAAAAGACGATTGTTGGTGGCATTTTCGGTCTGGTCATCATCCACCAGCCGCATGCGGACGCGGCAGTTATCGGTAATCAAAGCTCCAGCAACCACAGCCTCTCTGAGACGCGGCGCAATCGGCACAAGGGCTTGGCCAGTTTCATCGGCATCAACATCCTGCAGCACGATATGAGACCGCCCAGGCGAGGTTTGGATCAGGTCGCCCCCCTTTAAAACGCCCACGGCATCCGGTGTAAAATTGTCGACCGTGAGCGTGGTGCCTGTGCCGCTCACCAGTTGAGGCGTGCCGGCCAGAGAGCCTTTCGCCTTTAAACGCCGGAAATCCGGTATAAAGGCGTGGCCGACAGACCCACGCAAGGCGGCTAAAAAAGCGTCCAGCCGCCGCGAGTCCAGCTCGGCACGAACAAGCGAGAGCTTGGTAACCCACCGTGCGGCATCGCGTTCCAACACTTGCACCTGGCCTGTGAGCGGGTTTTCAAACCGCGTGGAAAGCGTCCGAATATAAAAGCTCTGTTCCCCTGGGCGTAAATCCAGAGGCCAGCTAAGTTCGATATCTGCCATGATCGTTCCTATTCAAAACGGGAGCCGCGCCGTTGCCAGCTATCCACTGTGCGGCGATGAGCCAATTCCGTGCTTGTTTTGATGATGCCTGGGATACGGGCGTTCAAAGCCTCGTCCACGGCCTGTTTAACGGAAGCTCTTGTCGCTGCCGGATCCGTGGATCCGCGCGCGTCAATATTGAGGGTGTAGAAACTTCCGCCCATATTCCCGCTGGCATCGACACCGAGCCTGCCGGAGCTGGTGCGGGTCAGCGGCAATACCGCCTCCGGCCCGGCCTCGCCCATAAGCCCCATGCCTTTGGCCATAGGGAACAAGGTGGGTTTGTTGACAATGCCGCCTCTGGCATAGGCCGTAACGCGCTGACCGCGCTGGAAGGCCGCACCGTCTTCAAACAGCCCACCAAAGAAACTGCCGATGGAGCTGAAAAATCCACCGCCACCACCTCCCGAGCTTCCGCCAAATGCAGACTGGATGCCCTGGCTCAAACTTTGAGCAAGTGGCCCCAAAATCTGGGTGCGAATAATCAGGCGGGTTATGTCCTCAATAAGGCTGTCGACCAGATCCTTGAATTCAAACTTTCCGGTCATGGCGGCTTCCACCAGAGAGTCTTCCAGATTTTGCATGAGGTTGGTAACGACACGCTCGACGTTTGCCGCCATATCGGTGGCTTCCTCAGCATATTTGTCCAAGGCACGGACAGCGCCGTCATACCATTTATCGCTGGCCTCCAGCAGCTCCTTATGGGCTTTTTCGCCAGCCGCCTGGAACTCTTCATAATTGATCGCGCCTTCTTTCAGCAGCTCGTTCAATTCCTCCATGCGCTTGTTGTATTTTTCCTGCGCGGAGATATTTTCTGCCGTGATCTGCTTGATCTCTTCGATCAGTTGTTTTTTGCGTTCTTCAACTTCGGCTTCCTGTTCCTTGGCTTCTTTCAGGCGATAATATTCTTTAACCAGCGCAGAAATTTCCTGCCCCTCACGGCTCAGAAGCTCGACGCCAGCCGCCTTGATCTGGTTGTAAATTTCCTGCGTCTGCTCATCACGCAAAAGCTGTTCGTTGCGGAATTTGAGAGCTTCCGTGACCTGTTCGATCTTTTTACGCTGGTCTTCCAGCCGTTTGATCGCGTCTTTTTCTTCTTTGGTAAGTTCTTTTGAATTTTCGCGCTCTTGTTTTGCACGCTCTTGTGCAGCTTTGGATCGTGTAACCTCAGCTTCACGCCGCAGTCTGGTTTCTTCGGCCTGCAGCTTGCGAATATTTTCGATGATAGCCTTGTCCGGCCCGTAGTCGGTCAGGCTTTTATAAACCTCCTCGACGTTGTATTTGACGGTGGCTCTCAGCGTATCAGATAAGCGGGTCAAGCCTTCCATGGCTTTGACTTCCACGCCTGGGATGAGATTGGCCACGGCCACAGCGCCTTTATAGGCGGCGTTCAAACCATCAACAACGGCCAGAGCCACGCTGACAATCGCACCCTGCAGAGAAAGGTAAAAAACCTTGATGGCGCGTCCAGCGACAAAGGCCGTCTTTTCAACAAACGTGGTGGCCTCTGCAAAGGCGTATTGCCCCTGTGCGGCCTTGGTTGCCACACCAATACCGACCGCCATTCCTTCCGTAAGCTCGGTGATAAAGTCGATAATGCCGCTCTCACCGATAGTACGGGCAAGCTCTACCCAGGCGTTATTCAGCTTGGCCAGCGATCCACTGACCGTGCCGTCCAGTTTCGCAGCAGCACCGTCATACTGCTCCAGAGCTTTAACAAGCGTGGTGGCGAAAAACTCGGAGGTCACTTTTCCTTCATTGACCATCCGGCGGAATCCGCCAGCCGTTAATCCGGCAGCACCATCCAATGCCTGCAGAAGACCAGGCAACGGCTCAACCACCTGATTGAGTTCCTCAGCCCGTAACGTGCCGGAGCTTAAGCCCTGTGAAAGACCGAATAGAACGCGGTCGATATCGGCACCGCTGGCTCCAAGCTGGGCGGCAGCATTGACCAAGCCTTCTGAGAGCTGGTTGACCTGCTCACGATCTAAAATACCACTGTTTTGCAACACCAAAAGGCGAGCATAACCGTCTGTGAGCGTTTCGATGCCGACATTCAATTCATCGGCTTTCGCCTTCAAATATTCCTGCGTGTCTGCATAATCCTCCGCACTGCTGGTCAAAGACCGCAGCCGGATATCCAGCTTCTCAAAGGTCTGGATATTGCGGAAGATGGAGCTGGCAGACGCGGCTGCAGCAAAGGCCGGAACCAGCGTTGATGTGATATTCCGTGCCACGCCACGAATGGCGTTGTTGGTTTGACTGGCAGAGCGCCGGACACGCTTAAATGCCTTTTCCCCTTGATCACCGACATGGTCAAAATCCTTGGTGACCCTGACCGTGCCATCGACTTTCAGCCGGATGACGTAATTGGACTCGCGATTGGCCATTCTTATTTAGCTTTTTTTGCTGAGGGTTCGGGTGTTTCATCTTCGGAGACGGCATCCAGAATGCCTGCCTCACCTTCCTTCAGAAGCTGGGCGACAATCTCCATATCAAAATTGCGGGCTTTTGCTGTTTCCAGCGCGGCAGTCATATCAATGCCCATGACTTTGCCAGTCGGGGCAACGCGAAGCTGGGTGGTGGCCGCTTCCAGAATTTCCCAGGCTTGTTGTTCCTGCACCAGACGCGGCGCATATTTTTGGTACGGGCAGAGATTTTCAAAAGCGCACGGCAATTCCTGCTCTTTACAGGTGGCGCAATAAGACGGGCCACCGCTCTTTTTGAAATGCCATTCCGCCAGCTTGCGGATCCGCTCTTTGGCCTCACTCAGCAGGAACACATAATGGGTGAAAAGCTGAAAAAAGGTTTCGGAGAAATCCGAAACATCCATGACCGCACGGATATTATCGGGCGTCGGTGCGGCTGGTTCGTTCTTGTCTTCATCCAGAACGCCCTCCCAAGCCACGATATGATCGACCGCCAGAGCTTTAATCAGGAGATCAAGAAAAAGCGCATTGCGCTCTTCGGGATTCCTTAAATTGACTGGCTGTTGAACGGTAAATCCGGCTTCCTCCGCATCCTGCAACGCTTTGTCGAGATCGGACACTTTTTTCTGCGCCGTCATCGTGGCGACAGAATAGCCAAGCGTTGTGAGCGGTTTGACCTTTACCGTAAAACCATCGACGATCTTGATCGTATAAGGCTCGGAAGGGCTTTTCAGGGTAATCATGCGTAGTCACTCCCATCCAGATCGTTGATGAGCATGACGGTCAGCATTTTTCCTTCGACGGCGTTATAGGCACCCTGGAAGTCAAAGCTGGCCTGTACACCGCCTGGGCCGTCCACGGAGAGTTTCGGTTTTGGCAAATACACTTCATGCGCCACCAGCTTGACGATCAGGCCAGCAGCGAGGGTATAGGCGAACTCCAGATCAACGGGGGTTCCAGCCGAAGCCTTGTCCACCAGCGTTGTATCGGCAAACCGCACCTCAATCGTGCCTGTCAGGGAAGCGACCGTGGGATCCGCGCCATCGATCAGGCCGTCGTCCCGAATGGTCTCGATTTTCTCCATATTATTGGAGTACGTGACCGATCCGGCCGTCAGGTTACCGATATTCTGGCCTTCACTTTTAATGCTGCCCTGGAACTGGCTAATCCGCGAGAACGTGAGGTTCTGCGGGGTGCCACCCTGTGTAGCATTGAAGCGTGTTTCTGCCTGGGCAATGGCGTTAATTGTCGTCGCCGCCGCGCCGGAACGCTGGAAGTCAAAAGCGATGGAATTGAACATCACACCTGTATGAATAAAATATGCAGGCACTTTCGGCATGCCGACTTCAAGCGTATAGCTGGGCAGCGTGTCATTGCCGGATGAAAACTCATGCTCGGTACCACCGCCTTGCAGCGTTGCCGCACTGCGCGTGGTGGCCGGTGAGTTCTCCGCCAGCGTGAAGCTGTTGCCAGCCGCTCCCGCCGTGTCATGCGTAACCAGCAGACGTTGGGTTCCGGTCGGACGGCTGTAAGTGGCATCATCCACGTCATTGTCAGCAGATGAATTGAGCTGGGATACTGCATTATCCACGGTCTGTATAACAGTGCCGCCGATTTGAATTTCATCACCAGCAGGCGAACCGGAAACGAAAGTAAACTCCACGCCGTTAATGGTGATCGTGTCGTCCACATCGGGCAGAGCGGAAAAATCGATATATCCGGTCGCGGCAACATCGCCGGAGGTCGGATCGCCGAATAATCCTGTAAGCCAAAATCCCAGGTAACGCGGATCAACAGGAACGACAATATCGCCTTCGTCATTGATCACGTCCCGCAGGGGTTGGAGGGGATCACGGCCATAACCGAGAACAGCGTCCTCGATCAAGCCTTGTTCACTGGATAAATCGGAGCTGTTAAAGGGCATCCGATAAAAATTGCCGCTTGCCTGTTCCCCATACGTGGTCTCACGTTTGAGCAACAGCGTAGCGTTCGAGCCATACGCACGAGCCATAGGTTTTCTCCTTTTTTGGGTTAAAAAAAGCCCCGCTGGATGGCGGGGCTGGGATTACTCAACAGATGTGTTGAATTTCACGAGAGCGGTGTCGGGGTCTCATATTCGATGGTCAGGTCAATAAAGCCGGATTTAATGGCATCGGAGCCTGGGATGATTTCAATGGATACGTCAGGTCGGCTGTAGGTCATGCCGAAGATAAGCCCGCCCAGATCAGGATCACTTTCCAGGGCAACACCAATCGCGGCCACCAGATCGTCAAATTTCTGGTCGCGTGTATCCTGTTTGCCGTGGGCAACGTAAATCTCGATCTCGATCTCGTGCTCATAATAAACGGGATCAAAGCCGCCCAGCGTTTCCTCTGCCACACCCGGGTTGCCGTCACGCATAATAATCAGTCCGGTGCTGGGGATTTTCTCCGGCACGGAAGCGTTGCGTTCAAACTTGGCGGTGGTGCCGTTGTCCAGCAGGGCTGCCAGAGCTTTCAGGATCATTTCTGTGGTGGTTGTCATTTATATCTCCTGACAAGAAGGTCGAGATGCTTGATGCCCCATTGGTCAGCGACCTTTTGGACATCCAGTTTTTTCGGGATTTTGGCGGCGGGGATCAGAATATACATCACCACCGTTGCCAAGCCCGTTCCGGTTTTTAAAGCGCGTTTGCTGGGGGCTTTGAAACTTTTAAAATCTCCGGTTTCGCGAGAACGGCGAATGCCACGCTCGGCCACAAGAATGCGTGTGCCGTCCCGTAATTTTACGAACCGCAGAGAGCCTTTCCCGTATTTTTCTTCATAATTGGCAGGCGTACCGCTCTTGCGTTTTTTGCCTTTGCCCTGGCCGATAAATTTCTGGGCGTTCTCCGTGGGGATGGCTAGATATTTTTTGCCGCCCCCAGGCCGGATCAAAACACCCTGGTCGAAGGATTCAATGATCTCTGCCGCGCGGGAATAAACAAAACCCTTCACCGTATCGCGGCGGTCGTCATAGAACACGCCCTGCCAAGTGCGGGACAAACGCGCCCCCAGACCGCTTCCCACGACATCCTGCCGCAGGTCTTTTTTTAGGCCGTTGGTGGCCTCCTTGGTCGCAAGAGTGGCTTGCCTGCGGATAAATTCACGTTCTTTACGCAGATGGCGTCGATAGTTGCCTTTTTGCTCTGCGCTCAGTCTCATGACGATTTCCGCGTATCGATGATCCAGACAATGGCATCGATATCCTGGGTGCGCGGTTCGGCCTGGATGATGTAATCAGTGCCATCGATCTGAATAATGCCTTCCTCTGCGGGGTCGGCCAGATCCGCGACTTTGATTTCAAAAAACAAGCTATCCACCGCGATCTGTGTCTCCCCAAAATCGAGGACGTTATCGCCTCGCCTGGGGAGAACACGGATCGGGACGGACGATCCCCCGCCGTCAGGCGGGAAATACAGGGCATCAACACCAAAGGCTTGGAAGCATGCGTCCACGGCTGTTTCACCGATTTGGCTCATTCTTCCTCGCCGCCTTCAGGGTCTTCATCCTCTTCACCATCTTGGGCTTCCAGTAATTTCTGGGCTTCCTCCTTGGTGAGAGGCTCAGTGTTGATAGGGTTATCATCGGCATCGAGAACATCCCATTTGCCAAAGCCCCTGTGAACCATCCTGAATTCAGATGGATCTGGCCTCTCGATGGCGCTGACCTGTTCCACGGTATCCCACCATGATTTGGGGATATCGCCTTTAACGACACCGATTTCCTCACCCTGTTTGAATTCGACCGTGGAAAGGACTTCGTATTGCCCTTTCTTTTTGGTTTTCTTCAGTTTGGTGGGGCGGGTTTCAGCCTGGTCATCCGACAAGGCCAAAATAAAACCGGAGCCAAAGCGAACCTTGACTCCGGTGACTTTATATTTAGTCGCCATAACGCACCTCCTTATGTGAGCTGCGCGAGGCAGGCGTGTTGCCAGAAGCCGTAGCCCACATTGCGCCATGTATCGACGCCGTAGTGGTGCTTCTTCTCCTTGAACTCCAGCTCGGAGCCTTCGGCAATCGCATCGATGCGGACAGGATCTTCTTCCTGACGGATGAAGGGCTTGACCGAACCATCGGTACGGAAAACGGCCAGCTTGTCAGTCCATGTCAAGCGCGGGTTTTGCGCGACGGACAGGCTCACCTCATCCATGACCTTGACGATATTCGTCTGGCCATGAGTGATCACCGGAGCGGCAACGGCAGCTTTGGCAACATGCCAAAGGCTGGTCGGCACCATAACGGCGAAGCTGCGGGCGTTTTCGTTCAACGGTTCGCCAGCCTCATCCTTAAAGCTGTAAAGCTGCTGCACCATCTGGAGGATGGCGAGCTGCAGCTCTTCAACAGAAGGAACGCTGGTGGAGCCGTGAACTTCCGTGGGCAACGTGCTGATATCGATGGTCAGCTTATTGCTTTGGGTACCGCCACCGTCAATCGGGTGATCAGTATCAAAGAAATATTGACCATCGTAGCAGACCTGGCTTTCTCCACCCAAAATGAGCATGGAGAGCAGTTTTGCCCAATGGGAGTTGGTGCGGTCGGCAAGTTCGTGAACACGAACCATGATCTGCCCCGTTTTATCACGGCGCATTTCTTTGACCAACACCTCCAGGGTCGCTTCAAAGTGACGGTTTTCAATGGTGATGCCGTTTTCTTTGAAGCCTTTGGCTTGGCGACCGCCAATCCACTCACGCATGGCCGGTACTTGCCCCAGCCATTTGTAAGTTTCCGATTCCTGGTCGGACATAAAGTAGTTGGAAACAGCTTCGACCCATTGTAGGCCAGCATTCTGCTCCAACCGCTGATAGTACGCGCCAATAATGGCGCGAGAGGATAATCCTTTCGCGGACATAACAATTTCCTTTCTTTTGGATTAAGTGGGAGGGTTAAGAGGTCACGAGAGTATCGAAGTTCACGATCCCCACGCCTGCTGAGACGAAGCGGCTCACACGGCCAATGAAGCTGTTGCTTCCAACCGTTTTTGTGAACGTATCGTCGTCTGAGGCGTAGATATCGGCACCGATATCCGTGATGACGAGGCCGGAAATAGCAAGCTCAACAGAGCCTTTCATGCGAACACGCACATGAACATCTCCGGCAGCGCCGTTTGTGTTATCGGCTTGCGTTTCCGCAAAACCGACGAAAGCGTCACCAGCCTGTAACGGGCGGGCGTAGCCTGTGCCAGCGACAATGCCGACAGCAGCGCCTTCGTAAATGATATCGCCTGCAATAACAGGCAACTCATTGATTGTGCCCAGCTCAAAGGGTCGCTGGGCATCTTGTGCCAACGTGGTCATAGTTTTCTCCTATGTTTAGGTTTGAGGATTAACGGCTCAAAATACGCACTTGTCCGGCTTCCTCCGCCTTCATAAAGGCGGTGTAGGCTTCAAGTGTTTTGAACTCGTCACGGATTTTGGGATCTTTATCCCAGGCTGCTTTCGCACGATCTTCAACAGGCAGATCAGGATCAACATTGCCCTGTGCCTGCGCCGGATCCACGCTCGGCTCAATCTGCGGAACCTTATTGGCGTCCGCTTTCATGGTTGCCAGAGCATCCGACCCTTTCTGTTTTTCAACAGCGAGGATCTGCATGGCCAAGTCCGAAGCCGTGGTTTTGCCGTCGGCTTTGGCTTTGTTGACCATATCTTCGTATCCAGGCAGAGCCACATCATCCATTTTCATGATGCGATCCCGCTCGGCGGTCGCGCCTTGCTCGAAGCCTTTATCAAACTCTGCTTTCACAGTGTCTTTGTTTCCGGCTTCAGCCTGGGATTTTCCTTCGTCGATCAGGGATTGAGCGACTGCAGGGAAGCGTTCTTTTACAAACGCGGCGGTGATTTGATCCGGCTGGATCCCATCACCATTGCCGTCTTTTGCGGACGGCGTCTCTTTTTCAGATGCCATAGTGACAACTCCTTTTTTGGTTGAGGTTTTCAGGTGGGATACAAGAGCCAGCGCATCTTTAAGACCGCCGACCATATCCGTCATGCCAACTGACATGGCGGTTCGGGCAGGAAGAACATCCCCCTGTCCGAATTCTGATAAAATCTGCTCTCGGGAAACGCCCCTGTGCTGGGCAACGGCAGAAATAAACTCGTCCTCCATGGCATCGATCCGTGCCTGGATGGAATCTCGACCTTCTTCCGTGTTGGCAGAAATATTCTTTTTCGGAGCGTTGCTCGATACAAACCGCACCCAGCGAGAGTCCTCGCCCTTCGGCACAGCCATGGCAACACCAATCGATCCTTGGAATGTGGTCGGGCCGGCCACGATCTTATCGGCGGCAGAGGCGATCCAATATGCGGCGCTGGCAGTGTTGCCGTAGGAATACGCCACAATCGGCTTTTTGCCTCTGGCCTTATAAACCGTGTCGGCAAATTCCTGAACGCCAGTGATCAAACCACCAGGGCTATCAATGCGGAAGACAATGCCATCGACTGCCGGATCCGTGAGAGCCTTATCGAAAGCCATCTCCAGTTCCTGAATACTGGTGCCGCCAAACAGCAGGCTCAAAATATTCGGGTACGGCGTGATGACGGAAGTGATATCGATAACCGATACACGCCCCATTTGCTCGACATTGGCCGCGAGATCAGGATGGATTTGTCCTTGAAAAAGTTGCGGCGCTTCGATGGGCAGCATATCCATTTGGATCGCCAGCCCCGCGCCGGAAGGGATATCCCAAGTCATAATTAGGCTCCTTCTTTTTGGGCTTCACCGATGTAAAGAACACCGTCGATGCCTGTTGAAATGACGGAAACTTTGTGGCCTTCCTCGATGGTTTCGACCCAGGGTGTTTTCTCCGCGAGAGGAAAACTCGTGCCGTCATCGGCAGCGGTGGGATCCACGCCGACATTGATCAGGCACTCAGAGGTGGCGTAAAGCCGGACAAGCGGTGAATTCAGTGCTGCAGACGGCACTGCCGTGCTCGAAAAGGGAATGCGCTGAACGCCAGCGCCGTAAACCCATTGCGGTGCCTGAACGGAAACGTGCTGGTTCCCGCTCACCGCACATTTGATGCGTGAGACCATGTGTTTTCTCCTGTTTTGAGGGGTTAATCGTTATCGTCGTTGGTCGGTGGGGGATTGTCCTCCGGCATATCAGAAACCAGAGCTTCATCCAGTCCAGCCTCCAGACGCATTTTGTGTTCTTTGGCACGCTGGGCGTGTTTGCGTTCCCAATCACCGCCAGTCAGTCCGGCTGTCTCCTCGGCCAGCGTGGAAATTCCCATCTCCACACGCTCTCTGGCCGCACGGCCTTCTTTGAGCTGGTCGATCTGGCCGCGCGGTGGCCCGATCCATTCCGCACCCAGATAGGCTTGCCGGATCAAAGGATCAGAGAAAAAGCCAGGAGCTTTTAAATATCCACGCGCCACGGCTTCGGTTATGACGGCCTCATAAACGGGCTGGCAGAAAACAGCCGCCGTCCACTCACGGCGTGATTTGAAAAACTTCCACGCCTCTAGCAATGCAGCCTGCGCTGCGGAATAACTGGCGGTGAAGTGTTTGACCAGCAGCTCGAACGGAATCTCCAAAGCCACGCCGACTTGCCGCATAATGGCCAAAACAAACCCATCGAACGCCTGGTTTGGACGCTTTGGATCAGCAATCTCTATGCTTTCATACGGCAACAGGTCGAGAATAGCGCCCGATCCCATTTCAAATTCTTTGTCGTCGCCTTTCTCTTCGCCCATGGAAGAGATGCCGTCAGGATCCTCGCTGCGGACAAACACCGTGAACATTGATGAAATCACCGCGCTCATAAGCTCGGCCTCAGTGTATTTGTCGAGCTGTTTTAGGCTTTCAATAACGGGGGAAAGATACGGTGGCGTGCGGGTCTGTCCTGGGCGTTTACGGGGAACCAGATGATAAACAAGAGGCATGCCGTCCGAGCCATAAGCCGGAATGCGGACGCTGTCCTGCCGTCTGTCATCGCTGTAATCATCGGGATGGCCTTTGCGAACGTGATATGCTGTCGGCGCACCGTAAGTGTCCATCTCCACGCCGCCAGCCAGATACGGTTTATCCATTTTGAAATCAGGGTTAACCACACGGTCGGCTTCAATGACTTGCAAGGCCGTGCCGAAGAGTTTGCCAGGGCGTTCGATAAAACGCCGGATGACAAAAGCGTCCCCAGCTTCCAGCACCGACCGGAAAGATAAATCCTGCAGCCCGTAAAAATTCTGAAAACGGCTGGCATCGCAATCCTGGCTGTATGACCAGTAAGCAAACAAACGCTCCGCATGACGCTCAAATGCTGCAAAGTCCTCTTCCTTATCGCCCAGGATGCCTTTCAAAATATCGCGGTCGATCCGGCTTTGAACCTTCAGGCCGACACCGATGGTGTTGGTGACAACGGTATTGATCGCGCCTGCGGCGATTGGAGCATTGCGGATCAGATCGCGGCTGCGGTCTCTTAAATCCTGAATATCGGGCAGCGTGGCATTGTCGGCACTTCCTGCGCTGGGCTTCCAGTTTTTTGTTTGCCGCCGATCACGCCGTGCGCCTGTATGCCCACCAGTCAAAGCCAGCATATGGCGTGCAGCAAGGCGTTTGAGGCCAGCCTGCGGATCAATCCATGATACGACCTGGTCGGCCAGATTCATTTTTGCTTTATCAAACATATGATCTCCTAAAGGGGTGTGCCGCCACGCGCACGAATGCCTCTGCCTTTGCGGGCAACTTTGGCTTCATAGCGGGCTTCCAGTTTTTGTAAGGACTCCAGATCGGCTTGCGTGACCTCACGGCCTTCGTAAACGACCTTTTGTCCACCCAGCAAAACAGCATCGATGGCCTTACGGACATTCGTCAGCTTTGCCTGGGCATCTTCCAAATCGCTCATTTTCGGATTCCTCTGCTGCGGACACGCCGTCCGCTTGGCTTTGTGGTTTTTGGCTTGGGATCGTCTTTGTGGGCGACGGTGGTGGTGAGATGATTTTCCATCTCTTTCCAGTGCCGCTCACTGAAACGGTCAAGGCCGTGAATGGAGGCTGCGGCGCGGGCATAGACGTAACAGTCCAGAGCCTCGTTCCGCTCCCGTGTTTTTTGCCACTCCCGCACGGCATAGCCAGCACGGTTGCGTTTTGTGACCAGTTGCTCGGAACACATCTGCTTCACAAATTCCTCGTCCACTTTTGGCAAGTGAACGTAACCAGGCGGATACGGGTCGCCGGACTCTTCTGTCGGAGGGTTTTTCCGTAGATTACCGAACAGCTCCAGCTTGGCGATATGACCGCAAACAGGCCGGATTTTGATGCCGCGCCGGAACTTTTTGCCATCGGCGGTCGTATCGACGGCGTTGGCCATGCCGACCAGAGCCGCGCCACGCTGAACACCTTTGACGGCAATGACAAACGATGGCGACTGCTTGCGAACCCAATCGTAAACCTCTTGGGTGGCATAACCGCTATCAACAGCGATCCGGCTCAGTTTTAATTCGCAACCGTCTTCATGATGCCAGCTCTCACCGATCATTTTTGTAAGGCGGTTCCACACATCCTCGCGGGACGTATCGCCCTCCAGCACGCGGTGCTCGACCAGCCAGCTTTCTTTTTCACGCCCCCAGCCCCAAACGGAAACCTCAATGCGGTCTTTCTGCACATCCGCACCGGCCGTAATGAACAAGGCGCCTTTACGCACCAAGCCAAACTTGTAATCCTCGCGGCGGTCGTATAACCGCTGCCAGTCTGGTGCTTCGCCTGATTCCACGAATGTTTCTCCAAGCTCGGTATTTTTGAAGGCTTTGATATTGGCGTCAGACCCTTGTGCGTCTTTCCATGCTTTGGCGATATTCGCCCAGGATCGCCAGCCGACAGGCGAATACAGCGAGGACAGGTGAAATCCTGCCGTCTTGCCGTCACCTTCGGCTGTGGCTTCCCAATAACCGTTGTCGAGCATCCACGTTTTGTGGTGCTCTTCGATCATAAAGCCGCAGTGCTCACACTCGTATCTGGCGAGTTCCGGCTGGTCTTTTGGCCATTTTAACTGCTCGAATTTGAGCCATTGGCTGGTGCCGCATTCAGGGCAAGGCACAAAATAACGGCGTTGATCCGTCATTTCATATTCCCGCTCAATGCGGGATATGCCCCTGATGGTCGGCGTAGAGACCAGAAAAATCTTGCGCCGTGAAAACGTCCGCGTTCTGGCTTCGGCCAGTGCCACCGGATCGCCTTCATCGTCGATGTCGCCAGGATAGGCGTCGATCTCGTCCAGAAATAAAAACCGCACAGGCATGGAGCGAAGCCCCGTTGCACTGTTGGCTCCTGTCAAAATCAGAACGCCGCCCTGAAATTCTTTGGTCAGGATCGTATTGCCACTGTCCCTTGACCTGGCAGGCTTGATCCGTTCGCGTAACGCCGGACTTTCATCAATAAGCGGATCCAGCCGTTGTTTGGATGTCCGCTTGGCCATCTCCACGGTCGGCAGCACCGATAACATCGGCCCTGGCGTGTGATGGATGACAAACCCGATCCAGTTATTGCCGCATTCGGTCGCCCCGAGCTGGGAGCCTTTCATGAACACGACCCGTTCCACATTGGAATACGGAGAAAGGCTGTCCATGATCTCCTTCAGATAAGGAGTCCGGCTTGTTCTCCATGGGCCAGGTTCGGCGGAGGCTTTACTCGATAACCGTCTGTACTCATCTGCCCATTCGGAAACGGTCAAGATCGGATCGGGCGTGATTCCACGTCTGAACGCTGTCCCAAAAACGTGGTCTGCGTTTGGTTTTTTCATGCATCATGTGTTGAATTTTTATCGGTGCGGGGCGCTCTTTAAAGCAATGAAATGATCCTGATTTGACTGGACTTCAGCGTTTTTTCAAGCGTTCATGTGATCGTGCAACGATGCACAAGTCATTCAAATGAAAGGGAAAAACGATGACAAAGACCGCAAAAACCAAGACCGTAAAGCCCAAGGCAAAAACCCAGGCCAAAACGGCTGAGAAAAAGCCTCAACCCAAAGCCAAGGCCGAAAAGCAGCCCCGTAAAAGCGATGTGAAGGAGCGTTTTATTAACATGCTCCAACGCCCTGACGGAGCGACTGACGCCGAAATGGTGGCCGAATTTGGCTGGAAAGGAACGCACGTATCCCGAGGACGGCGTTCAAACCTCGCCAAAGAAATGGCCACAAAGAACTCTCCGTATTTGATCAGCAAATTTACGCGGACACCCAGCGGAGAAACGGCCTATAAAATCGAGGCCAAAGAAGAAGAAAAAACCCAAGAATCCGCCTGAAAAAACACGGTGTCCGGTTTTTTAGACCGGACACCGTAGGTGCATCAACAACGGACAGGAGACTAAAAAAAACGCATCTTTTGATGCGTTTTTGGCTGGACTTCACTGCGTTTCCAAGCGTTCATGTATCTATAAACAGAAAGGAAAAACCATGGATATCGAACTGAAAAAAACCACCATCAAAGCCAATTTAGAGGCTCTTGAAAAACTTTTGTACGAGGCCAACGTCCGCGCCAGTGAAGCGGTCGCGGCCATAAACCAAGGCGAAATCAATCAGGCAATCGGCACATCCATCGGCATTGAGGATATGCTCAAGCAAGCCACCGCATTATACGGTGCGGCTATCGCCATCCAACGTGCATAATTAATCACTCCTTCCCAAACGGCTTCCCCGTATCAGCGTGGATGGCCGTTTTTCCTGTGGCTTCTTGCCAGCGTTCGACAATCACGTCCACGTATTTGGGGTCAAGCTCGATCAGACGCGCATAACGCCCCGTATTTTCCGCAGCAATCATAGTCGTGCCGGATCCGCCAAACGGATCGAGGATAATATCCTGCGTTTTGCTGGAATTGAGGATCGCCTTTTCGACCAACGCGACCGGCTTCATTGTCGGATGGACGGTGTTAACCTGTGGGCGGTTTACGTGCCACAAGTCGCTTTGATCTCGCGCACCGCACCAGTAATGGTCGTTGCCTTTGCGCCAGCCGTACATAATCGGCTCATATTGCTTGTGATAATCAGACCAGCCGAGCGTGTAATGGTTTTTTGCCCATATAATCTGCGTGGAAACGTGACCGCCATTCTCCGTAAACGCCTTTTCCAGATTGGCCATTTCGCTGCCGGACATGCAGATGTAAATGGCGCCTTTGGTATATTCGAGTGCCAGGGCGCATAAATCGGAGAGGAATTTGCCGAATGCCGCGCCCAGATTATCGTTTTTAATTTCACGGCCTTTTATTTTCTTGCCCTTACCACGGGCGCGTGTCTCCTCTGTCCGGCCATAATTCACGTTATACGGGGGGTCGGTAAACACCATGTCGGCCAGATCCTCCGCCCCAAAGAGCTTCTCGTAATCCTCTTTCTTTGTGGAGTCACCGCACAGCACCTTATGCCTGCCGCATAACCACAGATCACCTAAGCGTGACACCGGATCGTCCGGTGGCTCTGGCACGTTTTCTTCTTCGCCTTCATCCTGGTCGTCACTGTCGTCTGACAGTAACAGCTCATCAAGAAACACTGGATCGAGTGCCAAATCTTCTAAATCGAAGTCCTCGACCTCCCGAAGAAACTCTGCCTCGATCTTCAATAACTGTTCGTCCCACGTAGCGTTCTCGGCAATGCTGTTGTCAACGATGGTGAGCGCACGACGGTCGGCCTCGGTCTCACAGTGAACAGCGATGACCGGAACCTCTTTAAGCCCGAGGTTTTGTGCAGCTTTGAGGCGACCGTGTCCGGCGATAATAATACCGTTCTGGTCTACCTTGATCGGATTATAGAAGCCCCACCGCATGATGGAGCGTTCGATTTGTTTGATCTGCTGCTCGCTGTGTGCGCGGGCGTTCCCCTCGTAGGGGGTGACATCATTTATTGATCGATACTCGACCTTGAGTTCGTGCATTTTTCACTCTGCTTTCATGTTGCTCGGGTTGTTGCGCGAGAGCGCAAAAATAAAAAAGGTACTGTGGGCGGCGAACGGATACGGGCGGCGAACGCGCGTTTGTTTTTTAGCGTCAGACCTCGCAACTTAGTTGACAGGTTGACAGAACATCGGATTCAACCCTTTGATTTCTTTAGATAATCTTTCGACTTGATTTCCTCTTGGTTGACAGGATCGCTCTGGTTGACAATTCGGCACTTGGTTGACAAAACCCGCAACAATCCCGCAACACAGGATTACGATGCGATGTGCCGTTCATGCACGGAGAGCAGCGAGCAAAATTCGGAACGCATAAGCTGCCACCAGTGGCACCACTCCGTTTCCACAGAGCCGAAGTCTGTCCACCCGAAAGGCCATCCCATCAGCCATTCGGTGAACAGCGGGTTTAAACGCATCTGCGACATATCCCCATTGCTCTCGGTCGCCTGGGGATGGTGGCCAGATCGGAAAGCCAGAAACGGTAACGATATCTGCTGGGTTTTCCGGTCGTTCATACCTGGGGAATCCTTCCAGTCCCGAGCGCATGGCGTTGGCCATGCTTTGGCTTGCGCCGTCAGAGAGCTGTGGACTTCGTCCGTCCGGTCGTTCATCCGCTTCAGGAAGGTTTCCTGTTTCTCGCCACTCTCGCTCACCCGCGGGGTCAGCCATTGCCGTGCCGTCTGTGACAGCCCCTTGCTGAACGGCGGTTTGTTCGACCCTGGCTCGTGCGCCCGAGGTGTCGGCCACTGGACTTTCGCCGTCTTGTAATCCTGACCGGATTTCTGTTTTTCTAGATCCTGTTTCGTGTACGGGAAGTCGGCCGGTTGCATGACCGTCTCCGCCAGCGATGGTGTCCGCAGCACATTGCGACCGTCCTTGCGGATCATTTTCTCCGCAGGCCGTGCCGTGTTCACTGAGGCATCGGTCGCGGTCACGGTAGGCCAGGATGAATAAGCGTTCTCGCTTATGCGGCGCACCGACTTCTTCCGCCGTAAACAAGCCCGCCGCAACGCTGTAACCCATTGATCGTAAGTCGTCATGGACTTGCTGGAAGCCCAGACGTAGGTGGTGAGAGACGTTTTCAAAGAAACAAAGCTCTGGTTCGATAACGCCGACAATATCCTTGATGTACGGCCAGAGGTGTCGGGGGTCTTTTTCGGCGCGTTTGGATCCGGCGATTGAGAACGGTTGGCACGGATATCCTGCAGTGAGGATATCCACGCATCCACGCCACGGCTCTGGGTCGAAGGTTTTAACGTCAGACCAGACAGGAGCTGCATCCATGGTTTCATCTTCCATGCGCGCTGCAAGCTGCGCGGCGGCATAGGCTTCCCCCTCGACATAACAAACGGTTCTGCATCCAGGCACTGCGAGCTTAAGTCCAAGCTCAAGCCCGCCCGCTCCAGAACAGAGGGACAACACTGTCGGGGTATTACTATCCACATTCAAATCGGCTGTTTGGAAATGACCTCCAGAGCCTTGTTATGCTCTTCGGTCAGGAGTTTATGAATTTCATCGACATTGCTCATATTGGCCAGCACTGGAGCCAGCCGATCAGCAATGATCAAAATACTGTCGCGGACGATCCGTCCCTGTTTGAAAGCTGCCGCGCGGACATCGTCAATATCGACATATTTTCCAGCTTCAACATTGGCTTTGATCTCCAGCAGCTTTGCCTTTTCGGTTTCTGACTTGATCTTGGTTTTCAGCAAGATGGTCGGCAGCTCGGCATTGGATATTGTCCGGCGCTGCCCGCTTTCTCCAACAATGGCGGCTTGGTGTTCTTGTCGCTGTTGATGTGTTTGGCGGGAGGGTTCGCGGCGGGCTTCCAATATGGCATCGGCCTGTACCGGATTGACCTTGCCATCGATCAGCGGCAGAACGCCTTCCTTGACGAGCTTGCTGACATACTGACGGGAAACGCCGCGCCGTGCAGCATAATCAGTCTGGGTGAGAAGCCCATGTTCGCTTTGATTTTTCTTTGCCATTTTGGGGGAGTTTTTTTGGTCTATTTCTGGGGAGCGCGTATCTCTCCCGACCATGGCATTTATGATGCCCTAAAACGGCAAAAAAACCTCCAACAATATCCCTGACGGATGCGGTCACGTTTTTTTCTCCTTTAAATCAATATCTTGATAGGTTGGATAGGTTTTGATGATTACGCCTTCAGGATCATGTGCGTTGAGTTTTGCCACGATCTTCATAATCCCGTAATTCAACCTGCGCCGTCCGGTCGTCTCGGAGATTTTGAGTTCATACTCAATGACCTTCCAAGGCTTCCGACAAGCCCGCCGCCAAATGACGCGGGCTTCGTCGGCATCGCACCAGCGTGTCCATTTTTCGACATACTCAAAAAATGAAACCTCTCTGGGCGTGGCATAGCTGCGGTTTGCATTCGGCGGTATATCGCCCTGGATGATCTCCATGAGATCACGCAAAACAGACGGCCAGACGCTGAAATAGCCCTGTGGCTTTGTCCCAGGCAGTTTTTTGCAAATCTCTGCCGCCTTTTCGAGATAGGCGAAGACCATTTCATCCGTCCAGAACGGCTCCGGTGGGGGTGCAAAGTGTGTCATCGGCCACCTCCACCATATCCGTAGCGAGACTCTGCGATCAGGAGCAGCATATTGCGCTGGTCATCAGACAGGCTGGGATCCGAAGGACATATCGTCAAAACGCCTTGCTCTTTCCACGCGCGGCGTCGCAGCAGTTCGATTTCATCAGCGTCTGCAGGCGTATTGCCCATGTATTTTGTTAAAGGGGATTTATTTCTGCTCATCGTAATACTCCTTGCAGCTCGAATTGAACGGGGCCTTCCTCGATTGCCCAATGCAGCAAAGCCAGTGCGTCGGCTTCGTTGTCATCGGTGACATTGGGATGACCGAATTTTTCCTGAATGGCTTTGATCACCATTTTTTTGTTGGCGTTGCCCTTGCCAGTGGCGAATTTTTTGATCGTGCCAACCGGAACGCCGAGATACGGGATCGGTTTGTTTTGCTCGTCTGCCCAGGTTTTTAACTGCCCGAGAAATTCGCCATAGGTGTGAGCTGCAGTGGTGCCTTTGTGCCTGCGGACTTCTTCAAAGACGCAAACATCAAGACCGCCGATTTGCTGGTTCATTACGCCCAGCCAGCTTCGAAACCGTAACAAAGCCATGCCGGAGCTTTCGAAGCGGCTGGGCTTGAACTGTTCAAAGCCGGAGTGAATGGAGCGTTCGGGGGTGAGCAATGCCCATCCCATCGTGCGCCCCAGATCCAGTGCCAAGATGCACCGGACAGTGCTAGTGTCTGTCATAACTGACTCCTTTTCGTTGGTTGCGGTAGATGAGCGCGGTGATGCCGCGCGGTATTCCCAGGGGCGGGAAACTGACGATACGTATGGGGGCAAAGCTATGGCTTGCCCCCATTACGTAGTAATGGGTTTGTTTTATAAACTTGATGAGAGGGCCGAAGCCGCGATGGATATGGTTTAAATGCCAGTTTCTCACTTTTGATCGGAATGACGGTCCGAGAATCTGATAAACTGGCCACAAAGCGTTGTGCTTGCTGGGTTTTTCAAAGGCCGATGAGAAACTGATAAACTGACAATCTGATAAACTGATGCCTGTTTTGAGAATCTGATTTAGGAGGCTCATTGATCTGCCTCCTGTTCGTTTGTGACCCAGACATGAGGGTTCTCCACCTCATGCAGCACCATATTGTTGTCTTTGACGAAGTGCGTGGGCGTGACGCGCATCCGCTTGCCATCAATTTTGACGAGCATATTTTCCGTGACGACATATCCGTCCTTGGTCGGTGCTGGGTCTTGATCGTACTTTGCGCCTTCGTTGGTGAATTTGCACCGCCCGATAACGAACATTCTTTGAAGGTCGCGCTGGATGGTCGCAGTGCTCTTTAGGCCGTGCTTGTCTTCAAACTTTTTGGCAAAGGCCGCGCGCGTATAGAGTTTTCCGCTCTCGACGGCCTCTTTTTCTAAAATCTCCTCGATCTTATCCAGGCGATAATCGCGATGGGATTTGTTTTTGCGGTCTCTGCTTTGCGTGTGTTCGTTTTCGTTGTCGTCTACGATCTCGATCCACTGGTTGTCTTTAATCACCACCCGTTTTTTCGGGATCCCTGGGCCGTTCCGCAGCTCGTAATAAACATCGATCTCAGGCGCATTCCTGACCGGCTTATGGATGATAATCCCCGCCGTGTAATACCCACGGATCGATCCAGCACCGCTAATCGCATTAAAAGGCTCTTCGGCCAGGAGCTTTGGCGGCATTTTGTTGATGTGGTGAGGGATAATCACAGGCATGAGCGGATTTATGCTCCGCTGAACGCCAACGATGCCGTTCCTGAAGAACTCGATCATAACTGTGTTGTCGTTTTCGGTCGCGTTTTCTTTTTCGCTGTAAAAGACGTTGCGTAGAGGGTCGATTATCAGGAGATCCGGCAGATCGTCTTTAAAGGCCGTCAAACCGATCCTGATAAATTCCTCTTTGCCCTCGTCATCGAGGCAGTATGGGAATTTGTCACTGATAACGAGGTTTTTATGAACGTCAGGGTTCTGCGCCAGCTCGGGATAGAATTTGCGGATCCGTTCCCGCATGTAGAAATAGCCGATCTCCGCTTGCATGTAGAGGATCCGCAACGGGCGGTCGACCGTCATATCCAGAAACGGTTTTCCTGCCGCCCAATGCATGGCGGCTGACAACACAAAATGGCTTTTCCCGACTTTGGATGCTCCGGCAATGATGCCGATATCGCCATGACCAAGGATGCGCGGCCCGATAACGTCCGGCGGCATGGGCGTGGGATCGTCATACATATCCCCGAAGCTGCTCACGCGGATTTTGGGAGGCTCGAAATAATAGCCGACACCATCGACGGCAGTTTCTATGAAGGCCGGAACATTAAAATTCTGCTCGTAGGCATCGGCCACATCCCACTTGCTAGGGGCATTTTGCGGGGGGATCAGCAATTTGATCGTTTCAACACCCAGCTCCTGCAGGTGTTTGACCATATTTTCTGCATATTTTTTGCCGCTTTCATCGTTGTCCGGCCAGATGCAGACGATTTTCCCGAGAAGCGGTGAAAGATCGGTTTTTTCAATGGGGTTTTGAGAGCCACCGATCAGCGTGGTCGCGCAATATCCGGCTGCGATTAGAGCATCGGCGCATTTTTCGCCCTCGACCAGAAACACCAGATCGGCATCGTTAATGCCTGGGAGGTTATAAAGCGGCCTAGGATCCGGCGCTTTCCATTTTCGCTCCTGCACATCCCAACATCGGAAGGTTTTCTTGCCATTTTCGAGGATGTACTTGTAAACGCAGGCGATCAGGTTGCCGTCTTTATCGTAATAATTGTATTTGGCCACCCACATACCGAGTGTGTCTTCCGGCGCTCCGCGTTGGGCGGTGCTGCCTGCGCTCCTGTCTTTGTAAACGGCCTCACGGTAAAACTGGACAGGATCGCCCAGCCATTCGGAGATGCGTTCTAGCAGTTTTTTGAAGTCTTTTTTGGCGTCGATGTTAAAGACGGCAGCGAAAAGCGAGAAAATATCGCCACCTTCACCGCTATCAAAATCTTTCCAGCAACCTTTGTACTGCCCCTTTAAATCGATTTTGAGGCTTTGGCCTTCTGTGCCGTGCACGTCACCGATGACAAAGTGTTTGCCTTCGATTTTTCCGTAGGGGTAAAGGCTGTGCAGCGTGCTTTCGAGACTGCTTAACAGCCGAGCCTTTATATCTTCGGCATCAATCTTCTTGCTGCTCTTTGGCAGAGCATCCGGTGCGTTGTTGAAGTCGCGCCAATCTAAATCGGTGGGAGGAGAATCCGTCACTTGACCTCCTTCCAGCATCGGTCTTGCCAGGGGCAAAATTTGCAGATGTAAAATGTTGGAGATTTGGCTATGCGGGGCAGTAATTCGTGATGATCGCAGGCCGTCAGGATTTTGACGGCGCGGTCGCTCATTTTCTGCGCTCGGGATCCGTCAAAAGGCACCAGCTCGTGGTGAAGTTCGGCAGTGTCTTTGTTGATGGCCGTGAAAAAGGCTGGATTTTGTGACAATCCCTCAATCGTTGCTTCCATATACGCCTGGTAGATTGCCATCTGCGTGGCATAAACGGGCTTTGAGAGCACCACGCCCTGTTTGACGGTATCGTTCCACGATTTGTTATTGAGCGATTTGCACTCCCAGAGCATGGGATAGGAAAGCCCCAGATCGGCGGGGCCGTTCGTGATAATACCGTCGACATGGCCACGGATCCGGCCTTTGGCCACCGAAAACCCGAGTTGAGAACCGTCAGATTTTTTCGTGTAAATTTCAAAGCCAGCTTTGCGAAGCCATTCTATGGCCAGGTCTTCAAATACGTGGCCGGCGGCAAAAATCCGCAGCGTTTTGCCGTCAAAATCACGGCCATCATCCTTGGATGTGTCGAGATATTCGTACTGGAGCGCCCGATCACACTCCGCACCAAGCCTCGACGCTCCCAGATAGTCACGCGGCTCCTTCAAGGAGTTCTCGGTCGTGAGCGCCGTATCGATGCGCTGGTTAATTTTATCCGCGAAGGTTTCGCGGCTGTTGAAGTCGAGCATGGTTATTTTTTCTTTCTTGTGGGCTGGTTGTCGGGGAAATGGGCGAAGAGATAATCCTGATAGGCCGTGATAATGACCTCGATGACGGTGAGAATTTGGCTGCGGGTGTAATCCTGCAAAGGCAGGTGCATCCCGATCTCTGTGACGGTTTCGGCCAGAGGCTGAATTGTGGCCTCCATTGCCTCTTTTTCTTGCTTGGTCGGGTCAATCATCATGTATCCTTCCTGTTTGATGAATGCCGCCCATCTGTCCTGGCACTGGCGTGAGCAGAATTTGCGGCGGGATTTGTCGCGGCGCGGATCCGTGACTTTGAGGAGCGGGTTGAACCAGCCGAAACCGCGCGCTTTTCTGTTGCAAATCGCACATAACGTCATGCTGCCTTTCCTCTGGCCGCATCGAAGACGAGGTTGCGGATTTTCTTGCGGTTGAAATTGAACGTGATCAGAACGGAGGCTTTGTAGCGGGTCAGGCTATAATCCATCCGGTATTCTTGCGGCAGGATAGCCAGTTGCTTTTCCGTGGGCGGCTGCTCCAGCCATCTTTTGGATTTATGTGCCGAGGCATCGCTCTCGTTGGTGTTTAACCAGTCATTGGCTGCGGCCAACGCCACCAGCTTCTCACCGATAGACAGGAGTTTTGGCTGTAAGCTCTGTGATGCGCCGACCGCGTACCAATCGCCTTCGAGAAAAAACACCCCAGCCCAGGCTTTAAAGCCAGTGGCGATCAGCGCGGAGTGATCGTCGAGCGGATCAACCCAAAGGAAGGACGATTGTTTGAACAGATCGATCTCCGTCATAACAAAATCGTCCAGATCGAAGCTGCCGCTCTCGCCGGATTCATATTCTTCTTGCGGCTCGTCCTCCTCCGCGACGGTGAAGTCGTAACCGCACAGCATGCACTCGCTGGAAGATGCCGGAACCAGACCGTGACATTCGGGACATTCTTTTATCGACTTTTGAGTGTCTTTATGCGGGCTGAGATCAACGCCTTGCTCCAGCGATCCGTGGATCAGGGACGATGTGCCGAAATCCAGCACAATGCAGTCATGTTTGAAAACGCCTGGATATTCGTTCGCATCGACTGTGCGGAGACCGCGCCCAACCATCTGGATCATGGTGGATTTGTACGAGCTGGGGCGCAGGAGAATAACGCATGATGTGGGAGGATAGTCCCAGCCTTCGGTCAAAACGGCCACATTGACGATGACCTGTGCATTGCCGTGGGTGAAGCGTTCCAGTTCGCTTTGGCGGTCTTTATTGCTCAGACCGCCATGGATGAAAGCCGTCTCCACGCCGTTCTGCCGGAAGGTTTCCTGTACGCGGGCGGCGTGATCGACGGTCGAGCAAAAAACAACGGTCTTGCGGTCGCCTGCGTGTTTTTTCCAGTGATCGACAACGGCCTGGTTGATCGGCGCCTTGTTCATAATGGCCTCGACCTCGCGCATATCGAAGTCATCGACCGTTTTCTTGACCTCCTTCAGCTTTTGCTGGGTGCCTTCAATATCGATGACAAAGGTGCGTGGTTTCACCAAGTGGCCGGAGGCGATCAATTCAGCGATGGAAATTTGATCACCGACATTCGAGAAAATCGGGCTGAGGGCTTTTTTGTCGCCTCGGTTCGGCGTGGCTGTAACCCCAAACAGCATTAAATCGGGATTGTCTGCGTAGGCTTTTTTGATAATGCGCTGGTAACTGTCCGCCGCCGCGTGATGCGCTTCGTCGATCACGATCATGTCCAGGCGCGGCATGTCATTTATGGATTGCTGGCGGCAAAGCGTCTGCACCATGGCGAAAGTCACATCGCCATCCCAGCTTTTAGACCTCGCGTCATAAACCGATGTGCGGACATGCGGATTGACGCGCAGGAATTTTTCATTGTTCTGTTCGGTAAGCTCGTCCCTGTGAGCGAGAACGCAGGCTTTGTCGACACCGTTTTTCAGGAGTTCCCCGACCACGCCGGAAAGCATGATTGTCTTTCCGGCTCCGGTCGGGGCAACGCCCAATGTGTTCTTGTGTTCATGCAAAGCGTGGACGCACCGCTCCACGAACGCCTTTTGGCGCGGCCTCAAAATCATCGATAGTCTCCAGAAATTTAAGAGTTACTGCGCCCAGGAAGGCTTGTTGGGATTGGAGGGCTGCGATGCTGGAGCGCTTTGCTGCTGTGCAGGCGGGTTGTACGGCGCCTGGTTTTGCGGCATAGCGTGACCACCGGAGGCAGAAAAACCCTGATACTCCTTGTGATCCGGCGTAATGGCGGCGCGGATTTCGTTTTTGTCGTCATCCCGCGCATCCTTGCCTACGTCGATCTTTGCCAGAAACTCAATGCCGTCCAGATCAGCAAAACCGTTGATCCGGCGTTTATTCTGTGCCTCGGGCGAATTGTCCTTCGGATCCACGCCGCGTGCAGAGTTTAAAATCGCTTTGACGAACGAACGGCCCATATTTGCCCACTCCGGCCCCTTGGGAGAATGCAGCCCGATCAGGCTCCAAACCTTCCGCTTTGCAAACTGGCCAGCCGTGATGACAAATTCGCAGTTGAGATAAACGGCTCCGGTGTTGTCGTTGCGCGTGGCGTATCCGCCAGTCCAACCCATGTGCGGTTCGTCATATCCGCCTGGTTTGATCGTCATGCGAACAGGAACGATGGTGCCTTTGGGGATGAGGTCAAAATCTCTTTGCTCGTCGGCTCCGTTATAGTCTTGCCAGGATGGTTGCTGATTATTCATTGGTTTCTTCCTTTTCTTCGGTTTGAGGTTGAGGTTTGGCAGTGAAATTGTCGGGAATTTCATGATGGAGACGCTCTGGAGCGGCTATGGCAGGGCCTTTGATTTTGGCCATGAGCTTGCCGAGGTGCGGTTCTTCAAGAACCTCTAGCCGTCCAGAGCGATCTTTGGCGGGAAATCCGTATGGATTGAGCGTATGGTTCACAAAAGCGCGAAATTTACTTCCGTCATCCGCTGTGATTTCCGCCATGGTGACAACCTGGTCAACAATGCCAGGAAGCTCTAATCCGGTTTTGGAACCCTCGATCTGGGGAACAAATACCTTGCGGTTAAAGTCGTCTGTCTTTTCATCGAGGATTCCGACAAACCAGATATTCTTGCCGCGCGTGTGCTGCAGATGGGTGAGCCACGCGATCATTTCCTGTCCGTGCAAACCGTAAGCGCCGCGTGTGTCAGGCTTCCCTGTTTTTTCCGAAAAGGCTTGCGGTTGGCCTTTGCACCATTGGAAACAGAGGCGACCGGCCACGGTGATGCTGTCGACAAAGATCGTGTCGTATTTGTCCAGCGCGGCTGGATCGCCAAACTTGTCGCAGACGGCCTTATAGTGGGCTTCGCCATAGGACTGGTCATCCCGCAAAGCCGGATTGGGGCCACCGATGAAAACAGCGAAGTCTCGGCATTGCTGCCAGGTGCGTGGCCGTATGGAATCCCCGTTCCAGCCCTCAATAGCCAGATCGCCAGCTTCCATATCCATAAAGAGTGTTGTGTCGGCATCGAGCGTCCAGAGCAGTGAGGTTTTACCGATGCCGGATTTTCCGAAGATCACACCTTTGATGCCGCGTGTTTCTTTGAGACGCTCGTCGGCTGAGATGATGGGAAGGCTCATTCTGCACCTTCCTGTTCTGCAGCTTCATTTTCTGCCGGATTTTCGAGTTTAAAAGTTTCCTTGCCGACCGAGATCGTGCGGGCATCTTCGAGCTGGGCGCGAACGCCGGAGGGAAGATCGTTAAATTTCCGCTCCGACACTTTAAATTCGCGTGTGGCCAGTTGTTGAATGTTCCAGCCTTCGGAGAGCAATTTTTCGATGATTTGGGAAAGTTTTTCCTGATCCCATTCAATTTTTTTCGGGAGATTGGAAATAATGACGATCTCATCATCATTGATGTGAACGGTGCCAGTGTCTTTGCCGATGCGTTCCCGCATAGCTTTGGCTTGGTCTGCATATTTTTGTGTGAGAATGCCGTGCAGCCAGTCTTTTACGGTTTTAGCGCGGCGGAGGTCGTCCTCGGCCTGCCGCACGAGCGTCAATAATATAGAGGGTTTGAGTTTCATGATGTCGCCAATGGGCATATGCTTCATCGTGGCGAGATCGATTTGGGGGGGCTGCTTTCCTGCGGCTGCAGCTATGCCGTCATTGTTGTTCATTTTTTTGTCCTTTCGCGTCGTTGAAAAACTCAGATGCGAAAAGACTGCCCGCACTCAGGTGGTGAGCGCCTGGTGACGGGTTAGTGATCGGTTAGTGACGGGGTGGTGATCTAAACGGATTTATGGATGATGTGCGTGACAACACCCCAGATATGCAGCGAATTGCTTTTGCCGACATTAATCGGCTCATAGGCATCATTCTCGGGTTTTAGGTTGATCTGCTCGCCGTTGATCTGCAGCCGTTTGACCGTAAGGTTGTTATCAACCGCAGCGATAACAATATGACCGTTTTTAGGTTCGATGGAGCGGTCGACGATCAGAACATCGCCGGATTTTATGTTCGCGCCTAACATGGAATCGCCATCGGCCATGACCATGAAGGTATCTTCAGAATCACGAATCAAAAATTCATTTAGATCGATGAAATCGTCAATATGGTCTTCGAGGAGTGACGGCAAGCCTGCTGGAACGCTCGACATATACAATGGTATTCTCTGATTTTTCACACGCCGCAACTGTACAAAATTTTTTACATCACCAACCAGACTTTCAGGAATCCGCATAGCCTGTGTGGGTTCCTTATATTTTCCAGACCCTGGCTTGCGTCCTGCGCCCTCTCTTTTTCCACCGTGATTGCTCATAAAATTATCCTGTAGGTTGTATTTCGATTGACTCACCGTATTTGATTATAGTACAAAAATCAAGTTGGTTGTGTAGCGCAAAAAGTCCACCACCTCCACTCAAAAAATACATATAGGGAAAAGAAAGGGCTGGGAGTCATGTCAAGCTTGCCGGAAAGGGTTTTTTATTCTTTGAAAGATATTCAAAGCACCTGGCAGGTTGGCGAATCTGATATCAAACAGTGGTTGATGCATGGTCAGCTCAATGCTCATATATGGCTTCCCATGATGAGCGTCTATGAGATTTGCGAAGAAATCCAAGGCTCGAAGGTCGTTTTAACCAAGGAGCTGAGACATTGGGAGGGTTACACCCCGCTTTATCCGCATCATTGTCGCACCGTTTTCAGATCCGGCAAAGTTTATCTGCGCGATTTTTTATGCGCGCGTAATAATCATAAACTTTCATTGCCGGAATCCGCTGACAGCATTCGCGTCCTGGAAAACGATCTGGTGATATTGCATGAAGAGAAAAAACGCTTTGAACAAAAACACCAGCTTTCCACCACAAACATTTGTCAGGTCAAAATAATCGGGCGTGTGGGAAAAACCAAAAGGCCTTCAATAGATAGCTTTGATCCATCCTTTAAGAAAATTTGCTTCGGCGGTCAGAAATATAATTTCGGTGACATGCAGGCATCAATTCTCCGGCAGCTTTATGATGCTGCCATTCAGGGCGAGCCGTGGCAAAACGGTAAGCGGCTGTTGGAAAAGGCTGGATCACAGAGCTTTACGCTTTCCAACATCTTCAAGCGCAATCCGATGTGGCGGCAGATCATCATATCTGACGAGCGCGGGTCTTACAGATTGAATGAAGATTTTTTCAAATCTTTGAAAGATCACCACCCCGTCACCAACTGATCACCAAGCCGTCACGAAGTTAGCACCAGGCGGTCACCAACAGTTTACTTTCATCATTATCGGCAAATTGGAGCCGATGATGATCAGACAAACACCCCCGCACATGATGAGCACGGAAGACCGCCTCGACGAGGTTGCAGAGATTATGATGCGCGCAGTTGTCCGTCTCAAAAAACGCAGTGGAAACGGCAGTTTAAATGAATATTTGACTGGACTTCAACGCGGCGGCAAGCGTTCATGCCATTATAAGAGCAAGAGGAATAAAGCATGAAAAACAGTGCGTTAACGCAAATATCAGCCCTGCCTGATATGCAGATACAAGAACTGGAGGTCATGTGGAACAATGTTTTTGATGCGCCTCCGGCAAACAAGAACAAAACCTATATGATCCGTAAACTGGCCTGGCGCATTCAGGAAATGACCTACGGAGGTTTATCGGAAGATACGAAAGCCCGTCTCAAAAAACTCCATAAAAACCCGTCGCTGGGATCGAAGAAAAAAACGGGGATGCCTCCTGTCGGAACACAGTTTGTGCGTGAGCATGATGGCGAAGAACACCGCGTTATGGTTCTGGAGGACGGATTTGAATATCGCGGCTGCAAATATCGCAGTCTTTCTGAAATTGCGCGCCTGATTACCGGAACACGTTGGTCGGGGCCTAAATTCTTTGGACTGAAGACATGAGCAAGCTGATCAGAAAAAATTGCGCCATTTACACACGAAAATCCAGCGAGAACGGTCTGGAAAAAGAATACAACTCTCTCGATGCGCAGCGTGACGCCTGCGAAAACTACATCAAGGTCAAAGCGCATGAAAACTGGAAAATGTTGCCAGGTCATTACGATGATGGCGGCATTTCCGGCGGCACTCTGGAGCGTCCGGCTCTGCAGAGAATGATGGAAGATATCAGAGCGGGAAAAGTTGATGTGGTCGTCGTCTATAAAATCGACCGGCTTTCACGCTCCATGTTCGACTTCCTTGGCATGATCAAATTTTTTGATGAACACAACGTATCGTTTGTATCTGTCACGCAAGATCTGAACACCGATACGGCCATGGGTCGGCTTGTTTTAAATGTACTGCAATCCTTCGCGCAGTTTGAGCGCGAGATCGCATCCGAGCGGATCAAGGATAAGATCGCCCTGTCCAAAGAAAAGGGCATGTGGATGGGCGGCACGATCCCGCTGGGCTATGATGCCGAGGAGGGCAAACTCTCGGTTAACGAGGATGAGGCTAAAATCGTCCAGCATATTTTTGATGAATTTATCAAAACCGGATCCGCGACAGAGGTGGTCAAAGATTTGAAAATCCAAGGCTACCAGACCAAAGCCAGAAAATCACGGCGCGGCACATATTATCCGGCCAAGGATTTTACCAAATCCAGCCTGTATCAGATTTTGAATAACAAGCTCTATATCGGCAAAATCGAGCATAAGGAAAAAGACAAGGTTTATGAAGGCTTGCACAAAGCCATCATTGATATGAAGAACTGGAATCAGGTGCAGGCGATACTCTCCGGCAACACCCGAGCAAAAATCAGCCTTGATCCAGGTGAAAGGCCGTTTTTGCTGAAAGGTATTTTGCAGGATCCCGACGGTTACGCCATCACGCCTTCGACTACAAAGAAAAAGAACAAGAAATACCGTTATTACGTCAGCATTCAGGCGGTGAAAAAAAGCTATAGCGTTTGTCCGCTCAAGACGATCTCTGCGCCTCTGCTGGAGGAGGTAGTGCTCGATCAGACGCGGCGGGTTTTAACCAGCACGGAATGGGTCAACCGAATGCTGGCCTCGCATCCGAATGAAAAAGCCAGTATGCACGATGTGACGGCGGCGCTGAAAAACTTCGGCGTTGTCTGGGAAGAACTGTTTCCCGCCGAACAAGCCCGCATTGTCCAGCTGGTCATCCATAAGATTGCCGTGCATCCGAACAAGCTGATTATTGAGTTTCATCCGCCTGGAATGGCTTCAGTGTTGCACGAGCTTTTGCCGGAACTGACGATTGAAAACGGCCAAAACCCGAATATGCATGAGCCGATGATTTTGGAAATTCCCATTGATTTCAAAAAACGGCACAAACGTAAAATCATTACCGCGCCAAATGGGGAAGACTTGATCGCCGCAAGACAGCCAAAGTTCGACAACGCCTTGCTCAAAGCTGTCGTCCGCGCCCATGAGTGGCAGGACATGTTGAATAACGGAGATGTCCGCTCCATCCGCGAATTGGCCGATCAGGAAAAACTCCCCAGCAGCTATGTCGCAAATGTCATGCAGCTCACCGACCTTGCGCCGGATATCACAACCGCCATCGTCAACGGACGGCAACCTCAATCCCTGCAGCTCAAAACCCTTATGACATCTCAGATTCCACATGATTGGGACGAGCAGAGGCAAGCTTTAGGCTTCGCTGCTTAAGTTTGTTTTTCATCTCTGTTGGTATGCACACCGACTTCAAACCAGCGTTTTTTATCATCCTCGTAAAGCACTGGAAATCAGCCATTCTTGCCTGTCCTGTTTGAAAGCCCGAAGTGGACAGGCTGGAGAGAAAAACGGGCGGAGAGAGAGAATGTGGCCGGATATATGGGGGAATATCTCGCCCCGAGGTGGGCAGAAACAGGCTCAAAGACCTTACGTATTCTGGCCTTTTTCGGTAGGGATTGCGGTTGTAGAGAAAGTTCGAAAACAGATGAATGGCTGGGGTGGCAGGATTCGAACCTGCGCATGGCGATACCAAAAACCGCTGCCTTACCGCTTGGCTACACCCCAACGAATGAAGTAGGAGGAAAATACACAAGCTCTTTTGAAATTGCAAGCGTCTACGAAGGAAACGGCTTTATTTTTTTAACAGGTTGGGCATTGCCACAAGATACACCCAAAATACCTCATACTGTAGCCGTATGAAAAGTACGCACGAAAAAACGTAAACAAAGGTATTCTCCCCGTCAAAAACGGCATCTGGACGATAGGGGGTGTGAAATCAATTAATTAAAAAGGATATTGTTGTCTGAAATGACTATAGTTCTAAGTCTATCATTACCGGTACATGGTCGGAAGGCTTTTCCCAATCGCGTGCCGTTGTTAGAATATTATGGCTTTTGAGGTGTGAAACCAACGGCCCCGTTACCCAGATATGATCCAGCCGCCGCCCCCGGTTTGATTTCTTCCAGTCGCGGTTGCGGTACGACCACCAGCTATAGCATTTCTCCTCTGTCGGAACGAAATGCCGAATAGCATCGCGCCAGCCGAGAGATTTTTGCATTCGTTCCAGTGTGTCGATTTCAACGGGCGTATGCGACACAACTTTTGAGAGCTGTTTATGCGACCAGACATCGTGCTCCAATGGCGCGATATTAAAATCGCCAAGAGCGACGAGTGGATCGTCCGGCGTATAATGTTTTTTAAACCACACCGCCATTTCATCAACGAATTTTAGTTTGTGATCGAATTTTTCATTCATCGCCGGGTCCGGCTCATCGCCACCAGCCGGGATATACAGACAGTGAATTTCCAGCGGCTTTACCCCCTCCAGTTTTACGGCGATATGGCGGCAATCTTCTTTGCCTGCGCGATGGTATATCTCCGTCGTGCTAAATGGGATTTGCGAGAGAATAGCCACACCGTTATAGCTTTTCATGCCATGGATATGCGTGTGCGGATAGCCCGCCCCCACCACCTCCATCAACGGGAAATGTTCGTCCGGCGTTTTGGTTTCCTGCAGGCAAATCACATCGGGATCGCATTCCTTCATCACCCGCTTGAGCTGTTCGATCCGCAGACGAACGGAATTAATATTCCATGTCAAAATTCGCATTTACGCCATCTCCTCATAATATTACGCGATACATACCCCGTGGTACGTACCGCGTATCACCATCACTTGTGCGCTTTAAATCCCTTCCGCTCTAAAAGCCTCCCCTTAAAACGGCAAATCCATACCGGCTGGCAAGCCCATCTCACCCATCAATTTTTGGGTTTCTTCCGCCATTTGTGTGTCGGCATTGACCCGTGCCATATTCATGGCTGCCATGATAAGGTCCTCCAGCGTTTCTTTATCCGCCGGGTTAATAACATCCGGAGAGATTTCAACCTTGCGCACTTCCCCTTTGCAGGTCATCGTCACGTTCACCATGCCGCCACCAGCGCTACCGGATACCTCTTGTTCGGCCAATTCTTCTTGCATTTTAGCCATTTTATCTTGCATGACTTTGGCTTGTTTCATCATTTCCTGAATATTCATGAGATTCCTCTACTCCTTACATCATTGATCTTCAATCAGTTTAACCCGCGCATCGGGAAAAGCCCTCAAAACTTCTGCCACGACCGGAGAGGCTTTTACTTCCGTCATCAATGTCGCATCCGCTTGTGCCTTTACTTCCGCCAATGTCGGTGCGCCGGGCTTGCCCGACACGGAAATCATCCACTGGTTCCCCGTAAAGGAAATCAATGCATTACGAAGGTTTTGTGCTAATTTCGGGTTAGCTCGCGGCTCAAGGCGCATTTCGATCGCGCCTTCTTTCATCGAGACAAGGTGCGCATGGTGAAAAACTTCACCGGCCAAAATCATCTCTCGGTTTTGCTCCAACAACGCGACAACATCGCCGAGCGTTTCCAGTTTTTCGGTATTCACAGGCTGTGCTTGCGGCGCACTGACAGCACTAACAGCGCCGCCGCCAGCCACCATAGCCACCGGTTCCGGCGCACGTTCTGTTGTCGTCTGTGTTGTACGTGGCACCACGGGCGCGCTGTTATCTCCGGCACTATCTTTGAGCTTTTTCAACAAATCCCCCGGATCGGGCAGATCAGCTGCATAAGCAAGCCGGATTAAAATCATCTCTATAGCGGCTTGCGGATTCGACGCGGTATTGACCTCCTGCACGCCTTTGAGCAGGATTTGCCAAGCGCGCCCCAGCGAGGGCATGGATAATTGCGCGGAGAGTCCCGCTGCACGCTCCAGCGTATCAGGAGCCACCGCCGCATGAGTTTCTCTCAACTCCGGCACGGCCCGCAGCTTGGTCAGAAGATGCGTAAAATCGAGCAAATCGCTTATCAACACAGCAGGATCGCCGCCGCTTTTGTACAAGCCTTCAGCCAAATCGAGCGCAGCTTTGCATTTTCCCTTAATAGCATGATCGAGGATATCCATGACCTGCGCCCGGTCTGCAAGGCCGAGCATATCCTGTACCTGTTGTGCGGTCACCTTGTCACTGGCCAGCGATATTGCCTGGTCAAGCAAAGATAGACCGTCACGCACCGAACCGTCAGCCGCACGGGCAATCAGAGCAAGTGCATCCTCTTCAGCGCTTGCGCCCTCTTTTTCAGTAATCGCCTTGTAATGGGCACCGAGTGTATCGACATCGACCCGGCGCAGATCAAAACGCTGGCAGCGCGAAAGCACCGTCACGGGCACTTTGCGAATTTCTGTGGTTGCAAAGATAAATTTGACGTGCTCCGGGGGCTCTTCCAGCGTTTTCAAAAGCGCGTTAAACGCACTTTTGGAAAGCATATGCACCTCGTCAATGATATATATTTTGTAGCGGGCCGAAGTCGGTGCATAACGCACACCGTCCAAAATCTCACGAATATCTTCAACCCCGGTACGTGATGCCGCATCCATCTCCATCACATCCGGGTGACGATCCTCCGCAATAGCCCGGCACACTTCGCAATCGTCGGTCGGCCCAGTCGTCGGTCCTGCCGTGCCGTCAGGTCCGGTATAATTCAGTGCCTTGGCAATAATCCGCGCCGTCGTGGTTTTCCCCGTGCCGCGAATCCCGGTCAGCATAAAAGCATGGGCAATCCGGCCGCTTTCAATAGCATTCCTCAGCGTGCGGACCAGCGCATCCTGTCCCACCAGTTCATCAAAATTCTGGGGACGGTATTTACGGGCCAGTACACGGTAAGCAGTTTGATTGTCAGACATAGGAATTAGACTTAAAAAGATTCGGGATGCATTGCAAACCCTATCCCCGTCCTCCAGCTTTTTGCCCCCGGCTAAATAGGCAAAAAAGCACGATTGCCCTGCTTCATAGAAGAGTTGATTGTTTTTTTTCCTTCTCTAGAAAAGAAATGCTTGATTTCCTTACCCGCAATACTTTATAAAGCTCCAGTCTTAACGACGCCTCACAAACGTCCCGTTCGTCTAGAGGCCTAGGACACCGCCCTTTCACGGCGGCAACACGGGTTCGAATCCCGTACGGGATACCATTATCTGAGCTGAAGACCGGATAACAAGCTGATCTGCTGAACTGTAAGCGCTGAAAAACCTGAAGGACTGATACCAAGTACGGCCTTATTGATCCATATGCTTCCATGCATAGCCACTCTTGTCGGTCGATTATTTCGAGTAGCGTCCGCTCTTCTTCCACTGTAACGTAATTGCGCGTATAAGACAGACCGGGAATGGAAATATCCGTGTTTGATTCAATTTTAAAGAGCAGGTTCATTGTTTCAATTTAAACACCCACGTTGAAAACTTGCGGTGATCCTTGATGGCGCTATCATCATCGGCTGTGTTGGTGTGAGAATAACAGGCATAGAGGATCAAGGTGTAATAGGGGCTAATAAGGCGGTATGAAACTTTAAGAAATGTTAGAAAAATGGTGCTGCTGGGGTGATTTGAACACCCGACCCACGCATTACGAATGCGTTGCTCTACCACTGAGCTACAGCAGCTTAAACCAAAAAAGATAGCCTAAAGCCATCGTGTTGATAATGGTTTTTGAGTCAATTTGCAAGTCTTGATCTGCATACCCCGGAAAGCTTTTTTGACTTTTTTGAAAATTACCTAAAATTTTAACTAATTTTTATCTTTTGAGGCGCTATATGGGCTTGTCTTTGACGTCAATTCACGACGTTAACCCATCTTTTTAAACCTACCTTTTTGGAGTTCTTTCAATGATTACCCTGTTTTCTCAATTTCTTGATTTGCTGTGTCTGGCCGGTATGTTCGCCGCGATGGGCTTTTTTGCAATGTAAAAGATTATATAAGCTTGATTTTACGGCTGTGACCCTTTATATCCCTTAGCGGAAGGTCGGCGCGGGCGGTGTCTCGCCCAACCCGGTCAGGACCGAGAGGTAGCAGCCGTAAGTGAATTTCATCGGGTCGTGTCCGATCTTCCACTCTCTTCTAAATTTATTAGCTTATTCCTGCGCGAACCCCGCGTAGATGGCCGTCATGTCACTGCCCATCCAATCGGCCTCACCAATGGTCTTTTTTACCATCTCGCCTTGTGAATTAATGAAAACCGTTTCCGGCACCCGCAGAACATTAAACGTTTTGAGTGATATTTCTTTGCCCTCATCCCATACCCAATAGATAGACGGAAAATCCACATTATCGCTGGCCTTTTTGCGCAAGGATTTCTCAAGATAGCGTTCCATACGCTCACGGTCGTCATCAATAGACACAGCGACCAGTGCGACTTTTCCATCGGCGCGTACGACGCTTTCGAGTAAATCGGGAAACTCAGCAATACATGTTGTGCACCACGATGCCCAAAAGTGCAAAAGAACGCCCTGTTCCGGCAAGTCGTTGAGGGTATATTTTTCTCCCTCCAGCGTTACAAACGACAAATCGGGTGCCTGTTCATAAACTACGGTTTTGCTATTCGCTGTTACGGGTTTCATCCCATGTGGCGTTGCCCAGCGATCATATCCGGCGGCGGCCAGTCCAAAAACAACAACAAGTATAATGGCAATGATTTTCGGGTTTAGCTTCATTATGATGTCGTCCCTCTCCGGTGGCCTTTAATATAAAGCGCGCAACCAATAACAAACAGAATTTCCAATGTGCAGAATAGCCCTAGATTAGCCGCAATGTGAGAGGTAAACCCGTAGGAATGCAGTCCCACATTCAGCAAATTAACCCCGAACCATGCCAACGCGACAACAACATTGGTTAAGACCATACCCATCGCGAATGCCAGCGGACGGAGCGTTCCCGCCACCCGGCCATGAACCAGCCAGATCAACCACAGAGCAATCAGCATCGCGCCGTTTTCTTTGGGGTCCCAACCCCAGAAACGGCCCCATGACTGGTCGGCCCAGATACCGCCCAGAATAGTCCCCAGTACGGCGAAGAATAGGGCGACAAGACCCGCCCCCAACATGTTTCGGCCCAGCATATTCAGGCGCTCTTTATCCGCCGGATGAAAGACTTTGACGAGCAAGTAAAGATGCCCCAAAACCCCGGCGACGAAACAACATCCATAACCGATCGTGATTGTCACCACGTGCGTAGCCAACCAGAAATTCGTATCCAAGACCGCTTGAAGCATGCCCATTGAATCACCGTCGGTGGCATATTTCATCCCGATAAACTGTAGCAACGAACCGGCCACTGCCCCGATCATAATGCCCATATTGTTGCGGTTACGCAGTTCCAAAATTACGGCGAATATAACCGTTACCAACCCGACAAACAGGATCGACTCATAAAGCGTAGCCACCGGCGGACGCGCCATAATGAACATCCGCGCACACACACCAACAGCGTGCAAGAACATCCCGCCCCCCAGCAAAGTAAAGGCGGCGCGGCGCATCAAGGCCGGACGGCCCAGCCCTCCGGCCAGCAAAACAACAAACGCGCCAATATAAGCTATTAAGCTGTAACGAAACAAATCAAGTTGATTGTAGCGATACTCAGTCGCTAAAGCTGTTGAATTCAAAGCTTTCCCGGCTGTGTCTTTTGTGCGTTTTAAAAGCGTCTGCGCCGTCGTATCCCAATGCTGTTCATTGCCCGTCCGGTAAGCGATGGCTAATGCCGCCCAATCATCAAAAAGTGCGGCCGTCTGCGGCGATCCGCCCCCATCGGCCAGAACAGCCCATGGCGCGAGCCACTCCCCATTACCGGCCGCTGCGCTATCATCCCACTGCGGCGGAACAAGGCGTAAGAAGCGGCTGCGTTGATCTTGCGCGAGACGCTGCAAGCCATGCCCCAGATAAAGCGCGGCTTGATCGGTCTCTTCCATATCGTCGGGATTTTTAGCAATAGCCTCTTCTGCTAGCGTCAAAAAGGCCGGGCGGTGCTCCATCATCTCCAGATAGTTTAACTTTGCCCCGGCTTCGACGTTCAATTTTTCGGCCAAAACCGGATCGTCAACGTTCAGCACCGGCAATATCAATGACAAAGAGCGGGCAATTTCAAAATACAGGAAGACTTTGCTGTAAAGCTCCAAAAGCTGTTCCTGCGCGCCGGAGCGCTCTCCTTCAGGTAAAGCGCCAAGGCGGTCTAGCATCTCCGCGTTTTGACGCAAGGCCTGAGACACTTCAACAAAATTATAGCGGTGATGCGGGCGGTATTTTAACCCGATGGCCGTTAAAACGTCAGGATTGGCAATATTGAAAACCGGGCGCTGATAAGCGGACTCCTGATCGAAAAGCATTTCCGCAAGCCACGCCGGCGCGCTCATATCCGGCAAAGATGCCTGTCCGTAAAAGCCGGTTAACATTACGCGGGCAAAGGTATCGAGTGGTTTTACGCGCCCCTCATGCTGGACCGGCAGGCGGGCGAATGCCTCATAATTAAAGGCAGGCGTGGCGAGAACGGATTTTTGCTCTTGCGCCGCTGCACTGCCGGCAAAAACTACGATAGACAAAAGTACGAGCAAAACCTTACGCATTCTTTGTTTCCTCCCGGCCTTTCATCAAAAGCGGTACATGCATCCCCAAATGAACAAGCAGACCAATACACATTATGATACTTGAAATGTAGGGAAACAAACGCCCCATATTCTTAACCACAGCCAGAACGGTCGTCTCATCCCGCCCATCCGCAATAAAGGATGACTGATAAAAGGTATACCCTTTATAGCGTAGCGGACGGTTCATTTCGATCAGGCTATGCCATTTCAGCCCGTTGTCTTTCAATATAACTTCAGCGCTATAGGATTTTGGCATCATCGTTCCCGGATGAAAGGTGCGCTCAAAATTAACCAGCTCCAACGCAAACGGCAAAGGCACCCGCACGGGGCGCAGCTCCAGCGTGTAGGATGAACCATCCGTCGTTGATAATGTTTGGGTAATCGGCATATTTTTGAAAATAGCATAAAGCCCATCAACGCCTTCGCCCGCATCCTTGACCTTGAATGTGATCCCCGTCAGGTTTTGTTCGTCCTGTTTAGCACGCGGAATGGGCTGAAGGGCGATATTCACAATCATGCCATGCGCTTCATCCGTGGAAAGCGGTTCTTTCCGGCGCATCAGGGCGCAATTCTCACAATAATCTTCCAGCGTTATCGTAAAAGGCAGATCCGGATCGGATAAAACCGCGCCGGGCACAAGAGCCGTCTCCGGGAAATGGATGACCGTCTTTTTGTCCGTGTCCGTCACAGCCAATTCAAGATCGTGGTAATCGGAGATATAAGAGATTTCCTCTCCCTCCGCGATCACCATATTGCCCTCATAGCTAAAACGGGCCGTAAGAAAGCCACCGAACAACAATAAAATAGCACCGACATGAACAATCAGCGTGCCGGCATCTTTCAAACCCCATTTTTGAAGAAAAACCTTAGCCAGAAGCCCCGCGAAAATTATGCTCATAACGGCCGCGCCGCCCGGTACCGGAACAAGGTCGCCAATCCAGACAACCCACGATGCAAAGTATTTCTCCTGTGCCGCATACAGGCCGATACTTTTTTGACTGATCGTCCCCACAGCAAGCAAAACAATCAGCCACAAAAGCGCAAAGAAAAAAACGTCCGTGCGCGCGACAAACGCCACGCATTTTTTAAGTGAAAAATTCATACCGGGAATATGGCGTCCCCGAACGGCAATGGCAAGCCCTTAAGCCACAGCGTGACGGAAAATCTGGTGCTCGCGCCACATTTCACTCAGCGCATCAATCATGGCGTCGACTTGTTCGATGGTATGAGCGCCCGTTGCCGTTAAGCGCAAACGCTCCGTTCCACGGGGGACTGTCGGATAATTGATCGGCTGAACATAAATATTGTACTGGTCCATCAAGAGGTCTGTTACCTGTTTACAACATGTCGGCTCACCTACAACCAATGGCACGATATGACTTTCACCGGGCATCCAGGGCATACCTTCCGCATCCAGACGCTCTTTAAGGTGTTTGACATTACGGCGCTGTATGGCCCGTTCCTTGTCCGATGTTTTTAGATATTCAACGCTCGCCTTACACCCGGCCAAAAGAGCCGGCGGCAAAGCCGTTGTGAAAATAAAGCCCGGCGCATAGGAACGCACAGCATCAATCACACTCTGTTTTCCTGTGATGTATCCGCCCATTAAGCCGTATGCTTTACCGAAGGTCCCTTCAATCACATCAATGCGGTCCATCAGCCCTTCGCGCTCAGCAATTCCCCCGCCGCGTGGACCGTACATGCCCACCGCATGAACCTCATCAAGGTAAGTCATGGCATCGTATTTTTCTGCCAGATCACAGATTTCTTTCAACGGCGCGATATCGCCCTCCATTGAGTAGACAGACTCCGTAGCGATAATTTTGGGCTTATTGACGGGAGCCGCTCTCAGCAGTTCTTCAAGATGCTCCATATCTAGATGGCGGTAAATCTGTTTTTCCTGCCGACTGGAGCGGATACCGTGAATCATGGACGCATGATTAAGCTCATCAGAAAAAATTGTGCAGTCACGCAAAAGTTTTCCCAGCGTTCCCAGCGCCCCTTCATTCGATACATAGCCGGAGGAAAAAACCAGTCCGGCTTCCTTGCCGTGTAAATCGGCCATGCATTCTTCCAATTCGACATGATAGCGCGTCGTCCCGGAGATATTACGTGTTCCGCCAGCCCCGGCGCCGGAGCGGTCTATTGCCTCATGCATGGCATCTAGTACGACTTGATTTTGCCCCATGCCGAGATAGTTGTTCGAGCACCAAACCGTTACTTCACGGGAGGAGCCATCCGGCGCATGATACAAAGCTTGCGGGAATTTTCCGACCAGAGGCTCCATCGTCGCAAAAACACGATAACGGCCCTCATCCTTTAACGTTTGTACTTTGTCGGAAAAGAATTCGTCATAATTCATAGAGATGTCCCCTTTTGTGATTTGTGGGAAAAAATAACTCTGTCGTTTAATAAACAACCTTTGGGGAGATCATGCAAGCATTAGCTTGTCCTTAATCAAGGTAAAATGAAGAAATAAGTTGCCTGAAGACAGCAAAACCCTGTATATCAAGGGCGCATCTGGCCGCCCGGGGTTTCAAGACCTGAAGGCGGCCTTCACTTATTATGTGCCTTATATGGTTAAGATTGGATAAACAACAATGACTAATGCCTTAAGAAATATCGCGATTATCGCCCACGTTGACCACGGAAAGACGACAATCATCGATTCCATCTTGAAACAAAGCGGTACATTCCGCGAAAATCAGCAAGTCGAGGAATGCGTCATGGATAGTGGCGATCTCGAACGCGAACGCGGCATTACGATTTTAGCTAAATGTACGTCCGTCTTATGGGATGATGTCCGTATCAATATTATCGACACACCCGGACACGCCGATTTCGGTGGGGAGGTTGAACGCGTACTGGGCATGGCGGACGGGGTTATCTTGCTCGTTGATGCCGCCGAAGGGCCGATGCCACAGACCAAATTTGTTTTGGGTAAGGCGCTGGCACAAGGTTTGCGCCCTATCGTGATTATCAACAAAATTGACCGCGGCGATGCGCGCCCGGAAGAAGTCGTAGACGAAGTTTTTGATTTGTTTGTTTCGCTCGATGCCAGCGACGAACAGCTTGATTTCCCTATCCTGTACGCTTCAGGCCGGAGCGGCTGGTGCGCCCGTGAGCTTAGCGATCCGCACGAAAACATGCATCCGTTGCTGGATCTTGTTCTCGAACATGTCCCTGCACCGCAAGTCGAAGAAAACAAGCCCTTTGCGATGCTGGCGACGCTTCTCGATTCCGATCCTTATCTGGGACGCTGTCTGACGGGCCGGGTTATCACAGGCTCGGTCAAGGTCAACACGCCCGTCAAAGCTATTAACCTGAAAGGCGAAACGGTGGAAACAGGGCGCCTGAGCAAACTCCTGACTTTCCAAGGCACTGCGCGCGTTCCGGTCGATGAAGTCCATGCCGGTGACATTATCTGTATCGCCGGGATGACCAAAGCTTCCGTGGCCGACACAATCGGCGACCCGGCTTTAACCGAAGCCTTGGAATCGACACCAATCGACCCGCCGACCATGGCTGTGACAATCACCGTTAATGACTCTCCTTTCGCCGGGAAAGAGGGGAATAAAGTGACCTCCACCATGATCCGTGAGCGCTTGCTGGCCGAGGCGGAAACCAACGTTGCGATTACATTCAAGGAAAGTGGTGACAAGGATGCGTTTGAAATTGGCGGGCGCGGTGAATTGCAGCTCGGCGTTTTGATTGAAACCATGCGCCGTGAGGGCTTTGAGATGTCTGTATCCCGCCCGCGCGTTTTGTACAAGGAAGATGAAAGCGGCAATCGTCTGGAGCCGATTGAGGAAGTGATTATCGACGTGGATGAGGAATTCTCCGGCTCCGTCGTTGAAAAACTCAACAGGCGTAAAGGGGAAATGATCGACATGCGTACATCAGGTACGGGCAAAACCCGTATCGTGTTCCATGTCCCTTCACGCGGCCTGATTGGCTACCAGAGCCAGTTTTTGACCGATACGCGCGGCACGGGCATTATGAACCGTCTGTTCCATGCGTACGCCCCGTATAAGGGCGATATTCCCCAGCGGCACCACGGCGCCCTGATATCAACGGAGACAGGTACGGCGGTCGCGTACGCTATCTTCAACTTGCAAGATCGCGGGGTCATGTTTATCGGCCACCAAACCCCTGTATATCAAGGTATGATCGTGGGCGAACACAGCCGCGACAATGATCTGGAGATTAACGTGCTGAAAGGCAAAAAGCTCACCAATATGCGGGCATCGGGTTCCGACGAAGCCGTTACTCTGACTCCGCCGCGCAAGATGAGCCTTGAGGAAATGATGTCCTACATCAACGACGATGAGTTGATGGAAGTAACACCGAAAAACCTGCGCCTACGTAAAAAGCACCTCTGCCCTCACGACCGTAAACGCGCGAGCAAAGAAGCGGGATAATTATGCCGCCGCCTCTCCTGCTCAGTGTTAAAGACGCGTACGTGACGTACGGCGACAAGCCCATCTTTGAGGGATTGGCTTTTAACATCCATGAAGGGGCGAAGATCGCTCTGGTCGGGAAGAACGGCGCGGGCAAAACCACGCTGATGAAGCTGATTACCGGCGATCTGGAGCCGGACGACGGCGAGCGCTGGACCGAGATCGGGGTCACCATCGGCTATATGCAGCAAGACGTACAGCCCGTACGTGGCCAGAGCGTGTTCGATTTTATCTTTGCCGATATGAAGGCCGAGGATAAAGACTCCCACGCCTATAAAGTCGATATGGTTTTGGAACACCTCCATCTCAACCCGCAAGACAAGATGGAGCGCCTGTCCGGTGGCCAGCTCCGCCGCGCCGCGCTTGCCCGCGCGCTGGTCGAAGACCCGGCGATTCTGCTGCTTGATGAGCCGACCAACCATCTCGATCTGGAAACAATCCAATGGCTGGAAGATTACTTGCGCGGATGGCGCGGCACGCTTTTGTGCATTTCTCACGACCGTACGTTTTTGTCCAACATCACCAACAAGATTTTCTGGCTCGACCGCGGGCGCTTAAAAGTCTGCCCCAAGGGCTTTGGTCATTTTGAGGAATGGTCGACGATGCTGCTGGAGCAAGAAGAGCGCGAGCTTAAAAACCGTAAGGCCCTTGTCGCGCAGGAAGTTGAATGGGCCTCGCGCGGTGTCAAAGCCCGGCGCAAGCGCAACGTCCGCCGTCTGGAGCTTATGAAAGAAGCGCGCGACAAGCTCAAAGCCGATCAGAGTGCCTATAACCGTGTCGTATCAAAGGTCGATCTTCCGCCGCCCAAGGACATTGAAGCGTCCTCCAAAATCGTCGCGGAATTCTATCAGACGTGCAAAAAATTTACAGACGAACACGGCAACGATAAGATTATCCTCGATAAGTTTAACATGCGCATTATCCGCGGCGACCGGATCGGTATTTTAGGGCCTAACGGTTTTGGGAAAACCACTTTCCTGAAGCTCTTGATCGGAGAGCTGCAACCAGATGCGGGCAAGATTAAACGCGCTAAAACGCTGGAAATCGCCTATTTCGACCAGAACCGCAGTGATTTAAATCCCAAGGATTCGCTCTGGAAGACGATGTGTCCGGCCGGCGGCGATTATGTCGATGTTCTCGGCAAACAGCGCCACGTCTGCGGCTACTTAAAAGACTTTTTATTCGACCCGCAAATGGTGCGTAACGCCGTATCCACCTTGTCCGGCGGTGAAAAAAACCGGCTGATGCTGGCCAAAATTCTGGCGAATCCCGGAAATTTTCTTATCCTCGACGAGCCGACCAACGATCTCGACATGGACACGCTCGACATGCTGGAGGAAATTTTGGCGAATTACCCCGGCACGTTGTTTGTTGTCTCGCACGACCGTGATTTCCTCGATCAGACCGTCAGCAAGATTTTAGCCTTTGAGGGCAACGGTCAGGTCGAGGGCTATATCGGCGGTTACAGCGATTACCTCGAAGCTTCCGGACAGGCGCCTAAGAACAATGAAGACAAGGCCACGGAGAAGCCCTCCGCCTCAGCGCTTTCCATCAAAGCGGATAAAAAAACCACGAATAAGCTTTCTTACAAGCTTAAATATGAGCTAGATAAACTCCCCGTTAAAATCGCAAAGCTGGAGAAGGAAATCGCCGACCTGAATGAGCAATTGGCCGATGCAGATTTCTACAACCGCGATCAAGACGGGTTTTACACCGCCACAAATCGCCTCGCCGCCGCCGAGCAAGAGCTTGAAAAATCTGAAACCCGCTGGCTGGAGTTAGAAGAACTAAAAGCCTAAAGTTAGAGGTATTCCCTTTAAGAATAAGGCATGTCTGTAAATGAAACTGTTTTTTTAAATTAGCCCTTCTTCGGCCAGCCAGCTTTTTACGTGCTCATATTCCTGTAGGATGTTTTGATACAGGGCATCGCGTTGTTCTTGCGTTGCCGTCATCATGTCTTGGCCTTGGGCGCATAATTTGTGTAGCTGTGCCGCACCAATATTTCCTGCCCCGCCCTTCATTTTGTGTGCGATTTCGCTCCATGCTTTGTTCTCGCCATCGCTACGGTTTTGTCCAAGAATTTTAATGTTTTTATCTGTTTCGGTTACAAAAATTCCGGCAAATTCGCATTCCAGCTTTTTATCACCACCAGAGAATTCATGTAGTAATGTGGGATCAACGGGGGCTTTTTTTTGTTTAAGGATATAGCCTTTTGATGTGGCGGTTTGTTCTTCTTCCTCAAAGATAATCCAGCGGCTCAACGCGGCTTTTAAATCATCTGAGTCAATGGGTTTGCTCAAATAATCATCCATACCACAGGCAAGGCATTTTTCCCGGTCACCGGACATGGCATTGGCCGTCATAGCGATGATGGGTGTGTGTTTATCTTCGGCGGCGGCTTCTTCCCTTTTGCGGATTTCTGTAGTCGTGTCATAGCCGTTTTTCTCCGGCATGTGACAATCCATTAAGATTAAATCATATGATTTTTTGGCTATGCTTTCCAATGCTTGTAGACCATCTTCCGCCAGGTCATGCGGCGGGAACCCCATGCGTTTGATGAGCTTGTTAATAAATACCTGATTAAGCGGATGATCTTCCGCGATTAAAACGCGGGCTTGTGTCACAGGAATACGGTTTTTTTCGAAAATGATTTCCTGTTTACTTCTTTTTTGAAGCCCCTCTTCCGGTAGTTCATCGGTAATGGTAAAGGGGATTTCAAACCAGAATGTAGAACCGTGCTCGATTTTGCTATCAACACCGATCTCTCCCCCCATCATTTCGACGAGCTGTTTTGTTATGGCCAGGCCCAGACCGGTCCCACCGAATTTTCGCGTGGTTGATACATCGGCTTGTGAGAATTTATCAAAAATTATATCCAGTTTGTCTTCGGGAATTCCGATTCCGGTGTCATGAACGAAACACAAAATCTTTATTTTTTTACTGTTGAGTCTCTTATGTGAGATTTCAAGTTTTACGTTACCTTTTTCGGTGTATTTCACTGCATTGCTGACGAGGTTTGTCAAAATACGGCCAACCCGCGTAGGATCGCCGATTAGATAGGGAAAGTCCCGCGTTTCATAATGGCATGATAAAGTGAGCCCCTTTTTGCTTGCTATGGGGGTTAGAACGTCTGTGACGTTTGTTATAACGTCTTTCATGTCAAAGGGAATGTTTTCTAACGTTAAGCCGTCGGCCTCGATTTTAGACAGATCGAGGATGTCGTTCACAATGTCCAGCAAAGAACGCCCGGATCGTAAAATCGTACGTAACATTTCAATGGGATCTTCGCCCAGATCTTCATCCAGTAATAAACGGGTTAGACCGATAATGCTGTTCAGTGGTGTGCGTAGCTCGTGACTCATATTGGCTAAAAAGTCTGATTTTGTCGCGCTGGCTTTTTGGGCCTCTTTTACGGCTTCTTCTAATTCGTGTGATTGCTCTTCCAGCAGAAAGGCATAGTTGCGGGCCAATTTTTCGGCTTTGGACGTGCGCATGATGCTGCGATATAGAAACAGGAAAACGGTAACAATTCCGGAGAAGGCCACGAGGGTTGCAAACAGGATTATATATTTTTCCCGCAAGAAACCGTTAATGCGTTTTTCTAAGAGTTTTTCCAGCAAAAGTGATGACTGATTGTAGAGCGTTATGTAGCTTTCAATGCTTTCACTTCCCAATGTAAAGAATTCTTTTGTCGAGATATTCGTGTCTTTATGAGGGTTTTGAATATCATCAAAATAGTTCTTGAATTTTTGAGAACGGTCTATGGTCTGTCTTATATAAGGACCGAGAAAGGTTTGTATTTCTTTGTTGACGTGTGCGCTGCGTTGTAAAACGTGCCCGATCTTTTTTTCTTCAAGAAAGACAAGATTTCTTTGAAAGCGCAGTTCTTTTTGCAGGGAGTCCTCCCATTCACCGGGCGGGATATTCGTGGCAAGTGCACCCCCCGCTAGCCCCCGCAATTGTCCTGTAGCCTCCGTGGCTTCGGGCACGATGTTAACCAAGATATCCATGAGATAGTAAGAATCAAGCTGCGGATCCGTTACAAGATTTGCAAGGTCGCTCACATCATACATCAACTCAATAAGCAGGCCGCTTTGCTGTGACAATGTAACAAATTCTTCTTTACTGTTGTGAGCTATTCCTCTGTTGTGAACAATCAGATCACGAGTGCTTTCTCTGAAATCTTGCCATTTATCTTGAATATCAAGATGTTTTCCTAGCTCATCATTGATTTTATCCATTTTGTCTAATTTGCCAAAAAGCGCTTTTTCCTGCCGTTTAATATCTTCCGAGCTAAAAAGGTCGCCGTGATGATGGATATATTGCATGCCACGCAACGTTTGTATCTCCGTCATAACGTTTACCAGCGCTTTGTGATATTTGATGCCGCGTTGTTCGTCGCGCGTGACACTGATTTGCCGTTCGAGAGTAATAATGGCGCCCAGTGCAATGATGATGAAGGGAATGGCAAACACGATTCCGCTGAGAACAAGCCACAATCCTTTTTGTGAAGAAACAGTTTTAAACGGAATATTCGATTGCATCATAGTGGCCTTCCTTGACTTAATATCTTATCGTTAATTACGTGAGAAATACACTCCTCTCTTTCTTGGTGTACAATGGCATTTTGACGCGCTAAATGGCCTGTTTGCGAATATAATTTACGAGCTTATCTTTTAGGAAGGGCTTGCCGATGAAACCGCTGGCCCCTTCCTGCAAGGCGTTTATAATGTTTTTCACATGATCGTGACTACTCAACATGATAACGCAGGCACCGGGATCGTTGTTTTTGATCCATTCCAAAACAGCATAGCCGTTTTTGTCGGGCAAATTAATATCCAGTAAGACCACATCGGGGGTAAAGGCGGAAAAGACGCCATAAGCTTTGTGGGCGTTCGGTGCGGTTACCAGTTCACATTCATCTTTGAGTGATGTGCGCACCATCCAGCGTATAATCGGATCATCATCGACAAGAAGCACCTTTGTTTTTTTAGAGAAAGCTTCAGGAGAAAAACTGTTTTGCGTCCTTTCCATTTGGAAAAGCGGGGGTGTGTGTGAAGAATCTGTCGTGCCTTTATTTTCTTCTGTACCTGAAGTCTGAGGGAACAGGTTGAATAGATTGCCTTTGCTGCGCACGTCTTCGATGAATGCTGTGGCATCTTGCGTTAAATTATAGATTTTGTAATCGCAATTATAATTATAATGTTCGTCTTCTGTATTGTGCCCGCAAATATGGCGTCCTGTTTCTTCCAGAAGAGACGCATCTATTTTTTTGCAAACGGCATAAATGCTGTTGTGGTAACAGTAAATGATATTTTCTGTTTTTTCTAAAACGGTTTCTAAAACCGATAGGGAATCTTCCTGATGTATCGTGGTTTGTTGAGGGTCGGCATATAACCCCCTGACGCGTAGGCATAGCCACCCCTCCCAACTTTCCGGATCTTTGCTAACGGAACTGGCAAGCTGGGCAAGCTTTTGCTCTGAGCTTTCTATGTTTATATTATTGTGCATATATATTCTCCTTTGGGGTGGCATTTATATATTTCAGTGCGGCCGGACATTTTTGGACATACTGCATAAGCTTTTGTTTGCTAAAGGGTTTGCCGACGAAGCCTCTGGCCCCTTTTTTAATTGATTTGATAACGTTTTCCCGGTTGCCGTAGCCGCTGAGCATAATGACATAGGCCTCCGGGTCCGCCTCAAACAGCTTGTTTAAAACGTCATGACCGTCGGCATCCGGCAAACCGATATCTAAAAATGTGATATGCGGTGCTTTTCGAATGAATGAATGGAGGGCCTCCGTAGCATTTTCTGCCGTTGATACATTGAAGCCGTCTCCTTCTAATGCTGCACAGACCAGCTTGCGGACAAAGGGATCGTCGTCGACGATCAAGACTTCCAGATTTGTATGTTTGGCGCGCCGCATTGAAATCGTCTGTTTTGCGGCTGTGGGGTTGTTGAGGTTTAAAAACCGCATTTTCTTTTTCTGTGTGTTCATATCAAGGTTCTCTTTTTTCCGTGCTTGTTTCTGCACCATCTTTTCCTCTGCGATATCGAGCAGCTTGTCCATACTGAACGATGTTTCAAAAAGGGACACCAACCCCTCAATAGGGGTTGGTGTCAGTAGTGGGGACAAGTGGGTGAGAAGCTTGTTTAAAACCTTTCTGTCAATCGACCGTGCCAGCACGAAAACATCGCCGTCATGGCACAGGAAAAACTCAATTTTATCGGCGGTTAAAACCGATTTTATTTCCTCCCGTACGTCGGGGAACCATTCATCGGCATCCCACGCCAGTTCGGAAAATCTCAAATGGAGGCAACGGGAATAAGTGCCATAAGCGTTAAGTTCTCTTATTCTCTCTGCAAAAGCCTCTTCGGCGTTTTCTCTTATCGTTTCCATCTTGTCCCTGCCTTTCTTGATGGAATGAGTAGCAATAGTTATGCCAAATAACGTGTTTCATTTAAAATCAATTGGTTACCTTGTTTTGTTGCCCCTCCCCCTGTATGGATAGTCTTAAAATGAAACGGTTATGGCTCATGAGCGTTTTATTATGAGACTATTTTCTTGGAACGTTTTGCTTTTGGGGGTACAATCGGGCGTTGTCGAAGACTTCTCTCTCAAACGAAAGTATTTTTTATGTCCCGATCAGTCCTCCTTGCCGAAGATGATAAATTACAGCGCTCCATGCTTTCCGCACTTTTGGAGCAACAGCTCAAATATAGTGTGATTGAAGTTGAAAACGGACGCGATGCATTGACGGCGTTAGAGGCTGATAAAGATGATTCTATTGCTTTGATTGTTTTGGATTTATCTATGCCGGTTATGGACGGTATGGAGGCTTTAAAACATATCGCGCGTGATTATACGGCCATTCCTGTCATTGTTTTGACGGCCAGCGCGGATGTTAAAGATGCCGTAAAAGCTATGAAACTGGGGGCGACTGACTTTTTGAGCAAGCCGGTGGAAAGCAAGCGTATGATGGTGTCCGTCAACAATGCCTTAAAGATCAGTACGTTGACCAAGGAAGTCTCGCGCCTCAAGCGGGAGAAGAAAGGTGTTTTGACTTTTAATGATCTGGTGGGGCATGAAAGGGGGCTAGCCGCTGTGTCTGTCATTGGACGAAAAGCGGCGGCTTCGGATATTCCTGTTTTGATTACGGGGGAAACGGGCGTGGGGAAGGAGCTGTTTGCGCGCGCGATCCATGGCGCAAGCGTTCGTTCGGGCGCGCCTTTTGTTGCTGTGAACTGTGGCGCGATTCCCGAACAGTTGGTTGAAAGCATTTTATTTGGTCACGAGAAAGGGGCCTTTACCGGTGCGATTAACAAGATGACCGGGAAATTTAGGGAGGCTCACGGCGGCACGATTTTTCTTGATGAAGTCGGAGAATTGCCCGCGGCTGCGCAGGTGAAGTTGTTGCGTGTCTTGCAGGAAAAAGAGGTGGAGCCCGTTGGCGCGGCGCATAGTGTTCCCGTTGATGTGCGCGTAATTTCTGCAACAAATCGCGATATGGCGGAGGAGGTCACAAGCGGCCGTTTTCGCGAAGATCTTTATTTTCGGCTGAATGTTTTACCTTTAATTCTGCCGCCTTTGCGGGAGCGCCGGGAAGATATTTTAGATTTGGCCCATCATTTTATTGCGCGGTTTTCGGCAGCGGAAAATCAACCTTTGATGAATTTGTCCGAAGAGGCCCAAACGTTCCTTCAGCAACATGATTGGCCCGGTAATGTGCGGGAGTTGGAAAATATTATTTATCGCGCGATGGTCTTGAGCGATGGCCATGTTCTGAAGAAAGAGGATTTTAGCTTTCTTCTCGATCAAACGGGCGGGAGCGCAGAAAAGAAATGTGACGGCAATTTTCATACCTGTTTTCTCGATGAAGCGGGGCGGCTCAAAACCATAGAACATTTTGAGCGGGAAATTATGGATTTCGCTCTGGGGTACTATGGGGGGAATACGACAAAGGCCGCACAAGCTCTAGGGATCGCCAAATCTACATTTTACCGGAAACAAAAAGAGCATAAAGGTGAAATATAGATATTATGGCGTTTATCTGGTTGTTTTTATTTATTTTTTCACTGTTTTTGCCCGTTTTTGCCGCTTGGCTATGCTGCGCCCCTAGCGGCATTTGCGATTATACGTGATTCGTACCACGTAGCACGTATCACGTAATTTTGTAGTGTTTATCGGCTTTGCAGATAATTCTTTAACACAATCCATGCTTTTTCAGGCAGGCAATGCCGAAGCTGCCGCCCGTTAGTAGAAAAACGCTCAAAACCAGCAGGGCGTTTGTGATGCCGTAGGTATCCGCGATTCCGCCGATGACAAAACTCAGCGGGATAAATACAAACCGTGCGGCCAGGTTGGCCGCCGAGATAATCGTGGCGCGCCGGGCGCTGGCCACGCGGCGGTTAATCGCGTCCTGTATGATCGGGAAGGTCAAACCGTAGCTGATCGATGAGCAAAAGAGCAGCGCAATTGCATGATAGCCGAGCGCAAAGCCGCTGGCCGTATAACAGATTGTAACCCCCAGCCATATGAGCGGGAGGATTTTTCCGTCCCGTGCGCGGCGTTCCAGAACATGGCCGTATTGTCCCGCCAGCCCGCTTAAAAGGAACCCAATCGCTGTGAACACGCCAAACCATGCCTCGCTTAACCCCAAGGCGATGTAGTAGGGTTGCTGCGTCCACATGCCCGCCTGTGTCGTGCCAAACAGTACAGCCATGAACAGGATAATACAGGCGACTTCCTTGTGCCCGTGAAAGGCGTATTTCAGGGTTTGTGCCATGTCGAGCAGGGCATTGCCATGGACCTCTTCCTTGATTCGGGCCGGCTCGACGACCAATAGGGCACAAACAGCGGCGAGTGCGCACCCGGCAATATCAAATACGAACGGTAAATGCGGATCAATTTGGTACAGGAAACCACCAACCAGTGATGCGCCGCCGACCGCGTACATGCCAAGGCCGTGCCGGAATCCCTCTAACTGGCGGAATTTGCCCTGCAGGCGGTATGCGGCGAGCGAGTCGTATAACAGCGCCGACACTGTGCCGGTGCTCAAACTTAAGCCCACGCCCATTGTCGCCTGTGCCGCTACAGTCATCCAAAAGCTATCGGCGATCATTAGCATAAATAAAGCTAAGGCGTCGATGAGCACGCCCACGGCAATGGTCAGTTTGCGTTGCCACAAATCGGCAACCCAGCCTGACGGGACCTCCATCAGGACCATAACGGCGGCAAACGCCGCTTCCCCGATCAGGAATTGCTGGAACGTCAGGCCGATATGGTTGTAAAACGGCACAAGAATCGGCAACACGAACACCGCGTTCCGCAGGATTGCGAACAGGTTGAGCAGCACCACATTGCGCCGGACCGGGTGGGCGGCGGTGAACAAATCGCGGTAGGTTTTTATTGTTTGTGTTGCGTTCATTTTCTCTTCTTTTCTTTTTGTCATTCTGAGCCCCGTGAAAGCGAGGGGAAGAATCTGTGCTGGTTTCTTTTGGATCCTTCGCTTGCGCTCAGGATGACAGTTCTAAAAATACTCAAATTGCTTCCTCTCCCCACCGGACATCGAGGTCCGGCAGGCCATCCATATCCGTGCGGGTATAGAAGTGGGTGTCTTTAATTTCCCCCGTTGCAACGATCTCATCGCTTTTGAATTCGCACGTGTAGGGGAACGCCAGTTTTTCGATGACGGCTTTTGAGGCCGCATTGCCTTCGGCATGCCCAATGCCAACGCGCCGGGCTTCCAATACCTCGAACGCATAGCGGGTTAAGGCATTGGCGGCCTCCGTCGCGTAGCCTTGGCCTTGTGCGCTGGTGCGTACCCAATAGCCAATCTCGAAAGTGCGGACCTGCCAGTCTATGCGGTGCAGGCCCGTGAAAATAACAAGACGCCCGCTATTCCGTTCAAAGCCCAACATTTGCAAATCTTTACGCTGGAGAAAATCGACATAAGATTCCCGTGCCCGAATTTCGGAATCTTCTTCCGTCGGGATTTTCTTCGCCCATGCCATTGTTTCATGAAGCTGATCGAACGTTTCCGTGATGGCTTCCGTTGCCGCTACGCCGTCACCCGGCAACATGTGACGGATCAGCAGCCGCGGCGTGACAATCGGCAACGGCAAGTCGATCAGGATCGGGTTTTCAAAGTTGATGGCGGCGGTCATAATGCTCTCCTTTTCTCAGTTCGTTTAAATCCATTTCATAAAAAAGCTGTTCTTCTTTCTGGCCGTCGGGCCAAGCTATCATGCTGGCTCCGGCATATTTAAATCCGAAGGCCTGGTTGGCGCGGCGGGAGGCTTCGTTGTCTTTGCGGTGGGAAACGGTCAGTTTGTCCCACTGCTTATAATCTTTTGCAAAAGCCAGCCTTGCTTCGTAAAGAAGGCGTGACAATCCCTGTCCGCGGTAATCTTTTTCGATGTAGCTGGCAGCCATGATGCCCGTGCGGCCGCTTTCATCGCCTTTCCACGTGAATACGCCAGTAATGCCGATCAGGTGCTCATCATCGAATAAGCCAAATACGCGTTTGCCCTCATTGCTAAGCCACGATTTCCACTGTTCTTCATTATGTCTTTTTTCTTCGTCGTAAGTGCTGGAGAAAACGCCCGCATCCGTCCGCAGCGCGCGCAGGCGTACAGCGCGGAACATTTCCCAGTCCGTTTCTTCCAGCGCCCGTACGGTTATATGACATCGTCGTCGTTCCATTGCTTTTCTCCATTTATGCAAGTCGTCATTCTGAGCGTTAGCGAAGAATCTGTGCCGCTTTCTTTTAGATCCTTCGCTAACGCTCAGGATGACAAGAAGAGCACGGTTAATCGCCTTTACTGCTCCAGTGCGCCGATCAGGGCCAGCAATTCGATTTCTTCCGGCTCTAACGGGCTGGATGATGGGGCTGGTAACGGCTCGAAATAATCGAAATTTTCCATTGTTTTCCTCCTTTCTCTTTTCTTTTTGCGGCCCGATCGTGACAAAAAACTTGTTTTTTGGTCGCGTGAATCGGCCCGCCAGATTTTCTGAAAGGCGGACAGGGGACTCTTGGTATTTTATGGAGAGTTTGGTCTGTCAGCCTTTCGGGTGGTTGGCTGACAGTTTTTTAAAACGTTTTAAGAAGTCAGCCCTGTGATGCCGGTTGGTTTATACGTGCCGTTGGCTTTAATCTGCACACGCGTAAACGCACCGCCGGAACGATTGTTCCCGGAGAGGTTTAGTTCACACATATGCGCCCAAAGGCAGGTCATCACAGTTACTTCCTTTTCTAGCCGTTTAATTTTAGTTTCGGACAGTGTTGCTTCGCTCCTTGCGTAGGTTTTCTACACCACGTCGCTTGCGTCTCGTCCGAAAACTATCTTAAACGACTATACGTTTCGAACTTTAAAGAAAACATGGAACGCGGCATGAAGGCAAGAAAAATTTCGCAGTGCAAAACTATTTGCCGGGAAAGAACGGGCATGGACAGCGGTACTATTCCCTGCGTATCCTTGCCTTATGGAGATTTTTTTACCCGCTCTCGTAACGCTTTTTGTGATTGTCGATCCGCTCGGATCGGCGGCGGTTTTTTCAGCTCTGATGGGCGGGCAGCCGGCCGAGGTCGCGCGTAAAACCGCGTTTAGGGCCTCCCTGATTGCCGGGGTTATCCTTATCGCTTTTGGCCTGATTGGCGACGCACTGCTTCATCATCTGGGGATTTCAATCGGCGCGTTCCGCATCGCCGGGGGATTGCTGTTGTTCGTGACCGCCTTCCGCATGCTGATGGGATTTCACGATCCTGACCAACTGGAGTCGGAGGAAAAGTCCGCTTATAGCGACCGGACGGATGCGGCGATTTTTCCGCTTTCGATTCCCTTGTTAGCCGGACCGGGTGCTATGACGGCTTCGATTCTTCATATGACGGCGGTGCATGATTGGACAGGGAAGCTTATTGTAATCGCGGCGATTGTCGTTGTTGAATTGATTGCTCTGTTTTCGATGTTGGGCGCGGATCGCTTGGTGCGCCTGTTCGGCCCGTCGGGCAGCAGCCTTTTGGCCCGGATCATGGGTGTGCTAATGGCGGCGATGGCCGTGCAGTTTATGATCGACGGCGCGCATCAGGTGATTGACGAGTTCTGATTTTTAAAAATCAACGCATTTCCCGCTTTTTTCCCAGTCGCCGTAGCGTGTTGGCTCCGGTCCCGGCGGCCCGCCGATTTCTTTTGAGGGCTTTTTATTATCTGCCGATGGTTTTTCATGATCCTTTTGTGGATCGGGGGATTTCTTTTGTTCGCTCATGGCGCTAATATGGCAGCGCTAAAGAGGGAAGAAAAGGGATAAATGGAAATTCTCAAACCTTATCGTGACAGACTGGATAATCTCGACGATCAAATTGTTGATTTGTTGGCACAGCGCTATGAAATTATTACAGCCGTTGGCCATCTAAAGGCGGAAAAGGATATCCCTCCCGTTATACAAGACCGGGTGGAAATTGTGCGTGAACGGGCCGCGGCGCGCGCGGCGGAAAACGGCCTTAGCCCGGAATTTGTCCGGCGGCTTTATAGTGTGATGATCGATCACGCCCATGAAATTGAAAAGGGGATAATTGCTGCCCATGAATGATCCCGCTTTGCTTTCTTCTCCGCCGGAGGGCTTGAGTGCCCGTAAGGCCGCGCTTCATCTTCTCGCGCAAGTGCTGGATAAACGGCAAGCCCTGGATGGTTTGCTTGAGACCGATCCGGCTTTCCGCGCCCTGATTAGTCGTGACCGTGCCTTTGTGCGGATGATGGTGGCGACAACGCTGCGGCGGCTGGGGCAGATTGATAATTTGATTGCCCGTGCCATGGACAGGGCTGAAACGCCACGCCCGCCGTTGCTTCATCATATTCTCCGGTTGGGGACGGTACAGATTGCTTTTATGGCTGTGCCGGATTATGCCGTGGTGGATACGTGCGTGCGGCTGGCCGAACAGGAAGGTTTGAGCCGCCAGAAAGGTCTGGTGAACGCGGTATTGCGCCGTGTAGCAAAGGACGGCGCCGAATGGCTGGACAAACAGGATGAATCGCGCATGAATACGCCGGATTGGTTGATGAGCCTTTGGGTGGAGGATTACGGCCTGTGCACCGCCGCGGAAATCGGGCAAGCGCATTTATCCGAGGCACCGCTGGATATTTCCGTTGCCGACCCGGCGCAGTACAGCTATTGGGCTGGCGCGCTGGAGGCGACATCACTGCCTACGGGAACGCTGCGGCGTGAAACCGGCGGCATGGTCTATGAGCTGCCGGGCTTTGATGACGGCGCATGGTGGGTACAGGATGCTTCCGCGGCGCTGCCCGCTCGTTTGTTTAAAGGGGTTGCTGGGCGGGAAGTGATTGATTTGTGCGCCGCGCCCGGTGGAAAGACGGCGCAATTGGCGACGATGGGCGCTTACGTCACGGCGCTTGACCGCTCGGCGCAGCGCCTCAAGCGGTTGAATGAGAATATGCGACGGCTGAAGCTGGAGGATCGTGTTAAGACCGAGGTTGCGGATGGCGCTGTGTGGCAGCCACGGGAAAAGGTCTCTTACATCTTGCTGGATGCGCCTTGCACGGCAACGGGAACGATCCGCCGTCATCCTGATGTTCCGCATTTGAAATCGCCGGATGATATGGTGCGCCTGTGTGCGACGCAAACGCGACTTTTAGAAAACGCGGTGAATATGCTTGCGCCTGGTGGCGTGCTAATTTACTGCACCTGCTCCTTGCAAAAGGAAGAAGGCGAGCGCCAGATTGAACGGCTATTGGCTTCCGGCGCGCCTGTGGAGCGCAAAGCAATCGTCCCCGCTGAAGTCGGCGAGATTGAAGCCATTATCACCGATGAGGGCGATGTGCGGGTTTTGCCGTTCCATCTTGCGCCGCACGGTGGCATGGATGGGTTCTTTATTAGTCGCTTGATTCGTGTATAATAGGAAGACTACGGCAAAGGATTTGCCTTCCCACCTTATCTTTATTATTTCACTGGAATGACTATGAGCAACGCCATCAAAATTGCCCCTTCGATTCTGTCCGCTGATTTTGCTGATCTGGGCGCGGAAGTGTGCGCGATTGACGAAGCGGGAGCGGACTATATCCATGTCGATGTGATGGACGGCCATTTTGTGCCGAATATCACCATTGGTCCCGCGATTGTTAAAGCGCTGCGGCCACACACGAACAAGGTCATGGACGTTCATTTGATGATTGCGCCTGTTGACCCGTATATTGAGGATTTTGCCGCGGCCGGCGCGGATATTATCACCGCCCATGTTGAGGCGGGCGACCATATTCACCGCACGTTGCAGGCCATTAAGGCGACCGGCAAGAAAGCGGGCGTTTCCCTCAATCCGGCAACCCCGGCAGAGAGCATCAAGCATGTGATGGATTTGGTTGATCTGGTTTTGGTAATGACGGTTAACCCCGGTTTCGGCGGTCAGGCTTATATTCCGCTGGAGGACAAAATCCGCGATATCCGCGCGATGATTAAGGCGACAGGCCGTGAGATTGATCTTGAGGTTGACGGTGGCATTAAACCGGGAACGGCTCAAAAAGTGATCGAAGCCGGCGCGAATGTTCTGGTTGCCGGATCGGCTGTGTTCAAAGGAAATCCGGATGAGTATGCCGCGAACATAAAAGCGATCAGGGAGGACAGCTAAGCAATGCTTCAAGATGTCTCCCGCCAGATTGCTCATCATTTGATTTCCCGCGTGCGGGAAAGGGCCGGGAATTTTGCGTGTAATACGCCGCTTTATAACTGGTCGCTGGGCGGCGGCGTGCCGGAAGGCTTCACCATGATCCCGCCGGATAGCTGGCCGGGCGATGCTGAAAAAGGGCGCTGGCTGTGTAACGGTTCGTTTGCGCTTGATGGTGAGCATCTCGATATGCACGGTGAATGCTGGGAGCCGACGGGCGTTTCCGAAAACTGGCTTACCCATATGCACGGTTTTTCGTGGTTGCGCGATTTGCGGACTTTTGGCGGTGACACGGCGCGACGGCAAGCCCGCGATATGGTCGGTAGCTGGTTTTGCCGCTATCCCTCGTGGCAGTCTTTTAGCTGGCGGCCCGATATCGTCGGCCAGCGTTTGACACACTGGATCGCGTTTTACGAATTTTTTGGCGCCAGCGCCGATGATGATTTTCAGGATCACTTTTTTGAATCGCTGATGAAACAGGCGCGGCATTTGTCGCGGAGCGTTTCTGGCAGTATTGAAGGTTTGCCCCTTCTTCGCGCGATCCGCGGGCTGGCCTATGCCGGGCTGGTCTTTGAAGGGCGGCAATCTTGGTTGGCGCAGGCGCTTGACCTTCTGGAGCAGGAGGCAAAAAAACAGATATTGAGTGACGGCACTCATGTCACTCGTAGCCCGGCACAGCTTTTGGAAGCGCTGCAAATCTTTATTGATATGCGCGCGGGTTTGTTGTGCGGGAATTATCCCGTTCCCGCGCCGCTGACGCATCAGATCGACCGGATGGCACAGGCTTTGCGTTTTTTCCGTTATGCCGATAAGGGCTTTGCTCTGTTTCATGGCGCACAGGAAGGGGACACAGCGTGGATTGATGCCGTTCTGGCGAAGGCCAACGCGCGCGGACAGGTTTTGAGCCGTTTGCCGCATGGCGGTTATGAGCGGCTGACGCAAGGCCGTAGCGTTTTGATGGTCGATGCCGGAACGCCGCCGCTTTGGCCATATGACGGGCAAGCGCATGCCGCGCCGCTGGCCTTTGAATTTTCTTACGGTAAGGAGCGGGTTTTTGTTTCCTGCGGTTCTCATCCGCTCGATCCGTTGTGGCAGGATGCGCTACGGGGAACGGCGGCACATAACACACTGACCTTTGATGATCGGAATGTTTGCGAAATTGCCGAAGATGGCCATTTCCGCCGTAAGCCGCAAAAGGTCGTCGTGACGCGTGAAGAAACCCGCGATGCCGCATTGCTGGAGGCTTCCCATGATGGCTATGTGCCGCTGAACGGGATTACGCATCGCCGCCGTTTTTATATGGGATCGCAAGGGCATGATCTGCGTGGAGAGGAAAATCTCACCTGTTCCGTAGGTCTGAGCAGACCCGTCGATGTGTGTGTACGTTTCCATTTGCATCCGCGCGTACAGGTCTCTCTGATCCGTGAAGGGCAAGAGGCGCTTTTGCGTCTTCCCGGCGGCGCAGGCTGGCGTTTTCACAACACGGTTGGCGATTTGACTCTGGAGAACAGCATCTATCTGGGCGAAGGAAGCACACCGCGCAAAACCAAACAGCTCGTCATTTCCGGCACGATGAACAGCGACCACGCCGTTATCAAATGGGCTTTGCAACGCGAAGGTTTGTAACCCTTTTCCTTCCTTGACAGGTTTTTCTCCCGTGCTAACGTGACGGACAGATGATACGCGATGCGTACTTGGTGGTACGTATTGCGTATAACCTCGACCCAAAGGAGATAATGATATGACTGATGCCATGGAAGGCCAACATCCCGGCTTGATTTTGCGTGCCGAGATTCTCGATAAATTGGGGATGAGCCAGAATTATCTTTCTCATATGATCCATGTGCCGGCGAACCGGATACACGATATCGTACGCGGACGGCGTTCGATTACGGCGGATACGGATTTGCGTCTGTGCAAGTTCTTTGGCTTGCCGGAAGGTTATTGGCTGCGTTTGCAGAATGCCTATGATATGGCGCAAGTCAAAGCCGATCACGCTGAGGCGCTGAACCGGATTGAGCCGTACAAAAAAGCCGCTTAAAAACACCCCTTCAAGAAAGACGAAAACCCGATGGCCAAAGCCGCCAATAAAACCTATGTTTGTCAGTCCTGCGGCGCTGTGAGCGCGCGTTGGAGCGGAAAGTGCGATGCCTGCGGCGAATGGAATTCGATCGCTGAAGAGATTACGGAAACTATGCCGAAGGGGTTGGGGGGAACCGCTGGGAAAAAGAAAGGGCGGGTCCTCGATTTTGTGACGCTGAAGGGCGAAGAGTCCGAAAAGATGCCGCGTAACAAAACGGATATGGAGGAATTCGACCGCGTGACAGGCGGGGGGCTGGTGCCTGGCTCGGCTCTGTTGATCGGCGGCGATCCGGGGATCGGTAAATCGACGCTTCTCCTGCAAGTCGTGTGCGCTCTGGCCAACAGGGGCGTGCGGTGCGGCTATATCTCCGGCGAGGAAGCCATCGACCAGGTGCGCCTGCGGGCCGATCGTCTGGGGCTGGCCGATGCCCCGGTGCAGCTTGTCTCCGCCACCAGCGTCCGCGATATTGTGGCCTCCATGGAAGACCCGGACAATGATTTGTCCCTGCTGGTCATCGATTCGATCCAGACCATGTATGTCGATACGGTTGATAGTGCGCCGGGGACGGTGACGCAAGTACGCACGTCGGCGGCTGAGATCATCCGCGTGGCCAAAAAGCGCGGGGTTACGGTCCTGTTCGTCGGGCATGTAACGAAGGAGGGCCAGATCGCGGGCCCGCGCGTGCTGGAGCATATCGTTGATTGCGTCCTGTATTTTGAGGGTGACCGCTCCCACCAGTTCCGTATCCTGCGCGCGGTAAAAAACCGCTTTGGCCCGACCGATGAAATCGGTGTGTTCGAGATGGCACATGAAGGGCTGGTGCAGGTGGAAAACCCTTCCGCTCTGTTCCTGTCACAGCGGCAGGAAAATGTCGCGGGTAGCGCCGTTCTCGCCGGGTTGGAGGGCACGCGCCCGATGCTGGTTGAGGTGCAGGCCCTCGTCGCGCCCACGGCACTGGGCAATCCGCGGCGCGCCGTTGTGGGCTGGGATAATAACCGTTTGGCGATGATTCTGGCCGTGCTGGAATCGCGCTGCGGCTTACAGTTTTCGGGCATGGATATATTCCTGAATATCGCCGGGGGAATCCGGGTGAACGAACCGGCGGCGGACTTGGCCGTGGCGGCGGCATTGGTAAGCTCTCTAAACGGCAATCCCTTGCCCGCCCATACGGTGTTCTTTGGAGAGGTCGGCCTTGCCGGGGAAGTACGGCAAGTGGCACAGGCAGATGTACGCTTGAAAGAAGCCGGGAAGCTGGGTTTCGAGGAAGCGGTGATCCCGAAGGCAAAGAAACGCGGGAAGGTCTCCGGCGGTCTGAAGGTGCAGGAGATTGTGCACGTGCAGGACATTGCCGATCTGTTTGGGCGCTGACGAGCGCCATTTTCACGAAAGCTTTTTGAAGACGCAGGAGTGCGCGTAATTTTCGGATTTCGGCGGAACGCAGGCCGTGTTTATAACCGTTTATGCTGGCGCGGGCTTTGCCTTCCGGGGTGCGGGGGCCGGTGGATTTCTCCCAAATGCGGGTGCGGCGGAGCCTTTCGGCTTGCGCAGCCCGGCGCTCAGCGCTCCAGCCTTTTGTATTACCCTTTGTTTTTAAACGTATTTTCCCGTTTCCTCTAGTTCGGATGTCATTTTTGATAGGGGGGTGGGGGGCGCCTTTGTTTGTCTGTGTTTGTTTGTCTGTGTTTTTCATGCCTTTAATATAGGATAATATTCCTTTTTAGGCAAGGGGATTTTTAACGCGGAGAAGCGGCGTGCGTGGAATGACAAAGGGGGGCGTCATTGCGAGGAGAGGCAGCCGCCTCGACGCGTTATTATATTCCTTACACTATACGTTATGAATTTTACATAATTTGATACTAAGGGGGAGGGTGGGGGTGTTGGTTGTATGGGCTACATTGAGACGACTGTATGGTATGTGATGCGTACTACGTGGTACGTACCGCGTATCATCTTGCGGAGAGTAAGATTGGGAGGAGAGCGGGGATAAAAATGAACCCCTAATCCTCAAACAGGTCGATAAGGGCGCCGTTCTTTGTGCAAGCGGGAGAGGCCAGTTCAAGGAAGGCCGGGACGACATCTTCCGGCTTTTTGGTCTTGCCCGGACAGCCGCCGGGATACGCCTTGGCCAACATAGCCGTTTCGACATTGCCAGGCCGGACTAAATTGACCTGTACGTTCGTGTTTTCCACCTCGGCGGCGTACGTCTTCACCATCGCGGTCAGCGCCGCTTTGCTGGTCGCATACATGCCCCAGTACGCTTTTGTTACCTGATTACCCATGCCGGATGTTACAAATAGCGCGCGCCCGGCATCGGATTGCTGCAACAAGGGGTCGAGAATACGGATCAGGCGGAAATTGGCGTTCACATTCAAATCCATAACCATTTGCCAATCTTTGGCTTTCGCGTGCGTCAGCGGCGTGAGAAGCCCCAGCATCCCGGCGTTGCCCACGAAAATATCGAGCTTGCCGAATCGCTCGGCAATCGCCGGGCCGATCTGGTCGATCTCATCAAGCTTCAAAAGGTCCATCGGCAGCAAGGTTGCTGTGCCTCCGCCTGCGCGGATTTCATCATCAACGGCCTCCAGTGCGCCGGTCGTACGGGCTACGAGGATCACATGCGCCCCGGCCGCCGCCAGCCCCTTGGCCACTGCCGCGCCAATCCCGCGTGAGGCACCGGTCACAAGGGCAATCCGCCCGGATAAGTCTGGCATGCCTGTGGAGGAGGTCATCATTCCGCGGCTTCCTGTTTACGGTTGAAATCGGTCAGGTCCACCGGGTATTTGCCGGTAAAGCAGGCATCGCAATATTGCGGCACATCGGCGTTACGGGCGGTTTCCCCCACGGCGCGGTACAGCCCGTCAATCGAGATATAGGCCAGCGAGTCCGCCCCGATATAAGCGCGGATTTTTTCAACCGATGTATCGTGTGCCAACAATTCGCGGCGCGAGGGCGTATCAATCCCGTAAAAACAGCTATGCGCCGTCGGCGGTGAAGAAATGCGCATGTGGACTTCCTTGGCTCCGGCCTGACGCATCATTTCAACGATCTTTTTAGAGGTCGTCCCCCGCACGATCGAGTCATCGACTAGAACAATGCTCTTGCCCTCAATATAAGCGCGGTTGGCATTGTGCTTCATTTTCACGCCGAGGTGGCGGATGTTGCTGGTCGGCTCAATAAACGTACGTCCGACATAGTGATTACGGATGATTCCCAGCTCAAACGGCACGCCGCTTTTTTCGGAATATCCGATCGCTGAAGGCACGCCCGAATCGGGAACGGGCACGATGATATCCGCGCCGGGGCACGGGGCTTCCCGTGCCAGCTCGTTGCCGATATTTTTGCGCATTTCATAGACGGATTTACCCTCCATAAAAGAATCGGGCCGCGCAAAATAGATATATTCAAAAATACAAAAGTGGGAGGGGTTTTCACCAAACGGCCGCCGTGTACGTATGCCGTCCTTGTCGATAACAACCATCTCACCCGGATCAATATCACGCACGTACGTCGCCCCGATGATATCAAGTGCGCAGCTCTCTGATGCTAGGATATGGGCGTCTCCCAGCTTGCCAAGGCACAGAGGGCGGAAGCCGTTCGGATCACGTACACCCATCAAGCAATCATGCGTACAGGCTACGATGGAGTACGCGCCTTTGATCTTTTGCAGCGATTCGGTAAAGCGATCTTCAACCGTCTTTTGAGAGGAATGCGCCATCAGGTGTAAAATCACTTCCGTATCGGTGGTTGATTGGAACAAGGCGCCTTGCAGAACCAATTCCTCCCGCAGGGTTGCGGCATTCGTCAAATTCCCGTTATGCCCCAAAGCAAATCCCCCGAAAGCCATATCGGCAAATAACGGTTGAACGTTCCGGAGAAGCGTATCACCCGTTGTCGCATAGCGGTTATGGCCGATCGCCGTATAACCCGGCAGCTTTTCGATTGTCTCTTTACGGCTGAATGTCTTATCAACCAGGCCCAGCGCCCGTTTGGAATAAAATTCCTTACCGTTGTAGGAAACAATCCCGCAGGCTTCTTGTCCCCGGTGCTGTAAGGCATGTAGACCCAGAGCGGTCAAAGCCGCCGCATCGTCATGGCCGAATACGCCGAATACGCCGCATTCTTCGTGCAGTTTATCATCATCAAAAGGGGGGGGAGAAAATGTCCGTTCCATTAGTTATTCGTACCTTGTTCAAACAGTTGATCCAGTTGCAGGCGCTCATCCTTTTCGTAGCCCGGTGCGCTTTCATTTTTGTTCGTTTTTTCGTCGGGGACCAGCTTTGCCCCTTGTTCGCGCAGGACATCAAGTTCTTGAAGCTTTTCCCGTGTGGCTTTGGCGATGGAGTCGGCGTTTTTAACGGCTTTATCCGGCGTATCCGAAGATAAAGAATCAGGTAGAAATCCCGCTAACCATCCAGAAGATATTTCGATATATACCCGGCTTTTGCTGTCTTTTAGCCATGTCATGCGATCTGTTTTATCCGTCAGAAAATAAAAGGGCAGATACAAAATAGCGATCAAAACCATGCCTCGCACCAAACCGAATAAAACGCCCAGCGTACGGTCCAGCGCGCCAAGACCAATGTTTTTAACCCAGCCGGATAAAAAGTGGCTAATCACCGATAAGACAACAACAACAATAATAAAAATTCCGCCATAAGCAATGCCATCAGCAACGACGGTTGAGGGGAAAATGCCGAAAATGCGGCTACCGTCTGCGCCTGTACCGCCGCCTATCCAGCCGCGGATAAGGGGGCTTAAAGCCGGTCCGATGAAGAAAGAAGCCAGCGCCCCGCCTATAACACCGAGGATCGTCAAGACCTCACGAATTAAACCGCGCAAAAAGGCTATAACGGCAGAAATGAGAAGGATCGCTAAAACAAGAATGTCAAAAATCATCAGGATATACATCCGGCTAATGCTGGGAAAAGTAGATAAATAAGGCAGATAACCGGGAAATGCAATCTTTTTCCCGCGCTTTATCGTTTGTGATAATCCGCGCTTTGGTGGAGCCGTCCGGTGTTTGGCGGCAGGTGCCGGAAAGGCGGAAGGCGACGTTTTTTGTGTTTTTTATAATTTTACGCAATGCGTACCACGTAGTACGTACCGCGTATCAGGATGAGGCGTAGGGGCTTTCCTTATTGTCATTGCGAAGCCTCGTCCGCTCCGTCCCCTGTTCCCCGTCCCCCGTCCCCCGTCCCGAAGTGCGAAGCACGTGGGACACAACCTAAAAAGACTCCCGAAGTGCGAAGCACGTGGGACAAGAGCTTAAAACACCGCCCGAAGTGCGCTCATCCCGAAGCATGAAGTGCGTGGGATAAAGCTTTTAAAAAACACGTGGGACACTTCTTTAATAAGGCCGCGCGGCAATCTGGACGAGATTTCTTTGTCATTTTTTCCTCGCAATGACGATAAAATGCCCCTTATGTACTATATACTATCTATTTTACATAATCCGGCCCTAGGGGGAGGAAAGAGGGGGAGGGAGAAAGAGGGAAACTCTGTGGTCTTTCGTGTGCTTTGTGGTGAAAAGGGGTGGCCCCACCTAAAGCGCGGGGATGACGTAAGAGGGGGGATGCTGCTTTTATTCTTGCACCCTTTCTTTTTAATCTAACATAATCTGGAATGGGGGTGTTATCAAAAAGGGAGAGAGGGGAATTGTTATAGCCCATCCTGAATAAAATGAGCATGAAATTGAAGAGTCGTCATTGCACGTTTCGCCTTTAGGCGAAAACGTGCAATCCATTGGCGGCTATGGATCACACGTATTTTGTTTTCACAAAAACTTGTAATGACGGGGGTAGAAAATTCGAATCATTTTATTTTGGATCGACTATATACCACCCTCTATGCATTTTACATAATCCGGCGCTAGAGGGGGAGGGAGAAAGCAAGAGGAAAGAAGGAATGTTATCCCGACCAAGCGTAGCGCATGGAGGGATATTCTCCGCTGTCGCCTTACACAGATTCCTCGGTTATACTCGCCAATGACGGTCTTTACCATCCGCCGTCTATCTCCCCCTTTTAAGGGGGAAGAAACAGGAGAGAGTGTATTAACCGGCGGCTTCTTGTTTTTCGCTTTGGTTACCCCGAATTTTTTGCCAAAGATCTTTAACTTTGAAGTTCTTTTCCTCTTGGCGTTGTTGTTCCATCGGACCGACTTGCCGATTTTCGTTGTCCGCTTGTTGCTGCATTTTTTGTTGGCGGCGCATTTGAGCACGGCGTTCACGTTCTTTGAGCTGTTCTTTCAACTCCTCGGCTTGTTTTTGGCTGTATTGGCTGGTCAGGAGAACCTGTTGCGCCTGTTTTTGCCATTGTTCACGCTGTTCGCGCAGGTCTTCAATCTGGGTGCGGGCGTCTTCCAACTGATCTTCCAGCATACGGATACGCATTTTCATACGCTCCATTTCGAGGATGTTGGAGGCTTTTTCCAGTTCGGCCTCTACGGTTTCCTGAGGCTGTGTTGCGCCTTGTTGTGGGGAGATGCCAAAAGCTCTTTCCAGCTCGGATACATCAATGGTCCGGCGGCCGTTGCTGTCAACATCGTATGACAGTTTGCCATTTTTCATAGCGCGCTGGATGGTTGATTTCGACTTTCCTGTTAGCTCGGCGGCCCGTTGTGCTCCTACTTTAGCCATGGTGTTTTCTCCCGTTGGTCTGGTTGTCGTTGTTGTTTAGTTTGCTTCGTTTTTTATGCGGTCTTGCAACAGTAGCGTAAGCCGTTGCCATTGTGCGCCTGAAAACAGGTGCGCGTAAATGAAGGGCAGCCAACCTTTACGGCGCCATTCCATGAAATCTTCGTCAGCCATCTCGGCCAGCTTTTGCTCATCAATGATGCGGAAGCCGGAGAAGTTTATTTTTTTGTCGCCGCCAACATTGATTTCCGCAGAGCGCTCAACCAGCAAACCGCTATCGGCCAGGGCCTTGGAGAATTCTTGTGTTTGCTGCGCCGCGGCGTGATAGGATTTGCAGAATTCCAGCGCGTTCTGGGATAGTGCCGTAGGTGCTCCTTCGTCATCGAAAAATCTCTGCTCGCCGTTTTCTTCGGTGATATTATCGTTTATGTCGACACATAAGGTCAGTTGGTCGCTATCCGGCACTTCCGAGAAAATAAAAGGGTAACGGCGGATATATGCAGGAATATAGCTATGTTCGGCCCATTCGTCCTTTTTGTCGAGGAACAGGTTTTCGTTATCGCGCAGGCCCATCAAAGCCACAGGCGTAGCATTTTTATCCGGAGAAAAGGCAATAGGGTAGAAATGGCAGATTTGCGGCATTTCGATCATGTTGATCGGCACGGCGTTGACGTTCTTTGTGAAACCCAAACCGAAATCTTTTTTCAATGCGAGGCCCGCGTGCTTTTTCGCATCCAGTGGCGCCGGTCCCGTATAAAAAAGAGGCATGGCTGCGGTGCGTGCTTCTTCGTCTTGAGTCGGGGCTGAGTCGTTTTCTGCCATTTTGAAATCCTTCAATTGCGTGTTGGTAATAGGGCCTAAGCTCTAACAAGTAATGGTTCTAACCAAACTTTTCCTGTAACTCAAGGAAAATGCCAATCAATTTAGCAAGGCACAAAAAGCCCCCCGGTTGTTGAGCGGCTATATATTTTCCATCGCCTCTTGTAGCATCTTGACATATTTATTATCAAGGAAAATAAGAAAGTACATGCAAACCCCAATAAGAGGCTTTCGCCGCGGGATAAAATAAGATAGTGTCGCAGGCATTTACAGGGGCTCGTTTTACGAAACTTCGAAAGAAAGGTTTTTTATGCGTATTGGAATGGTGGGAACCGGTTATGTCGGGTTGGTGTCTGGAACCTGTTTTGCTGAGTTTGGGCACGATATCGTTTGTGTGGATAAGGACGCTGGAAAAATTGAGCGTCTGAAAAAAGGTGAAATCCCGATTTATGAACCGGGGCTGGATGAGCTTTTGGCACGTCAGATCGCCGCCGGGCGCATTACGTTCACGACGGATATTGCCGATGCTGTCAAGGGTATGGATGCGGTCTTTATCGCGGTGGGGACGCCTTCGCGCCGTTTTGGCCGGGATGCGGATTTGTCTTATGTTTATGGCGCAGCCAAAGAAATCGCGGAAAACCTGGAGGGGTACACTGTGATTGTCGATAAATCGACGGTGCCGGTCGGAACGGCGAAAGAGGTTGAACGTATTGTGCGCGAAGCGGCGCCGGATGCGGATTTCGATGTGGCCTCCAACCCGGAATTTTTGCGGGAAGGGGCGGCAATTGATGACTTCATGCGTCCCGATCGTGTGGTGGTGGGAACGGAGTCCGACCGGGCGCAAGAGGTTATGCGTGGTATTTATCGGCCGCTTTTCATTAACGAGACACCGATTCTGTTCACCGCGCCGGAAACGGCAGAGCTGATTAAGTATGCGGCAAATGCTTTCCTCGCGACCAAAATCTCGTTTATCAACGAGATTGCTGATCTGTGCGAACAGGTTGGCGCGGATGTGCAGCAAGTCTCCAAGGGCATCGGCCTTGATGGGCGGATCGGTAGCAAATTCCTGCATGCCGGGCCGGGCTATGGCGGGTCATGTTTTCCGAAAGATACGCTGGCGCTGACGCGCGCGGGGCAGAAATACGGCACGGCGCAGCGGATTGTTGAAACGGTCGTTTCTGTCAATGAAGACCGTAAGGCACGCATGGCGGATAAAATTGTTGCTGCATGCGGCGGCGATGTGCGGGGCAAACGGATCGGTGTTTTGGGTGTGGCATTTAAGCCGAATACGGATGATATGCGCGACGCGCCGGCTTTAACGATCATCCCCGTTCTGCAACAGGCGGGGGCAACAGTTGCCGCTTACGATCCGGAGGCCATGGACGCGGCCAAGGGGTTGCTCGACGATGATGTGGTGTGGCGGGATAGCGCTTATGACGTGGCGGAAGACGCGGACGCCTTGGTCATTATTACCGAATGGAACGAATTTCGCGCGCTCGATTTGAAGAAAATCGCAGCGTTGATGAAGGGGAATCATTTGATTGACCTGCGCAATGTTTATAAAGTTTCCGATATGAAAGATAGTGGTTTTCATTATGTTTCTGTGGGCCGGAGTGAGGTATCGCCCGCCGCGCAAGAAACGGCATTGAAAGAAGCAACAGGAGCGTAAAATTCGTGTATCCTTATCTCGACGAGTTGGAAAATAAATCAATTTATATTCTGCGTGAGGCGTATAACCGCGTCGAGCCGCTGGCGATGTTGTGGTCCATCGGTAAAGATTCTAATGTGATGCTGTGGCTGATCCGCAAGGCGTTTTATGGCCGGGTGCCGTTTCCGCTGGTGCAGCTTGACACAGAGATGGAACTGCCGGAGGTCTATGAATTCCGCGATAATATCGCTAAGGAATGGGACTTGCCACTGAAGGTTCAGCTTTGCCCGCCGGAAGCCGATATGGATCAGACATTACCGCCGGCAACCCGCGCCGCAATGCGCAAAACGGAAGGGCTCAGAAATCTTCTCAAGGAGAATAAATACCGTGGCATTATCGCCGGTATTCGCCGGGATGAGCAATCCATGCGGGCGAAGGAGCGCGTTTTTTCGCCGCGGACGCTTGACGGGACGTGGGATTTCAAAGACCAGCCCGCTGAATTCTGGGACCAGTATAAAACTGAATTTCCCGATGGCTGCCATGTGCGGATTCACCCTTTGTTGCACTGGACGGAAATTGATATCTGGCGCTATACCAAGCGCGAAAATATTCCGACGGTGCCGCTTTATTTTGCACGGGAAGATAGCGAGACCGGAAAAATGATGCGCTATCGTTCGTTGGGCGAAAAGAATATCACTTTCCCGATTGAAAGCGGCGCGGCCACAATTGACGATATTATCCATGAGTTAGAGACGACCAAAACCGCGGAACGCGCGGGCCGCGCCATGGATCACGAGGCAGAGGATAGTTTCGAGAAGCTGCGTGAAAAAGGATACATGTGAGCGCAGCGTCGCAGCATACAGAGATGTTTGAAAAGGGCAAACTATGAAACATATAGACAAAGACAGTCTGGTATTTTTTGTGCTTTTGATGATCGTGTTTTCGGCGTTAATCATGGAGGTGAAAGGGCAGAAAACGGGGCGTTATTCTCTGGTGATGGCTCCCGGTGGGATTGTCATTATGGACACGAAGACGGCGGAGATTGAAACCTGTGTTCAGGACAAAGAGCGAAAACAAAGACTTTTGTGCAGCCGTATGAAAAAGGTGAGACAAAAAAGCCCGTCGTTTGGATGGGAATAAGGTTTAAGTAAGTTTAGGGACAAAAACGAAACAATGACTGCGACAGATTCTTCTCTCAAATATCAACAGCTTCGTGTTGTGATTGTCGGCCATGTCGATCACGGAAAATCGACCCTGATCGGGCGGTTGCTGTATGATACAGATTCCTTGCCCGATGGAAAATTGGAGGAGTTGGAGCGTACCTCCAAAAAACGCGGGGCGGACGCGATTGAGTGGTCTTTTGTTCTGGATGCCATGCAGGCCGAGCGCGATCAGGCTGTGACCATCGACACCACGCAAATCTGGTTTTCGACGGAAGCGCGCGATTACGTGATTATTGATGCGCCGGGCCACCGTGAATTTTTGAAGAACATGATTTCCGGGGCGGCGGCGGCGGATGCTGCGGTGTTGGTTGTTGATGCCGATGAGGGCGTGCGGGAACAAACGCGCCGCCATGCCTATTTACTGCACTTGCTGGGGCTGCAACAGGTGGCTGTGGTCATCAACAAAATGGATTTGTGCGATTATAACCCGGAGCGCTTTGCCGAAGTCTCACGGCAGGTGACGGATTATCTCGGTTCGATTGGGCTTCATGCCTCGCACATTGTGCCGATTTCCGCGCGTCATGGCGATTTGATCGCGCAGCGCGGGGAAAATATGGACTGGTATAAAGGCAAGCCATTGACGCAGGTGCTCGATAGCTTTGAAGTCGCTACACCGCCGATTGCCTTGCCGCTGCGTTTCCCGGTGCAGGATGTCTATCACTGGGATAAAAAGCGCATCATTGTCGGTCGTGTTGAAAGCGGGATTTTGCGCAAAGGCGATACGGTTTTATTCTCGCCGACCGGGGAGGAAGCCAAAGTTACCTCAATCGCCGTTTGGCCCGACGATGAAAACAAAGTCGAGGCCCATGCCGGGGAATCGGTCGGGATTACGCTGGATGAAAAAATATTCGTTGAGCGCGGGCATATTGGCTCCCATGTCAAAAATCCACCGATGCTGTCCAACGTCTTCCGGTCGCATATTTTCTGGCTGGCGGAAAAGCCGCTGAAAATCGGCGATTCTTATAAGGTGCGTTATGGTACGAACGAAGCGATGGTTTCCATCCAGTCGATTGAAAAGGTCGTGGATACGCAAGATCTTGCGCAGGATAATGCCAGCGGTGAAGTCAAACGTAATGCCGTGGCGGAAGTGACCTTGCGCGCGCGGGAGCTTTTGCCGCTCGATCCGTACACCGATAACGGCCGGACGGGGCGCTTGGTGCTTTATGACGGGCACGATGTGGCCGGGGGCGGTACGATCTCTATGGAGGGCTATGCCGACCAGCGCCGCCAAACGCAGCCGATTTCCGAGAATATTTATGCCGTGGAATCCTTGACTAGCTATGAAGCGCGGGCGCAGAAAAACGGCCATTACGGCGCAGTGTTCTGGTTTACGGGCCTCTCCGGGGCCGGGAAATCGACGTTAGCCATCGCCGTGGAACGGGCTTTGTTTGAGCGCAGCTATCATACTTATGTTCTGGATGGTGATAACGTGCGCCATGGTTTGAACGCGGATCTGGGCTTCTCCCCGGAAGACCGGGCGGAGAATATCCGGCGCGTGGGTGAAGTTGCGGCCCTTATGGCGGATGCCGGGAATGTCTGTGTGACGGCCTTTATTTCGCCCTACCGGGAGGATAGAGACAGGGCGCGGCAGGCCGCTCCGGCACGTTTCCATGAAATTCATGTGAAGGCCGATCTGGCGACTTGTGAATCGCGCGACCCGAAAGGTCTGTATAAAAAGGCGCGCGGCGGCCAGATCAAAGAATTCACCGGGATCGATAGCCCCTATGAGCCGCCGGAAAACCCTGAACTCGTCGTCGATACCCAGCACAACGATGTGCAAACCTGTGTGCAGCAAGTGCTGGACTACATTGAGGCGCAAATCGGCGTGAAGAGCGATGATGAGACTATGACAGCGTGATAAACACGTCATTCCGAGCGAATGCGAGGAATCTTTGTAATGCCTATTGGGAAGATCCCTCCACCGCCAACGCGATGTTCGGGATGACGGGGGAAGGAATGGAATGAAAAACGCATATATCATTCACGGCACTTGTGACGAGAAAGAGTTCTTCGATCCGCAATATCCGTGCGGGTCTAATTTTCATTGGCTTTCCTGGCTACAGGATCAATTGGTGATGAAAGGGTATAATTGCCAAACCCCGCAAATGCCCACCCCTTACAATCCGGATTATGTAAAATGGAATGATGTTTTTAAAGGGTTTCCCGTTGATGTACAAACGACTCTGGTCGGTCATAGTGCGGGCTGTGGGTTTTTCCTGAAATGGCTTAGTCAAAACGATGTAAAAATCGAAAAACTGGTATTGGTGGCACCGTGGCTTGATCCGTACAAAAAGCATGGTGATTTTTTGTCTTGTGCGCTTGCTCCCGATCTGGCGGACCGGGTTGAAGAGATCCACGTATTCTTTTCGGAAGATGATAGTGACGGTGTGCCGGAGACAGTTGAGCGGGTAATGGACACATATCCGTCGGCCATTCTTCATAAATTTACAAATCACGGCCATTTTTGCCGGGGCGATATGGGAACCGATGAATTCCCCGAATTATTGGAGGTTATCATCGGATCGTCATTCCGAGAGGATGCGAGGAATCTTTGATGGGGGGACCACGTGAAAAAGGTGGTTTCGTTTATATGATGACGAACTGGACGGGGGATGTCCTCTATACAGGTGTTACAAATAATCTTGAACGTCGTGTGTATGAACATAAAAACAAATTGCTTCGTGGATTTACATCCCGGTACAATGTAACAAAACTTGTTTGTTTTGAAGCGTTTGGCGATATTCGTTTGGCTATAGCCAGAGAGAAAGAAATAAAAAACTGGCGGCGGGAAAAGAAAGACAGGCTTGTGAAAATAGAAAATCCAACGTGGAAGGATTTATCAGATGGATGGTTTGAAGATTCCTCCAGCCGCTTGCACGGCTGTTCGGAATGACGGAGAGGTAAAGTATGAGTAAACTCTTATCTCATCCTCCGGCGCTGACCAATATGGTGCGGCGTATCGCGATCGAAGCGGGTGAAGTGACGCTCGATTATTTTGATGAAAGCGGCTATCAAGGCGCGGAGGCCAAGGGCGACGGTTCCCCCGTAACGGAGGCCGACCGCGCGGCGGAGGCGCTGATTGAAAAGGCGCTGGCCGATATAACGCCAAGTGTACCGTTCGTAGGGGAAGAGGCCGTGGCGGAAGGGCGCATTCCCGATCTGGCAGGGGCGGATTATTTCTGGCTGGTCGATGCGCTGGACGGAACGAAGGAATTTATCTCCGGCAGCGGCGATTACACGGTGAATATCGCTTTGATCCATAAAGGCACGCCTTTGCTGGGCGTAGTGTACGTGCCCGTTAAGGGAGAGCTTTATGCCGGATGCGGGCCGGGCACGGCGATCCGCTGGCTGGAGGATACGGATAAGGAAAAATCGATCCATGTGCGCCGCCCGCCGAGAGAGGGGTTAACCGTTGTGTCCAGCCGCTCGCACGGCAGCGCGGAAAAGTTGGAGAAATTTCTGGGGGAGCAAAAGGTGGCCAAGATCGTCAAGAAAGGCTCATCTTTGAAGATTTGTGCGGTGGCTGCTGGGAAAGCCGATCTATATCCGCGCTTCGGCCCGACATGTGAGTGGGATATTGCCGCCGGGCATGCGGTTATCAATAGCGCCGGCGGCGTGATGACGGACTTAAACGGCGTGGCGATGAGCTACGGCCACGCGGACCGCAAGTTCTTAAACCCGGAATTTCTGGTAATGGCGGCGGATAGCGGCCTTCTTGCCGCTTAAATTTCTTTTCGGACGCCAGCTTCACTTGTCGCTTATGTAGGGCGTGCTACGCTTTATTCCTCGTTCATAGCCGAAAACAAATTTAAACGACAATTCCCAAGATCCTGTTGGGAGGTGGAACGGTTTATTCAATAAGCGGGCGGGCGCCGGTGATGAATTCGTCAGGATCCAGCTTGCCTTTGTCCTTGAAGACGGTGCAGTTTCGTCCGGATTCTTTAGCGACGTAGAGTTCCTTGTCAGCGTTATCCAGTACCTCTTGTACCGTGTGTTCGCCATGGTCGATCAGCGCGCCGCCGATGGAGGTCGAAACGGAGATTTGTCCCTCCGGTGCGCTGCACTTAAACGGTTTTTCACAGATGGAACGGCGCAGACGTTCAGCAATAAATTGCGCTGTTCCCTCTGAGGTGTCCGGCAGGATGGCAACAAATTCCTCTCCGCCCAAGCGGGCAACAAGGTCGAAGCTCCGTAAATTGTCTTGCAGGCGGAAGGCGAAGGTTTTTAAAACTTCATCCCCGACCCCGTGGCCGTAGGTGTCATTGACGCTTTTGAAATGGTCGATATCCAACAGCAAAACACAAAGATCTTTTTTGCTTTCATGGTTCTTGTGCAGCAATTTTTGCAGGTGCACTTCCATATAACGGCGGTTATAAAGCCCGGTCAAAGCGTCGGTCAGGGCCATGGAAAGTGAAATTTCATAGTTCGCACGCAGGCGTTCCTGGAAACGGCGGCGGCGGATTTGTGTGCGGGCCCGTGCGAGCAGTTCGTTGCGGTCAACCGGGCGCAGAATGTAGTCATGCGCACCGATCTCTAGTCCGTGCGCGACGCGTTGCATGTCGTCTTCGGTGCTGACCATCAAAATCGGGATGGAACGTGTCCGTTCGTTGGATCGTAAATGTGAACACAGGCGTAGGCCGTCTTCCTGCTTAAGGTTCAAGCTGACAATCAACAAATCGAAATCTTTGTCGGCGACAGCACCCATAGCATCCATGCCGCTTTTAACGGCGGTGACCGTGTCGGAGTCCTGTGCCATGGTATCGATGATTTTGTCGGTTTCGAAATCCTGATCCTCGATCAAAAGAATCTGGGCGCGTTCGACGGGCTCGTTCATGACGGTAGCATTTTCATCCGACACGCCGAGTTGAGAGGCCGTGTTTTCCCGTGTGCGCCATTCATCAACTGTCATCTTTAGACGGACGAGAGAGCGTACACGCGCCATCAGCGCCGTATCATTAACAGGCTTGCTCAGGAAGTCGTCAGCGCCGGCCTCCAGCCCGCGTACACGGTCGACATTGTCAGTCAGCGCCGTGACCATCACAACGGGAATATGGGCGTTATTCGGGCTTTCCTTGATTTTTTTACAGACCTCGAAGCCATCCATACCGGGCATCATAACGTCGAGCAGGACGATGTCCGGGCTGTCATTTTCAACCTTTTGCAGGGCTTCTTCGCCACTGGTTGCGGTGAGCACATCGTAGTATTCACTGCTCAGCTTGGCTTCGAGCAGTTTTACATTCGGCAAAATATCATCAACAACTAAAACCCTCGCGGACATATCAGTCTACCGTGCCTTTCGCTTCGCTTTTTTTCTATTCGTCGTTATCGTTTTTCAGGTGTTTTTGTACTGTTTCGATAAAAGTCGTCACAGAGATCGGTTTTGATATGTAGTCCTCACAACCGCCTTCCCTGATTTTTTGCTCGTCGCCTTTCATGGCAAAGGCCGTGACGGCAATCACGGGAATTGATTTCAACTCTTCATCGTCTTTTAGCCATTTGGTGATGTCCATGCCGGAGATTTCAGGGAGCTGGATGTCCATCAAAATCAGGTCCGGGCTGTGCGTGCGCGCCAGTTCCATAACCTCATGACCGTCTTTGGTTTGAATGGTTTCGATACCGTGCGCTTCCAAAAGATCATGGAACAATTTCATGTTTAATTCGTTGTCTTCAACGATCAAGACTGTCTGGGCCATGTGGCTTTGTCTACCTGTTTTTGTGTTTCTTGGCTTTTAATCGTAAAACGAAACTCTTTTAAAATACCTTAACAAGGCTACCTTTTTTGGGCCGTAAACTCAATACACATCGTTACTCTTCACATAAAGGAACGGGGAGGCTTTCCAGCGCGATAAGTTTTTGTGTGACTGAAAAATCATCATATTCGACAAGCATGTCGCTGATAATTCCGTTTTGATGGAGGCGGATGTTCATCTCATACTCTGATTCGGCTTCTGTGTTGTTCAGCGGGAAAAAGGCCATGCGGACATCCCATGCCGGGCCGGTGAGCAAGGTGGCGTCAATGGAATCGCTTTCCTTCGGCAGGGCGGGAGGAGAGCCTGCGGCTTTTATAAAGGCGTTGATTTCGACGGGGCCTTCTTCGTCACTGCCGTCAAATACGGGGGCGTTGAAAAAATGCTCGCCTGCTGCGGCTTTTTTGAGTACGGCAATGGTGTGGGCCATGGGGAATAATGTGCCCTCCGGCAGATCATAGCTCATGTCGGCGGGAATTGTGTGGGTGACCAGCCCTTTACCGTTCGGTGGCATTTCTGCCAAACCGCGCAATTCCTGATAGATCGTATCATTGCGTTTGCGGCGGGCATTGAAGACAAAGCGCGCGCCGTCAAATAGCTCATAAGTTGAAAAATCGCTGGTGATGTACATCGGGGCGATATCGGTATATTCATAGAGCAAATTAAATTTGTGCTGGGCGTTCCATGCTTCGCATGTGGGTTCCCACTCAAAGCTCATCTCGCCGCTGATATTGATGACTTGTGAACCGCTGGTCTGGGAGATCATTTTAATTTCATACAAAGCGCGGTGGGGGATGAGCGCCGCGGCGGTGCCTTTCTCCGTTTTGTTTTCTTTTTCATCCTTACTCTCTGCCTTATCTGTGAGCGTAATGACGGGCGTGTTTTTCTCTTGTTGCCGGGCAGGTGCCATCAGCTTCATCCCGACTTCCGTCAGGAACAGCAAAGCAATCAACGTCAGAATGATCGCCGTATTTTGCAAAGAAGGGAAAGGGCTGCATTTCATAGCGTCTATAGTAAAGCATGGGCGTACAAATAACAATCAGAGTCCCCGGAAATACCAAAGTGGAAAAACTTGCCGCAGGCGGCGGGCAAAAACTGCATGGATTTGTTGCCGGGGTGTCTTTTGCCCGGTTTTTTATGAGGGGTTGGTTGTGTGCTATCTGTTTGTTTTTGAAGGGAAAGTTTGCGTCATTTTCAGTTGGCACGCTCTTCGCAAAGGAAGAGAGGGAAGGGCGATCGAGAGCCTTTTAAAGTGAGATACAAGAGTAAGACGTAAAAGCGATTTTTATTTTAAGGATCAATAACGCGATGGCAACGAAACGCATAACACAGCAAACGATAGGAAGCGAAACGCACGGGCATTTCCCGGCGGGCGCTGTTGTGGCGCTTTTGAGCCAGACGCACCGGATGATCGAGCGGGCCGGGCATGCCTTAGCCGCACAAAAAGAGCGGATATCTATTCTTGAAGATATAGCGCAGGTTGATGAGCTGACAGGACTGAAAAATGCTCAAGGTTTCCGCGATGCTTTGGGGCGCGAACTGGATCGTTGCCAGCGCGGCTTTGCGCAAGGCGGAATTCTGCTCTCTCTGGAGCTCGAAAACTCCGCGATGATTTATAAGAAATACGGCCCCGGCGCGGCATATGCTTGCCTGCGTCTGGTGGCCCTGACCTTGAGCGAGGGCATCCGCGTGATGGATGTGGCCGGCCGCTTGGGTCACGATGAGTTTATCCTCCTACTCTCCCACACAACGAGATGTGACGCTGCCGCCCGGGCGCAGAAGCTTGCCTGGCAGCTGAACAAGCTGGCACTGGCCTGGAACGGGGAAGAAATCCCCGTCCAGGTCAGTCTTGCCTTGAAGCCTTACGAGGCCGGAGATCGGATTGAAAAGTTTTTTGGGCATGACGGATCAACCAACAGGGAGCGCCCCATGAATTCATAAAGTTTTGCCCTTCGTTTGAGCAAAAAGTTTTCGCCTGCCGCCCCTCCCTAACCGTGAACCCAAACCCAGGCAGGCGATATCCCCGGCCCGGTTGGTGCATCCCCAAACAGCACCGCCGGGCCATCTTTTTAGAGCGTCCATCGTTCACGTTCGGGCTTTGTCAAATTGCGGCTCACGTAGGTTCCACTACGCTTCGCCTTATTTTCCTAGCCGAACATAAACGCTAAAACGCTCTAAGCTAGAAGATGTTTTTAGCTACGGTCTGATGGGTTTTGAGGAGGAAAATTATTTAGGTGTTGCTGTGCAAATAGATATAAGCGGAACCTGTAATGATGAGGGTAATGCAGGCGACCTTCCATAAGAAAAGCTTAGTATTGGTGTGTTTTTCAAATTGTTGAGGAAGAAAGAGAGCTAGAACCCCGGATAAAATAAATCCGAATGCGGGTAAAAATGAATCGGCAATTGTGCGGAACACACCCGCAGAGGGGGCTAGCGCCAACCCCCAAACAGTCAGAAACAACGACAGAATATAAAAGGTTTCTTGCGAAAGTGAAAAAATTAGAACCTTCCCTTTCGATGACTTGATAACCGAGAGCATGATTGAAAATAGGTCACGACGTAGGAAGAAAGCAATCACACCCGCTATAAACTCTCCGAATGTAACCCATAACGCTATGGCCAGCCAGTCAGCACGTTGGACAAGATAACGTTCTCCTAGAAAGAATAAGGACAAAGCAAAAGAAGACATAAGAATAAAGCTTAGGAGGCGAAATTTGATTTTTCCTTTTTGAAAATCATAGACCAGTCCCATAGAGGCGAGAATGACGAGGATCGTTGCAGCAAGGATGGTAGTCGGGATACTCTCACCCAGCAATAGCCAGCCCAAAAATAGGACGATAATGGGGGTGAGTTGAAAAAGAGGGAGAACTATGTGTGTGTCGTCTTTTTCCAAGGCCCATATATAAGGTAGGAGCGTGGGTAGAGACCACATGCCGAGGCCGATAGCTGAAAAGAGAATAATCGGTTCGAGATTCAGAGCCGGAGGATAAAAAGGAGCAAATAATAAAACGGGTAAAAAATAAAATAGTTCGCCCATTAATAGGACAACAGTACTGTTGTCCGGAAGATATTTGCGGATAACATACTGGTCCAATACCACCGTGATGGAGATAACAAAAGTTGATGCTAATGCCAGTAAAAACCAACTCATCTAAGCCGCTTCATCCTTTGTGGAGACCTTTTCCTTCGGCAGGTTGAGCTTCAAATGCAAATCTTTGAGCTGTTCGACGGCGGCTTCGGACGGGGCGCTCATCATCAGGTCTTCATACCGGCCGTTCATGACAAAGGCGTAGACCTCGCGCAGGTTCGGCTCATCAGCCAGCAACATCACAATCCGGTCTACACCGAACGCCATGCCGCCGTGCGGTGGGGCGCCGTATTGGAACGCATTCAGCATACCGCCGAATTTGTTTTCCAGCACTTCGCGGTCGTACCCCGCAATGTGGAAAGCCTTTTCCATGATTTCCGCCTGATGGTTCCGGATCGCGCCGGAGGCTAGTTCCGCCCCGTTGCACACGCAGTCATATTGCCATGCGAGGATTTCCAGCGGGTCTTCGGTGTTCAGGGCTTTTAAGCCGCCCTGTGGCATCGAAAACGGGTTGTGGGAGAAGTCGATTTTGGCCGTAGCTTCGTCGAGTTCGTACATCGGGAAATCAACCACCCAGCAGAATTTGAAGCAGCCCTTTTCCCGCGCGGCTTCGTGGCCTTCCGGCATCGCATCGCAAATGGCATCGCGGGCTTTTCCGGCGAAGGTCGCGGCTTTTTTCTCAAGGTCGCAGATAAAGAAAATCGCATCGCCGTCATGCAGATCGGCGGCCAGTTTCAGGGCATCTTGCGCGGCGGCGGGGACGAATTTGGCAATGGGGCCTTTGCCCTCACCATCGGCAAACAGGATGTACCCCAGACCGAATGCCCCTTCGCTTTGCGCCCAGCTGTTGAGCTTGTCAAAGAAGCTGCGTGGCTGGTCGCCGACATTTGGGGCCTTGATCGCACGGACCACGCCGCCCTTGTCGATAATGGTTTTGAACGCTTTAAATTCTACGTCGTCGCGGGCGAACACGTCCGTCACATCCACGATCTCCAGCGGGTTGCGTAGGTCCGGCTTGTCAGAGCCGTATTTTAGCATCGCTTCCTTGTAGGTCAGGCGCGGGAAGGGCGTGTCCGTGACGGTGTGCTTGGTACCCGTCCAGTCGGAAAATTCCTCAAAAATCCCGGCGATCACCGGCTCCATCACGCCAAAGAGATCGTCTTGCGTGACAAAGCTCATCTCCATATCAAGCTGGTAGAATTCCGCGAGGCGGTCGGCGCGGCCGTCTTCATCACGGAAGCAGGGCGCGATCTGAAAATATTTATCAAAGCCGGAGACCATTAAAAGCTGTTTGAATTGCTGTGGCGCTTGCGGCAGGGCATAGAATTTCCCCGGATGCAAACGGCTCGGCACGAGGTAATCGCGCGCCCCTTCGGGGCTGGAGGCCGTCATGATCGGGGTTTGGAATTCTTGAAATTCTTTTTCCCACATGCGGCGGCGCATGGAGGATATCACGCTGTTCCGCAGGCGAATGCGGGAATGCATGCCTTCGCGGCGCAAATCGAGATAGCGGTATTTCAGGCGGCTGTCTTCGCCGGTACCGTCATCCTCGGCAACCTGAAACGGGATGACTTCGGACGCGCCCTGTAATTCCACTTCATCGATGTAAAGCTCAATATCCCCGGTCGGCAGGTTCGCGTTGGCCGTCTCACCGGGGCGCAAGCGCACCTTTCCCGTCACGGTGATTGTGCTTTCCGGGCGCCATTTTTCGACGACTTCCAGCAAGGGCGAGCCTTCATCCACAACGCATTGCGTCAGGCCATACGTATCACGTAAATCAATGAACAAAACCCCGCCATGGTCGCGCTTGCGGTGGATCCAGCCGGACAGGCGGACGGTTTCGTTTTCGTGCTCTTTGCGTAAGTCCCCACAGGTGTGCGTGCGGTATGCGTGCATGGCGTTAAAATTCCTCTATTTTCAAATATTCCAATAAAGAGCTTTTATAACCGTCCAGCCACCGGAATGCTAGGGAATTTTATAGTCATTCCCCTTAGATACTGTAGTTACGTGTTATGTACATTTCTGCGCAAGCAGGTTTTTGATGAATGTGCGCGAAAAATGCGCAGAGCATAGCCATAGCTACGGTTAAGCATTTTGAGCGAACAGACGCAAAAAGATGCCGCGCCCTTCG